>CAWFKA010000017.1:0-185676 GCA_963816335.1 uncultured Acidobacteriaceae bacterium | reverse complement strand
GCGAGCACGAAGACATCTTCAAAGATGGAAAAGACGCCGGAGGTGAACATCTCGTTGAGCGCGTCGACGTCGCCGGTGAGGCGCGTGACCAGGCGGCCGACGGGGTTCGTGTCAAAGAAGCCGACGTGCATGCGCTGCAGGTGCCGGAAGATCTGGCTGCGCATGTCGAACATGACCTTCTGACCGGTCCATTGCATCAGGTAGGTCTGAACAAATTCCAGCCCAAAGGCCAGGATCAGCGATGCCAGGTAGATTCCGGCAAGCTGCGAGATTCCGTGCATGGGATTGGGGCTGAGGCGCCGCGTGAACCAGTTAAGGTGCTCGTTCCGGCTGCAACGTCATGTAGCGGTCAACGGCAACCATGACGAGGAAGGGGCCGAGCACATCCAAGACCGCCTTGAGAAGGACCGCGATAAGGGAGACGACGGCCTGCCATTTGTAGGGACGAAGGTAGGCGACCAGCCGACGCATCGATGCGTCCGTCGTAAGCCTTGCCGACCACATCATCGTCCTTCTGGGGATTCTGCTTCGGTTTTCTCTTCAGCCATGATCCCGTCCAACTATTCTACGGTGTCCCCGGCCGGGCGGTGGTGACCAGAGATGAAACTTGTTTCATCCAATTGGCGTGAATACCTGCCCGGGCGTGGGAAAATGGAATTAGATGGTTCCAACCATGGATTCGCTCGGCATCTACCTGTCGATTCCGTTTTGCCGGTCGAAGTGCAGCTACTGCAACTTTGCTTCGGGTGTGTACCCGGCAAGCGAATTTCCAGCGCTATGTTGAGCGGCTTTGCGACGATCTTGGCGCGATTCGGGGCTGGGCGGAGCGGCACCAGACTGTTTGCCGGCGAAGGTGGATTCGATCTACTTTGGCGGCGGCACACCCAGCATTCTGCCTCCGGAGCTGTTCAGAGGCTGTTCGACGCGATTCGGGATAATTCGAGGTTGCTCCAACGGCGGAAATCACGATTGAGTGTGCTCCGGGCCAGATCGACGACGCGTTTCTGGCGGCGATGGTGGAGTGCGGCGTGAATCGCGTGAGCTTCGGGGTGCAATCGTTCGTGGATCGCGAGGCGGCGGTTACGGGGCGCCTGCACAACCGGGAGACAGCGATTCGCGATGTGGAGCGAGTGCTGGGGGCGGGAATCCGTCAGTGAATGTGGACCTGATTGCCGGGCTGCCCTACCAGACGATGGAATCCTGGGAGGAGTCGCTTGAGGTACTGGCGGCACCGGCGCGAATCATGCCAGTCTTTACATGCTGGAGGTCGATGAGGACTCGCGGCTCGGCAGGGAATTGCTGGCCGAGGGCGGGCGATACCATGCGGCGTCGGTGCCAGGATGACGATGCGATGGCGGACATGTATCTGGCGGGAATCGACTATCTTGCGGCACAGGGAATTGCCCAGTACGAAATCTCAAATTTCGCTCGGGACGGCGCAGAGTCGCGGCACAACTTGAAGTACTGGCAGCGGGCTCCTTACCTGGGGATGGGAGTGGATGCGCACTCCATGCTGCTGGGCAGGGACGGGCACACGATCCGGTTGGCGACGAGCGAAAGTCTGGACGATTTCCTCGAAAATCAGCGGGATCCCGTCGTTCTCCATCTGAGCGAAGTGGAGCAACTGGAAGAGGAATGGTTTTTAGGTCTGCGGCTGACAAAGGGCATAAATCTTGCACGCTAGCCCGCAAATATGGTCGGGAGACACTTGCGGCATTCAGGCCGCGGATCGACACGCTGGTGGACGAAGAACTCCTCGAAAAGGACGGCAATTGGTTGCGGCTGACGAGTCGAGGACGGCTGATGTCGAACGAGGTATTTGGCCGGTTTATCGCGGCAGGCAGGGCGAGGGATCTGGAGCACAGTTTGATCTCAGTAGACTGATGCAAGGTTGCCTGAATGCATTACAAGGAAAATTGAGGGACACCATGTCATCTGAAGTACTTGCGGTACCGGATTCGGCGGAACTGAGGCCTACAGGGGTAATCGATCTGCGCAGTGACACGGTCACGCGTCCTACCCCTGCTATGCGGGCTGCGATGGCTGCTGCCGAGGTCGGCGACGACGTGTACGGGGAGGATCCGACGATCAATCTCCTGCAGGAAAAAGCGGCTGCGATCTTTGGGCGCGAGGCGGCGATTTTTGTGCCGACGGGAACCATGGGAAACCAGGTCGCAATCCGGCTGCACACCGCAGCATGGGCAGGAAGTGATCTGCGAATCCAAGGCGCACATTGGCGAGTGGGAAATGGCGATGGTGTCGGCCTTCTCCGGCTGCCATCTGCGGACGGTGCCTGCCGAGCGCGGCATCCTGAAATGGCAGGATATTGAACCGGCGATCGGCGCGAAGATTTACTACCGAGCGCAGACGGGGCTGATCTCGCTTGAAAATACGCACAATATGGCGGGCGGAACTGTGACTCCGCTGCCGGTACTCGAAGAGATCTGGGACGGGGCAAAAAAGGCCGGATTGCCGGTGCATCTGGACGGGGCGCGCATTTTCAACGCCTCTATTGCCCTCGGGGTGCCTGTAAAGGAGCTGACGCGAGGGGTTTTCGACGGTGATGTTTTGCCTATCGAAAGGACTGTGCGCGCCGGCGGGATCGATGATTGTGGGCGGCCGGGAGCTGATCGATAAAGCGCGGATCTTTCGCAAGGCGCTTGGCGGCGGCATGCGGCAGGCTGGGGTGCTGGCGGCGGCGGGGATTATTGCGCTGGAGGAAATGCCCAAACGGCTGGCGGAAGACCATGCCAATGCCAGGCTGATTGCAGAGGCGGTTGCGCGGATGCCGAAGGCGACGATCGACGTGGAAACGGTGCAGACCAACATCGTGATTTTCGATCTTAAGGACCGTGGCGACGCGATGGCGCTTGCAGGCCAGGACGAAGCAGCATGGGACTGTTGTGCAGCACCACAGGGCCACATACAGTGCGGCTGGTGACCCATCGAGATGTGAGCCGCGAAGACTGCGAGCGGGCAATGGCGATTCTCGAGGATGAGATTCGCCACTAGATATCTGCATATCGCGAACGAACGGTTCCAGCGGCAAAGTAACACATGTTACATCGCAGAAAATGTTACTTATGGCAGTGTCCTGAGTCTGATACTTAAGAGGGTTCAACCCACGTTTTGCGTGTTTACCCGGCGGTAAGCCGGGTGCACCGGAGGTATACTTCCTAGATATGCCAAAGTACTCTGTCGTCGTTCCTTTTCATAATGAAGAAGATTACGTCACGACTCTCTACGACCGCCTGAAGAACGTAATGGAGCAGGTCGGGGAGAGTTTTGAGCTGGTTTTTGTTGACGACGGGTCTGGTGATCGCACCTACAAACTTCTGGAAGAGATTGCCGCGGTAGACAGCCGCGTGCTGGTAGTTAAGCTGCGCCGCAATTTCGGACAGACCTCGGCACTGGCAGCAGGCTTCGACCATGCGCAGGGAGAGTTCATCCTGGCGATGGACGGCGATCTGCAGCACGAGCCGGAAGAGATTCCCGACTTTCTCGCCAAGCTTGAAGAAGGCTATGACGTTGTGAGTGGATGGCGCAGGGATCGCGTGGATAACTTCATCATGCGCCGTATTCCTTCGCGCTGCGCGAACTGGCTGATGGCGAAATTGTCCGGCGTGGACATCCACGACTTCGGCACGACCTTCAAGGCGTATCGCCGCGAAGTGATCCAGAACATTCCGCTATATGGCGAGATGCACCGGTTCATCCCGGCATTGGCTTCGTGGTACGGGGCCAGTATCTGCGAGATTCCTATCAAGAACGTGAACCGCGAAAAAGGGAAGTCGCATTACGGGATTTCGCGAACGTTTCGGGTGTTCTTTGACCTGATGACAATTCGCTTTCTGCTGAAGTACATGACGCGTCCGCTGCATTTCTTTGGTGGGTTTGGCGCGTTGAGTATTTTGATGGGCTCCGGAATTTCAATGTTCCTGCTGGCTCTGAAGGTGCTGACGCACCAGCATGTAATGGACGAGCATGGCCCCCTGTTTGTAATTGCGGGCGTATTAATGCTGGCTGGCATTCAAATGCTGGCGATCGGGCTTCTGGGTGAGTTGCAGGTGCGGCATTACCACACCTCTTCGAATCGTGCGCCGTACACCGTTGACCGGCTGGTTAGGCTGCGGAGTCCGGAAGAGCCGAGCATGCTGCGCGACAACTGACGAAGATTGTTGATGATATCCCTCAAGGGCCTTGCTTCGCGCAAGGCCCTCGTTGCATCCTAGAAACGATTCCTTTGTGTAGTCTGGAAGCGAGCAAACCGCCTCTCCGCTGTCTGAGGGGAATTCGTTCGGATTATGCGATCTGGAATACTCCTGCCGGGAACGAGCTTGGATACCCATGAAAGCGATTCAGATCCACGAGACTGGCCCCGCCGATGTCCTTCGCTATGTGGACCTCCCGGTGCCGACTGCAACGGAAGGCAAGGTACTGGTGAAGGTGCATGCCGCGGGAGTAAATTTCATCGACGTGTACTTTCGCGAGGGGCGCTATAAGGCCGACCTGCCTCTAGTCCTGGGGCAGGAGGGTGCGGGCACGATTGAGGCGATCGGGCCGGGCGTCAACAACGGATTGAAGGTGGGCGAGCGCGTAGCGTGGTGCGGCGTGCTGGGAGCCTACGCCGAGTACGCGATTGTGCCGGCTTCGCAACTGGTTCGAGTTCCGGACGACGTGGATCTGATGGTTGCAGCAGGCGTGATGTTGCAGGGAATGACGGCACACTATCTTAGCCATTCGACATTCAAGCTGGAGAGCGAGCACACGGCGCTGGTGCATGCCGCGGCTGGCGGCGTTGGTTTGCTGCTGACGCAGATGGCCGCCCAGATTGGCGCGCGTGTTCTGGCAACGGTATCGACAACAGAAAAGGCCGCGCTGGCGCGAGAGGCTGGGGCGAGCGAAGTAATCCTCTACACGGAATGCTGCTTCGATGATGAAGTACGCAGGCTGACAGATGGGCGCGGAGTGGACGTGGTCTACGACTCCGTAGGCAAAAGCACGTTCGACAAATCGCTGAACTGCCTGAAGCCGCGCGGCTTGCTTGCGCTTTATGGCGGATCGAGCGGCGCTGTTCCGCCATTCGATTTGATCCAGTTATCTACGAAGGGTTCGCTATTCATCACACGTCCATCACTTGGCCACTATATTCATACTCGTCAGGAATTGGAAAAGAGAGCGACCGATGTTCTGGGCTGGGTGCGTAGCGGGAAGTTGAAGGTGCGAATGGAATTTGTTTATCCCATGGCAAATGCCGCGGAGGCTCATCGCGACCTTGAAGGACGACGGACTACGGGCAAGTTGCTTCTTGTAAATCAGGGCTGAATTTCTGGAGGTGACAGATGGACGCTGCGATGGGTATCCCCACAGTTCTGGCTCTCGCTTTTGGTATCGGCTGTGTGTGCGGTCTTCGCTCGATGACTGGTCCGGCACTTGTGTGCTGGGGCGCTCACCTGGGATGGCTAAACCTTGTGGGCTCCCGTCTTGTTTTTCTGCGGATGGCAATCTGCGTTGCAATCTTCAGCCTGTTTGCGATCGGTGAATTGGTGGCGGATAAGTTGCCGGGCATTCCGGGGCGAAACACCGCGATTTCGCTGATCGTCCGATTTCTGTTTGGCGGCGCGTGCGGACTGGTGCTGGCGATTGCCGGGCACGCGCCGAATGCGGTGGCATTTCTGCTGGGCGGTCTGGGCGGGCTGGTGGGCGGCCTGGGCGGATATTATGTTCGGCGCAATATCAAGAGGCGCTTTCAAGCTTCCCGACTTCCCGGTTGCGCTGACAGAAGATCTCATTGCAATTGGGACAGGCCTGTTCATCGTTTCTCGCTTCTAACCCCCATAGTTTATTTCGACGGAGTGCCGGGAGGATGATGCCGCAAGATCACTTTGACGCACTCGTGATTGGTTCCGGACAGGGCGGCAATCCGCTGGCAGAAGCGTTGGCCGGAGCAGGCCGCAAAACCGCGGTGATTGAGCGGAAGCACATTGGCGGCACGTGCGTGAACGAGGGTTGCACGCCTACGAAGACGATGGTGGCGAGTGCGCGCGTTGCTTACCTAGCGCGGCGCGGCAGCGAGTATGGCGTGAATGCATCCGCGCTGAAGATCGACATGCCCACGATCAGGCAGCGCAAGCGCGACATTGTGAACCAATTCCGCACGGCGAATGAAAAGGGGCTGGCAAGCACGGCGAACCTTGAGGTGATTTGGGGCGATGCCTCGTTCGTGTCGGAGAAAACGGTCGAGGTTGCGCTGAGGGATGGAGGAAAACGTACCGTCACCGGGAATCAGATTTTCATCAACACGGGTACTCGTGCGACTACTCCGAAGATAGAAGGCCTGGAGAACGTCGCGTTTCTGGACAATGTTTCCCTCATGGAAATGGACAAGGTTCCGGAACACCTGATCATCGTGGGCGGCGGCTACATCGGGCTGGAGTTTGCGCAGATGTTTCGGCGCTTCGGCTCAGAAGTGAGCATTGTTCATCGGGGGCGGCAGTTGCTCGATCGCGAAGATGCGGATATCGCGAATGAAATCGAATCCATTTTCGCCGAGGATGGAATCACCGTTCACCTGAATGCAATGGCCAGCAGTGTGAGCAAAGCAGGCAACGATATTTCCCTGACGTTCGCCGCTGCTGATGTTGTGAAAACGGTCAAAGGATCGCATCTTCTCATAGCCGCGGGACGGAAGCCGAATACGGACACGCTGAATCCCGGCGCAGCGAAGATTGAGACAGACGAGCACGGCTTTATTCGCGCAAATGATCGGCTTGAAACGAGTGCTGCTGGAGTTTTCGTCATAGGCGATGTGAAGGGCGGCCCGGCATTCACGCACATTTCCTACGATGACTTTCGCATCCTGAAGGGAAACTTGCTCGATGGCCGGGAGATGAGCACTGCGGATCGAATGGTGCCGTACACGGTGTTTATCGATCCGCAGCTTGGTCGCATTGGGCTGACCGAGCATGAAGCGCGCGAACAAGGCAGGAAAATTAAAACTGCCCGCATGCCGATGTCGCACGTGGCGCGTGCGCTGGAGATGGCGGAGGCTCGCGGAGTGATGAAAGTGGTTGTCGACGCAGAGAGCGGTCAAATATTGGGTGCGGCGATACTCGGCATCGAAGGCGGCGAAATTGCATCCATGCTGCAGATCGCGATGATGGGGAAGCTGAGCTATTCGGCGTTACGGGACGGCACGTTTTCGCATCCCACGCTTTCTGAAGCGCTGAACAATGTCTTCAAGAAGCTCGAATAATTGCGTCCCATGCTTTTGATTTCCATGCGATCAAATTTCCCGTGGCGATTGGACATGGACTGTAACTCGCGCGTGATTTGGCTAATCGCGAAGTGGGAAATAGTAGCGATCGATTGCGGACGGAGCTGACGAAACTGCAAGACAGGCAACGTAAGTGATTGGCGGCGAGATGTCATAGAGCTGCCATGCGTAGCTGAATTTTGCTGGTGGGCGGACGGCTAACAGGCGCGGATCCTCGATCGCGAGTGAGACATCGAAAGCATCGAGGGGAGTTCGAAGGCCCACTCCTTCTGCCTTGAGCAGAGCTTCTTTTCTTGTCCAGCAGCGCAAGAAGCCGTCACGCCACCGCACCTCATCCCAAGCAGAGAGTTCGCGTAGCTCGGCAGCAGAGAAGTATTTCTCTGCGACGTCAGGCTCAACGCGGCGCGGTTGTTCAACGTCGATGCCGACCTCCATATTCCAGGCGACGGCCAGCATGCCGACGTCTGAGCAATGACTCAGGTTGAAACGGAGGCGTTCGGCGCCTGCTCCGTGGAGACGCGGCTTGCCGCCCTCTTGCGGAGAGATCGTTAGATTCTGTGGCGTCGTGCCCAGATAGTGAGCGAGGATGAGCCGTGTGTTGCGATGCGACGTAGCAAAGCTTATGCGATCGCGTTGAGATCGAAAACGCAAACAACGTTCGACTTCCTGATCGCTGAGGATGGATACATCCGGATCGCTCGATTGATGGGTCTGGTGATTTTGCCATGCCCACACGTGGACGACTGCATCGGGAAGGGCGCTCATTTCCGATGTATCGGTCCAGCCTGAAATTACGGTCACGTTGCGCCTTCAAGTGATTCAATTGTGTTCTTCGAGTGTAATGTCAACCGGGGTTCTGTGGTGTGTAACCGGCGGAGTATTCAAATATTAGTACCCAGCCTTTTCCAGGAGTGGAATTTCAGATTGAGAATCGGCGCAGATAAAACAGGTGACGATCGGGTTTCCTTAGGGCGCACCGGTTCCCGCTGCGGGCTTTGCTTCCGGCGCAGGAGCGGCGTTTTCGCGAATGAGAAGCGCCATACGAGGAAAGCTGAAGTTTCCGCCAGCGTCGTCGATCACGTTCACCTGGCAGGTGTAGAGTCCAGCCTTCAGGTCATTGAGTGGAACATCGAATTGAAACGCGACCGCATCGCGGCCGGGCACGTTGCTGGCATTCGCCTCGACCAATGGGGTCTCAAATACCTTGGATGATCCTTTTAGAATTTCGATGCTGGTTAGCAACTTGACCGAGTTTCGCGCGCCTTTGCCGGAGGCGCCTTTCACCACAGTGGGGCTATAGACCTCATAGAGAAAGTACAGGTGTTGATCCTGGCGAAAGACGTGGGAGATATTCGGCACCCACTCGAGGCCATCGCGTACGAGAGGGTTCTCCGTCTTCTGTTTTCCAGCTGGAACGCGTTGACTGGAGAGCACAACCGAACTCAGCTTGAGAGGAACCTTTTTAAGGTCGGGCACATTGATGTCGGTTTCAAACGATCCCATGCGTCCTGTCTGGTTCTCGCGGACGACGAACTTGAGATGGAACTTGCCGACGGGAAGAGTGAATCCTGTGGAGTATTGAATGTTCTTCTGCGCCGCCTGCTGCGACTCATTGATGGCCAGCTTCACAGTTTCGCGCGCATCGCCGATCTCGCGGCCCTGTGCGTCTTTCACCTCGCCGATGATATCGAGCGTGGCTTTGTCGCGGTCACTTCCCTTGACGAAAGGGATTTGCGATCCGGGAATGATTAGGGACACGGGCACATAGAATCGATTCTCGTCGAGCCGGAAATAGAGAGCCTGCAGATATACGGACACGTCGGTCGCCGGCAGGTCGCTCTGCAATTCTTCTGTGAGTTGGCGCTCGCGTTCCTCCTTGTTGGAGTGTCGATAATCCGCCGCAGCGTAGTAGCCGGGACGGTATTCGAGTTTTACATCCTGGCGGTTCAGCTTGATGGTAAGTTTGCGGAATCGCCCATCGCGCAACAAGTTCGTCGAGCGGAAGCCAATGACGTAATACGCTGACGTGTCCTGTTGGACGCGCTGGAATGCGGGCGCGAAGTCGTTTGAGTCGAAGAAGGACTTGCCTCCGGTATCGGAGGACAGAGTCGCGAGGGTTTCCTGTGAAGAGAAGTTCGCGTCGAAGTTCCCTTGTACGGCCGATCCGTTGAAAGCTCCAGTTCCGCGGAGGCTCCCCGTGCTAGCGTCCCCGACAGGAGAAATAGCTTGGAGGCCGCGCGTGTCGACGCTGTAAATAGAGACGTTGGCGCGAACGGATGCGTTGACCACGGCACGAAGAGAGGCCTGATTCTCAATGCCGCTTCGGGTGAGTCCGCCGGAAAAATAGAGCATGGATTTCTTTTGATTAATGGTGCTTAGCGATCTTGCCACTGCGGCGATGGCGAAGAGTTCGCGATCGGTGTTGATGGCGTTGTACTCACTCTCATCGGGGGTGTAGCCACTTGCATCTTCAACGGTATTTGTGGCGGTTCCATTGTCGCCCCGGGCAAAACCCTGGCCTTCTGTGCCGTTGTACCGGCCTATGGCGTGGAGCAGGGCTTTCTTGTCCGCCGTGAAGTCCTGATCGAGTGAGAGAGAAGTTCCAAGAGAAACGACCGCGACCAGGTCGGCCGGCTGCATAGTCTTATTCACATAGTCGCGTGCTGCGCCGACGGACCGATCGATGTCATCGACTTGCATGGAACTGAGATCGAAGAAGAGAACGATCAGTCGATGATTTCGCAACTGTTGGTCATTGGAGACGACGGGTGTCTTGCCCAGAACGATGGGACCGGTGGTTCCATTCACAGTCGCTTCGTTGAGCGGCGCTGCCATATCCACGCTTTGAAAATCGAAACTATCAAGTTTTTGCGGTTTTCCATTTTCCAGAATGGTGAAATCTTTCTCTGTCAGCCCGCGTACCACTTCGCCAGTTTTCTTGTCGCGCACAACCACGTTTGTGAGGACGATATCACTGTTCATTTTCAACGTGAATGAAGGGTTGCCCCTCTGTTGCGAGTTGTCGAGAGGTGGTGGGCCGTCCTGCGCCACAGCTAAGCATATTGCAGATGCGGTTATGACCAGAACGATCAGCGACCGCATGGGGCGGAATCGTTGGAGCCGGTTCGTGCGATTCATATCGGTCTCCTAGAAGCGAAAGCGCCCGACAAAGCTGAACTGCCTCATCGTAGCTGCGGAAGTGACCTGACCGACGGTGCGTGAGTCTATCTGCGAATCGACGGTGGCGTATTGGACGGTATTGAAGACATTATTCGCTGTCGCGCGCAGTTCGAGACTCCGCGTTTCGCCGAGATGGAATGTCTTGGACAACGACATATCGTTTGAGATTACGCCGGGCCCGGCGATGGAGTTGCGCGACGAATTGCCGTACAGCTGGGCAGGAGCGGTGTAGGCGAGGGGATTGAACCAATGCGTCAGGGATCGTCCACCTGCAGTAACGGAGGCCCCCGGAACGATGTCCGGGCGCAAGCTTCCTGCTGTCCCTCGAGCAACATCTGCGGCAGCAGCGCCATACCTGGGACTCAGTGGCAATCCGGTGGCGAAGGTAAAGTCGCCGGAGAGTGAGAGGTTGCTGAAAGTGTGCGAGATCCATCCGCCGCCACTCAGCCATTTTTTTTCGGGACCGAAGGGCAGTTCGAAAAGATAGTCGCCGCTGGCTTTTTGGCGGACGTCAAAGCTGGAGTTGCCTTCTTCCGCGACAAGGTTCTGCCAATTCTGCGCCACCACGGTTGACGTGCCGCCGATGGAACCGGCGTTATCGATGGAGTGCGAATACGTGTAGGTTACGCCAAGCGCGACTCCGTTTTGCAGTCGCTTGCGGGCGCGCACCACCGCTGCGTTGAAATTGGAGAATGCAACCGAGTTCTCGTAGTTGTAGTAGACACCGCTGGTTGACTCCAACGCAGTACGACCGGGAGCGCTGGTGATATCGAGGTGCGTGCCCTTGGCGCCGTTGTATCCCATGTTCAAGACGATTCCGAGTGGAAGTGAGCGTTGAATGTCAAAGTTCCACACCTGGACGTAAGGCAGAGTGTAATGCAGGTTCGCGGAAAAATTGCCGACGCTCTGGGGCGCCGGGAATCCGTCTGACAGAGTAATCTGTGCTCCCTGCGTGACCTGGTTCGTCTGAACATTGGCGAAGGGCGGCTGATAGGCGAAGTCCTGAATGAAGTTCGCATATTGCCCCGTTGTGAAGTTGATGCCGTACCCTCCGCGGACCACCGTGTTTTTTAGCGGCCGAAGGGCGAAGCCGACTCGCGGTGCAAAGGCAGTACGCACCGGATCGATAAGCGAACGCGGATATTTGCCGGAGTAAGGGCCGACTCCATTGGGATAGACCGGCACCACTTCAGAGAAGTCGCTATTGGGGTCGAGATTGACGAGGCGATCATTCGTTTCAACATAGGGCGAGTAGTACTCATAGCGTAGGCCGTAGAGCAACGTGAGATTGGACAACACGCGGAAGTCGTCCTGGACGAATGCATCCCAGACGTTGGCACGCATGTAGGCTTTCTGCTGCGGCGACTGGATGGTGGATTCCTGCGGCACGTCAAGCAACATGTCTGCGAGCGCGGAACCTGAGTTCGAGTTGCCAGTGCCATTATCTCCAGATCCCGGCGCCTGCGTGGCGAAGCCTGTGAAGTAGAACGTGCCGGTAGCGTTTGTACCTCCGAGGAGATTAAGGTGCACTCGACGGAAGTCTCCCCCGAAGCGAATGTTGTGTTTTCCGTGGAGCCAGGAACTTGAATCGGAAACGGAGATAGTCTGGGTGAGCCGAAGGTTGGCCTGTGTCTGATTCAGGCCGCTGAACTGGCTGAGCACCAGGCTTGGCAAACCATAATTCAAAGGACTCGAATTGAGTGGACTGCCGTCAGGACCGAGAATTCCGATTTCCGTAGCGACATCTTCCGTTCCGGTAAAGAAGTTGGTAAGTTGCGATTGCGCATAGTTCCACCCAGCGGAGAAATTGTTCGTCAACTTCCCGAAACCGAGTGTGTAACCCACGGTGAGAGCGTAGTCGTCAGCGGATACCTTTCCGCCGAGTTCCGCAAAGACGTTGTCGCGGTCACTGGCGGAGTGGCTGTAGTTGAAGTTTGCGTTGATACTTTGCCGCAGCCCGGAGGAGTTAGCGAACTGCGCGAGGAACGCCGGTATCTGACTGGTGCTTGCCCCCAAGGTGCGTATGTAGCGGACACCCAGTCTTGTGGTGTTCGTTTCTTGCGTGGTCTGGCGGCGGTAATTCTGCAGTGATCCCGGAAGGTTCGGAGGCGGAATGTAGGTTAACAGCGATTCGGCCTCTTTCGAAAGGCGGTCGATTGGGATCTTATTGTCGGCGAATGGCTGCCGAGTGGTTGGATCGTAAATCGGAATCAAGTTGCCCTGCTGGTCGACGAAATGAGAGAAGTCGCCGGCACGCTCTTCCAAAGTGGGGACCGTCGCATATTGGTCGAAAGGAGACGAATTCCTTTGACCGTAGAGGGTCAGGAACAAGGTCTCTTTCGGATTCGGCTTGGTGAGCTTGGGAATGTAAGGCTGACCAATGATCGTTAAACCGTAGCGATTGGAGTTATAGGCGGGTTGCTCAGAGGGGTGTCCGGTGAGAGAGAATGGTTGGGCATTCAGGGCTGAGTCGCCGCCATTCCAAAAGATTGCACCATGTGGCTGATTGGGTTTGAAGTTGCGGAAGTTGAAACCGCGACCGCCACCGAATCCGCCGCCACCGCCGCCAAAACCACCGCCACCGAAGCCACCGCCGCCATTGGTTTGGCCTGGTACCTGAGAGAGGGACTGTTGCTGTCGCTGGTTTTCCATTTGCTCACGCATCTGGCCCATGTCAATGCCAGCGAATGGGTTGGTGGTTCCCGCCTGTCCGCTTACGGCGACGGAATCGGCTGAGAAGTCGGCGTTTCCAGCAGCGGAGGGAAGTTGTACGCCGCTGATTTCGCCGCCAGCGCCAGCCTGCACGGCACCGGCAAGAGCGCCCAAAAGGCTGAGGTTCTGTGCTCCGCGGCCAGACGATTGCTGCGTTGTGGAAGCGGCTTCTTTTGCGTCCTGCGCTTCAGCGCGCGATGCGAGCACGACGGCAAACTCTACTTTCTGATCGCGATTCGTCGCATTCAGCAGAGCCTCCTTTGTGGCACCGGCGAATCCTGCAAAATCAGTCTTCAACACGTAACGGCCATTTTGCGGAATCGTCATTTCGAAGTTGCCGTTTATGTCCGTGGTGGTGGAATACTTCTTGCCGGTGAGTGTGTTGGTGGCCGTCACGCTGACGCCGGGAAGAGGTACTGAGCCAGACTTCACTTGTCCGCGGATGGTGCCGCCCTTAACGTCTGCAGCGGGCGTTGGCGCGGATGGGGGATTGGCGGCCGAGGCTGCAACGGGGGGCGTCTGAGAGGGGCCAGCGCCTATCGTTGCCGCTGTTGGAGCGTCCTGAGCGATCAAGGGTATCTCCCCGATAAAGGGGACCAGCAGTGCTAGACAAAGCGCGCTCTGAATAACTGGAAACACTATGTAACCTCAACACACGGCGCTGGGTGAGAGCGGAGATCCGACTAATTTTGCGGAGCCGGTGCAGCGGTACCCGCGCCGCCGCCCATTCCTTGCCTGGGACCGCGTTCTCCCTCAGGGCGAGGCTCGAAGACGCTGAGCGTTGAAGCTACAAAGGCCCCATCTTTTATGGCACCGTCCACGCGGACACGGTCGCCTACTTTGACATCGGCGAGGGTTATGCTGTCACGACGCTTCTTGAAAGATGTGTTCTCGTCCACGATGAATGTCGCGGGCTTTCCGTCCATGCCGGTGATGGTGAGTCTGGTCTCATCGATGGCGGCTACTTTTCCGCCCAGCCAGGTTTTGCCGTAGCTGGCCTGTGCCTGGTGGATTCGCTTAGCCTGTTCGGGGTCGAGTTCTGCGACAAATGCGGCGGCCAGTGACTTGGCCTTGGCGTCGACGACGCCGGCTGCGATGACCGTGTCTCCAACCTTGACGTCGCTGCCTTTTGCGGGCTGACGATCTTTCATGAAGCGGGTATTGACGCTGTACGTTACCTTGTAAACCTCTCCCTCGACGGTTTTCACCGTGAACTCGTTAGAGCCGATTGCTGTTACGGAGCCGGCAACAGGAGGCGAACCGTTGCCACCCATCACCCATCCGCCTCCAGGGCCACCACCCTGCCCGCGCGGAGCATCCTGCGCGATCGCTAGTGTGGCCGTGAGCACTGCGGTCAAACACACCGCGGCGAATGTTGAGAATCTTGCTGGTGTCCTTGCCATTTCCTGTTCCTTATTCCCACTTGTTGGCGGGACTTAGCGAGCTTGATTCCTGTGTTGTCAGTCGTATAGCGGGGGTACGGTTCCCAGGACGGAATCCACCCCTGCGACTGTTGCGATAGACGGCTGCGGTTCTCTATTGGACGCAAATAGTAGAGGAATTGGAAGCCGCAGGCGGTGCGGCATCGGAATCTGCCTGCAATTGGAGGAATTCCTTTTGGATTCCCGCGTTGATAGAGCAAAGTGCGGAATGGTAAATGCTGGTCGGGGCCTTGTCCGGGTGCTAAATTGCGGCATATGTCCCAGTCGCCATATTTTGTTCGACTTGCGCTGCCCGTCGCACTACTGTTGGCGCAGTGTTCCGGACAATCTTCAACTGCGGACGCCAACCCAAATTTCTATCAGTCGCAGGGAACGCGGAAGATGGCGGAGCGCCTGAAGAAGATCTTTGCCGATAACGATTGGAAGGCGGATCCGAACAAGTCCGCCGTACGAGCCGGTTACTACAGGGCACTCCTGAAAACTCAACTCAAGCCTGAGGAGGAGATAAAAGTTCGACAAGAACTGGCGAACGAGTTGCTGCGGGCAGGCGATAGCGATGCCGCCATTCATGAACTGGAGGGGCTGCGAGCGTTTACACAGCAGAGTCCGGTGAAGCTTTCTCCGGAGCAAGACCGGCAGCTTCGTGAGGTGCTGGCGATTTCGTATCTTCGACTCGGTGAGCAGGAAAACTGTCTTCAACTGCATGGTCAGAAATCTTGTCTATTTCCATTGCAGGCCTCGGCAGTGCACAAGTTAACTCGCGGAGCGCAGGGTGCAGAGCGCGAGCTGACGGCGCTCCTGGAGCAGCATCCCGATGATGCGGAATCACAATGGTTGCTCAACGTGGCATTCATGCAACTGGGGAAATATCCTCGCCAGGTTCCGCCGAAGT
Source organism: uncultured Acidobacteriaceae bacterium (assembly GCA_963816335.1). Taxonomy (GTDB): domain Bacteria; phylum Acidobacteriota; class Terriglobia; order Terriglobales; family Acidobacteriaceae; genus JANXZS01. The sequence goes on along the minus strand of CAWFKA010000017.1, from coordinate 170,174 downwards.
GGCTGGTGCCGGCGAAGCTTTTTGATTCCGAGTATGACATCGGTGAGTTCCTGGAAATGGCGCCTTCAGCGGGAGTGGACGTGACGGGACATTCCGGCGGTGTGGTGATGGAGGACTTCGACGGAGACGGTTGGATGGACCTGATGGTTTCGTCCTCAGGTCCATTGGATCAGCTGCGTTTTCTGCACAACAATGGCGACGGAACGTTTTCCGATCGTACGCGGGAAGCCGGGCTGACAGGAGAAATCGGCGGACTGAACCTGACCATTACAGACTTCAACAATGATGGTCATCCGGACGTACTTGTGCTCCGCGGAGGATGGTGGGGAAAATTCGGCGAGTATCCGATGTCGCTGCTCCGCAACAATGGCAACGGGACCTTTGACGATGTGACGGAAAGCGCCGGACTGCTTTCGGCACATCCTACGCAGACGGCGGCGTGGGCAGACTTCGATAACGATGGCTGGCTTGACGTCTACGTTGGACATGAATCAACGCCGGGCGACTGGCACCCATCGCAACTGTTCCACAACAACGGCGACGGAACATTTACTGAAGTTGCGGGCCCGAATCACCTGGCCGACATGGGGTTTGTGAAGGGCGTTGCGTGGGGAGACTTTAATAACGATGGCAAGCCCGACCTCTACATATCCGTGAAGGGAGGACGCAATCACCTCTTCCGAAACGATGGAGCGCGGGATCCGAAGCATCCTGCGGCTGAGAAGTGGAATTTTACGGACGTAACTGAACAGGCCGGAGTTGCCGAGCAACGCGAAACATTCGCGACGTGGTTTTTTGATTTCGATAACGATGGCTGGCCTGACATCTTTGTTTCAGGCTACTCGGCGGGATCCATGCAGGATGTTGGAGCTTTCGAACTGGGAAAGCCGTTCCATGCGGAGCTGCCGCGGCTATATCGCAACAACCACGATGGCACATTCACGGATGTCAGCAAGCGCATGCATCTTGATCGGGCGATCCTGCCGATGGGCGCCAATTTTGGCGATCTGGATAATGATGGCTGGCTGGATATTTATCTTGGAACCGGAGAGCCCTCTTACCAGGCACTCCTTCCAAACAGAATGTTTCGCAACAATTCCGGAAAGAGCTTTCAGGACGTGACTACATCCGGCGGATTTGGGCATCTGCAAAAGGGCCACGGCATTGCGTTTGGAGATATTGAAAATGACGGGAATGAGGACGTGTTTGCGGAGATGGGCGGAGCCTTTCCAGGGGATGTCTATCAGAGCGCTCTGTTCCGGAATCCTGGCCACGGCAATCACTGGATCACGCTCCTGCTGGAAGGTGTAAAGTCGAACCGCGCTGCGTTCGGCGCTCGAATCCGAATCACGACAAAGGAACCGAGCGGGAAACGTGAAATCTACCGGACTGTCGGATACGGATCGAGTTTTGGGGGCAATCCTTTGAGGCAGCATATCGGGCTGGGCAAAGCGACGGTTGCTGATGAGATCACAATCTGGTGGCCGACATCTCGTAGCACGCAGGTCTTTCGCAGTGCAGTGGCCGATCGCACGTACCGCATTCGTGAGGGCGATCGCGAGTTGCATCCCGAGATCCTGAAGCCTGCGCTGATCAGCGGGAAACCGATGCCGATGACAGGAATGGATATGCATCCCTGAAGCGGTCCTCGCACGAAACCGATACAATTTCAACGTGAAGAAAAGGCTTATCTGGACCGTACTATATGTAGGACTGGCCGGAGGTTGTGGGCTCTCGCAGGACTCCAAACTTTCCTATAATGCTCCCGCAATTCAGACGGCCGGAGAAGCGTTCAAAGCTGGGACGGCATCGGCGGCGCGGGGTGATCTGAAGACCGCGCACGCTGAATTTGCCAAGGCTGTTCGTCTTGCCCCCAAAGTGGCGGCGGGGCACAGCGCCCTGGGCGCTGTAATGTTGGGCCAAGGCCAGATCGCCGAGGCCATTGCGGAACTCGAGCAGGCGCACAAGCTGGATCCGCAGGACCATGCCGCAACGACGAATCTTGCAATTGCTTATTGCCGGCAGAACAACTGGGAGAAATCAATATCGCTATTCAAGGCGTTGCAATCGAATGGGGTAAACCTGCAACCGGGAGTACTCGCGATTTATGCGCGTGCGCTGGATGGTGCAGGGGATGCTGCCGGAGCTGAGAAAGTGCTCAGAGGGGCTTTGGATACATCGCCGAATTCTGCTTTGCTCCATGACAATCTCGGCAGCGTGCTTGCAGAGCAAAAAAGATATACGGACGCAGAGGGTGAGTTCGGTAAAGCGGTGCAACTTGACGGCAGCACGGTGTTGTACCAAGTGCACCTGGGGTCGCTTTTCCTGGTCGAGACCAAGATAAACGAAGCGATTCAATACTTGTCGGCCGCAGTGGCACTTGCGCCGAATGACTATCAGGCAAATCTGCAGCTAGGCAAAGCACTGCAGGCGGCTGGCCAATCGGAACAAGCAATTGAAAAGCTTCGTCGCGCGCATGAGTTGGATCCGCAGTCCGTGGATGCGACGTATTATCTTGGACTCGCACTGCAAAATCATGGGGACACGGCCGAATCACTTCCTCTGCTTCAGCACGTAGCCGATCAACGACCGGACGACTCTGACGTGCTGATCAATCTTGGGCTGGCTCTTGTGCAATCAGGGAAAGCGAAGGATGCACTGCCCATTTATCAGAGGGCACTGAAATTGAGCCCGAGCAATGCGGTTCTACATCAGAATCTGGGCGTGGCCTACCTGCAGCAAAGCGACCTTACGGGCGCAATCCAGCAATTCAAAGCGGGTCTTGTCATCAGTCCTGACAACCCTCAACTGCATTATGATCTTGGCCTCGCACTGAAGCTGCAAGATCGCATCCCGGAAGCTATACCAGAATTTGAAAGAGCCGGACAACTTGATCCCACCTTGCCCGATCCACCGTATACACTGGGCGTCCTGTATATGCAGACCGGCAAGTTTGAAGATGCGGCTCGCGAGTTACAGGCGGCTCTCGTATTACGTCCTGATAACGGGGATGCATGGTCAATTCTTGGCAGCGTTTATAAGCAGATGGATGAGCCCGACAAGGCGGTCGAGGCGATTCGCCGCGCCATTCAATTGCTTCCGGCGCAGCCAAGTCCGCACATTATGCTTGCCGCGATACTGGCGCAGCAGGGCGATGTGGAGGGAGCGAAGGCAGAGCGCAAGATTGGCGCGGATTTAAGTCGCGTAGCAGTAGCCCACCAGCGAGCAACTTTTGCGCTTGAAAGCGGGAAGGCTTTCCGCCAGCGAGGACAACTGGCCGAGGCATTGCAGCAATTGCAGGTAGCGGAAACGGCTGACCCGAAAAACTCAGCCGTACATCGGGAAATTGCCATGGTGTTGCAATTACAAGGCAAAGGTGCTGATGCTGCCATAGAAAGAAGCAAGGCTGACGAACTGGACACCGGCGCAAAGGGTACCCAATGAGGGACTTCGGCATGCGGTAACAAGGCGTGATTCCGTTGAAGGAAAAGCTAGAGCGGAGTTTTGCGAGCGGTTTTGCGATTCACTATACTTGGATATGTCAGCAGATGTGGTGGCTGCGCACCGGCAGCCGGAAGAGCAGGTCCTTTGATTTGGAGTCGTCGCGGATTTCTTCGATCGCTTTCCCGCTCCGCATTGGTTCTCGCACTGGAAGACGTTTTCGCGTTGGCCATGCCCTCGCAGATGGGCACAACGGGGCCACAGACGAGCGCTCGTCCGACATATGATGCGAAGCCACGACCCGCGACAAAAAAGGTTCCATCGCCCATAGCCGGTACGCCCATGGGTGTGAGCTTTACTGATGTGGCGAAACAATCCGGCATCTACACCAAGATCATTTACGGCGACGAGCACAGGAATCGATACCTGTTAGAGACAACAGGCTGCGGTGTTGCGTTTTTTGACTACGATCAGGACGACTGGCTGGATATTTTCCTCGTCAACGGATCGCGTGTAGATGGCTTCAGCAAGGGCCAGGAACCTGTCTGTCATCTCTTCAAAAACAATAGGGACGGCACATTTACAGACGTGACAGCAAAAGCCGGGCTGGCGCGCAGCGGCTGGGGGCAGGCGTGCTGCATCGGCGACTACAACAACGATGGATGGAATGATCTGTTCATTACTTACTTCGGCCAGAACGCGCTTTACAAGAATAATGGCGACGGAACTTTTACGGATGTGACGCAGAAGGCTGGACTGTTGCAGTCGCGTAATCGATGGAATTCAGGCTGCGCTTTTCTCGACTATGACCGCGATGGTCATCTGGATCTCTTCGTTGCGAACTACATTGATTTCGATTTCAAGACTGCTCCGTTGCCCGAAGTGGCGGGGTGTGTCTACAAGGGAATCCAGGTCGCGTGCGGGCCTCCCGGACTTCAAGGCGGGAAGAATATTCTATATCACAACAATGGCGACGGTACGTTTACCGACGTGTCGGAAAAGAGCGGGATGTGGGACACGATCGGGACTTATGGATTGAGCGTCGCGGCCGCGGATCTGAATAACGACGGATGGACGGACATCTATGTCGCGAATGATTCGACTGCGGCGACACTCTACATCAATCAGAAGGACGGGACGTTTAAAGACATGGCCATCGAGGCGGGTGTGGCTTACTCGCCGGACGGCAAGCCCCAGGCGGGCATGGGCGTCTCCGTTGGCGATTTCAACCGGGATGGACTGCCTGATATCGTCAAGACGAACTTCGCAGGAGATACCGATTCGCTTTACTTGAATCTCGGCGACGAGACATTTGAAGACAACACTTACCAGGCAGGACTTGGAATGAATACAAGATTTCTGGGCTGGGGTGTCGGCTTCTTTGACATGGACAACGACGGCTGGCTGGACATCCTGATGTCGAACGGGCATGTCTATCCTGAGGTGGACGGCACCGAGGTCGACGCGCCGTACGCTCAGCACAAGTACCTCTATCGCAATCTTAGAAACGGTCAGGTCGAGGACGTGACGAGCCAGGGTGGACCGGGCATTAACGAGCCTGCCGCTGCGCGGGGTTGTGCCTTTGGCGATTACGACAATGATGGCGATGTGGACATTGTGGTGAATTGCGTCAACAGCTATCCGCAGCTTCTTCGCTGCGACAGCACATGGAATCGTAGCTGGATCAAGATTCGAATCGTAGGTACGAAGTCGAACCGCACCGGCGTAGGCGCCAAGATCAAAGTGACGGCGCAAACGGTGGCAACAGGCAAGCCTCTTGTGCAAATTGAAGAAGTCCGCAGCGGGGGAAGTTATTACTCGCAGAACGATCTAAGAATTCATTTCGGTTTAGAATCCGCGAAGAAGGCCGATGTCGAAATCATGTGGCCTTCCGGTCAGAAAGATGCGCTGGCCAGTCTTGATGTGAACCGCCTTTATGTGGTGCAGGAGGGCGGCAAGATCCTGAAATCGGAAGTGCTCCGCCCCGCCAATGCTGTGAAATAGGAACAGCGCTTTCGACGAGGATCGGAAGCAACGGGAAATCTCCGCCGACCGGCTACTGAGAAGGCTCTTGAGTCGAACGAGCGGCAGTTTGCAATTTTTGCGCCGCCGCAGCCTCCCGTGCTGCATCTTCAGATTTGCCCATCGCTCGATAGGCCTGGCCCAAAAGACTGTGCGTCATGTAGTTTGCGGGATCCATTCTTTCCGCACGTTCGAGATAGGTTGCGGCGCTCACGGGATCCTGGCGGCGGAGAAGCACTTTGCCGATCAAAATATACGGCCCCGTTGAATTTGGCTCGAGAAGCATGGCCCGCTGGAGTGATTGCTGCGCTTTCTCGTATTCATTTGCGCGCGAGTAGGCGTCGCCGAGACGATCGTATACGCTGCCATTCAAAGGATTGATCGCACGCTCCTTTTCGAATTCTGCGACAGCTTCGTCAAGGCGCTGCTGCGAAAGCGCGATTTCGCCAAGCAACAAATGTGCAAGCGGGATCTGCGGATTCAGCGCGAGAGCCTTACGGGCGGCATCCTGTGCTGGCTGGACAATCTCTCTGCGGAGCAGCATGCGGCCAGTGAGCAGATAGGCTGCGGCAGAGTCTGGCTCGAATCCATACTGGTGTGCAAAGGCATGGCGTGCATCGTCGAAGCGGCGAACATCCATATAGCAAAGCGCCAGCACGTAACTGGGATCTACCTTGCTGCTGGCTGACCAGTCGCGCGCATTTTGCAGCGCAACAATTGCTTCGGCGGGCTTGCCGAGCCGATACAGGGTGAGCCCGCGCATCTCGGCGGACTCCACGTCTTTGTTATCTTGTTCGAGTGCCGCTGCAAAGGCGCGGTCAGCTTCCGCGAAGTTGTTTTGCGCATAAAGTGCGACACCACGTAGCCGCTCCACACCTGGAGCCTCGGGCTTCTGTGTGGCCAGCGCGTCCAATTGCTGAAGCGCCTCGGTTACATGGCCTTTGTCGATGAGCGCGCGGATAGGGGTCAAGTCACCTGCGGGCGCTGAAGCGCTCGCTGCCGATGAAGTCTGAGGAGTTTGCGACCGTGCGCTCGCGGCTCCAAGAAAGCAAAATGCTGCAAGAGCCCAGAAGAGATATCTCAAAGTATTCGAGCAGTGTTCAAGCCTGGTGTAACTCATGCGTGTCATTCAAAGGTTCCTTGATGCGAGGGCAGCATCGTTCCATGCGAGACATTGTGGTTTGCGCTTCGCAGGTGTTCATTTGCTGGCAACAAAAAAAGAGCGAGGGAAGCGTGTGCCTCCCTCGCTCATGGTACTAGTTCAACCTTGCACTAGAACTGCAGGCGCAAGGAGAGCTGAATGAAGCGTGGTGTTCCAGCGGGGGCCTGGCCAGTAATTGTGCCAGTGCTCTCAATGTTGCCAGTGGCACCGCCACCGCCAAACCCTGGATTGATGTGATTGAAGACGTTGAAGAAGTCAGCCCTGAACTGAACGATAAATTGCTCATGGATAGGGATGTTCTTCTGCACCGACAGGTCAGCATTAAAGAAGCCCGGGCCAAACTTGTTGTTGCGGCCCGAATTTCCGATCTGATCCAATCCAGCGGCGGAGAACCCGTTCATCGGGTTAGTCAGGATGTTGCTGCTGACTGCCTTATAGTAGGTTCGATTCTTGCTTGTTGGATTAAAGTCGGAAAGGTGCGTCTGCAAGCCGCCTGCCCGACCATTTGGATAGCAAGGAGCCGATGTCCCACCGACGGAGGCGTTGCACTCGTTGTAGGTAAGGGTGAACGGCAAGCCGCTCGACCAATTCACTACAGGAGAAACCTGCCATCCACCGGCAATTGCCTTCATGACGGTGGAACCGATTCTTGCCGAATGGCACCTCATACACCCCGTAGGCCACCAACTGCTGTTCACGGACGTCGTTGTTACGACCGCGGCCAGCTGCCACGTTCCAGGTGGAATAGCCGGAATTTTCATCCCAGCCACGGTTCCATGAATAATTGATGTTGAACGAATTGCCTTTGCTGAACTGCTTGGCAATCGTTACCTGGAGTGCATCGAATTCCGCATTCAGGTTGTCAGAGTAGTTAGAGACGCCCTGGTTCCATCCGCAAGCGCCGGCGGGAAGTAGAGGATCATTAACTGCTGCGCGCATCGCCAACTGGTAGTCGGCGCCTTGGCAAGCTGCAAGCGATCCGCCATAGAAACGCTGGAGGAACTTGCTGGTGCTGGTGCCGCCGTCAGGAGCGATGAGGCCGCCCGCGACGCTTGGATCCCAGTGCGTTGGCTCACCGGTCACACTATATTGCGAAGGGAGGTTGATTGCTGACTCGTTCGGGTTGGTGTTGTTGCTGTCACCGGCTCCAAGCGTATGCGTTGACTTGTTGCCGACGTAAGCAATCGTTGTGGAAAGGGTTGACGTGATCGAGCGCTGAATAGACAGGTTCCATGCATCAACGGTGGGGAGAAGCAATGGATTCGGTCTGGTCTTGGCGTTGATCTGATATCCCGGTACTGGCAACAATCCGTTGTCAGGTACTGTCGGGAAGACGTACTCCGCCGGGCCGTCCGCCAGGTTGAACGCAAAGGTGGTCGCGTCGCCAGAGCCGGAGAGAGACTGGTTCGCCAAAACAGGAAGGTTCTGGGTAACCACGTGGCCAAAGATCGATCCAAAGACGCCGATGTCAAAGCTGCGGCCGTAGCCGCTGCGGATGACGGTCTTGGGATCAAGCTGGTAAGCGAGACCTATACGAGGACTCCAGGTATTTTTCTGTCGTTCCCATCCCATATTGCTGGGGATGTTGCCGTAGCCTGCGACCTGGAGGTAACCGGTGTTGAGATTCATGAGTGAGCCATTACCCTTGGCGTTCACGCTCTCGGGGTACCAGAACTCGTAGCGAAGTCCCAGGTTCAGGGTCAAGGCAGGCGTTAGACGCCAAGTGTCCTGACCATAAAAGAAGAAGCGCTTCTGATCTTCTTTCGCGTTGGTCGAGACGCTGACGTAGCGCTGGTAGGCCTGCACATTTCCGAGTGAGAAAGACGCCCATCCGAGACCGCCCGGCGAACTGAGGGAGGGATTGGAGGTCTGCCCGTTCTGGAACACAAGCTGGCCGGTGCGGTTAGAGTCGCTGGGGACACGGAGGTTGGTTGCATAACGAAGGTCAGCACCGAACTTGAACGCGTGGTTCCCAAGAATCTTGGTCCAGTTGTTTACGATCTGCCCCTGCTGTTCTTTTTCAGTAAGTTGGCAGTTGCAGCGGTTGACGTTGAGTCCGGAACCGAGGAATCCGTTGCTGGAGTTCTGATCGATTTCGAATGCCGGGGATCCGCTGGTGTAAGAAGTGCCAGTGTTGAGTCCCGGAATTCCAACCTGATTGGCGAAGTCAACTCCCTGGTCGTATTTGGCTGTGACGATGTCGTAGCGATAGTAGCCAAACCGAATGTCGGTCAACAGGTTGTTGCTTGATGGCGATATCGATTCCAGCGGCAACACTGTCGTTGGTACCGTTTGAAGTACCAGCGAAGTCGTCGATACCGAATCCGGGTCCACCAGCGGCGCCAAAGAGTGTTTTGCCGGAGAGTGTGTCTGTGAAACGGCTATAGCGGCCGAAGACGTGAATGCTGCCGGTGGCTTGCCAGTCACCGCGGACATCCCATGAATCGCTGTTAAAGCCGCCAGTGCCACTGGCAGCATATTGATCGACCAAGTCACCCGAACCAGTCTTGTTCGGAGTGTAATGCGCAAGGAGAGTCATAAGGTTAAGGGACGGCTGCGAAACTTCAGCCGCCGGGATGACGTTGTGGGCGTATTGCTGGCCTTTAAGGGGACCGGTCGGCTGGTAAATCAAACCCGATCCGTATGCAGTGTTGCCCTGCATACTCGCTGAAATCGCAACCAGGAATGCCGCTCGGGCCGACCTTTTGTCCGAGGCAAGTCGCGGTTACGAGTGCAGTCGGCACTGAACTGCTTGTCTAGGCCGACTTCTGGCGCAGGCCCTGGTAGTCGCCAAAGAAGAACACCTTGTTCTTCAGAATCGGGCCACCGATGGATCCACCGAACTGGTTTTTCAATCGAGCCGGGGATTACGTCATTAGGGTTGGGTAAATGGATCTCTCGCCTGGTTGGCCTGGCTGGTGCGATAGTCGAAGGCCGAACCATGGAAATTGTTGGTGCCGGATTTGGTCTGCGCAGTAACGATCGATGAAACTGCCTTACCGAATTCAGCGTCAAAATTCTGAGTGGTGATCTTGGTCTCAGAGAGCGAGTCCATGTTGGGGTTGATAACGATGATTCCGAGGATCGGATCCTGGTTATCAGTTCCATCCAGTTCAAATGCCACGCCACCGAAGGCCTGGCCGTCTACCTGGATCTGTTTGCTTGCCTGCGGATTTTCGCTGGCCGCGTGACCCCAGCTCAAGAGCTGTGCACCGGGCAGGAGTAGCTGGAGATTTGTGAAGTTACGATCGCCTACTGGCAGATCCTGAACTTCCTTCTGGCTGAATGTCGTGGAGACATCGGCACGGTCGGTCTTCAGCACCGGAACCGCGTCGGCGTTGACTTCGACGCTCTCAGTCGCTCCGCCAACTTCCAGCTTTGCATCTACCTTCAAAGAAGAATCGGCATAGACGACAACGCCCGTGGTCTCTGAGGTCTTAAACCCATTCGTGGTTACCTTAACTGAATAGGTGTCCGGAATGAGGTGCTCTGCGCGGTATTCACCAGCGCCGTTGGTCTTAACTTCGTCGCTCGTGTTCTTGTTTGTATCTGTGATTGTCACGGTGGCGTTTGGAAGCGCGCCTCCCGAACTATCTGTAACGGTTCCATACAACGAGCCGTAGACAGCCTGGCCAAAACTGCTGGCCGGGACCATCAACATGCACGCGCACAGTAGCAACAACAGTGCTTTGTACCGTTGAAATCGCATTCGTGTTACCTCCCCTTCAAAGTGTTACTTGGAGCTGTTTTCCAGTCTGGTAGCCGAGCCGGATAGACCACACCAACCCATAGCTTCCAGTTCTAATTGGTGACTAAACTGGCCGCTCGATTTTTCGCGCCCTGATTCTCCACCATGGATAACCCTATGCACAGTAAGGCTTGCAGAGTTGCGATGTCAATGAATTCCGAACCAAACAGCCGGGGGCTTTGATAATACGTTTACAGAACAATGTAAGTAATCGATACAGTAAATCGGATGAGTAGCCAATTCTCCGAATGAGCGCCCATGGGAGAACCAGCATGTATATGTTTTTAAACTACTTACAGAAATACGGCTAATTGTTACATAAGTTGATACTGGCGTTAAAATCACTCAAACGTTTTAGCCAGCTTGGCCTCGGGGAGTAAAGAACTTTCCTGGCCCCTATACAAATCCAGACAATAAGTATATACATTTCAGAACTTCGTAAATACCACTGGGAGATGCGCGTGCGATGAAAGCAAAATCGAATGCAAACCAGCACGCGAAGACACTCCACCTCGACGCGGGATTACCCAAACATCGTCAAATCTTCGAACAGCTGCTGGGTGAGATTCAGTCAGGAGTATTCAAGCCCCAGGACCGCTTGCCCAGCGAGGCCGAACTCGGCAAGCGCTTTGATGCATCCCGCATTACGATCGCCAAAGCCGTAAAGGAGCTGCAGTCTCTCGGACTGGTCTCGCGGCGGGCGGGCGCGGGCACCTACGTCTTGCCGAAAGCTTCAATTTCAGGCCTCGTATTCGGTCTGCTGATTCCAGATCTGGGGCGAACGGAGATCTTCGAGCCCATATGCCAGGGCATGATGCGTTCCCCCTACGCGCGTGCGCATTCCTTGCTGTGGGGACCCGCGATGAATCGAGACACGCAGGAAAGAGAGGCAGAGCAGCTCTGCCATCACTACATTTCTCAGAATGTTTCAGGAATATTTTTTGCGCCGCTTGAGTTCGCCGAAAACAATGACACGGTGAATGCTTTGATTGCGAAGACACTCGAGAGTGCCGGTATTCCGATCGTCCTTCTGGACAGGTGCTATATGCCTTATCCAGCGAGATCCAATTACGATTTGGTGGGCATCGACAATCGCCGCACCGGCTACCACATTACGAACCACCTGTTGGGTCTGGGTGCGCGTCGCATCGTGTTCATGGCGCTTCCAAGGTCCGCTGCTACCGTCGACGCCCGAATAGCGGGGTATCGCGGCGCTCTTTTTGCTGCTGGGATACCGCCAGAGCAGGAGATGGTCTGCCTCGGCAATCCGGATGACCCTGACTTCGTAAAGGAGATGATGCGTACCTGCCAGCCAGAGGCGATTGTCTGCGCCAACGACCTGACCGCGGCGCGATTGATGCACCTTGTCAGATCTGGGCATAAAGGTGCCGGAGCAACTGCGAATGGTGGGCATCGACGATGTTCGATACGCAAACCTGTTGCCGGTGCCGCTGACCACACATCATCAGAATTGCGCCGATATCGGAAACATTGCGTTGATGACGATGCTGGAGCGCATCGCCAGGCCCACGCTGCCAACCCGCGACATTCTGCTGCAGACGAGCCTTGTGGTGCGCAAATCCTGCGGCTCGTACCTTGGCCCCATCACATTGAGGAGTCCAGCAAGGTTTCAACCGCTAATTACATGTGAGCGGTCTATAGTTTTGACCGAAATAATAAGGGAGATGTCAGTCATGTTATTTACGCCGTCGATGCAAGGCGACTTCTGCCGGGTCTATTGTGCATTCTTAGCCACGGCCTGATTGGGGCTTCGCTACCGCCGCAGCTCGCACCCGCCGCGATCGCCGCGCGCACGCAGGCGACAGATGCTGGTGGAAACACGCTGTCCTCTATGAGATTTACCCGCGCAGTTTCCAGGATTCGAACGGTGACGGCATTGGCGATTTGAATGGCATCACTTCTCGCCTGGACTATCTGCAGTCCTTGGGCGTGGATGCGATCTGGCTCTCGCCGATCTATCCTTCGCCGCAGGTCGACTTCGGCTACGACATCTCCGACTACGAGAACATCGATCCGCAATACGGCACGCTGGCCGATTTCGACAAGCTGGTTGCTGAAGCAAAGAAGCGCAATATCCGCGTCATCATGGACATGGTGCTCAACCATACTTCCGACAAACATCCGTGGTTTATTGAGTCGGCCAGTTCGAAGTCAAACCCCAAGCGCGATTGGTATGTGTGGCGCGATGGCAAAGGCCCCGGACTCCCTCCGAACAACTGGCAAAGCATCTTTGGGCACTCGGCATGGAAGTTTGATCCGAAGACAGATCAGTACTACTACCACATGTTCTACGTCGAACAACCCGACCTGAACTGGCGCAATCCCGCAGTTGAGAAGGCTATGTTCGGCTCGATGCAATTCTGGCTCGACCGCGGTGTTGCCGGCTTTCGTCTTGACGCTATACCGACGCTGTTTGAGGATCCGAAGCTCCGCGATGCAAAAGAGACCGGTGGAACCAATGCGTTCGGCGATCCGAATCTTGACGACACCTACGTTCAGAATCTCCCTGAAGTTCACGACGTGATGCGGCGCATGCGCAGCATGGTGAACAAGTATCCGGGAGACCGCGTGCTGATAGGAGAGACCTATCTGCCCAACGTGCAGGAACTGGACAAGTGGTATGGCGGATCGAAGCGCGACGAACTGAATCTGCCGATGGACATGCAGGTTGGCTTCACCAACAAACTGGATGCCAGCCTGTTGCGGCAGCGCATCGAAGATGCTGAGACCAAGATCGATGGCAACCAGCCGCTCTTCGTCTTTGACAATCATGACAACGGTCGAAGCTGGGAACGCTACGGCGATGGCGTACACAACGAAGCGATCGCGCGACTGATTGCCACCATGCTCTTCACCACGCGTGCCACCGCGCTGATGTACTACGGGCAAGAGCTTGGCATGCAGACCACCGTACCGACTCGCAAGGAAGATGTGAAAGATCCCGTGGGCGTAACCGGTTGGCCAAAGGAGAAAGGCCGCGATGGCGAGCGCACTCCGATGCAATGGAACGACACAGCCAATGCCGGATTCAGCACTGCGCCGACGACTTGGCTGCCAGTCGCAGCCGACTATAAAACTGTGAACGTCGCAGCTGAAAGCAACCAGACCTGATTCGCTACTGAACTGGAATAAGAAGCTGATTGCGATGCGCAAGAATGACCCAGCGTTGCGCGACGGCTCCATCACCATGCTCGATAAGACGAATGCCAACGTACTTTCCTACATTCGCAATGGAGCCGCAGGAAAGCCCTCTATCGTGGTGGCGTTGAACTTTACCGGTCAATCGCAAACGATCTCACTGGAACCGAAAACTGTGGGCGGAGCGAAAACAGTTCACACCATCCTTACCAATGATCCTGCGCTGTCATCGGTCGACAGTTTGAGTTTCAGCGTGGGACCCTTCTCAACGTGGGTTGGATCGATTCAGTAACACGCGGCGTAAGGGAGACGGTCGGGTCTCTCTTGCGCCGTGAGCACTCGATGAAACCGCGGGCCAAATCCGAGATCTATTTCTGAATTGTTCGGATGGGCCTGGGCGCGGGTGCGGGTGGCACGGTCGCAGCCGGAACAATTTTCAATGCGGGATCCATTTCAAAGATATCGACGCGATAGCTGACCGTTTCCGCGGTGGGAAATGTGGCGGGAACTTTTTGCGTGACCTTTCCTGTGGCTGCCCACTCGGTACCGCGTTGCAGTGTGGTGATGAAACCTACGCAGCTCAGCGCTGTTGCGTCGTGGCCCATGGTGGTGTGAAAGACTCGTCCTTTTCCGTACTTCAGGACGAGCAGGATCGGCTCGTCCCTGTCGGTGCCGTGATTTTTCGGGTCAGAGTGTGCTGTCGCGAGTACGGTCATATTTTCTCCGGGACCGCGCAGCGTGGCATAGAGTTCGTCTGGGGCATGCATCCAGCTCGCAGGCAGACCCTTCATGATGGGATGGTCCACTACGCGCGTTGTGACCAGGAACGGCAAGCGTGCGCCATGCGAACCAGCCGGACCGGGCGACCTATCGGAGACAATCTTCCCGTCCTTGTAATACCACGAGGGCCCGGCGTTTTCGTTTCGCTTTCTCCATCCACCGATTCCCGCCATCTCGTTGAAGCCGGTCCAATCTGGAAAGGCGTTGTCGGCGGCATGTACGATGACCAGGCCTCCACCATTGCGCATGTAATCTTCGAGCTGCGAGCGAAGATTCGGCGGCCAATCCGGCGCATCGTAGTTTGAGACGATGACCTTGTAGCGGGAAAAATCCGGCTTGAAGTTGCTGAGATCCGATCCTGAGGGAGGCGCGGTTACAACCGTTACTGCAAACCGGCCGGTAGCTTCCAGTTCCTTTTTGAGGATCGGGGTAGTGACTTGCCAGGCGTGATACGGCCCGGCACTTTCCCCGTCCAGCAGCATGACTTCGATTGGGTGGTCGGCGGCCCGCGTGAGGGGAGCGAGCAGAAATGTTGCGGCCAGAATCACGAGGGCGAGGTATCGGTTCATGCTCATTCTCCACTCAGAAGGAGTTGCGTTTTCTGTCTACGTACGCGCAATACGCACGGAAATTTCGGCAGCGACTGATGAGTTTACAACAGAGTTCGATGGGCAAGAAGAAGCGTGATTCTCTGCCCATTTGAGGACGGACTCGTAAGACGGGCCAACTTGTTTTAGTATGACCGTCGATGCACATGTATCGAACAACAGCGAACTCAGGGAGAGTGAGATGAAGGTTGGTGTATTCACGCCGTTGCTGTCGCAGCTTCCGTTGAAAGAGGTAGTGAAAAAACTGAAGGCCATGGGTGTGGATCTTTTGGAACTCGGAACGGGGAATTATCCGGGAGACGCCCATTGCAAGCTGTCGATGCTGCAGGACAGCGGCAAACTGGCAGAATTCAAGTCGACGCTCGCGGACAATGGTGTGACCATCACGGCGCTCAGTTGCCATGGAAACGCCTTGCATCCGGACAAGAAGCGAGCCCAGGCAGATGGGGATGTGAGCAGGAAAACTGTACTGCTAGCTGAGAAATTGGGTGTGCCGGTGGTGGTCGATTTTTCTGGGTGTCCGGGCGACTCCGCTGCTGCGAAGGCTCCGAACTGGGTGACATGCCCCTGGCCGCCTGACTATCTTGACGTGCTGAACTGGCAGTGGGATGAAGTTGTAACTCCTTACTGGACCACGCACGGCAAATTCGCGGCGGATCATGGAGTGAAGATTGCCATCGAGATGCACCCTGGATTCGTAGTCTACAACCCGGAGACGATGCAGCGTTTAACGTCGATCGCGGGGCCATCGGTGGGCTGTAATTTCGACCCCAGCCATCTTTTTTGGCAGGGGATCGATCCCATAGGCGCAGTCCGAATTTTGGCCGACTCGATCTATCATGTGCACGCAAAAGACACGCAATTGTATTCCGCCAATCTTCCGCGCACGGGCGTTCTGGATACAAAGCCCTACACCGATGAGCGCAACCGAAGCTGGATTTTCCGTACCTGCGGATTCGGGCACGGCGCGGAATGGTGGAAGGAATTTGCCTCGACGCTGAGGATGTTTGGATATGACGGCGTGCTTTCAATTGAGCATGAGGATAGTTTGTTGTCCGCCGAAGAGGGACTGACGCGAGCGGTACAGTTCCTGAACGAAATTGTGATCAAGGACAAGCCATCGGCGGCATGGTGGGTTTAGTGGACCATCGATACCCGGAGAATGGAATCGCATGAAGAGATTGAAGACAGCAGTTGTGGGCACCGGCTTCATGGGGCGTGTGCATCTTGAGGCTTTGCGCAGGGTTGAATTCGTTGACGTGGTGGCGGTGGCCGGGCGCGAACTGGAGCCCGCGAAGAAACTGGGTGCGGGCTTCGGCATTGAGAGGGCAGTGAACGATTATCGCGAATTGATTGCGGATCCTGAGATTGACGCAATCCACATCTGCACGCCGAACGCCTCGCATTTTCAAATGTCGAAAGACGCCCTGCTTGGCGGCAAGCATGTACTGTGCGAGAAGCCGCTGGCAACTTCTGTGGATGAGGCGAGGGAACTTGTAAGCATTGCGGCGGACGGAAAGCTGCGGAACTGCGTTTGCCACAATCTACGCTACTACCCGATGGTGCAGCAAATGCGTCGCATGCGGGAAGATGGCGAGTTGGGAGCAGTTCTCGTAGTGCAGGGGACCTATTCGCAGGACTGGCTTCTCTACCAAACAGATTGGAACTGGCGCATCGAAGAGAAGTCCGGCGGTCCGCTGCGAGTGATGGCCGACATCGGTTCGCATTGGTTTGATATGGCCGAACATGTGACGGGGCTGAAGGTCAAGTCGATGTGTGCCGATCTGCAGACATTTCATCCGACGCGAAAGAAACCGAAAGGCAGGGTGGAAACTTTTGCGAGCCAGACGGATTCCGGAAATGTGGACGATTTTCCTGTGACCACGGATGATTTCGGGGCCGTAGTTTTCCGAATGGAGCGAGAGGCGCGCGGGGCGATGACGGCCAGCCAGATGTCTGCTGGGCGAAAGAATGGCTTGAGGCTCGAAGTGTATGGCACGAAGTCCTCGGTGGCGTGGAACCAGGAGCGACCTGACGAACTCTGGATCGGACACCGGGATCAACCGAATCAGATACTCATCAAGGATCCTTCGCTGATGATCGAGCAAGCGCGCGGTTACGCGGATTTGCCGGGCGGACACAGCGAGGGATACGACGACACGTTCAAGCAGGTATTTCGGCGGTTCTATCAATCGATCGCGGAACCGGGAAGTGCTGCGGAATATCCACAGTTGACGGACGGTTTACGGCAGATGATTTTGATGGATGCGGAACTGGAGAGCCATCGCGGGCGGCGATGGGTGGACATCGCCTCGAGTTGAGAGAAGGCAGGCCGTGTTAAGCATTTTTTTAGCTTCATCAACGAATTCAACAGGCGAAGGAGCTTTATGCCAACTTTGAGTGACGCCAGGAGAATTATTGCAGCGGCGGAAAAGAAAGCAGCGGAGATCGGTCAGCCAATGAACATTGCGGTGGCCGACGAAGGTGGAAACCTGGTGGCGCATGTGCGAATGGATGGAGCATGGATGGGAAGCATCGACATCTCCATTAAGAAAGCATTTACATCTCGAGCCTTCGATATTTCGACCAAGGACCTGGCGACGCACTCGCAGTCAGGGGATCAATTCTTCGGGATACATGCGTCGAACGGGGGCAAGGTGATGATCTTTGCCGGGGGTATTCCGTTAAAGAAAGATGGAAAAGTGGTGGGGGCCATCGGCGTGAGTGGTGGTTCAGGCGATCAGGACCATGCCGTGGCAGAGGCGGGTGCAGCAGCATTCTAAAGAATCGAAGGCGCCGCTGTTTTTCGGTATGTTCCCGGGAGAAAGAAATGAAGACTCGCGAGGTAAGCTGCGGTTTGCTGCTTACGTGGCTCGCTTTGACGTGTGGAGCGATGGGCCAGGTTCGTGCATCGTTGGAAACGGAACAGACTACTCTGTCGGTTGAAGCCGGCGATCATGAGCCCACCCTTGTGAGCCTGAAGAGCGGACAGTTGGAGGAATGGAAAAACAATCAGACTGAAAAATTGATTCCGTATGCCGAGATCGGTGGCCGCAAGGTTCCACTCACATGGAAGCTCAACCGGGGGATCAGTCACGCTGACCATCGTCGCGTTACTTTCGTCTATGAAAGCGAAACGCCGCGTCTCCGTTTGACCTGGGAGTGGAAAGCGCGGGCGTCGACGGGCCCTATCGAACACACAATCCACATTGAGAACTTGTCAGGTCGTGAGTTGTGGCTTCCGCTCCAGACAAGCTTTCAATATCGATGGAGCGTTCAACCGGGAACCATTTTGTCCCAGATGTATGTCGACAAGGGATCGAACAGGCCGTCGCCCATTGGCACTCACCGAGTGAGCGTCGCCGAGGGGTATAGATGGGCGGGATATTCAAGTACCTATGATTTGAATATTGATTCGTGGGAGAACATACCGTTCTTCATGGTGGAGCGCGCGGATGGACGGAACGGGTGGTATATCGGCGTTGAGTTCAGTGGACGTACCCGGATGACTCTGAACCGGAACGCAGATTCGATCGAAGGCGAAGTAGGCCTCAACCCCGACCCCGCGCCCTTCCGCACGCGCTTATCCGCAGGAGAGTCTTTCGATGCGCCTGCTGTTTTCATCGGAGGTTTCACGAATGGCGAGGATGGGCTTGGAAATGTTTTGCGGCCATGGATTCGCAAGGTTCTGAATAATCCAGAAACTTGGAAGAACGAGAAATATCCTCTCCTGGTGAACAACAGTTGGGGCAGCGGCATGCAGGTGGATGAAGCGCTCTCCCTTCGAATGATCCATGATTCGGCGGAGCTTGGGCTTGAGATGTTTCACATCGACGCAGGATGGTTTCGCGCGGTGGGAGATTGGTATCCCGACCCAAAGAAATTTCCGGATGGACTTGGCGCAATCGCGGACGAGGCGCACAAGAACGGCCTCCTGTTCGGCATTTGGGTGAACTGGGCGGAGGCGGGGATAAGTCCATCGGTCGGTGCTGTGAGCGTGAACGATCCTAAGAAAAAGGATTGGCTGATAGCCGACACTCCGGCTGGTTGGAAGCCCGACGACTTTGTAGGTAGAACGATGGACCTGGGAGCGCCCGCCGTTGAGGATTATGCGCAAAGAGAAGTGTTGCGCATCGTAAACGACTATCACCTGGACATGCTGGAGCACGACGGATATGTAGTTGCGAAGAATTGCGCACGCACTGATCATCCGCATGCTTCGAGGCAAGTGCCGCAAATGGCGCCTATCAAGGGCCGCGGCCTCGACTTGCCCGACGATGCTAATTCCACGGATGTCAGCTACCACGCGACACGAGCGTATTACGAAATTTATTTCGAGATCCGCAAACAGCATCCCGATCTTCTGTTTGAAATCTGCAATGATGGCGGCCGAATGGTGGATTTCGGAAGCGCCTCTCATGGGGATTATTTTTCGATTACGGACTCGTATGATCCCTTGTCGAATCGCAAAGCGTTCTATGATGCCAGCCACTTGTTACCGGCGGCAATGCTGGAAAGTTATGTGATGGAAGTGCCTACACCCAAGATCGAAAATTTTCGCGCGATGTTGCGAAGCGGGATGATGGGCTGGGCGAGCATTATGCAGGATACAAATAAGTGGACAGAAGAGCAGCATGCAGCCGCGAAGGCGGAATTTGCGCTTTATAAGAGCGATCTTCGGCCGCTAATCCGTGACGCGGATCTTTATCACATTGAGCCCAGGCCAGACGGAGTTCACTGGGATGCGACCGAGTACTTCGATCCAGCGAGCGGCAGGGGTGCTATTTTTGCATTTCGCGGAACGGCGCCCGGCGAGGCAACCCATGTGCTTAAACCGCAGGGATTGCGGGCGGCCAGCCGCTACCGCGTGCGTTTTCAAGACCACTCATCGGCGGATTTAGAAATGGCAGGTTCGGAGTTGATGGACGCGGGAGTGACGGTGAAGCTTCCAATTGAAAACAGCTCAGAGATTCTCCACATTGAGGAGATTCGCGGTGGAGTTGCACCTTAGGTGAAACTGATTCGTTGCTTATTCAACCGCGCGCCATCCGGATTGGCTTGGATCGGACTCTCCTGCAGTGTAGACACTTGCACCACGGCGTTTCGGCAAGTCGGCGGCAAGTGTTCCGCTCACTTGTCGAGGAGGGCGTTGACCTTCGTCATTACCTGGAAGGCGTCTGCCACATAGACTACGTCCGCTTTGCCCCGGGTCCATCCGCAGTTCGCGTCGAGGCTGATGGCGCGGCGTTCCGAGATGAATCGCCACCCTACGACGTGCGGCTCCTCTCCGTGACAGCATGTGGAAAGTCCTCTGAGGTGCCGGGGCGTTGCGCCTGTCTGGCCGATCTGATTGAGATGCGTCATGAAAGGCAAAACGCTTTGATCCTCGCCGCGCTGGTCGACGAGTGATTTACTACTGCCGAGCGAAGCGCCCGAGCGACTGAGAAAATCGAGGATTGTGCTCTCTGCGTCGCGGATGTGCAACTGCCCATCGGGCTGCTTCTTGGTCCAACCTGCGCCCGCTACAAAGAGCAGCTTCGCATCAGGCCGGATCGTCTGAGCATTCTGCATGGGAGAGCGTTGTCCGCAAACGGTGGTGCGCAGTGCCGGCAGCGTTACAGGAATTTCCTCAATCTGCACGGACGTAGGCGCTGCAACGAATGCGGGGTGCGTGCCAGCATCAAGCAGCAGGAACCAGGGGCGCGTGTCGCGGCTGATGACGGCTTCCATGCGCTGGCGATAAAACCAGCGGGCGACTTCGACGGACGAGGTGTTCTTGATGGCGGTAATGTGAGAGTCGATGAATCCGCCAAGGCGATGCGAGACACCTGCGAGAACTCGCGCGAAGCGAGGACTCTCGGGGGCAAGCACGATGGTGGCCTGCGAGGCCCGACACAGGGCTTCGCAAGCGGCGGCATCACTGGCGTATCGTGGCTGGGCGAAGGCGTCTCCGGATACGGATAGAAAACGCGCACCAGTCGCAGCAAGGATAGCTGCGGCATTTTGAGTGTTGCTGCCGAGAATGCCGATGGTGAGAGTAGTTGCGAGGGCGTCGGCGAGATTCCTGCCTGCGGTCACTGCCTCGAGCGACGCCTTCGTCAGGTCTAGGCCGCCATCGTTCACGTGGGTCAATACCAGTATGCTGTCCGTCATCCTCACTCCGACGCAATCCACTCAACGAGTTCGCGCGCAATCTCGTCGGCTGTCATGTCCTTTACAACTCGTGTAGCGCGCTGCTGTTTGGGCAGGCTGACCGACGTATAGGTAAGGCCGTTCGAGGGCAGGGCAACAAGCTTCGCCTTTTGCAGCGCAGGAAGTATGCCACGCATGTTGGCCATTCCGATTTGCGGGTTGTTCCGCGGCTCGGCGAGATTGCCGGTTGCCCATCCAAGTACCGCGGGTGTTCCCGCACAGATGGACACCTGGTGCATGCCGCCTTCGATCCGTTCCAACACTTCGAAAGAACCATCTTCACGGAGGTCGATTTGATCGACTCCCTGAAACTGGTCCACAATGCCGAGGCATTCGCCGATGAGTTGCAGTGTGACTCCGGCGCCGCGTGTCGCTGACTCCCATCCACCGAAGAGCAGCATCCGATCGCGGTCCAAGCCCGGCAAGGCCGCGATGGTTTCAGCCAGCACGGCTGCCGTGGAGTGAGCGTCCATGAAGCCGCCGATCGGTCCATCGACCGGCACGAATTCAAAGCTGACCTTTTGCGCGACGGTCATCATGACCTGTTGGAGTTTGGCCTTTGGTCCCATGCAGACCAGCCAGACCTTGCTGCCGGGATTTTTCGCGGCGAGGTTCGCTGCCTCGAAAAGGGAACTCGCGGCCCAGGGGTCAAGCACCGCGGGCAAGACCATCTCGCTTTTCAGTCCCGGGCCGGTTGGCCCTGTGACCGGCTCAAGCGTCTGCAGCGGATCGGGGACGATTCCCGCACATACGACAATTTGCAATGGATGCGACATAAATTCTTCCTTGCCAGTTCGCGGCGAGAGTTTAGTTCTCCGCGGAGTGAAGTCCGCCGAACCGGCGCGAAACTCGATATTGGAGGTATGCGTAGTATGAGCGTGCGCGCAATTCCACAGGCACGCGCCGCAATGAATGCATTTCTCGCGTTCAAAAACGGGAACGCCGTCGGAGTTCTGAGTTATGGCTTGTCCGGAACACATGGCGATGCAGGTTTTCTCTCCGCAGACGGCGCAGAGTTCCGCGTCGCGGAGAGCTACATGATCGGCGAACCCGGGCATTGCCTGCACCTTGCCGCCCATGAGCAGCGCGTCTTGCTGGGTGACAAGGAGTTGGCCATCGTAGGTAATTTCAGGCCATCCGCGAGCGGTGAGCAGGGCATCGTGAAGTGGGCGACCGCCAGCTTTTGCAATGGCGGCGAGCTGCGCTACTTCATTGGATGTCACACCTGCGTAGTGCTCGGTTGAAGCTGGGTGAATCTGTTTCTGCGCGGACGGAATGCGTGCTTTGAGCGAGAGCTTGCCGCCCGTAAGTCCGGCGAGTGCCATACCGATCATTCCGCGAACAATGCCCGATTGAAAACCGTTTCGCGCATTTTTCGCTTCACGCGCGCCAATCTCCACTTTGCTTGCGCGCCGTCTGACTTCATACGTAGCGGCGAGATTCTCCTTAGTGAAGGGCGCGCCGTTGCGGAGGAGTTCGATGACGGATTCGGCTAGCTGCACGCCGGTCGCCCAAGCCTCGTCTACGCCTGAGCCGGAGAGCATATTGGTGCTGCCGGAGCCTTCGCCGATGCGAGCGTAGCCGTCGCCGGTGAGGAAAGGTTCGCCGCGCTTGCCGGATTCCTGCAGAGACTTCGCTCCCCATGAGCGCAGGGCTCCGCCCTGCAAATATTTCCATAGGGCGGGGTGCTGAATGTAGTGCTGGAGATAGCGGTAGGCGGTGCGAGAGGGGTCATCCATCCATGACGGGACGAAAATTCCCACGGATGCGAGCCGCTCGGGATGCACGTAGAGAAAGCCGAAGATTTCCGGCTCAGGAAAACCGAAGGTGTGCCACACCGTGCCGGGTTCAAGAGGGGTGTCTTCCGGCAGCTCAATCACCATCTTCATGCCGAGAGCCCACTCGGCTGCGAGTGTCCGGCAGGCAGTCCAATGCGCGCATCGATCGCGTGGCCTACCGGCGCCGACGGGGCCGTCTCCGACGACAGTAAGCTGGGCGCGAACATCCATGCCAGCGCAGAAGCCTTCTTCGGGGTTGCCGTCCCGGTCAACGCCCTGATCAATGAGGCGTACTCCCTGAACTGCATCGCCATCAAATATCGGAGCGCTGATGGGAGTGCCCGGCCAAATCTGGACAAGGCCTCCTGCCATCAGCTGCGATCCTACCCATTGGTTGAATTGGCCCATCGACAGCACCAGTCCGCCATTTTTGTGGAGGAAGGCGGGCGTCCAGGGCAGCTCAAAGGCATGGTTGTCGAGGCGCGCGAATTTTCCCAGAGCACGAAGTGCTGCGTCAGCTAGACGAAGAGTGCGGGAACGCTGGCTGGCTCCAATGGGATCCAGGAGGTAAAAGACGCGCTCATGGGCGACCGCAGCAGCCATGGGAATTTCGGCAATGTTCAAGTCGGGGAAACTTTTGCGAAGTCCCTTGGCAGAGGTGACGATTCCGCTCACACCGGCGGAGATATCGTCGGCCCGTTCATAGCAGAGCACCTGCAGCGGCATGCCGGGAATGGCCTTGCTGGCAAACGCGGGGTCTCCGGGATTCGCGCTCCACTCCTGCGTGAGCGCGGTAAGAAATCCTCCGACCGCCGGACCAAAGCCAGCGCAGACGATGTCCGCGTCCATCGTCATCCGTTCAACGAATGTTGTTTCCTCCGCATTCACCTCCAAGCTCATGCGGGATAGTCCAGCGCTTCCGGAATCATCACCCTGCTGACCGTGTCGGCCGCGCGATCCTTCGCGAGCCGGCAACCGCTCAGGCAAGTGGTGAGCTTGTTTTGCAGGCGCAGGAAGTCGCCTGCTCCAGCACATCCAGCACACGGACCAGCTTTGAGAGGATGGCCGCCGTCACCGGCAATGACGTCGGGAGCGAAAGCGGAAATTCCGGGCATCGTCTCCTCGTACTCTTCAAGCTCTCCGGCCGAGAAGCAGTGTCTGCACCCTTCCGCGTCCCATGCGGGATGCTCGTTATAACCAAAGACCAGTTCGCCGCAGATGCGCGATACCTCACCGGCCGCGCTCGCCGCCTGTGTGTGGCACAGGTCGCTCAAGAACTCCACCGTACCGGCCAGATTCTCCGCAACGACGAGATCGCTTCCGCCGCGGGTTTCGAGTTCGAGCACGTCGAGAATCTGGCAACGGGAGGCGAGAAGCCAGCAGAGTGCGTCTGCGAGTGCAAAGGTCACGCCCTGCCGCTGCCCGTGATAAAGCTTGTTGCCCCCAGGATCCGTGGCCTTCTGCAGATGGTTCAGCGTCCACATCCAGAGGTGCATGGCGGAGGCAAGTGTGCACGCGCCCGTGCCAGGCTTGTCCGAGGCAAGTTGCCTCATCTCGGAGATCCAGGTACGGAACTGCGCGAGGAAGACTTCGCTGGTCATCGCGAGAGATAGCTGACGCCGTTGAACGGCCTCCGGACCTTCGTAAGTTGCCTCGAGTTGCGCGTCCATCCACTTATTGGCCAGGAAACCGGGACAGTCTTCGGTGATTCCGTAGCCGCCCATCAGGCTGACCGCTTCGCGCATCATGTTCGTGCCGTGACCGGTGTTCCAAAGCTTGGTTGCAGGGCAAAGTACGTTGGCTTCGGAGTCCTTGAGGACGTAATCCACCAGGGGATCGGCCTCCAACTCCGCTCGACGCGGATCGTTTGCGCGAAGTAACAGCAGTTGTATGGCCCTCTGTTCACTCTCTCGTAAGGCCTTGTATTCTGCACGCACACCCTGAACGCCGCGCTCTTTCAAAATTGCATTCTTCTGTTTCTCGACGGGCTCGAGATCATCGAACAATCGAGCCGCGGCGAATCCGAGGGAGGCAGCTGCCTCACCCGTAGCCCATATGTCTACGAGGCGATGAATTGCATCTTCTCGCTGCTGAATCCCCTGCTCGTAGCGAATCGATCCAGGCTTTGCGCTTTCAGATCCGCGAAATCTGCCACGCTGATAACGGATGAGCGGCTCGACTGCGGAAAGCAATTTGGCCGCAGTCATGAGACCAACAGTGACGCGGGTACGCCGGAAAACAGCTTCAATGACTTCGCCGTGATTGAAATTCGGAACGATGACGCCGTCCTTAACTGTGTATCCGCCGATAATCCTGCTGGCAGGAACTTTGAGGCTGAAGACGGGATCGCCCGTGGAGGAAAGCTGGTGAACCAATTTCCTGGTGGCGGTTCCGCGATCGAAGATTCCTTCGTCGCCATCCTCGAGAATGACCATGCAACTGCCGCTGATGCGAGGATCGTCCGCGTCGACCGCTGCCGTTACGAAGTTGGCGTAACCAATGTTGGTGATGAAGCGGCCACGTTTATCAACGTGAAGCATCGGCTCCTCACCATCTTTCCACTCGGAGACTCTCAGCTTGCCATTCAGAATTCCGGTGTCCACACCCACGTACGGAATCGGCTCGGTCAAGGCAAACGCGCCCCGCCAGGGCTTCCGGTCTTCACCGGGCTGCGGTGGGGCGGCCAATTCTTTGTAGTGACGCATCTGCTCCGGGGTGCCGCATTCGTGAATCGGCGCCAATGCCAGAAATCCCGCGAGACTTGCGGTGGCTGCGCCTGCGTCAACCCAGGCCAACTCAAACGCGGTGAGAGCCAGCACGAGATTTTTGGGTCCAGAGATGTATCCGCCTTCTTCCGGCTCCATGAAAGCTGCGGTGATGCCAGCGCGATCGAAGGCGTCCACCATCTCGCCTTTGCCTTGTGTCCACTCGTGCGTGTTCCGTTCTCCGGCAGCTACCAGGCG
Organism: uncultured Acidobacteriaceae bacterium; assembly: GCA_963816335.1. GTDB lineage: Bacteria > Acidobacteriota > Terriglobia > Terriglobales > Acidobacteriaceae > JANXZS01. Next base: position 144,321 of record CAWFKA010000017.1, on the reverse strand, counting down.
GGCTACGGTAGTTCGCGCTGCCACTCGCGAGGATTGCACCAACATCTGCAGGTCGAATCTGTCTGCAAAGCGCCATTGGATCTGGCGAACGGCGTCACCGGGAAGGGTGACCATGGATTTCGTTTCACGAACGGTAGCAGTACCCATAATGAGGTCCTCAAGCAGCGGCCACATTGTTGCAGGCTGGGCGGGGTGCGGCATGTGACTCGCATCACGTCTGGCGGGGATTCGGCAGTCTTAAGTGGGCGGAAACGTGATCCGGGCAGTAAGTCACTTGTTTTGGCCGCCCACAGGCAAAAAAAGCCGCGCAGCCAGCGTCGAGTGGCTGCACGGGAGGAAGGGTTACGCATCAGGCGAATTCGGCGTATGCGGCGGTTGTGAGGAATTCCTGGAACTCGCCGGTGCAGAACTGGGTAAGAAGTTCGGCGGCACGGGGGAATTTGGACGCTGCGAATGCTTCCGGCCCCATTGCCGTCTGAGTGCGTTCGAGAATGCGGTTCAGGACCTCCGTCAACATAAACGGGGTGATTTGCCGGCCGTCGTCCAGCTTGGCTCCGTATCGCAACCATTGCCAAAGCTGGGCGCGAGAGATTTCGGCGGTGGCAGCATCTTCCATCAGGTTGTAGATGGGCACGCATCCATTGCCGCGCAGCCAGGACTCAATGTACTGCAACGCAACATCGATATTGCGCTCAAAGCCTGCGGCCGTAATGTTTCCTCGCGGAATCTCAACGAGGTTTTCTTCAGTGATTTTCGAATGCGTCTCGGCGGGCTCTCGAATCTGGTTTGGGCCGGGCATGTATTCGTCGAAAATCGCCTTGGCAACGGATACCAGGCCGGGGTGTGCGACCCAAGTGCCGTCGTGACCAGCACGTACCTCGCGCAATTTGTCGAGTCGGACGCGCTGCATGGCTTCCTCGTTGGCGGCAGGATTGTTGCGGATTGGGATCTGTGCCGCCATGCCGCCCATGGCGTGGATGCCGCGCCGGTGACATGTGTGGATGAGGAGTTCCACGTAGGAGCGAAGGAAAGGCTGCTCCATAGTGATGACTCCGCGCTCGGGCAGTGTGTAGTCCGGATGGTTTCTGAATTTCTTGATGAAGCTGAAGATGTAATCCCAGCGTCCGCAGTTGAGACCAGCCGAGTGATCGCGCAGCTCATGGAGGATCTCATCCATCTCAAAAGCTGCGGCGATCGTTTCAATGAGAACCGTGGCACGAATTGTTCCATTTGGTACGCCGATGTACTGTTGCGCGAATACAAACACATCGTTCCAAAGACGCGCTTCTTTGTGGCTCTCCATCTTGGGCAGATAAAAGTATGGAGCGGTGTCGCGATCCATCAGCGTCCGGCAGTTGTGGAAGAAGTACAGTCCAAAGTCGAATAAAGAAGCGGAGATGGGAGCTCCGTCTACGAGAAAATGCTTTTCGACCATGTGCCATCCACGCGGGCGAACAAAGAGGACGGCTGGGTTGGAGCTTAATTCGTAACGCTTGCCCTCGGGTGACTGGTAGTCAATGGCGCGCCGATTGGCGTCGCGCAAGTTCACCTGGCCTTCAATGCAGTTGGTCCACGTGGGCGCGTTGGCGTCCTCGAAGTCCGCCATGAAGACGCTGGCCCCGGAATTCAGTGCATTGATCACCATCTTGCGATCGGTTGGCCCGGTGATCTCTACGCGGCGATCGAGAAGATCCGGCGGGATTGGCGCTACATTCCACTCCGCATCCCGTATCGACTGGGTGTCCGCGAGAAACTTCGGCAGATCTCCGTGGTCGAATTGCAGTTGACGCTGCCTGCGTTGCTGGAGAAGGCAGGTTCTTGTCTCTTCGAAGTTCGCGTTAAGAGCGTGAAGAAACGCTGTCGCGGCGGGAGTGAGGATTTCGATTTCGGCCGTTGGCCGTTCTTCTCTATGTTCAGTCATCTGCACCGTTGCGCTCATTCAATCTTCTTCCTTTCCGATTATGTCGCGTTTAGACCACCATGGGGTGACGAGTTTTAATCGCCGGACCCGTTTGCGGCGTACTGCGTGTTGATCGTGGTTGCGGTGGCCGCTGCAGGGTGGAACTGCTCTTCTTCCGTTGAGCCGGGAAGGGCGCGGATGGATGTGTGGCCGGAGGCGATAGTGTTTGCCAGTTCATCGAAGTAGCCGGTGCCGACAAATTTCTGGTGCTTGATTGCGCTGTATCCGGATTTTTCTGCCAATTCGAATTCACGCTGCTGCAATTGGGAATAGGCTGACATTCCTGACTTTGCGTACTGATGCGCGAGGTCGAACATGGAGAGATTCAGGGCGTGGAATCCGGCGAGCGTGACGAATTGGAAGCGATACCCCATGGTTCCAAGTTCGCGCTGGAACTGGCCAATTTCCCACTCGTTCAGTTTGGCCTTCCAGTGAAAAGATGGAGAGCAGTTATACGCGAGGAGCTTGCCGGGGAAATGCGTGTGAATTGCGCGGGCAAAGCGGCGGGCCTCTTCAATGTTCGGCTCGGAGGTTTCGCACCAGATCATGTCCGCGTAGGGCGCGTAGGCCAGGCCGCGGGCGATCGCTGCATCCAGGCCACCGCGCAAGGTGAAGAATCCTTCGACGGTTCTCTCACCGGTGAGGAACTTGCTGTCATACGGATCGCATTCACTGGTGATGCATTGCGCGGCGTTCGCGTCGGTGCGAGCAATAATCACGGTGGGCACGTCAAGCACGTCGGCAGCAAGGCGCGCCGCCACCAGTTTTTGAACCGCATCGCGCGTGGGCACCAGCACCTTGCCGCCCATGTGGCCGCACTTTTTCGCGGAGGACAGCTGATCTTCAAAATGGACCGCGGCTGCGCCCGCCTCAATCATGCTCTTCATCAACTCGAAGGCATTGAGCACTCCGCCGAATCCCGCCTCAGCATCGGCAACGATCGGCAGCATCCAGTCAATCGAATCCTTGCCCTCGGCGTGGGCGATCTGGTCAGCGCGCATGAGTGCGTTATTAATTGCACGGACCACATTCGGGACGCTGTTCACCGGGTAGAGACTCTGATCGGGATACATTTGACCGCTGAGGTTGGCGTCTGCTGCGACCTGCCATCCGCTCAGGTAAATGGCCTTGAGACCGGCTTGTGCCATTTCTACTGCTTGGTTGCCGGTGAGTGCGCCGAGCGCCGGAACGTAATTTTCCTGATGGATCAGGCGCCAGAACTTTTCAGCTCCAGCGCGTGCCAGCGAGTGTTCCACCCGAACCGTTCCCCGAAGGCGTTCTACGTCTGCGGTTGTGTATGTGCGAGTAATTCCTTCCCAGCGAGGGCTGTCCCAGTTTTGGCGCGAAAACGTGTTTTGGCTCACTGTTCCTCTACCTTTCTAACTTTCTATGCGGTTGACTTGAATCGCTGACGCGATCAGTTGGGTGATTAGAGCCTGAATTGGCGAGTGATGCCAAGCAAGGTCGTCCGAATCGGACGGATGGACGAGAAGACCAGGGCGGCGTAACATTCGGCGCGTTGCTAAGGATGAGTACCGGCCGCGGGATGTGCGACGATCCGGCTCGGCAAGGACCCCCAAGGAACGTCTGGCGAAGCGATCTGCTGTGATCGCAGAAGACGACAGTGACATATGAAGATCGGACAGCAGTTTGTCGAGGATCTGGAGCGGGCCTTAACTCTCCGGCACGTGTCGGAAGGCGCTGCCATGCTCGATGCCTCGCAGGCGGATTTGAAAAAGCTGGAGCCGGGTCGTCCGCATTTGGCGGAGTTGATTTTGCTGGTGGCGCAATGGGTGGATGTCGGTTACCTCGACGAAGGCTTGCTCGACACTCTGCTTCTGAAATTTCCGATCGAATGCAAAAGAAAGCTGCCGCTGGAGGATTATCTTCGCGTGCGAATGGCGGAGGCGTTTCGCGCCTTGTCGCTGGAAGATGTTGATACCGCAATCCAGATCATCGACGTTGTTCTGAGAACTGAAGCAGAACTCACCGGAAGGCATCTGGTGACGCTCGCTCATTTCTGGAAGGGAAGAGCGCACAGGAAGAAAGGCGAGTACGAAGCTGCCCTCCAGGACATTGTGCAGGCGAGACAACTTGCACAGAAGTGCGACGACTGCCGCATATTGGCCGCTGTGATTCAGATACAAGAGAGCTGGCTGCTCTTCCAGAGAGGATCAACGAAAGAAGCCTTGCGTCTGTTGGCACATGCGGAAGGCGTTCTGAAGTCGACGGACCATTACCTCGCGCTGGGTAACATTGAATCTGCTCGTGGACGCATCGTGCGGCGCTCAGGAGAGTATGCGAAGGCTCTTGAACATTTTGAGCGGGCCATAGCGATCTACTCACAAGGAGATCCGAATCACCGAAACGTTGCTAGAACTTTGGTGAACGCCGCCCATGTAAAACGGCTGCTGGCTCTCCAGCTGCATCGAAAGATTGACGCGCAGGCAAGAAGGCAGAGCCAGACGAAAAGCACAGTGTCAGCGAAAGCAGGTCCGCCAATTCACGGCAATTTGCGCGGGAGGTATCAGCAACTATGCGACGAAGCCATTTTGCAACTGAAGCGCGCAAAGCAGATTTACTCGATGCATGGCCATTCCAGTGGACTTGGGGCGGTGTTGTTCAATGAGGGATATCTCTACCTGGATCGAGGTGAAATCGATAGGGCGGGAATGGTGGCTGGCGAAGCCTACCGGATCGGCGTCGAAAAGAATGACCACATTCTGATGGCTCGTGCGCGCATTCTGCAGGCCTCCGCAGAAAATGCGCGCGTGGAAGAGCAGCTTGGAGAGGATGCAGACACGGCGCTCCATGCCACCGAGGCGAGGAGCTACAGTGAAGAGGCACTGGCGCTGGCCCAGCAGACGCAGAACCGCCGACTATTGGCCGCCGCGTACATTGCGTGCGGGATGACGGCAGGGAACGAGTTCTTCCAGGAATGGGAGATGGCGAAACGATGTGCCAGCGAAGCGGCAGAGCTGATCGGCGCCGGTGAGAATGATCGTCTGCTGGACGAATTGGCGACGCTTAAGTCTCATATCATCCACTCGTCCGGAATCCACGACACGCTTCGCGGCTGGTCGGAAGGCATGCTGGGAGACAAAACGTTTCAGCAGGTCAACGAGGAATTTGCCGAGATCGTAATTCCAAAGGTCTGGATGCGCGAAGAGAAAAAGATTTCTCGCGTCGCGGAGTGCCTATCTATCTCACCCAAAAAGGTGCGGCGAATCCTGCGCAACGCGGGCTACTTAGACGCACATTGAACGTTATTTTTGCGCCCTCTAATACTCGTGATGACCATCACAGCCGCTACTTCCGAGCTCATGATCTGCTGTGTGCCTCAGCGAAGCTTGCGCTGACGACGCACAATCCAGAGTGGCTTGCACGACAGCCTCCGGAGTGTCCGGCGAGGTGAGGTCGCCAGTTGCGTGGCGAAAGCGCTCGGGCTGACCGGACTCAGCTTCTAATTCGAGAAGCATCTTCTCATCGAGGTCATCGACCATGACATTGGCACCGGACATGAGTAGCTTTCTGGCGATCGCTCTTCCGATCCAGCGTCCCGCACCGGTGACGAAGGCCGTTTTTGCCCTCGAGTGTGAATGGCAGCCCGATTGTGTTCACAAGTTGACTTTCGGTGTTCACTGTTCCCATAAGTTTGCACCTGATTTCGGATCGGTATTCTGCGCTGCAGCATAGCAATTGCTGCAGTGCACAACTATCCAGAGGTAATGCCCGAAATTCGTGGCTGCATTCAACTCCATTCAAGCCAACGAAACGCCGAGGCGATCTTTCAGTAGGACCTTCATGAAAGGAAAAGCGGATGAGCGATCGTGAAGTAGTTGTTCTGAGCGCCGTGCGGACGGCGGTAGGGAAATTTGGAGGAGCACTCAAGGATATTCCGCCGACTGAATTGGCGGCGAAGGTTATCTGTCACGGAGTTCAGCGTTCTGGTTTGTCACCAAGCGATATAGGCCATGTTGTTTTCGGAAACGTAATTCATACCGAAGCGAAGGATATGTATCTATCACGTGTAGCCGCGCTGCGGGGAGGCCTGCCAGTCAGCACGCCGGCGCTCACGCTGAATAGACTTTGCGGCAGCGGTTTGCAGGCGATTCTAACGGCGGCACAATGCATCGTTCACGGTGATGCCGATGCTGCGATTGGTGGTGGAGCGGAATCCATGAGCCGCGCGCCCTACTGGCTGAACAGCATGCGCTGGGGAGCTCGCCTGAACGACAGCGTTGCAGTGGATGTTCTTGTGGGCGCAGTTACGGATCCGTTTGATGGAGTGCATATGGGAGTAACCGCAGAGAACATCGCGCGCAAGTGGGGCATAACTCGAGAAGACCAGGACGAACTCGCCGCCGAGAGTCACCGGCGGGCAATCGACGCTATGCAAAATGGCAGGTTCAAAGACCAGATCATTCCGATCGAAATAAAGGTGAAGGGCGCAACCTCGCAGTTCACGACTGACGAGTCCCCTCGTTCCGATGCTACGGCGGAAAATCTTGCCAAGTTGAAGCCCGTTTTCGACAAGGAGGGGACGGTGACGGCTGGCAATGCCTCGAGCATTAACGATGGCGCAGCCGCCTTGGTCCTTACGGGGCGAAAGGCTGCAGAAGTGCGCGGGCTAAAGCCAATCGCACGCCTGGTTGACTACGCGATCACAGCTGTTGAGCCCGGATATATGGGGATTGGTCCGGTGTCGGCCGTAAAGAAGCTATTTCAAAAGACCGGCCTTAGTGCAGAGCAGATTGACGTTTTCGAAGTGAACGAGGCGTTTGCGTCGCAGCTACTCGCGGTCAGGCGCGATCTTGGATTCTCTCCGGAGAAGACGAATCCGAATGGCAGTGGGATTTCGCTTGGACACCCGATTGGCGCGACAGGCGCGATCGTCTCAGTGAAAGCGATCCACGAACTGCAGCGGATCGGTGGACGCTACGCTCTCGTCACGATGTGCATAGGCGGCGGTCAAGGTATCGCTGCAATTTTCGAGGCCATGAACTGAGAAAGAAGAAAGCAATGGCAACCGCAATTCTTGACGAAGTCAGGACTTCGGTTCCGAAGTCCCTTTAGGCAAAGTCGCACTTATAACCGGCGCGTCGCATCGGTCAGGCTATTGCAGTGGAGTTAGCAGATCGCGGTGCCACGGTAGCAATCAACTGTCGCGTACGCTTGCTGCGATGCAGTATAAAACCCTGCGCGCTCCGCTGAGGCTCGATCTCAAGGGTAATATAAAAGTGGCGGTGATTCTGCCGTTAGGTGTGAATAAGGCTACCCGGATACTGTTCCTTCAAAACGATGAGAGTGTTTGTCCTTCACTTTCATCCCAAATCATTCGTATTGCGAGACTTCGGGTCATACCTCCAAACTCGAGTCGCGCGCATCGAATATACTGTCTACTCCAACTAGTCAATTAGCTCAAAATGACCCCTCAACTTTTACGAGTCAGGTAAGTGCGAAGCGATGCGAATTCTAAGCTGGAGACTGATCCTTGCTCTGATCATCGGAGTTTCGCTGGTATCGATCGCCTCTTCCTGGTATGAGGTTCAGGCACAGAAGGAAGCTCTCCGGCGGGATCTCGACTACAAGTCCGCGACTCTGGCGGAGAGTCTTGCTGGCACAGCCGAGCTATGTCTGGCGACACAGAATCGCGCAGGCCTTGAACAGATGGTTGGCCGCTTCAGCAATCGCGAACACCTGACCGGGATCGGTGTCTACGACAAGGACGAATCCGTGCTAGTTATCACGCCCGGCATAAACTCCTCGAATGCAGGACTATCGCAGCTATTGAAGAGTGCGATCCAGGACAATCGCATCATCAGTACGTTTACACACTTAAGGTTCCGGCGTATCCATGTGCTGGCCGCGCCCCTGCATGCCCCTGACGGCAGCGTCGAAGGGGGAATTCTCGTCATTCACGATGCCGGGTACATTCGCACTGAGATTCTCCGGATATGGGCGAGAGTCTTTATTCGGGTTGGGATCCAGGTTCTTGTTATCGCGGCCATCACTCTAGTCATTCTTCGATGGAGTCTTTCCGGCCCGGTGGCGCGGGTGGCGATCTGGATGAGGGCATTGCGGACCGGTCAGCACGCTGTGCGGCCGCCTTCGACTGATTTCGATTTTCTTTCCACTCTCGCTCGCGAAGTGGCGCCACTTGCCGAAAGCATGCAAAAAGCGCGTGCGGCGGCAGAAATCGAAGCCGGTCTCCGGAATGCAAACGAGTCGCTTTGGACGGCAGAACGCTTAGCGGACCACGTTCGAAACCGTCTCGGTCAAAGCAACCTTTCGTGGTTTCTAATCGCGAGCCCTATATCCATTCGTTTCGGGATAATGGAGTTGTGGTCGATGTCCCGGCAAGTGGTCTTGTCACGGCGATCGAACCAATTCTTTGCGCGTGCAATGGGACATGGGTGGCTCACGGCAGCGGCGATGCAGATGCTGAGATGGTTGACAATCATGATCGCATCAAAGTTCCACCCGATGATCCTCGCTATACGCTACGCCGCGTGTGGCTAAGCCGCGAGCAGGAAGAGGGGTATTACTACGGATTCGCGAATGAAGGGCTTTGGCCGCTGTGCCATATCGCGCATACGCGGCCAATTTTCAGAGCCTCGGATTGGGAGCACTACCGCAATGTCAATCAAAAATTCGCGGACGCACTGGTGCAGGAGATCGCCGGGGAAGAGAATCCCGTTGTACTGATTCAGGACTATCACTTCGCGCTTTTGCCTCGCATGCTGAAGGATCGTGTTCCCCACGCACGGGTCGCAATCTTCTGGCACATTCCGTGGCCGACGCCTGAGTCGTTCGAGATCTGCCCTTGGCAGCGAGAATTGCTGGATGGTCTTCTGGGTGCGGATCTAATCGGCTTTCACGTTCGCTCGCACTGTAACAACTTCCTCAACACGGTGGACCGCATTCTGGAATCGCGAGTGGATTGGGAACACTTCTCAGTAAAGCGCAACGATCATCTGACTTCTGTTTTACCATTCCCGATCAGTGTCGAATTTGTGAATGGAGCTGGCACGTCCGACGCCTCAGAAGCATCAGGCGAAGAGCGCAGTGCATTGCTTTCAGAACTCGGCATTGAAGCAACCTATATCGGAATCGGCGTGGATCGCGTCGATTACACGAAGGGAATTCTCGAACGATTCCAAGCGGTGGAGTCTTTTCTAGAGCGGAATCCAACCTACCAGGGCAAGTTCACCTTTATTCAGATCGGCGCTCCCACTCGAAGCCGGATCAAACGCTATGCGGAGTTCCAGTCAGAGGTCGAGGCTGAGGCAAACCGAATCAACGCTCGCTTCAGGCGAGGCCGATGGAAGCCGATCGCGTTCCTCAATCGGCAGCACAATCGTCATGAAGTGGAACGTTTTTATCGAGCGGCCCACGTATGCATGGTGACCTCGCTTCACGACGGGATGAATCTTGTTGCAAAAGAGTTTGTTGCCTCGCGGGATGACGAAAGAGCGTTCTGATCTTGAGCCGTTTTACCGGGGCTGCGAGAGATCTGCACGATGCAATTATCGTCAATCCGTATGACGTGAAAGCCACAGGGGATGCCATTGCACAAGCTCTCAAAATGAATGTCGACGAGATGGTGGATCGCATGCAACGTATGCGGCGGTCGGTGAAGGAGCGCAATATTTACTGGTGGCGGGACCCTTATCGGGGCCCTCTGTGAACTCCGCATCGAAAGGAGAGTCGACGCGATCTCGTCTTCTCCCGAGCAGCCGATATCGGTCGAGACATCGTCGAGTCTCTTAGCCACGTCAGTCGTCACTTTTATCTCAGTTTAAGTAGAGGGGAGTGGATTACGAGTACTTCAATTCACAGTTCCGCGTATGACTGGAGCGCAAGCATGTTTGAGATCATCATCGTGGATCCTTGCAGATCGACTAGTTGAGATTTCTTGAAGTCGCTTAGGGTGCGCGTCACAGTTTCGCGGGAGGTTCCAATGCATTCGCCGATCTCTTCATGCGTCAGAGAGACTTTCAATCTGGTTCCGCGTGACGTTTGCTGCCCGCCCGCGCACCACTCGATAAGCAATCTTGCGAGTTTTGCTGGAGCGGAGGAGCTAAGGCCAACAGTGCGAAGTTGGGCGCAGGCTCGAGTGAAGTCCAAACTCATCTCGCTGGCCAGGCTCTGATATGCGGCGGGATGACGCAAAAGAAATCCCAGGAAATCCGGACGCCAAACAGTTGCAATTTTGCAGGAATGCAGTGTTTCAGCAGTCATTTCATAACGATTCCCAGAGACGGCGGAAGTTAGTCCGAGAATCTCACCGGGCTTGGCGATTCGGAGAATCAACCGCTTGCCTTCGCTGGAGTTGATTGAGAGTTTCACGTCTCCTTCAATCAAAACGAGAATGCTTGTAGGCAATTGTTTCTCTTGGAAGAGCACCTCGGAGGGCGGATAAGAGTGTTGAGTTTCCAAAAATTTGAAGTCGTTCAATGCCTGAATGGAAAGGGAACTGAAGAACTCGCCAGTTCTCGAATTCTGACTGCGAGAATACCTATCGGCTACATTGGGGATTTGCATGTCAGTCGACCTCCTTCGTTGCGTTTGCTTGTTCGTGCTTTATCTCGTCGGCCATGAATCTGGTTAACAGACTGCTGGTTCGGAATTCCGCGTTCGTGGCCCGATAAATGTCACGTAAGAGTCGAATTCCAGCTTGATCCACATAGGTTGCGCCTCGAATATCGATTGAGACCTCTCGACCGCAAATTGAAGGCGCAAGCTTTTTCCACACGCTTTCCAACTCTGCCTGTCCAGCGGCCAGTGACCCGTCCTTCAAGTTTGAGGAGGACGTTCTCCGCACCGTTCTCGATCGTGATTCTTAGCGTATGCTGGCTCGTTCCTGCGCCATGCATCTGTAAAAGCACGCTCGTGCCCAAATTGCGGCTGGCTTCGTGTGAAAGAACTATGTGAATGAAATTGGAAGGGTTAGTCGAGGGCGGCTTGCTAGCCAGACGGCGCTGGGATGGCGAAGTGGCGAAGTGAGGATGACGACATATCGGCGGGGTGACTAAATGTAGTCACTCCGCTCGATTCCCAGCTTCTTCAGTTTTGAATTCAAAGTGGTTCGCTTCAGCCCTAAACGATATGCAGCTCCGGCTGCGCCACCGATCAGGCCCTTGCACTCGCGGAGCACGCGCAGGATATGCTCCCGCTCAGCTGCTTCCAGTCTTGGATCCACTGGTGCTGCCGATTCGGGCTCGTCCTCGAGTTCCAACTCGGCCAGGATTACCTGAAGAGTGGTGCCTCGATTGAGGATGACTGCGCGCTCGAGGAAATTCTCTAACTCGCGGACATTGCCGGGCCACTTCCAATGGACCAATGCCTCCATCGAATCTTCCGATATGGACTCAATTAACTTTCCCATGCGGCGAGCGTGTTTATCCACGAAGTGGCGAACAAGCATCGGAATATCGTCCCGGCGATCCCGTAATGGCGGTGCAAGCACTGGAAAGACCTTAAGCCGATAGTAAAGGTCACTCCGGAACTGTTTCTCGGCTACCAGCGCTTCCAAATCTCGATTGGTTGCAGCGACTAAGCGAACATTAACCGGTATCGTGCGCGTTCCCCCGAGGCGCTCGATCTCTTTCTCCTGCAACGCACGCAAAAGTTTTGGCTGCAGTTCAAGCGGAAGCTCTCCCACCTCGTCCAGAAAAAGCGTTCCTTCATTGGCCAGTTCCAACCGGCCTATCTTGCGGGCGATTGCGCCAGTAAAGGCACCTTTTTCATGACCAAAGAGCTCGCTCTCGACCAGTCCGGCGGGAATGGCAGCGCAATTCAACTTAATAAATGTCCGGTCACGCCTAGGACTGAGACGATGAATAGCGCTCGCCAACAGTTCCTTGCCGGTGCCAGTTTCTCCCTGAATCAAGACGGTGGCATCCGTGGGGGCTACAGTCTCAATGTGCTTGAGGACATGTTTCAAGCCTGAGTTTTCCCCGATGATGTCTTCGAAGTTGTTTTCGAGATTCAGTTCATCTTCCAGGTACTGCTTCTCCTGTTTCAGCTTGTCTCTGAGATCCGCAATCTGTTTAAACGCGATTGCGTTGTTGACCGCCATTGCGATCTGGCTGGCTATCTGACCCAGCATTTCCACGTCGCGGTCGGAAAAAGCCGCTTCCCGTCGGCTGGCCACCGAGATCGTTCCCAGATTTTGTTCTCGATTAATAAGGGGTACCCAACACGCCGATTGCATGTTCATGTCGGTGAGATGCTTGACGGTTTCTGCACCAAACGACGAACCCGCAATTCTATCGAGCAGCACAGGCCCGCCCGTCCGGAATGCAAATCCGGCAGGCGAGTTGTTGATTGAGATCATTGTGTCCTCGGGCTGCTTTGGTTTGTTGCGACCAGCATCAAGAAACTGCACTCTCAACTGTCCGGTAGGAATGTCGTGAAGGGCCAACGTGGCGCAATCGTGCGGAACTACGTCGCGAAGGCTGGCTGAGATTGCTGAGAGCATCTTACGGATGTCGACATTGGCAAGCAGAACGCTGCTCATTTGCAGCAAAAGGGCCTCCTCTGCCCGTTTTCGATCGGTGAAATCCCGTGTGACCTTTGCGAAACCAGTTAACCTGCTTTGTTTATCGCGGATGGGGGTGATGATGACATTTGCCCAAAAGCGGGAACCATCCTTCCGAATTCGCCAACCTTCGGCTTCGAATCTACCTTTGGATGCCGCAATGCGCAATTCTTCCTGGGGCTTGCCTTGCTCGACTTCTTCCTGAGTATGAAAACGCGAGAAGTGCTCTCCTAGAATTTCCTCTTCGCGGTAACCTTTGATACGTTCGGCACCTGGATTCCAGCTCGCCACATTTCCTTTTAGATCTAGAAGAAAAATGGCGTAGTCATTGACGCTTTCAAAGATGGATCGAAGTTGCTGATCTTTCTGGCGCAGCAATTCCTGCGCAGCATGTTGTACAGACACATCCCGAACGAGACATAGAACAAGAGCGGTTTCTCCTTCGTCGAAGGGACGAAGCATGATGTCCACGGGGAACTCGGACTGGTCCTTGCGTAGGCCAAACAGATCAAGGCCCGCACCCATTGAGCGTGTGCGGGGATGGGAATTGAATTCGGCACGGTGCCCAGGATGCTTTATGCGGAAACGCTTAGGTACAAGTATCTCAATGGGTTGACCACACAACTCGGCTCGAGAATAGCCGAACATCACTTCAGTTTCCCCATTTGCATCTTCAATGATGCCCTGTGAATTTGTGATAAGGATGGCATCGGGCGACAACTTAAAAAGCTGCTCGTATCTAGCTGGGGGGGATGCAGAATTTTCGTTCACGAGTGCACTACCTTTGTTTAGACCTTTTCCTCGATTATTTGATCTAGACAATAACCGGACACTCTTGGCTTTGCAAGAGACGAAGGAACGATATCGGCGTAGATAACCAGACTTCGCCAAGATGACGAAATGTCGTCTCTTGGGCCTTAAGCTCAGAATGGAATGAGGCGCGTCTTTTGCAAGCAGGAAGCAAGCTGCCGGCAATTTCCACTGATGTCACACTTATGATTCCAGGAGTTGATTTCGCGCGTTTCTCGCGATTGAAGTCGAAGAAGTTGAGAGAAAGCAGGAAGTTGCGATTGCAGAATCGGCGATACTCGGGAGACCTGAGGCGTGACTTGAGTGCAAGAAATGTGGATCGCGCGCGGGATTTTTCGCACGAGCTCACCTGCGGCGAACTGCCGTCCGTCATTTACTCTGGCGATGAAGGCGAGCACGGCAATTTTCTATCGGCTGCCTATCGGAGAATTCTCGCGTCGGAAGACTGGAGTCGAAGACTTCGCAAGGTTTACACGGCATCCCGGTCGGTGCCTCGACAGATGGACAGGAGAAGATCTGAACTTGATTGTGCAGCGAGTTCCGATGCTCTCTTGATGAATATCTTTTGTTATCCCGGAGTGCTGACAAGGCGGTCAGTTTGCTCGATTTTAGGCATCGATATGGGGGCTCGAGCAGAGTTTGGTTTCCGGCCGCGAACTCCACTGCAGGACAATCATGGTGATCGCACCGAGATAGACCTGAAACTCGGAAGTCTTTTGATTGAAGCGAAGTTAACAGAAGGCGATTTTCAAAGCGCGCGTCCCGGATTATTGCAGCGTTATCGCGACTTCGATAGGGTATTCGAGTCGGAATTACTTCCGTCTTCAAACGGGTTGCTTCGCTCTTATCAGTTGCTGCGCAGCGTTCTTGCCGCGGAGCATCTGCAAATGTCGTTCTGCGTGCTTTGCGATCAGCGGCGTCCTGATCTGATTGAAGATTGGTACCAGATCGTTCGCTTCGTTTACAGCGCCGAACTACGTTGCCGATTGAAAATTATCACCTGGCAGGAACTCTCGGTTTGCCTTTGCAGAACACAGCAGAGATTCCTGGAAACTAAATACGGCATTGCCGTGGCCATATGAAAAGTGCCTGTCGGCCGTGGCATCCGTCTTCAATTCTCCGTGCCTGGGACGACGAGTCCAAGGCACGGGAGAAACAGCAATTCACTCAAGACCTGAAGGGTGTGGCCAAACTTATCTGCCCGGGAGAAAAATCTGCGTAGAACGCGATTTGTAGGCTGTCTTAGTCCGCAATTCCGGGGTTCGGAGGATCGATGCCAAGCGCGGTTGCCAGAGCGATCAGGTGGTCTTGTTCCTGGACCAGGATCTCACGCAGGCCTTCAGCGATGGCAAACTCATTCAGTTCATCTGCTTGTTTGACCCTGCGGCGATAATGGCGGATTGTTTCTTTTTCGTTTTCGAGATCGAATTTAAGCATCTCTTCCGCCTTCTCTGAAGTCTTGACGGGCTTTGGAACCACGGAGGGCATACCCCCGAGATAATCAACGTAATTGGCCACCTGTAAGGCATGATCCAATTCTTCTTTCGCGTGCACCGCGAGCTCATCCGCGATATTCATATACGCGGCACCCTTCAAAACCTGCGAGTAATTCACATAACCGATAATCGCCTGATATTCGCGTTCCAGGTCTCCGTTCAACGCGTCGATTAGCTGTTCGCGAGTGATCCCGCCAACTTGTTTCTGAGCCATAGTCTTTCACTCTCCTCTGGTATCAAGCATTCTCATTTTGAGATGCAGAAACCCTGTCTTTTGTTAGAGGAGAGCGTGAAATTGTCATGGATTTTTGGATGGGCGATCCGGCGTTCGGTGCGCTGGCTGTCCCGAGGGCCGCCAGCGCATCCGTGGCAGGGGATCTTTACTCGTCCTGGGGAAAGAGGGTGTTATAGAGGAAGCCGCCGAGCACTCCACCAATGATCGGCGCTACCCAGAACAGCCACAGTTGCCCCAACGCCCAGCCTTGGACGAATACTGCAGGTCCCGTGCTACGGGCAGGGTTAACGGAGGTATTCGTGACGGGGATGCTGATCAGGTGGATCAATGTGAGGCACAAGCCTATTGCAATGGGGGCTAGGCCTTGGGGCGCGCGACTGTCCGTGGAACCCATAATCACCAGGAGGAAGAAGCAGGTGAGTACGACTTCAGCAATAAAGCATGCAGCCAGCGAGTATCCGCCAGGAGAATGCAATCCATAGCCATTTGACGCGAAGCCGCCATCGAGACTAAAGCCCGCTTTCCCGTTTGCGATCAAAAACAGAACACCACTGGCGAGTATTGCGCCAACTACTTGCGCAATGATGTAATGTGCTGCCTCCTTAGCCGGAAACCGTTTGCCAGCGATAAGTCCTATCGTGATTGCGGGATTGAGATGGCATCCGGAGATATGTCCAATTGCGTATGCCATCGTGAGCACAGTCAGACCGAAGGCAAGTGCAACTCCGACGAATCCAATACCGAGGGCCGGGTACGCGGCATCGGGAAACTTCGCTGCCAGAACGGCGCTACCGCAACCACCAAATACCAGCCAGAATGTTCCGAAACACTCTGCTATTGAGCGCTTAAACAGAGACATCTTTCTTCCTCCATTATGTCGGTGAGCCATCGAGGAACGGCCCACCGGATATCGCTAATGCCTAGTGGAATGTATACCCGACTCCTGCGGTGAATTGGAATGAATTGCTCTTGAATCCAGCGGGTGGATTGTTCAAGTAGCTATCCAGAACGCCAAGGTTGAAGCTCAGTCGCTTGTAAACAGGAAAGACCAGGCCTGCCCCCAGGTTAGCGGAGTAGGCATTCGTGTCGTTATAGGAGATATTCACTACGCCGGTTTCGTTAAAGAGCAGCCCGGCAGGCAGCTTCCGCCAATACGCCTCGCCTAAGCTCGAGCCAACCAGGTTTGTAGCCGGTTGAACTGGAACAGGGGGAATGAGGAAATCGTTGGCACTAAAGGATTGATGCTCATAATGAACATCCGCCTTCACGTCCAACTCCTGTACCTTCTGCTTGATTACCGTGTATCCAACTCCAGCGCCATAGATCTGCTGAAGGTCCAGGCCTTGGGAATAGTTGTGATCGAACGAGATATTTACAAGCCCGTAGAAACGAGGCGTGAAGTACTCATCCCGTTCTGCATCCGCATGGAAAATGGATGTTTTCGTATCCGGTGTTCCCGGCTGGGTCACCTTGCCATAAATATCGCTCAAGTTGGCGGTCGTCCGATTGCGCGGGTCAAGCCAGGACACATTCGGAACGACACGAATTAGCGCCAGCCCAACATTGAAGTTCTCGCTGTTCTGCGTCGCTTCAACAAGCGCGGCGCCAGCTGTCAGACTGCCTTCCCAACCGTGGAAGAAGCTGGGCTTCCCGTGAAGCTCCTTCTGGAACGTTGCTTCGTCTATCACGAAATCGGCATTCTTGACCGGAATGGTCTGCGCTGCTGCGGACGTACCCTGCACGCTGATATCAGTGGTGGTGGCGGTGATCGTGCCCTGAGGTACATCGGAGTTCGGCGTCTTTGGGGTCAGGTGCTTCCCCTTCTCAATAACGGCGAACTGTTGAGAGGATCGAAGCTCCTTGACCTTGGCCCACTCCACTTCCACATCGCCTGCGATATTGCTGTGGAAGAGCAGCGTGTCGCCGCTGGAGTGAAGAAACTTTCCTGTAAGTTGATCCCCATTGTTGAAAACGATTACGTCGGTGCCCGGCGGCGGATCATCCGCTGCGAAGGCGTGAATACTGAGTCCGCAAACAACTGAAACTAAAATTAGAAAAGAACGCGTATGGGAGGAAGCAAGTGAAAATTTCCGAAGTATGCGATGCATGAGTGAACACGTCTCCTGGGGAAGAACTTCATGATTCAAGTGAGTACGGCTACTTTTCTTGCACGGCCGATGCTCAGCCCGTCAGCGGTCTGAACGATAGATTCTCAGTCTCGTTTAGGTCATCACGAAGACTGAGACATGATTCGTGTCTTTCAAAACTGAAACTGCTGAGCCGTTTGCAGCGCGCTTGAAGTGCAGTAGAAATCCGTGGGGCCGGTCACACCAAGCTGACCAGATCGGCCAAGCTCTCCAAAAACGATTCGTAATGCCCTGATACTAAAACAATTACATCTTGGTTTAAAGCCGTACTTAATGCGGGCAATCCATGACATCATTATATGGATTGCCGGGAATGTCAAAAATTAAAGCCAGGATTTATCACCTTCATTCATTGTTACGGGATAACTTATGATTTCGTCGAAAGGTCGACAAATAAAGGCTTTCAGGCGATTTTCATGTTGAAGGTGGAAGATCTTTGTAGAAGCAATTTCATCGCGCTCGTCAGTTCGGTGATTGCCTCTGCAACTGCTACAAAAGGGGATTTCACAAACTGCGTTTAGCGTGTGGGTAGTGACAATGAAACGATGGGATCGTGAGTTTCGGACGGGACAGGGACAGTGAAAATCCGGCTGCTTGTGGTTACAATTTTGCTTCTTCGGTTCCAAGCGGCCTGGGCAGGTCAAACACCCCCTTCGCAACAGCCAGATCCCAACGCCGCTCCTATACTGATCACGCTGGAGGAGGCCATTCGCCGGGCGCAAACGATCGACCCGGGCCTTGCAGCGGCTAGCGCTAATCGTGGGGCAGCCTCGCTTGACCGTTCAATAGTTCGATCAACATTCCTTCCGCAAGCCGTTTACCACAATCAATATGTGTATACCCAACCAAATGGAGAGGCTGTCCCTCCAGTTGGATCAGGCTCGAACAGCGGCGCCAGCACTCAGAACACGCAGAAATTTATTGCAAACAACGGTGTGAGGGAATACGCAAGCCAGGCTGTGGTTACAGAAGCCATCGGCATGCAACAGATCGCCGACTACCGTCGTGCAGGTGCGATTTCCGCACAAGCCACGGCACAGTTTGAAGTTGCCCGTCGCGGATTGGTGGCCGCAGTCGTCGATGCGTACTACACCCTTCTGGCTGCCGATCGCAAACTGGGAGTCGCGACTCGCGCCTTGAATGAAGCGCATGACTTTCAAACACTTTCTGAACAGCGGGAGGCTGGGCGGGAGGTTGCACATGCGGACGTCGTCAAGGCGAGCCTTCAGTCTCAGCAGCGAGAGCGAGATCTGGCGGACGCGAGAATTGCAGCTTCCAAGGCACGACTCGATCTTGGAGTGCTGCTCTTTCCCGATCCGCGAACCCCTTATAAGCTTCAAGATGACACCGATCATTCTCCAACTGCCCCACTTCGAGGGGAAGTGGAAGTGGCCGCTGCCAAAAATAATCCAGACCTGAAAAGCGCGATCGCAGCGCTCCAAGCCTCCGACCAGGATGTATCCGTCGCAAAGGCGGGGTACATTCCGGATCTGCTACTCAATTACACATACGGCATCGATGCTCCCGAGTTCGCGGCAAATGGGCAGGGTGGCGCCCGGAACCTGGGCTACTCTGCAAGCGTTACTCTGGACATCCCTGTGTGGGACTGGCTGGCAACACGGGACCGGGTTAAGCAGAGCGAGTTGAGACGCAAAGAGGTGACTGCGGTCCTCAATTACACCCAGCGCAGGTTAATGGCCGAGCTGGAAGAATTTTACTCAGAGACACGTACCGCTGGCGATGCGCTAGTATCGCTTGAAAAGAGCGTAAGTACTGCGCGCGAGAGTCTTCGCCTGACCAAACTGCGATACAAAGCAGGGGATGCTACCGTGCTCGAGGTCGTCGATGCGCAGACGGCCTTGGTTGGTGTTGAGACTTCCTACGCTGATGGCATCGTCCGTTACAGACTTGCATTGGCCAACCTGCAGACGCTTACCGGTTATATGCCGTGAACGAGAGTGATACCTACCCCATGAAGATGCTAAAGCTGCTGCCAAATGTCCGCAATTGTCAACGCACCGTAGCCGTCGCTACGACGTGTCTGATCTTGTTTCTTGCGGCCTGCAAGTCGTCGACGGATACCGTTTCGACCGCGGTAAATGTTGAGGCGACGACAGCGAAAATACGGTCGATTTCCGAGCAAGTCCGAACGGATGCCGTTCTCTATCCACTTGCCCAGGCTGCGATAGCGCCCAGGATTACCGCGCCTGTAAAGAGATTTCTGGTACAACGCGGCGCACATGTGAAAGCGGGCCAACTGCTGGCGGAGTTGGAGAACAAAGATTTGGCGGCCGCATCCATGGACAACAGGGGAGTCTTCGATCAAGCGAAAGCCGCATACCAGACGACAACCAAGGCGCAAGTACCGGAAGACTATCAAAAGGCGCAGTTGGATGTTGAGCAGTCAAAGGCCAATCTGGACGTAGCACAAAAGATCTTTGAAAGCCGTCAACTTCTCTTTTCAGAGGGCGCGCTGCCGGGACGTGATCTGGACTCAGCCAAGGCAGCACTGGTGCAGGCAAAGGCTGCGTATGACATCGCGGTACATCATCTTGAGTCGGCGCAATCGGTTAGCCGCGCGGCCGCCCTGCAATCTGCCAAGGGACAACTTGATTCTGCCGAAGGAAAATATCTTGGCGCGGAAGCGCAATTTGATTATTCCGAAATCCGGTCTCCGATCGACGGCGTGGTGACGGAGCGGCCGCTGTACCCGGGAGAAACCGCCGCCTCTGGCACTCCACTTATCACTGTGATGGATACCTCAGCGCTCCTGGCGAAACTGCACCTGCCGCAGGCCCAAGCACAGCGGTTGAAAGTGGGGGCGGCCGCGGAAGTGACAGTAGCGGGAGTGGATGCGCCGATCCCCGCTAAGGTGACTCTGATCAGCCCGGCATTGGATCCCGGATCCACAACTCTTGAAGTTTGGGTGCGGGTTGAAAATCCCAAAGGGGAGCTCAAACCGGGAACGCCGGCGCGTGTGGCAATTGTTGGAACCACGATTAAAGACGCACTCATCGTACCGTCCATCTCGTTAATTACGGATAACGCCGGGTCGAAGAAAGTAATGTTGATCCAGGATGGTATGGCAAAAGCCCACGCGGTCGACGTTGGGATCGAAGACGCAGGGATGGTGCAAATCCTGAGCGGGCTGAAACCTGGCGACCAGGTTGTGACCACGGGAGCCTACGAACTGGAAGACGGTTCCAAGGTCAAGGTCGTTTCTTCATCCGAGATGGAGAAGGATGCTGGCGAAAAGCCAGCAGCCGGAGGCGATCACTAATGTCGTCTTCGCAAACATCCGTGTTGAACGAAACTCGAGATAAGTCGGGCGCAAAGAACTTCTGGATTGCGCAGAATAAGCGGACTATTTTCTTCTTTGCGATTGCAATGGCTTTGGCGGGCATTTACCTCGCCTACAAGGTACCGATCTCAGTCTTCCCGGAAACGAATTTCCCGCGCGTCGTCATCGGCATAGATAACGGAGTGATGCCGGTTGAGCAAATGCAGGTCACGGTTACCAAGCCGATCGAAGATGCGATCAACAGCGTTCCCGGTCTGGAGACAGTGCGTTCAACCACCAGTCGTGGTTCCGCCGAAGTGAGTCTCTTCTTCGATTGGGGCGTAGACATGGCCTACACACTCCAAATGGTGGACGCGGCAGTTTCCAAAGTGCAGCAGTCACTGCCCCCAACTGTACGCATCACGACTAATCGGCTTACGTTCGCGACGTTCCCGATCCTTGGATACAGTCTGACATCGGACACCGTATCGCAAACGCGGCTGTGGGAGCTTGCGACCTATGATTTGCGTCCTCCTCTGAATCGCCTTCCTGGCGTGAGCACGGTCTTCGTGCAAGGAGGGGAAGTTCCTGAGGTCCACGTAGTCCCCAATCCAGCAGCGTTGCTCGCGAGTTCCGTCACCGTTTCCGATCTGCTGGATGCGATCCGGCGCGCCAACATCATTGAGTCACCCGGCCTTTATGAGGCGAATCACGAACTGATTCTTGGATTGATTGGAGCTCAGGTACATAACGCCGGTGAGTTGGCCAATATTGTTGTGAAGTCCACCGCATCTGGGATTCCGATACGAATCGGCGACGTAGCGAAAGTTGAAGACGGCACAAAACCGGTCTACACAATTGTGACAGCGGAAGGAAAGCCAGCTGTTCTGCTCAACATTGCGAGGCAGCCGTCCAGCAATACAGTTGCGGTTGCAGACGAAGTCGCGCGAGAAGTCAAGGATCTTAAAAAGGTGCTTCCGCCGGGAGTGGAATTTCGTCCGTTCTACGACCAATCCCTTCTGGTGAGGGAGAGTATATCGAGTGTTCGCGACGCCATCCTGATTGGCCTGATTCTGGCTTCGATCATCCTCGTCGTTTTTCTTCGAGATTGGAGTTCCTCGGCAGTGGCTGGGCTGGTAATTCCGGTGACGGTGATGATTACGATCGTCTTCCTCAAGGTCACGGGTCAGAGCTTCAACCTCATGACCCTGGGTGGCCTTGCAGCTGCTGTTGGCCTGGTAATTGACGACGCCATTGTAGTCGTAGAGAACATCGTGCTGCATCGCGACGCCGGTGAAGGGCGCGCTGAGGCCGTACGCCGTGCCCTGCATGAGATAACGGTTCCCCTGGTTGGATCTACGATTACGCCTATAGTCGTGTTCCTTCCATTGATTTCTGTAACGGGCGTAACCGGGACATTCTTTCGCGCTCTTGCAATCACGATGACCGTTGCCCTACTGACATCGCTTCTCCTGGCACTTACATGGACACCGAGTCTGAGCCTTGTGCTCTTGAAGCGTGGCAGGGAAGTTGATACTGATGCGGCGGCATTGGATCCAACCGAGCTCAGCGATAGAGAAGAGTTGCGAAAATTGCGCGGAGTACCGGAGCATGGGTCCAAACTGATGGGCAGGATATTGGACTGGCACTCCAAGTCGCTCTCCTGGGCGATAGCCCGACCAGTCTTGCTTGGAGTGTTATGCCTGTTTTTAGTGCTCGGCACATGGCTCGCCTATCGCAATCTCGGCTCCGATCTTTTGCCCGAGATGGATGAAGGCGGCTTCATCCTGGACTACTTAAGCCCTGCCGGCACTTCGCTGACCGAGACTGATCGCATGCTGCGACATGTGGAGCGCATTCTCCGCGCGACGCCTGAAGTTGAAAGCATTTCTCGTCGCACGGGGCTTCAGATGGGCCTTGCTGCCGTGACGGAAGCCAATCGCGGTGATTTTACTGTCAAGCTCAAGACGAAGCGGAGCCGGACTATCGACGACATCATGGCGGAACTTCGAACTCAAGTAAAGGCAGCGGAACCAGCATTGGATGTTGAATTTATTCAAGTGCTGCAGGACATGATTGGTGATCTCTCAAACTCGCCGGAGCCCATACAGATAAAACTATCATCGGAAAACGCCGAGTTGCTCAACTCAATCGCTCCACGCATTGCTGAGAACATTAGCAAGTTGCCGGGAGTCGTGGACGTGTTAAACGGAGTGGACAACACGATTAGCGGCCCTGCTACAAGCTTCCAGGTGAATACCGCGGTTACCGCGCGATTAGGCTTCACTCCCGACGAAGTATCGACGGATGCGTCGGCGTTGATAGAGGGCGCGGAGGCTGCGACTCCCATCATTCAAAACGGGAGGCCATACACGATCCGTGTCCGCTTCGATGAGAGTCATCGCAGTTCACTGGACGCCATCCAGAACACGGTAATGAACTCAGCGAGTGGGCATACGTCCACTCTTGGTTCGCTCGCGGAGGTGAAGGATCTGCCTCCCCAAAATGAAATCTTCCGAGAGAATCTGGTCCGCACGGTTGTAGTAACCGGAAGACTGGAAGGCTCCGATCTGGGATCCGCTATCAAGCGCGTTAAAAAGTCTGTGGAAGATATGCACTTGCCCGCAAGCGTGCGTGTACAGTACGGCGGTACTTATCAAGAACAGCAGAAGTCGTTTGGCGAGTTAGGACGCGTATTAGTGTTAGCCCTCATCCTGGTGTTTGGCGTATTGCTGACTGAATTCCGTAACTTCTCGGCGCCAATTGCGATTCTAATTTCGTCGCTGCTTTCGACCTCAGGCGTCGTGCTGGCCCTGCTCATCACTCAATCTACTTTCAACGTCGCTTCCTTCATGGGCCTAATTATGGTAATTGGCATTGTCGCCAAAAACGGAATCCTGCTACTCGATGCGGAGCAGAAATACCGCGGTCTCGATATGGGCCCGCGTGAGGCCATGTTAGAGGCCGCACAAAGGCGGTTACGGCCAATTGTCATGACGGCTCTGGCCACGGTTTCCGGCATGTTGCCGCTCGCTCTTGCACTGGGCGCGGGATCTCAAATGCTTCAGCCCTTGGCGATCGCTGTCATTGGAGGGGTCACAGTCTCAATGGCTCTCTCTCTGATTGTGACTCCCGCCGTTTACTACTTTCTGACGCGCAACTAGAATCTACGCAGCCAATGCAGCGTTAGTGTGTGGCGACTAACGGCGGTGACGGTCGTCTTGCAGATCCTTCTGCGACGAGGGAACGTGACAAGGGAACAGACGCAGTCTCAAGTTTCGCAGGGGCGTACTCGATGGCTGGGTGCGACAAGCGCTCTTTTTGCGGTATTGCAGGCGCTCTGTCCAGCAGTCATTGCGTATAGCGGCCTTCGGGTACTCATCGGATTCACTGCATTGGCGGCGGCGGCTGGCACGGATGCGCCCGCGCGAGGAATTCACTCAGACTTCATTCGTATTCCGATGATGCTGTTCGCGCTCGTCGGAACAATCCTCAACCTTTTCGTAATTTGGCAAGTTCGAAGATTGCGTAACCGTCCCGCTGCTCAGTGGAGACTCCAGCCCGTCTCGGCAAAAACATTGCGTTCAGAACGAATGCAGATCGCACTGGCAATCGTCACATTCGCCGCCTTGCTGGCGGAATGGATTACACATCCGATGATTCATCACCCTCATTAACCTTGATTTCCTTCGCGATTCGCTCGTGCAATCGCTCGCTGTAACCAATCGGCAGCGCGAACACGCGATCATCCGCAGTGAGGATAAGAATGTTGTGAACGGAATCGAGAATTGCCGAACAAATCTCGCAATGGGCTAAGTGATCCTCAATATCTTTCCGCTGTTCAGGGTCGACGGATCCGTCAATATAGTCCGAAATGTACGCCCACACGTGCTTGCATTCGAGCTTCATAGAAGCCCCCACGAAAACGGAAATCGCCGAGGGCGAGTACGTATCGTGCTCTTTAGATAGGGAGCCAGGCACTTCTGCAGCATCATTCGCGCTCGATGGAGACGCACCTTCACGAGATTCTCCGTGATGCCCAGAACCTCGGCAATCTCGTCGATGCCCAACTCATCGCGGTCCCGCAGAACAAATACTTCGCGATACGTTAAGGGGAGTTCCTTGATCGCGTCTTCAATCTTTGCGACTAACTCCTGTCTTTCGAGTGACTCCGAAGGAATTTCTCTCCAGTCGGTTAAAAGTGCTGGAGCTGCCTCAGCTTTTTCTTCATAGGATTCGGTGTTTGCGCTCGACTTTTTACGGAGCCTTCCGCGCGCCTCGTTACATACGATCGAGACAAGCCAGGTTCCGAACCTGGATGCTCCGCGAAATGTAGCGAGAGCTCGATATGCTTTCAAGATTGCTTCCTGCGCAACGTCTTCTGCATCGGCTTCGTCACGCAGGAGAGAATAAGCCGTTAGATACACGGTGCGCTCATGCGGTCGAATTAATTCATGATAAAGATCGCGATCTCCTCCGAGAATCGCGCTTATCAATTCAAGTTCCTTCGTTTGCTGGTTTATCACTTTACTGTAACGCCTTGTCGAGCAATCCGGCTAACGCATCCTCATCTTCTTCTCCAGCCCGGCTGTAAAGTGCAGCGCCCTTTGAGTCCAGAATCACCACGGTTGGAATGTAGCCTTTGTAATACTTGCTCACCAGCGGAGCCTGCGCAGACGAGGCATGTTGATCGAGGTCAACGATAACGAAGTTCACGCGATCGCGGTACTTCTGATAGAGTTTCACCGTCCTGCGTGCCTGCCGTTTTGAGTTGTAGCAACCCTCCGCATAAATGATCACGTAGTTGACCCTGTTTGTGGTTATCCCCGCCGACATATTGTCACCGGTGATCAGAGGGCCATCAGCGCTGTCGCTTTGATAGTCGAGGTGCTCATTCAGTTTGAGATTATCGGCTGCCCGCGCCGAGGTAGCGTTCCAGGCGAGTAACAAAACAGTGGACGCGACGATCTTTCGATATCGTCGGCCAAACAGGATGCGCCAAGCGTGCTCGAACCGCGCCATCAATCAACGCCTTCTCTCCATCCGAAAACTCTGCTGACCACAGAATCCAACGCAATTCTGCCAGGGCCGAAAATCAGGACGAGTAGCGTCGCGAAGAGAAACGTGTACGGGTCTGCGTTGTAGAACTTTCCTGGATCGGAGAAGACGGAATGCAATGCCTCGCGATCAGCGGTGAGATACGCGACCATCATTGAGATAGACAGCAGAAAGGAAACTGGGCGCGAGGCGAGGCCTATTGCGAAAAGTATGCCGCCGAAGAATTCCAGGCAGCCGTTGAAGAATGCATTCGCCGCGGGGAACGGGATGTGCAGGCTCGCAAAGAACTCAGCCACCTTGCTGAGATGATGCAGCTTTCCCCAGCCAGTCTGAGCAAACTGCCAGCCCCAATAAAGTCGGACCGCGAGCAGAAATGGGGATTGCAAGAATGAAAAGACGCGGTCGAAGATGGAGGATATGTTAATTAAGCCCGCCCGTATTTTGTTCATACTTCTCCACGAGGATGCACGTCAATCGAAGGCTCTTCCGATGCTGCTTTGCAAAACCAACCAAGTTCCGACCAGTTCATGAACCAGCTTTGGATCAAATTTGCTTGCTCGGTCGTCGTGGCCGAGCTTTCTGCAAACGCCATTTCGAGAGCTTTGCATAGCGGAGTCCGGTGTTCAATCGCTCTCAATAATCGAAACGCTTCCGCTTCCACACGCTTGTAATACACAGAAAAATCGAAGCGATGAACAACCAGAGAAATGGACGACGGCTGCAAGGCTGGGAATCGCTTGCGCCCTCGCGGTGCCTGCTTGCCCGAAGCTGCATTGCTCACCACGTCGGACACCGGCTGTTCTCGATGCAATCGCCAACACGAAATCATCGACCGGAAAACCGAGATCAAGCAGGCGCACGTGGGGCTGCAACATGAATGTTGTGTCGTCTCCGACGCCAGCCAGATCTTCAGTTGTGATTGCGGGTGAATTCAGCATTATCGAATGCTTCGACATAAGCCCATTCCAAACGCGCTACATCTATTGCGAGATCGGGGGAGGTGCCTATCCATTTCGGATTCTTTCGCAGCCAGCCGACGAGATTTGTTCCCAGATTTCTTAGCGTGAAAGTCGTGGACGGATTTTCTGCGAGATACGCCAGAATCATCGCATCGAATTTCTTTTCGCCAAGAACGCGGCGGAGGCCAGGAAAATCTTCCGACAGCGCGGAGACGATTCGATACCAATATTGCTGGTTGTAAATTTCAAGGCGCTCAAAGGAAGTCAACCTGAAATTGGGCTTGATAAACTCAGCAGCCTCCGCACCCATCGCCCTCCCGTCAACGGACTTGCTCCGCATACGATAATCCTTCGTCATCGGCTGCATCACGGCATTGGACATGCGGCGCTGTAATTCAAGGAGGCTCATCGGTTGATCTCCTGAAGCTCCTTCACGTCAAATTCGTGGGGCGTGGGAGGGCATTGAGAATTCAGGAATCTTGCGGCCTTCAACGCTTCCTCATGTACTTCCTCGAATGTCGGTATGTTGTCGTCCCATTCAAGCAGAGTTGCGGTCGGTCCACAGCGCTCAATCGCTCTTGCGTACAGTGCCCACACAGGCGGAAGAACCGGATGGTCGTGAGTGTCGAGAATGTACTTTTCAAACTTGGAGTGTCCCGCAATATGGACCTGCGCCACTCTTTCAGCGGCCACGCTATTCACATATTCAAGAGGGTCGAAGCCGTGGTTCTGGGATGACACGTAGATGTTGTTTACGTCGAGAAGAATGCCGCAGTCCGCCGCTTCCACTACCTCGTTCAGAAACTCCCATTCCGTCATTTCTGATTCGTGGAACTCTGCGTAGCTGCTTACGTTTTCAACTACGACAGGGATCTCGATGAAATCCTGAACCTGTCGAATGTTGGCGGCGGTTGTCGCGACAGCTTCGCGGGTATACGGCATCGGAAGCAGGTCATGCGTATAGCGGCCATCCACGCTGCCCCAACAAAGATGATCCGAGAGCCACGGCGTTTTAGTGCGCTTGGCGAGAAGCTTCAACCTTCGTAGATGGTCGCGGTTGAGAGGCTGCGCGGAGCCGAAGTACATTGCGACGCCATGCTGCACCACTCGGTATCGCTCAAGTATTTGATCGAGCACTTGCAGTGGCCGACCTCCATCCACCATATAGTTTTCCGAGATTATCTCGAACCAGTCCACCACCGGCTTCTCGGCGAAGATGTGTTGGTAATGGGGGATTCGTAGTCCGATCCCTATACCGAAGTCGGTATGTCCGTTGAAGCGATTGGCAGCCATCTGATCATCTCGGGTTGTGAGGTGTTATGCCTTAAGGGCAAGCTCAATGCCTGCCCCTCGGGCACGCTGCTAAACCATTGACGGCGGCTTGGAACCATCCGTCGCACAACCACCTTTGCCCTTGCAGCTGTTCTTGCCTTTGCAGCCGTTATCGCTGGATTTGCATCCGCCTTGGCCTTTACAGTCGTTCTTGCCCTTACAGGAGTGCTTCCCGGCGTCCTGATCGGAAAGCTGCGCAACCAGGCGCACACCAGCCTTTGAACTCTGGCTAACGGTAACTTTACTGTTCGTCGATCCTGAAGGTTGAGCCTGCAGACGAGCGGTTGTTCCACCCAGCAAGCCGGAAACTGCAGCGGCAAAGACAAGCGATTTTGTAGATTTGTTCATGGGGAAGCCTTTCTTCGTGGTTAGTCAGGTGCCCATCAGGCGCCTGAATGTCATCGTTGTCGATCAGGGAGTTGCTCTTTCGCGCTCCGTTTGACCGAAGTCGATCCCTGTCACCCAGGCCTTTTGAAAAACCCTGTGGAGAAAGAACGAAATACGTCCACGTATGGATTTCGTATACGAAACATACGTGGTTTGACAAGTCGTAGCTGGTTTCACTTCCGGTTTGGACTCCGCCGGAGAATTCCGCTCCGCCCTTTTCTCCCCACGCCGGATTAGAGTCCCGTTGGCCTGGAAAGTTACAGTAGAACGAGCCGATATTTTTGGCTTAACAGTGAAGCCTGGCCCTCAGCGAATCGTTTCCGGACGTATCGTTTCAAGTTCACACCAGCCTCAGTTCGCACCCACTGCCTTCAGGCATAGTCAGAAGCTGATGGAGTACCATGCGTATGTGCAAACCAAAATATTGTTTTCAGTCGCCCTACTTGTCACTACGTCAGCCTATGCGTCCGCCCAACAACTCACCATGCCCTTATGGCCGAACGGTACACCCGAGGGAACGCCGGCAACCGGCAAAGAGCACGACACCACGAAACCGACGGACGATCTTATAGCTGGAAAGCCGCTGCAGCGGCTGACAGACATAAGCCAGCCATCCCTTGCCCTTTACAAACCGGCAAATCTGAAGACCGAGGCACCCGCAGTCGTCGTGTTCCCCGGCGGCGGCTACCAGATACTCGCTTACGATCTTGAAGGAACGGAGGTTTGCAGTTGGCTCAACTCCATCTCAGTGACCTGCGTACTCGTGAAATATCGCGTTCCATTCAAGGGACACTATCCTGATCGCTTCGAAGATCTCGAAGATGCCCAGCAGGCGGTGCGTCTAACTCGCTCTCACGCGGCAGAGTGGCAAATCGATCCGCATAAAATCGGAGTTCTTGGCTTTTCGGCGGGCGGCCATCTTGCCGTCGCCGTCAGTAATCACTCCGACTACCAGCATCCTGGATCTCTGCCTAACGCGGTCAGTGGGCGTCCTGATTTCGCGGTGGTTATTTACCCTGGATACCTGGTTGCGGAACCCGTGCTGGATAAACTGTCGCCCGGAAGCGCACCGAACGCCACCACGCCTCCCACTTTTCTGTTGCAGGCAGAAGATGATCCAGTTCACGAAGAAAACGCCCTAGTCTATTACCAGGCCCTGAAAGATGCGAAGATTCCGGCGGAATTACACATATACGCGAAAGGTGGTCATGGTTATGGATTGCGCCCCACAGACCTCCCAATCACCCACTGGCCATCCCTGGTCGAAACGTGGCTGCACAGTATCCAGGTTCTCTAACGAGTGTGAGGACCGGAAAGTCAGTCTCATTCGGAGACTGGCTTTTCTATTGTTACTGTTAGGCATCCATGAAGCTTCCTATTATGCTGCGGCAGTTTTGCGGCGAATGAAGTGATAGATGGCGAGCAATATGATCGCGCCGATGACTGACATAATGAATCCTGCCGCCTGTCCCTCCTGGTACAAGCCAATATGGCTTCCGATGAAGGTCGCCAGTAAGGATCCCGCGATGCCGATCAACATGGTGATGAAGATTCCCCCGGGATCTTTACCCGGCATGATTAGTTTTGCGACAGCCCCGATCAAGAGTCCGATCAGCGCTTCCCATAACAGATGAAACATAATTCCTCCTTTGTTTCTGCGAGGGAACTAATCTCCCGCACTCAACCGCTACTGTTTATTCCATTCAAATCAGGAAGATAAACCGCCTCTATCGTTTAAGGAAGATACATCGGAACAGTTGCGTGGGAAAGTGAATTTTTCCTCTGGGAGGGGTGAACCGGTCTGGGGAAGGCTTTTATTTCAGCGATATCAAACTGGTTGGCTACAACACGCAGTCCTCAGCACAAAAGCAGTGCAATAGGAAAGCCCCACCAAATCCACTGATGGGGCTTTCGGTGCAAATGTTGGTCTGCCTATTTGAAAATGTAAGTAACTCCCAAGAGAACTCCGCTCTGGGCCACATCGTTCACGGCACTACTGGATTGGTAATCGACATCGAGGTACCGCCAGCCCCCAAATAATTGCCACTTTGGCTTGATCTTGTAGCCTAGGAGGCCCGCTACCTGGTAATCAAGATTTGCGCCGCCCGCTCCGGCATCGCCCAATATCGTAACAGAAGCTTTAGGAGAGAGGGGTACTGTGATTTTGCTACCTGCGACAACATCAACCCAGTTAGAAGCTGAGTAGAAATTGTGTCCAGTGATCTTTGGATCTAACTCGAGAGTCGTTCCGAGGTGCCAATAACGAATTCCAACATTGCCCTGAATGTTCAGCTTTTCGTGATCAAGCAGGACATATGCCACCTTTGGTGTGAAGATCGTCTGAGTCACCTTCGCTTTGACAGCATAGTTCGGCAAGTAGGGAAAAGCCTTATCGTCCGATAGTTTGACCCACATGATGTCGAGGGGAATGACGAAGCGCTTCTTTCGAAACTCGGTTGCATCCATAAACCCGATATTGAACTTCGAGAAGACATCGCCTGCACTCGCGTGAACGCTGGCATCGAACCCATCTGCCCCGACCGTACCATGCATGCCGGCAAACCAGAGATAGATATTGGTGTCAACGTGCCAACCGTCATCCATTGTCTTCGCTGTTGCCGAAGTGGGAGTGGAGGTGGTCTGCGCCTGGGCATCGGCTTTGGCCGGCATTTCTTCGGCGAAAACAGATGCGCCGGCAAACAAGCCTAACGCTGAACTCAGTAAAAGGCCGCGCCACAATTTGGCGTTACAACTCATAGGATTCTCCTTATTCATGGCAAAGCCGCAGGACCGCACATGCCCGAGTGTTCGGTATTGCCCATTATCGGTGAAGGGAATTGTTGGGCAAACTAGCAGAAGTTACAGTTCCAACCAAAAGAAAAGCAAGTTCAGAGCATCGCTCAAAGTTCACGACAATCTGTTTTCTCTAACCAACCATATCAGCAACACAAACCTGCCGCTGAGTTCCTAACTGTTCAATAGATAGCTCGACGACGTCCCCCGCCTTCAGATATTGTGGCGGCTTCATGCCCAGGCCAACTCCGGGAGGGGTGCCGGTTGAGATTAGATCCCCGGCTTCCAATGTCATGAATTGCGAAATGTAGTGAACCAGCGTGAAGACGTCAAAGATCATGGTGCTGGTATTTCCAGTCTGTCTCCGCATTCCATTCACGTTGAGGGACATCCCGAGAGACTTTACATTCTGCAATTCATCCCTCGTCACCATAAAAGGGCCCAATGGATTGAATGTGTCGCAACTCTTTCCCTTCGTCCACTGACCGCCTCGTTCGAGTTGGAATTCACGTTCTGACACGTCGTGCGAAAGACAGTATCCTGCAATAAAATCTGAAGATTCAGCAGGGCTGCTCAGATACCGCGCGTCTTTGCCGATAATGATGCCGAGCTCAACTTCCCAGTCGGTTTTCATGCTACCTCGTGGAATAACCAGGTTGTCGAAGGGGCCCACGACTGTATTTGCGGCCTTCATGAAGAGGATCGGTTCTTTCGGAATCGCCATCCCTGACTCCGCTGCGTGGTCAGAATAATTCAAGCCGACGCAAATAACCTTTCCCGGTCTTGCGACCGGCGCGCCGTGGCGGGCGCTCTCGTCGACCAATGGGAAACTATCATGGCTGATTTTTGCCAGGAGAGCGGCAAGCTCTTCCAGACCTCCTCGACGGAAAAATCCAGCGTCCCAATCATCGAAATGCTGTGAAAGATCAATGCGCCTGCCTTTACTCGTGAGCAGCCCGGGACGCTCCTCGCCTGCCGCACCAAAGCGAACCAATTTCATGAAACCCAACTTTCGCTGAATCGAAAAAAAGCGTGAATCAAAGAACCGTTGTCGATATCCCTTAATGCGAAAGGATGCTCCCGAGCGTCCATTCTTGATCGCTGCGTCTAACTATTATGAGGCGTGGTGCGTCGGGGAGCACTCTATTTACAGCCTCCTCTCGTGCAATATTCACACGAATCCTTCACAATAAAGATAGCAACAGATCCAACAGGAGCAACACCGTTTTGAACACTACTCAGAATGCGGCGCCCACACAGCTTTCAGACGCTGAGTTTTTGAACACCGCCCTCGCACTCAGGCCGGACGTCGCAGTTTTTGATTGTGATGGCACCCTTTGGAGCGGCGATGCCGGCTACGGCTTCATGGTCTGGTCTCTCGAACAGGGGCTGGTTTCGCGGAATGCCAGCGATTGGATCGATTCTCGCTACCGTCTGTATCTCACCGGCGAAGTGTCAGAAGAAACAATGTGCGGGGAGATGGTCCAGGTGTATGCGGAGCTGCGAGAGGATGAGATGCGGCACGCCGCCGCGGAGTACATCCACTCCTTTGTTGAACCAAGAATCTTCCCGGTGTTGCGCGAACTCATCGATGGACTTCGCCAGGCAGGAACCGATATATGGGCAGTCAGTTCCACCAACAACTGGGTCATTGAAGAAGGAGTCAAGCAATTTCAAATTCCCTCGGAGAAAATTCTGGCGGCCTGCGTAAAAGTGGAAGATGGCGTCGTCAGCAGTCGCCTCCTGGCTGTTCCGACTGATGAGGGCAAAGCGGTTGCTCTTCAAAGCGTGGGGCATCCTCGCGCCGGACGCGGTCTTTGGAAATTCGGTTCATGATGTTGCCATGCTCAGCATAGCCAAGCATTCTTTTGCGGTGAATCCTTCACCGGAACTGGCACGGATTGCCGCCGCAAACGGCTGGCCAATTTACTATCCAAAGATAAGTCCCGAGGACCAATAGCGCCAATTTCCGAACCGATTTGACGCTACCGAACGCGTCTCGTCGCGGACTCGAATCCGCTTTCCTGGAAACTGCGTCTAAAATGGACAAGTGGAGACCAACGGAGCGCATCCCGAATATGCCATCGGCAACAAGCAGGTTCGCCTGGTTGTCGCCGCGCTCATTCTGCGCGGAGACGAAGTTCTCGTTTGCCAGCGGCGTCCGGATCAGCCAATGTCCCTCAAATGGGAATTTCCCGGCGGCAAGATTGAAGCAGGCGAAAGTCCCGAACAGGCCTTAAGGCGGGAGTTGGACGAGGAACTCGGCATAAACGCGTTGATTGGTCCTCGAATCATCCAGCTTCGACATACCTACCGCAGTGGAGGTGCTGTGGACCTGCAATTTTTTGAGGTTCGCGAGTATTCGGGCGAGCTGACAAATCGCATCTTCCATGATCTGCGCTGGTGCAATTTGAAAGACCTGCCAACCTATGATTTTCTCGCCGCTGACCGCAGCCTGATCCGTGACCTTGCGGCGGGCAAACTTCTCTAAACCTACGTGACATTAACGTCGTTCGTTCGTCCCTAGGTTCCCGCGGCAGTAAACAGCATTGCAATCGACAGTCCGATCACGACGATGGCCGTCATCCACGCAACCGCGTTGAACCAGCGTGAATTCACGTGTGGGCCCATTAGGTCTTTGCGATTAATCAGGATCAACATCAGGATGATCACAACTGGCAACAACACTCCGTTGAGCACCTGAGACAAGATAACGACCTTCACCATCGGGAAATTCGGAGTAAGGACAACAGCGGCACCACCCGCAATGAGCAATGTGTAAAGCCAATAGAAAACGGGCGCTTCTTCGAAGCTCTTGTCGACACCGGACTCAAGTCCCAATCCTTCGCAAACCGTGTAGGCCGTGGACAGGGGCAGGATCGACGCCGCGAAGAGTGACGCGTTGAATAGTCCGAAGGCGAAAAGCAAAAAAGCGTAGGGTCCTGCCAACGGCTTCATGGCCTCAGCAGCATCTGAAGGCACTTCAATGGCGCCCAAGCCATGTACGAAGAGCGTTGCCGCACAGGCCACTACGATGAACCAGGCGACGATGTCGGTGAACAGGCTGCCCACGATAACGTCAAGGCGACACGCCGCATAGTCCTTTATGCTGATGCCCTTTTCGACAATCGACGATTGCAGATAAAACTGCATCCAAGGTGCGATCGTCGTGCCGATCACACCGATGACCATGTAAACGTAGGTGCGCTCTTTCCACACTGCCTTCGGAGGCATCTTGACCGTTGAGATCAGCGCCTGGTGCCAGCTGGGACCCGACAGCACTCCAGCAAAAATATAGGCAATATACACAACGGAGGCGACAAGGAATATCTTCTCTGTGCTCTTGTAATCTCCTTTTACCACCAGCAGCCAAACGAGAAGCGCACACACTGGCACCGAAATGTATTTGCTGACGTGAAAGAGTTGCAGGCTGCCGGCGATTCCGGAGAACTCCGCGACGACGTTGCCGAAGTTCACAATCACCAGCAGCAACATCGTGATGAAAGTGATTCGTAATCCAAATTCTTCGCGTATGAGATCGGAGAGGCCTTTACCGGTAACAACTCCCATGCGCGCGCACATTTCCTGAACGACAATCAGCGCCAGGGTAATGGGAAGCATGGTCCACAGGAGCGTATAGCCAAACTGGGCTCCGGCCTGAGAATACGTGAGGATGCCGCCGGCATCGTTATCAACGTTCGCGGTGATAAAACCGGGGCCCAGCACTGCAAAGAAAAGCAGCAGGCTAACTTTCCAGCGTCTCAGTAAATTCATCGACCCTGCCGCAGAAATGCAATCACATGATCTGCCTGGATAATTCCTACCAGCCGCTGCGCGCTGTCTACCACGGGGAGAGCCCGCAAATTGTACTTGTCGAAGAGTTCGGCTACATCGTCCTGTTTCTCATCTGCGTGGCAGGAAATAAAGCGTGGGTCGGTAAGCACGGAGAGGTGCGTTTCAGGGAGTGCCATCACCAATCGGGCGAGAGGTACAATGCCCTTGAGGACATTTCTCTCATCCACCAGGTACACTTCCGTGACACTCTCGGGATCGCCGTCATAGACTCTCAGGGCTTTAACCGCGTCTAAAACCATTTCATCGACCGGAACGGAAACATAATCGGTTGTCATCCGGCCGGCAGCGGAATTTTCGGGAAATTCGAGGAGTTCCGATACTTCCTGCCGCTCCTCCGGTTCCATCTCTTTAAGAATGGCTTCTGACCGAGCGTCCGGCAGTTCGGCGAGAAGATCTGCCGCCGCTCCCGGGTCCATTTCCTCCACGATATCGGCCACGTGACCTGAATCCAGCGACTCAATCAGAGACTTCTGCAGTTTTGGATCGACTTCCTCCAGCGCTTCGGCAGCCAACTCTTCATCCAGAGCTGTGAAGACGGCGGTACGCTCTGCGGGTGCCAAATCCTCAAGAATGTCCGCAATATCGGACGGGTGCATCTGTGCAATGTTGGCGTGCTCAATCTTGAGCTTGACTCGACGGGCAGGATCGACCTCGATCACGTCTACAAGTTCCCAGGGAATAACGCGGGTAGCGAACTTGCCTGAAAACGACTCGAGGGACGAACGCGACAGTAGACCCTTGAAAATTCGTCGCATTGCTCCGCTCAAGCCAACCTCAACTCCGGTGACCCGGAGGGACTGGACCGCATCGCGCGAAAACCACTGCAGATTCACATCATTGGCGCGAACTACTTTGCGGCCATGAACGTCTACGATTTGCCGATCCACAATGTCTTGCTGCAGCAGCAGGAAATTTTCGTCGCCCCGAAGGCTGCGCAAAGCGCTCGACGTCACGAATTTCCAGCGCTCCGCTTGGGGTCTGAAGAATGTTGCGAACCTCCGCCAACCGGGCTCCGTCAGCGGTTTTGAGGATGAGTCCCGCTACCCGGCCAGCGTCCGGGCCTGTGGCGACTGCAACATCCTTCAGCCGGCCACGCATCCGCCCCCCCGCGTCGGTAACGGGTGTGCCTAACAAGGCAGTAAGACTGCTCAGATTAGCCGGCGTTTCTATCATCGCTTCAGTCCCGGTTGCAGTCTAGCAGGTGGCCCAGCAACTGCAGTCCCTCGAAAATGGAAACTTCGACGTAGGAACCGGAACCGTAAGATATCGTTGAAAAGCAGGAAAGCAGCAGCTTGGGTTTCGATGCAAGGGGATGAAGCGCATTGCGGGAAAGGCGCGTTAGAATGAGGCAACGCGCGCCAAATGAAAGCTGTGCTCTCGAGAAAACAAAAGTGCTTAAACGGGCAGGCAAAATGCACCCAAAGTGGCACTGTGCTCCCTCCGTAGAAGTGTTTAGCTTGTAATGGATCTTGACTTGATCCAGCGTTGTCATCCGAAACCGATGATTCCGCCGGACATAGAAGCTCTCATTTGCTTGACAGGAGTGAACGCGTCCAAGCAAACTGCGAGAACGTGGCGTTGGATTTGCGTGTAATCAGGATCAGCATCCTATCGGCGTGAGGAAGAGTCAGTGACCGAAAGTCAAACCGGCAAAATCAACTACACTCTTGACTCATCCCTGGACAGCGTAAATCGCGTCGAGCAGACCGCCGAGCAGATGGCCAAGTCCGCAGGGATGGACGAAGACGAGGTCTTCCGAATCAGCATGGCGGTTCGCGAGGCTGCAGTAAACGCAGTTCTGCATGGCAATTCTTACGACCCTGAAAAGCACATTACCGCCTCCTTTGAGAACACGGGTTCCTCGCTCGTGATCAAAATCTGTGATCAGGGCAAAGGTCTGGATCCGTCGACGCTTCCCGATCCGCTGGCACCGGAAAATCTTCTTCGCGGCACTGGCCGCGGCATCTTTCTCATTCATTCCTTTATGGATGAGGTACACTTCAGGCTACTGCACCCAGGGACTGAATTGACCCTCATAAAGCATCTAGGAACCGCTCAAACAGGCAATTAAGGAGGACTTTCAAGTGAGTATGAAAACAAGCACCCGTCAGGTAGACGGAATTACGATTCTCGACCTAAGCGGTCGCATCACCCTCGGTGAAGGCAGCGTGCAATTGCGTGATGCCGTCCGCGATTTGCTGTCTAAGGGCTCAAAAAATATCCTGCTGAATCTCGGCGATGTTAACTATATCGACAGCTCTGGTATTGGCGAGTTGGTAAGCGCATTCACCACCGTTCGCAATCAGGGCGGCGAGTTGAAGCTTCTCAATCTCACCAAGAAGGTTCACGATCTGCTTCAGATTACCAAGCTCTACACCGTCTTTGACATCAAGGACGACGAAGCCAGCGCCATTGCGGCTTATACCAAGGCCTAAATCCGTTCCGCACTGACTCCGAGAGGCTGTCCAACACGACAGCCTCTTTGTCTTTTGCTGAGTTAATGTCGGAATGGCAGACATGGCCTCTTGCCTGGGTTCGCCGGATTCCAGGTGGGCCGCGCTGCCTATTGTTGCTGTTGTTGCTGTTGTTGATCTTGTTGCTGCTGTTGCTGCTGCTGTTGTGCGAGAACAAGTGCGGCAAGGTCCGGCAGGATCGGAGCCTGCGCCTTTTCTACCAACATTGACCAATCCTCGGGCACGGGCATTTCAGCGTCAAAGGCCGGCGGCTCAGTCGAGGCCGCGACGCGGACCGCGACAGAAAGCTCGCTGGCGTCGTGTCCGCGGAAAATGCCGCGCGTTGGAGGAACATCCGCGTAGTCTCGCCCGATTGCCGTTCGCACATGCCTCTCGTCGGAAATCAAATTGTTGGTCGGGTCAAATCCAACCCATCCGAGAGTCGGTATGAACGCTTCAACCCAGGCATGCGACGCGTCTTCCACCGAACGGTCGTGATCTTCCTTCCTGTGGTGCAGATACCCGCTGACATACCGGCAGGGAATGCCGATGTTTCGCGCGAGAGCGATCATGATGTGGGCGAAGTCCTGGCACACTCCTTCGCCTCTAGCCAAGGCATCGTCAATGGGCGAATCAACATGCGTGGATTTCTGCACATAAGTGAATCGCTGGTAGAGCGCTGCATTCAGTTCGCGAAGAACCATCAGCGGATCGTCTCTTCGCCTGACCCCGATCTCGTTACCAAATTCGAGCAGAAGGGGACTGGGCTTCGCGAAGTCGCTCGGCATCAACATTTCCCAGAAGTCTCCTTCAGCCACTTCTGAATCCAACTCCGCCCACGCGTCTGGAGCGAGAAAATACGGAATCTCAAGGCCGGGCTGCTTCTCGACCAGGGATTCGGCAACGATAACAAGCTGCAAATGTTCACCGGGAATATCGAAGTGATGAACGTTGTTACCCAGGTGATCGCGGTAAGGAAACACGCGGCAGCGCGGACTTACGGACAGCGAAAATGCGAGGCATCGCTGATTCGTGTCACTCCTCGGCTGCATGCGTACTTCCATCACGCTTTCACTCACGGCGCGTTCGTAGCGAAACTTCGTAAGGTGTCGGATCGAATAGAAATTCATAACTGCGGTCCCTGTCCTTTTGTCGGAAACGATCCGACATTCATTTCGATGTAAGCAGCCATGCAGCCGAGTAATACGGCGGAGTTGCGTCAGTCCGCCAATGCCATTTGTACCGAGTAGTGAATGTAGCGTTTGTAAATCAGGTCATGAATCTCACGGCACTGCCTCACGATAGTTCGTAGATACACGCCCGCATCCTGGGCCAGCACCTCAGAAATTTGCATGAAGCCGAGCGAAGACTGCACCCTGCCGGTCAATCGCATCAAGTCATCCGCGGGATGGCGTCCGGAGTCTCTGTAGATAGCCTCTAGTGCTTCTCGCAGCCGGTCGATGGAATAGCGCAGAGAGTGGGGAAACTCCGCGTTCAGCACGATGAAATCAAGGATCCGTTCATAATTGAGATCCGCGGTATAAACCTTGCAGTACGCCTCGAAGGCCGTGCAGCTGCGGAGCAGACCTACCAGTTCCAGATATTCCGTATGTTCTTCCATCGGACCACCGGAACGCAGTAAGTCGTGATGGTAGACTTCGATGAGCGACGCCGTCGCCGATGCCCGCTCGATATAGCGGCCCATCTGGATGAACTGCCAGCCCTCGCCGTGGCTCATCGTCGTATCGGTGACGCCCTGGAAGAGATGAATGCCATCGAGCACCGCAGGGATAAATTCCGCGAGATAGTTTTCTGCATCTTCGGGATAACGTGGCATAGTGACGTTGTGAAACATCCGGTTTAAGCGCTGCCACTGTTCAGTGCTTATCTGTTCACGAACCCTTCGTGCATTCTCACGCGCCGCAACGATGCAGGATCGCACCGAGGACGGCAGATTTCCGTCGAGGGTAAGTGTGTAGGCAAGCTTGTAGAGGTCGCCTTCCCATGTGATGCCTTCGGGCTTTCCCAGAGCATGCAGCGCGCGCTGCCAACGCGAATCTGCGCTCATCGAAGACCGGTCGAGCATGAGCCCCATATTCACGTCGAGCAGGCGAAGTGTATGTTCCGCACGTTCAAGGTAGCGGCTCATCCAATACAGATTGTCGGCAACTCGCGAGAGCATAGATTTACCTGCTTAGTACCCAAGTGTCCTTACTTCCGCCCCCTTGTGAGGAGTTCACGACCAGCGATCCCTTTTGCAGGGCCACGCGTGTGAGCCCTCCAGGAACGATTGTCACCTTGTCACCAAAAAGAATATAGGGACGCAAGTCAACATGGCGTGGCTCGATGCGATCTCCGATAAGACAGGGAGCGCGGGAAAAACTCAATGTCGGTTGCGCGATGTAGTTGCGAGGCTCGGCCAGGATGCGTGTCTTGAAATCCTCTCTCTCTGCAGCCGTGCTATGGGGGCCAATCAGCATTCCATAGCCGCCGGATTCGCCGACCGCTTTCACCACCAGCTTGTCGAGGTTTTCAAGTACGTGCTGGCGTTGTATGGGATCGGTCATGAGATAGGTTTCAACATTGTTCAGAATGGGATCTTCGCCCATGTAGTAGCGGATGATTGCCGGCACATATGCGTAGATGGCCTTGTCATCGGCGACGCCAGTTCCGAAAGCATTGGCCAGCGTAACGTTGCCCGCACGATAAGCATTGAACAGACCGGCAGCGCCAAGTCCGGAGTCAGATCGAAACGCCAGCGGATCGATGAAGTCATCGTCCACGCGACGGTAGATCACATCCACGCGCTTCAGGCCCGCGGTGGTCCGCATGTAAACAATGTTGTCGTGAATTACCAGATCGCGGCCTTCCACCAGCTCTATGCCCATCTGGCGCGCCAGGTAAGCGTGCTCAAAATAAGCAGAGTTGTAGATGCCGGGTGTTAGCAGCACAATTGTCGGCTCTGCGCGTCCTTCAGGAGAGAGAGAACGCAAAGTGCTTGAGAGCGCCTGCGTATAGTGCTCAATCGGTTGTACCGCGAAATTCAAGAACAGTTGCGGGAAGCTCCTCCGCATCAAGCGGCGATTCGTAAGCATGTAGGAGACGCCGCTGGGCACGCGGAGATTATCTTCCAATACGACAAACTCGCCGTTATTCAGGCGCAGCAAGTCTGTTCCAGCTACGGCTACATAGACATTGCGAGGAACCTGCATGCCTTGCATCTGTCGGCGAAAATGGCGGCAACTGTATACCAACTCGCGCGGAACGATGCCGTCGTTGAGAATTTTTCCTTCGTGGTAAATGTCGCGGAGAAAGAGGTTGAGTGCGGTGATCCGTTGCGTCAGTCCCTTGGAAATGCATGTCCACTCGGAAGCAGTCACGATGCGCGGCAGCAGGTCATACGGAAAGATGCGTTCCGTCCCCTCCTCGCGGCCGTAGACGGTAAATGTAATACCCTGCGTCAGGAAAGAGAGATCGGCGGATTGCTTTCGGCGCTGCAGCTCTTCCGGGGAGAGTGCCAGCATCGCTTCCAGCAGCGGCTGGTAATTGGGGCGGGGCTGCCCATCCGGCGTCAGCATCTCGTCATACGCTTGGTCGAGAAAGTAATCTCGAAGCGCGGGACTGTCTAAGGTGTTTGGGCCAGTTGAATTCATTTCGTCCTAACCTGGTTGCGAATTCGAGAGTTGCGAACAGCTTTGCCAAAGGTTGCGGCTGGTTACGACTAGCCTTGCGGGCACGTAGATTATCCTTGGTGAGGCACGGAAAAAGGAATTCCTCCCAGTATCGTATGGACGTATCCGTATTATGCGTTTTGGGGGAGTTACTAATCTGCCGCATAACAGTTTTTTATTGGCCAGATAGAAAGAAACGCGCCAATCCCAGTACGGGCACGAACTTCTTTCACTATAGGGCCGGTTACCCGCGCTGGATTTATCCCCGGACGTGTTCTACCCTGAGACATAAGTACAAACGAAAGCGATCCAACGATTTGCCGTCTGAAGTCAAATGGAAAACACCGCCAATTCGCATCCTACTCCCCGCCGTGGTTTTCCGTGGCTCTTAGTCCTATTGGTGCTGGTTCTTGGTGCCGGAATAGGAATCTTGTTTCTCGGTTACGTGGCTCACACCGCGACGAAAGGCTTGTGGGACCAGGTCGCTTCCGTGGTAACGGGAAGAACCCACACCGAATTTCATTCCCAACCGGCCATCGTGGAAAAGATTCAGCAGCTTCAGCGCCTTGAAACCGTTGCGTACACCACGGACAAAATCGTGGAGGGGGATCGCGAGAGTCTCATCCTGCCAGACTTTTTGGCAGGCGACAAGTTGCTGCTTGTGGCCCACGGCGAAGTCATTGCCGGAATCGATCTCAGCCATTTGAAGAACTCTGACGTGGTCATCTCAGGCAGGAATATCCGGGTCCATCTGCCGGAGGCGGAAGTCTTTTCCGCACATCTCGATAGCGCTCAAACACGCGTCTACTCTCGGACAACCGGTCTTCTCGTTGCTGCCGATGAGAATCTGGAAACGGAAGTACGTCAGAAGGCCGAGCAACAAATCCGCGATGGTGCGCTGGCCGACGGAATCCTTCAGAAAGCGAAACAGAACGCGCAAACTACGGTCAAGTCCATGTTGCTGGGATTGGGCTTCGAAAACACCCAGGTTGACTAGGCATTTTTCATATTCTCACTCTTCCCGCATCGCGTCGTATGCATCCACGGTCTCATCCGTCCCAGTGGTTATCAATGATTGCGCCCCATTCGCTCGGGCTCACATCGCGTACATGCTTTGAAAAGAGCCATGGATGGCCTTCCAGATCTTCGGCGACATACTGATATTCGCCATACATGGTCTCGTTCAACGCTTCCACGACTTTTGCGCCGGCGCATTTTGCTCTCGCAAAATGCGCATCCACGTCTTCAACGAAAATCGACAGCATTTGCGAACGAATTCCTGATTGCGCCGGACTTGCTCTTCCCGGCCGGCCAGCCTCTGCAAGCATGATCCATGCCTTGCCAAGACGCATCTGCGCCCCTTGCACCGGCTCGCCATATCGGAAGTACTCGGTAAATCCAAACGCTCTAGTCAGCCAGGGAATCGCCTCGGCCACATTGAGGTAGAAGATGTGCGGCAGAACGACATCTGTCGGAACCGAACGATTGGTCAACATCGGAAGATCATAGCAACAGCCTGCCACTCAGCGGAAGGCACATATGACACGGCCCAAAGCTGCTATCTGCAACGCAAAACCGGCACCGCGCGGATCGGGTACTTTGGCCTAAGCGTAATTTTTGGCTGCACATCTACCGGCTGTCCGGGCACAAGCTTCAGGTTCCACTTCTGGCCCAATGTCGCCAGGATCAGGACCCCTTCCATCCAGGCGAATGCCTCGCCGATGCACTGCCGACCGCCGCCTCCAAAAGGGAAGTATGTGAATCTCTCCCGCGCAGCTTTCTGCTCCGACGTGAAACGACTCGGATCGAATCGCAGCGGATCGGGGAAGTGCTCTGGCGATGCGATGCATGATGTATTGGCTGAAGAAGAAATACGTGCCCGACGGAAGACGGTATGGCCCCATCTCCACGTCCTTAGTTGCCTGCCTCCCCATCGCCCATGCCGGGGGATAAAGCCGCATTGACTCCGCGAATACCATTTCCGTATAGCGCAAACTCGGCAGGTCATCGAGAGTCGGCAGTCTGTCGCCGAGTACCTCATCCAGTTCAGCGTGAAAGCGTGCCTCTTCGACCGGATTCTGGCCCAACAGAAGCCAGGTCCACGCAAGCGCGTTGGCAACGGTCTCGTAACCGGCGAGGAAGATCGTCAGCACCTCATCGCGCAGTTGCGTATCTGTCATGCCGGAGTGGTCGGCTTCATCGTCGCGAGATGCCAGCAGCATCGACAGCAGATCGCCGCGATCCACCCCCTCGCGGCGATGCTCCGCGATCATTTTCTGTACCACAGCGTCCAGTCGTTTCTTTGCCTTGCGAAAACGCATTAGTCCCGGAATCGGCAGATGCAGCAGACTCTCCGCTCGAGGCAGACGCAACCAGGAAGTTATAGAGCCCCATGATCACATTGACTTCGTCGTTGATCTGACGGACGTCGTCGGTGACGTCGATGTCGAAGAGAGTTCGCGCCACTACCTGCAGTGTCAGCTGCATCATCTCGGCGGCGATGTCGATCTCGACGTTCTCCTCGCCACATGTGCGCGCATGACCGCCGCGCGATCCACCATCATGGATCCGTAAGCCTGTATGCGTTGGCGATGAAATGCCGGGGCGGCGATGCGTCGCTGCCGTTTGTGAACCTCACCATCGCTGGTAATCAAGCCATCGCCGAGCAGGATCTTCATCCGCCTCTGTGTCCGCTCCTTGATGAAGTTCTGCGGCTGATTGACCAGGATTTCGCGAATGAACTCTGGCTCGTTCAGAAAGACTGATGTGGTTCGTGCCGCAGACGATAGTGGGCGATGCGGCCGTAGGTCGCCACAAGATGCTCAAAGAGCCGAATGGGATTGCCCGGGCCGAAGAAGCGCCGCGCCAAGGTAAACGGCAGGTTGCGCTTCGAGGCCCGGAGGATATCGATAGACGTCATGCTCCTCGCACGATCCAATTTTGCGCGACGGATTGGAGGAACGAGTGCTGGCCATGGGTTGATACGCGAAGCGTGGCGAAGAGCTGCAAACGCTCTGCTACTACAGTTACGATGCGCTGGTGGATTTCTTCAATAGTAGCGAATCGCCATCGATTGTCACCACACGCAAAGGCTCGCGCGCGCAATCTCGCGATATTTATCAAAGACGCGCCGATAAAAGGCCTCGCCTTCGCGCTCGAAGCGATTCTTCGTCCGTGCCCTTCCGGCGCTCATGTGCACATTGCGGCGGCGCGCGCGCCGCAAGGGATGAGTTGAAGTCCGGAAGCAGCAGCAGCGTCAGGTCGGGATCCAGGCCTCCGCACATGGTGTCGTGAAGCCGCAGAACGATTTCGCTGCCGAGTTCGCGGCCTCCGCCCTGGTAGGCCTCGGTCG
This sequence comes from uncultured Acidobacteriaceae bacterium, assembly GCA_963816335.1. Classification (GTDB taxonomy): domain Bacteria; phylum Acidobacteriota; class Terriglobia; order Terriglobales; family Acidobacteriaceae; genus JANXZS01. Next base: position 99,987 of record CAWFKA010000017.1, on the reverse strand, counting down.
AATCGGTATAGCGATCGCAGAGGACGATTGTCCCGTCGCTCAAGAGCCGGTGCGATCACCTCGGCAATTGCCTGCGCGCGATCCGCAAACATCAACCCAAGCTCCGCCATGGGCGCGGGGCTGTCGGCCCTGCTATCCAGCAGCAGGCTGCGAATGCGGTCGCCGATACGTGTGCCGCCCGGCTGCCGCGTCAATGCACACGTCTTCGCCTTGCGCCTCCAGCCATCCTGCAGCAGCGCAAGCTGCGTGGACTTGCCGGAACCATCCAGTCCTTCGAACGTAAGAAAAAAACCCCGGGCATGGCGCGAGTGTATCACCGGCGTGGCACAGCTGCGAGTGTTGCATGACGGCTGGTGGTCCTCGCCCAGTAACTTTCGACTCGCATGCACTTTGCCATCAGCGACGCTTCAGAGCCTCCAACTCGTCCAGCGTGCGCGGCCAATCCGACTTCAACAGCCGCGACAAACTTCGATCCGCCAGCACCCGCCGCCTGTCTGACACTTTGCGCAATAATTCGTTTCATTGTCGGCGTAGCGAATCCGTTGAACTTTCTCGCCGCACCTCGGACAAGGCTCTCCAAATCGGCCGTGCACCGCCATCCCCTTGCGAAATGCTGTGACCTTTTCCGGAAAATTCACCGCGGCTTCCGCCTGCATCTCGTCCATCCACTTCTGCAACGTATCGCGCGTCGCCGCAAACAGCCTCGCCCATTCATCCCCGTCAAGCTTGCCGGTCAGCGTGATGGGGGAGAGTTGCGCCGCATGCAGAATCTCGTCTGAATATGCGTTGCCAATGCCACTCACCACTCGAGGATCAGTGAGCGCCCTTTTCAGCGTGCGATTCTCGGCAGTCAGCGCATTGCGAAATGTCTCGAGATCACTCTCAAACACTTCAATGCCACCCGGATCGACAGAACGCAGATCCTCCTCGCTGCCGAAAATATGCAGCGATGCGCGGCGCTTGCTGCCTGCCTCGGTTAGAACCATTGAACCATTGGGAAAATCGAACGCCGCCAGGTTGTTCCTGCCGGAAAGCTTTGCGTCCTTCGCCTTCCAGTGCAGTCGCCCAGCAATCATCAGGTGAATCACCAGCCACAGATCGCCGTCCACCCCGATAGCGATTCGTTTGCCGATCCGTCGGAGTCGGTGCACAACGCGGCCTTCAACATCGGAAATCGAAGGCTGAGCCGTACGCAGTAAAAATGCGCTCGCCACTCGCACTCGTATCAGTGGCTGGCCGACGATGCGCTCTTCGAGCGCCCCGATATAAGCCGTGATGTCAGGTAACTCGGGCATGTGTATCAGCTTGCATCGGGACGCCATTTCTTGCAACGTGCGATCCCGGGAACTCGAAGTCATCGGCGCCCGGGCCTAAATTCCTGCAATAACTGTACGTCTCTGACAGTTCCCATGGAGAATGCTATGTCGGGTTGACAGTCTTCCATTTCACGGAGAGAATCTTCCCTGAATTTTGATTCACGCTTTGAAGTAGGTGTACTTCCCGGGACCCAATGGTGCAAAGGAAACTGTTTTGTTTCGTCGCCCACGGTGTAGCCTTACGACTTCTCGACGTTGTATTTTTCACCGTCGTAAAACGTAAGCCCATCTTTTGGACGATGTTGCCCGGCTGCTCCAACTCTCAGATTAACTTTCAGGAGTTCCCGCCGTGCCTCATGTAAATTCATCCCGCGTCCAAAGCGATCGGCGTCGTGCCGTCATGGCACATCAAGGTCTCCGGTTGTTCGCTATCGTCGCCCTAGGTGCCCTTGCCATGTGCATTTCCAAAGCGCACGCGCAGAATATGACCCTCGAAGGACAGACCGGCGGATTCATTACGCCCACCGCATATACCGTTCCAACCGAAGCAGGCCATCTATTTTCAAAGCCAGTCGTAGGCTTCCATTTCGTTGCGGCAGGCAGCGTAATTGGATCTGTCTATACACTTTCCGCGACCGAGGGCCTGGCGAATCGTTTCGAGGTTGGATACACACGCAGTATGCATTCTAATGGCGAAAATCCTTATTACAGTCCCCTCTGGTTTTTTAACGGCTTTCACGTCATTCATGGGAAGGCGACGCTGATAACTGAAGAGATGGGGAAACATGCGTGGGTGCCTGCTGTTGCAGTGGGCGGCGTTTACCGCTGGGACGATCACTATGTGAGTGGCGCCATCGCGAACACGACCTATAACAATGGCGACGTCTACATCGTCGCGACGCGTACTCTGCGCAAAACCAAGCCGCCACTTCTGCTGAATTTCGGTGTCAAAGGAACAAACGCGTCCATCTTTGGCATCGGCGGAAATTCTCCTGACTTCGTAGCCCGCATGTTTGGCGGACTCGGGATTGCTTTGCCGCTATTCCACGGCTTGATTGCTGTTCCTGCGGCTGGCTTCACCCAGGAACCGCAGAGCGTCAAGAATCTGCCAGGCGCTGATATTCCAACTACCTTGGATTACGCGGTGCGAATAACCCAAAGAGAAGATCCCAAGTGGACATTCGATGCCGGGGTGGGACAAGTGGCTGGGTGGATTCTACCGGGAGTAAACCTCGAGGCGCGGTCGGTCTTCGGAATGGGCTTCTCCTATAAGTTCTAGCGATCGAATCGAACCGCGAAATCGAGCGGAATGTTCATTGCGTACGAAATCTTTCCGCTGAGCGGGCCTTTGCCTTTGCAGCTTCTTCTTCGCGGTTTTTAGGTGGAGCATTCGTTTCCAGGGATGCGAGAAACCGGCCAGCCGCAGCGGCGATCTCTTCTACTGCCGCTAGAAATGGCTCTTCATTTGCCTTCGATGGCTTGTTGAAACCGCTGATTTTTCTTACGAATTGTAGCGATGCCGCGCGCACTTCGTCCTCCGTCACCGGCGGCTCGAAGTTGAAAAGCATTTTGATATTCCGGCACATATCTGGGTTTACCTCGATGTCAAATGATTGCGTCCGTCGTGGCTCCGCGTTCGCGCTTGCGTCGATGCGGAGCCATCTCAGCAAGGGACAGAATTAGTATGCGACAGAGGGACGGGAATGGTGTGCGCAGACTACGCTCGTTCCAGTCCCGCGATCTCCAACTCCAGGCCGCTGAAGTTGGGGTTTTCATTCTGTCGCAGACGATATGCGAGGTTGATCGTGCTGCCCTGCTCCAACTCAAGCTGTGCAATGCGTTCCGCCCAATTCCATCCCAGCGCGGCGATATTCTTTCCCTTTGGCCCTGGCGCCAGAGTTAAGCGTATGTGGAGCTCCTTCATGATCCGCGGCGGAGCAGCGAGCGAAATGTTCTTCGCGATAAAGATAGGCTCGGGGTTGGACATGCCGAACGGCTCCAATTGCCGCAGCCATGTATAAAACCCCGGCGTAATGTTCTCGAGGGCAAGGGATCCGTGGCACTCAATCGTGCGAACCGGCAGCCCCGCCTCGATATTGGCCAGTGCGTATTCTGCCAGCCGATCTCGTAAGATTTGTAACCGATTCGCGGGAAGCGCAAATCCGATTGCGTGAGCGTGGCCTCCAAAACGCGTGAAGATTTCCGCGCAACTTTCTATTGCCTGCAACAAATGAAATCCGGGCACCGAGCGTCCTGATCCGTAGGCCACTCCGTCCTCGACTGCGATCACGATGGCAGGCCGGGCGGTTCGATCGACCACGCGGGATGCAAGGATTCCAATCACTCCGCGATGCCAGTCCTTTCCATCCAACACGACCAGCCGCGCTTCCCGCAAGCTCATATCTTCCGACAGCTTGTATTCAATCTCTTCCAACGCTCTAAGCTCAGTCTGCTTCCGTTCCGTATTCAGCCGCTCAAGTTTTTCCGCCAACTCTTTTGCGCGCAGCGGGTCGCGAGTCGTGAAAAGTTCGACGACTTCCGATGCGACATCCATTCGTCCCGCCGCGTTGATGCGGGGTGCAAGTCGAAAGCCGATATCCACGGTGTTGAGTGGGCGCTTTGCAGGATCGAGCTTGGCCTCTTCCATCAATGCCCGCAGGCCCACGCCGACTGGACGTTGCAGTTCCGTTAGTCCCAGACTCGCGATCACGCGGTTTTCCCCGAGCAATGGGACCGCGTCTGCCACGGTTGCCAACACCAGCATCTTCAGGAATGACGGCAGCATTTTGGTTCGAGTACGCTCGCGGTCCTCAGCTTCCAATAGTGCCTGCGCCAGCTTGAAGGCCACGCCCGCGCCGCACAAGTGCTTGCATTCATAACCGCAGCCCGACTGATTGGGATTAAGAATCGCCAGAGCATGCGGCAACTCGAGCCCAGCGTCCGGCAGGTGATGGTCGGTAACGATGAGATCCAGCCCTAGTCGCTCGGCAACAATTGCCTCTGCGAAAGCGCGCATGCCTGTATCGACGCTGATCACAAGGCGAACGCCTTCCGCAAACGATGTCTCCAGCACGCTGCCCTGCATGCCATATCCTTCGAGCAGCCGATGCGGCACATGGAAACGAACCTCGCCTCCAAGCCGTCTCAATCGCAGTCTTCAGCAGGACGACCGCCGTTGTTCCGTCTACGTCGTAATCGCCGTAGATCAGTATTGGCTCGTGGTTGCGAATCGCGGCCTGCACGCGTGCCACAGCCGCAGCCATGCCATGCATGGAATAGGGATCGAGCAAATGATCAAGCTTGGGATTGAGGAAACGCTGTGCCTCTTCCGCAGTGTTTACACCGCGATCGAGCAGTAGCTCAGCGATTAACGGCGGTATAGCGGCCGCGGCCGAGAGCTCTGCCGTTCGCACGGGGTCCGATTGAGGAAGCAGCCATGCCTGTTTCGTGCCGGGTGTTGCGAGGTCTGCGCGGCTCACAGGCTTTCGTTTTCGTCCTCGTCGCCGCCGGCTTCAAAAACGATGTCGTTGTAGTCCTCGACCTTTTCAAGCAATTGCTGGTAACGGTCGTACCACGGCGTAGAGGTTTCATGAATGAACATGATTCCCTGGTGAGCAAAGCCCAGCTGAACAAATCCGGTCTTCCCCACGTAATTGACGAGTGTCATTGCCTCCTCAACTTCGGGGGCCTCTTCTTCGGGGAAGTTCTGATCGCGCAGTTGTTCAACGAGCAATTCCAGGTCGTCTTTCTCCAGCAGGATCTCGCTCATCGTAAGGAATGGCGCGGATGCGGACTTCGCCAGTTCAACAAAATCTTTCCAGCTTTCTGGGTTCGATTCGTCTTCCCATTCGACGGTGGCGATGTCTTCAGTGATGAAGCCGGGAAGGCGGCGCATACCGTGTCCTTCGATGAAGGCCACCATGTCGTCTTTGAGAATTACGAGATTATCAGGGTGCATGTTTAAGCTCATTGTCGCAGATGGGCGAGTCTACTCCCAGAATCCCTGTAGGTAAAGGCACTAGTTTTCCATAGGATTTTGCGTTTTTGAAATACGGTTTTTTGCGGCGAATTGGGAGGGTTTCGAGGTCAAAAGCATTGAAAATGGGCGTCTTTCGGCCGTTTCTAAAGTGTGAGGGATTGCAGGAAAACCGCCAGTTAGATGCACAAAACGACGAGCTTTTGCATGTGATCCTGCTCACATTTGGGGACGCTTGGGCGATCCGAATGTCCCCGGGTTCCTGGTTTCGCTCCCCATCGACCGTCTCCCGCATGATTGGCGCGATCTCAGAGAACCCGGGCCGGGAACAAGTCAGACCATTTTCACCTGTCCGGTGGCGAGGTCGTAGACGGCTCCGACGACGTTCAGTTTTCCGTCAGCAATATGTTTCGGCAGGATGGGCTGGGCACGGCGCAGGCGGGTGACGTTGTGTTTTACGTTGGCGACGATAGCATGGTCGAGCACATCGGGGCCGCCCTCCTTGATGGCTTCCTGTACGCCCGGACGGAGCGCGTCCACGATCATGTAGATGTGGCCGGGAAGGGCTTCTTCCTTCTTCTCGTTCTTCACCACCGCACTGACGGCTCCGCAGTTGGAGTGGCCGAGGACGAGGATGAGCGGGGCATTGAGGACGGCGACGCCATACTCCAGGCTGGAGAGTAGGTCGAGGCTCATGTAATTTCCAGCAACGCGGGTGACAAAAAGGTCGCCGGGAGACTGGTCGAAGATCAGTTCAGGTGCGACGCGCGAGTCTGCGCAACTGAGAATTGCGGCGATGGGATGCTGTGCGGTGGCCCGGGCGGCGCGGCCAGCAGAGTAGTCCTTTACGGATGGCTGGTTGGCAACATAACGAGCATTGCCGTCCATGATGCGTTTGAGCGCGGCGGCGGGTGTGATTGCGTTCTGGGGGGAGCCCGATGTGGTTTCCTGCGGGTTGTCGGCCAGTTTTTTCTCCGGCCACGCGCGAGCGCCACTGAGCGCCGCTGCTGCCATCATGCTTACTGCGCCATTTAAGACGCTTCGTCGTGTCCAGTTGTTTTGCATTGGGGGGAATCTCCAGGTGACTCGGCGCGATATTACTACATCCCGCAAGCTGTCTTGAAGGAATCTCTTAGAAACGATTCAGGTTTCGCCAATGGCTGTTGCCGCGAACCTGTTTTAGGATGGAAGGAGGGGGAGATTTGGCAAACTTCGAACGTCATGTATTTGTCTGCGTGAATCATCGCGAGCCGGGCAGTGCCCGCCCTTCGTGCACGGTGGATGGCAGAAGTGAACTGCACGTGGTTTTGAAGCAGAAACTGGACGCCCTGGGGCTGAAGGGGCGGGTACGGGCGAACAAGTCGGGCTGCCTGGACCAGTGCGAGCATGGGCCGACGGTGGTGGTGTATCCCGAGCAGGTCTGGTATGGGCATGTGCAGCCTTCGGATGTGGACGAGATTGTGCGGGAACACATTGTTGGCGGCAGGGCAGTGGAGCGGCTGAGGCTGGCGGAAGGCTGCGTAAACACGTCGGTCTGTCCTCACCGGGTGCCGGGGGCATAGATCCCCTTCTAAAGGTGTGTGCGGACACCGGTAAACGCTTCCCGCATGTGCTATATTTTGAAGAAGATCAATGATTTTTTCAAAAGATTACGTAGGCTATCTCGCCCGGCAAACCGTCAAGCGTCTCGTCGATGCAAAAGTGATCCGAACCGACAAGATCCACGTGGTGGAGGATCATGTTCTGAGCGGTCTGCTGGAAGAATTGACCTTGGAAGACCGCATTAATGAAGAAGTGCGCGTGATTCTCGACGCCTACCAGGACGAGATGAACCGCACGGGTGCGAGCTACGCGGAGATGTTCAAAAAGGTCAAGCTGGAGCTGGCCAAGAAATACAAGGCGGTCCTGTGAGAATTACCCGCGACAAGCTGAACAAGATGGCGCACGTGGTGGCCGACACGCTGGCGGACACGGACGAGTGCGAGTTTCTGGACGATCGCAACGCGGTTCGCCAGGAAGCGCGCAAGGCTCTGGAAGCGCTGCTGATGGAAGAGACGAAGATCGATATGGCGGCTCGGCAAAAGATTGCCTCGCAGCGCCGGATCATTCCTGAAGGCAGCCAGGAGTGGGACATTCTCTATCGGAAGTATTACAACGACGAAGTGAAAAAGCTGGGGATCTAGAGCGGCTTCCCGCCGCCGGCCCGCTTGGAAGTTGCAAAAGTTCTCTTAACATCCGATCATCGCATCCCACATCTCAAAATCGAGATGTGGGGCACCCCAGAATCTTTGACTGATTTCAGATCTGGGCCACCCGCCTTTTGGAGAGTAAGTTCATGATGCTTATGAGCAAAGAAGAAGCCAACCATACTTTGAATTTTGAGGAACTGGATAATGTGCTCTTGTTGCGAGATCAATCTCAAGAATTTGACCATTTATCCTGCAGTCTACCCAAAGAAGCTTCCGTTCTACAGATACTCGCAGAGCGTCTAGCCTACATGTTTTGCCGAGAGAGTGAATGCTGGGTTTATGTCACTGACTGGAATGCTCGTCCTACTTCCATGTTTTATGACCTTTTCTATGGTTATCGATCTGGTCGGGGAGACCAGCGGCTATTAGCTGAGGCCCCTGTCTATAATTTCGTGCCTAATAAGGATGTTCGATCCTTTATGAGCATCCTTAGCATTGAAATCGATGCACTTATATTTCTGGTGACCGATGCATGGATTTTTGCGCTAGCCTCGCATATCCTGTCAGCATCAGCAATGACCGAATCATCCGAATGCATTCAGGTGATCCTCATGAGCTTAAAAATCGTTGACCGCCCAATTTGCCAGCTTAACACATGCCCTGTTTAAACACCGATCTTCTGATGTGGTCGTATTTCTGGCGGGTCACCCTCGTAAGCACGAAGGCGTTCGTCATCATCTTTTGGCAGATACGTTGACCCTCGCGGGTGCCCATTCAAGCCTTCTTTTGGCTTGAGTGGGGTAGTTGCATTTCCGGGCAAAGTCGTCTCCGCTGCTCTTTCACGCTTTCTTGCGCGTCCACTCGGATTCGATTCGCGACTTGTCCTTCGCACCCGTTGCATATTGACGGAAGCTGCTCCATTCCCAATCTTCCGGGCGCTCGCACAACTCATGCCTAACGGGATTGCGATGGATGTAGCGTAGCTTTTCGACATGCTGGCGATAGTTGCGAATGTTGAAGCCATCATATCGCGCTCACGAGAAATAGGAAGAGTTAGTGCAAACGCAGGTCCCTCCACTTCGCTTCGCTTCGGTCGGGATGACAATGTGCGGCTTTTGTTGATCCCACCCTTCGCAAACGGCGCGAAGGATGGGGCACCCTGATTCGTGGAGCTAATGAGCGGTTAGCAAGTGAATGAGATGAGATTTTGATCTTTCCTCTAAGTTGTGTCCCCGCGATTCATCTTGGTCACTGACATCGCCATCCCATGTCTCAAACGCGAGACATGGGGCACCCGCATCTGTTCAGCGACCAAGAGCTGGGAGATCCGCCGACATCGCTATCCAACATCTCAAACGCGAGATGTGGGGCACCCGCATTTGTTCGGCAGTCGAGATCTGGGCTACCCCTCTCAACCGGTGTCGGGCCAACCCTCAATGACGTTCGTTGCGTTAGAATGGCATCGCTCTCAAACTTACAATTTTTGCGAAGCTTTTTGTGAGTTCAGAACGATATGGCCTGGAGCAATTCTCCCCGATTGCGCGTGCCTGGCCGAATGGGTGAAATATGTTCGATCGGCCATTGAGTAAACGTGCGGGGATGGTGGGACTGGTTGTTCTGCTGCTGGTCCTGGTGTTTGAAGTCACGTTGTCTATCCGGCAGCAGTCGCTCTCGTGGGATGAGGACGACCATCTCTACGCTGGATACATGTCGCTGACGCAGCGGGATTTTGGGATGAATCCTGAGCATCCTCCGCTGGTGAAGGCGCTGGCGGCGCTTCCGCTGCTGCCCATGCATCTGCACGCTCCCGAATTTACAGGGAAGAAATACTTCAAGATCGAAGCGTTTCTTAGTGGGCGCGATTTCCTTTTCGGCAACGGCGGAGAGCCGGTCGCGAGCAAGATGATTTTCCGCGCGCGCCTGGCGTCGGGGCTGCTGACGCTGCTGCTTGGGGTGCTGGTGTTTCTCGCGGGGAGCGAGATGTTTGGCACGGGAGCGGCGCTGATCGGGCTGGCGCTGATGGTGTTTGAACCGAACATGGTGGCGCATGGAGCGTATGTGGCAACCGACATGGGCGTGGCGTGCTTTATGTTCGCGACGATGTATGCGCTGTATCGCTACGTGAAAGCGCCGGGATGGGGCAGGCTGGTGACGTTGGGACTTGCGGCGGGACTTACGCTGGCCACCAAACACTCCGGTGTGCTGATACTGCCGATGGCGCTGACGTTGCTGCTGACGGAAGTGGTGTGGCCGCAGGGCGGGGAGAAGGCCGACAGAAAGAAATTTGCGCTTCGACTGGCGGGCGGGTTTGTGCTGAGTTCGATGATCGCGGTGGTGGTGCTTTGGGGGTTCTACGGATTTCGTTTTGCGGCGAGGCCGGGTGGGGTGGCGCTCAATCCTTCGTACGGCGATTACGTGCAGCAGTTGAAGGGAATTGAGCCGAGCATTTTTCTCGCGCTGCATCGCTGGCATGTGCTGCCGGAATCGTATCTCTATGGGATGGTGGATGTGCGTGGGATGTCGATAGGATTTCCCACGTACATTTTTGGGCAGGTACACGCGCACGGCGTCTGGTATTACTTTCCCGTTGCGTTCGTGATCAAGTCTACGGCGGCGTTTCTTATCTTGCTGGCGATTACGGTGTTTGCGATTGCGGCGGGCAAGCTGCGGGCGCGGAGAGAAATTCTGTTTATGGCGGTGCCGCCGGTGATTTACTTCATCATCGCAATGGGCACTGGATTGAATATCGGCGCGCGGCATGTGCTGCCGATGTATGCGTTTCTCTGCGTGTTGATTGGCGCAGCCGCGGTTGCGCTGTGCAGGGCGAATCCGAAATGGGTGTACGCGGTGGGGCTGCTCCTGGCATGGCACATGGTGTCGACGACGCGGGCTTATCCGGATTACATTGCGTATTCAAATGAGTTCTGGGGCGGCCCGTCGAATACATATAAGTATTTGACCGACAGCAATACGGATTGGGCGCAGCAGTTGAAGGCGGTGAAGAAGTATGTAGATGAACGCGGCATAAAGGATTGCTGGTTCGCGTATTTCGCGGAGCCGGTGGTGGACTTTCGAGACTACGGAATTCCTTGCCAGCCGCTGCCTTCGGCGGATACGGGATGGTTCAATCTGCAGGTGGATACTCCGGAGACGGTGACGGGAACGGTGTTGATCAGCGCGGGCACGCTGACCGGGTTTGAGCTGGGGTCGAATGTGCTGAATCCTTATCGGCAATTCCAGATGATGAAGCCGACGGCGGTGATCAAGCACGGCGTATTTGTGTATGACGGAACGTTCGATATGAAATTTGCGTCGGCTCTTGGGCATGTGACTCGCGCAGGCACGCTGGCCCGGGCGAAGCAACTGGATGCAGCGCTTGTGGAGGCGCAGACGGCGGTGCGGATTGATCCTGATCAACTGCAGGCGCAGATGGCCCTGGGCGATACGCTGGTGGCGATGGGGCGCGGCGGTGAGGCAAGGCCGGTCTACGAGAAAGCGTTGGCGATTGCGAAGACGATGGAGCCGGACGTGGCGGCGGAATGGGTGCCGCAGGTGGAGCAAAAGATCGCGGGGAAGTAGGGACTGACGCGGGATTTTGCGGCGGGCTGGCGGGAGTGGCGGGGTAGTGGCGACTTCGGCTATGCTATCCGCCATGGAGCCGAAATTTACAGGATCGACCCCGGTGTTGCCTGCGGCGGATACGGAAGAATCGCTGCGCTGGTGGACCCAGATATGCGGGTACACGGAGGGATTTCGAGACGCTACTCCGGCGAATTATGCGGGGATTCAGCGGGGGGAGTCGTTTCTACACATTTGCGGGATGACGGACAAAGCACTGGCGCGCACGGTGGGCGATCAGACGATGGTGCGCATCAGCGTGGAGGGAATTGACGCGTACTATGACGAGTTTCAGAAGCGTGGCGGCAAGGTGCATCCGAACGGCGCGTTGGGGACCAAGCCGTGGGGATCGCGAGAGTTCGCGGTGATCGATCCAAACGGCGTGTGCGTGACTTTCAGGGAATAGCTCCTTGCTTTTTCTCAGAAGATTGTGGCGGAGCGTGGAATTCTCATTTGCAGGCAAGCTTGGTATACTCAACTGGTTGGGGCTTCTCGCTGACAACGCTGTTCCTACCTGGGTATGGCGGCATGGTGTAATCGGTTAACACGCTGCCCTCTCAAGGCAGAGAGTTCGGGTTCGATCCCCGATGCCGCTACCAAATAATCAACAACTCACGTTCTACTTTGGCCGACACCGATGGTGCCGTACGTCACGTGTGCGTCCAGAAAGCCCTTTCGGGCTACATTGAACCCCTCCCCAAGGCCCGCCGAGAGTAGGGAAGTCCTTACGGCGCTTGAAACCGCAAATACATTATGACATCATTATGTTTGGTTTAGATGAGGGTTAGACGATGGGATTTGCTCGGACAGTCCTAGGGGACGTTGACGTTCTGCAGCTTGGCGCGACCAATGCGCATGAACACCTGGCGATTACTGGAGGACTGATCACAGTTCAGCATCCAGATTTCCGATTGAACGATCCAGACCGGGCAATCGAGGAGGTCCGCGATTTTGCCGACGCAGGCGGGGCAACAATCGTGGATGCGACGCCCTGCGGCATCGGTCGCGATCCTGATGCGCTGATAGCAATTTCCAAGAGCACGGGAGTGCATGTCATTGGCTGCACTGGCGTTCACAAGGAAAGCTACTATCTGGATTCTCACTGGCGTTTTCATTACAGCATCGAGGAGATTGCCGGACTATGGGAAGCCGAAGTCAATGTCGGCATGGAGAAATCCGCCTACGAAGGGCCGATCGTGAGCCGATCTTCAGCTCGAGCCGGAATTATTAAAGTTGGCTCGGACTATCAAAACATTGCGAAGCAGACGAAGAGAGCATTTGAGGCCGCGGCAATTGTGCACTTAAAAACCGGAGTGCCAATTTTGACGCATAGCGAGTTGGGAACCATGATGCTTGAGCAGATTGAACTGCTTCGGTCTTTTGGCGTTGCTCCGAAACATGTGATCATTTCGCACGGCGATCGCAATCCGGACTGGCTCGTACATCGCGACGTGGCCCAGACGGGTGCGTACATTGAGTACGATTGCCCAGGACGGGTGAAGTATTTTCCAGAGTCAACGATAGTCGAGTTGCTCCAGAAGATCTTCGACCTGTCCCTGGGCAATCACATTCTTCTCGGCGGCGACAATGCGAGACGATCCTATTGGAAATCTTATGGTGGCGGCCCTGGAGTGGCGTACATATTGCGCTCTTTCATTCCAAGGCTCAAGGCCGAAGGATTCTCGGAGGAACATATTCAACAACTGCTGGTAAAGAATGCGGCCGACGCTTTTGCATTCACTTCAAACACGCCTGATCATGTGGCGATTTAACAGCAAAGCTAATAAGGCAAGAGCCTCACTATCCGTCAACGACAGGGCTAGCGTCGAGCCGTTCTTTGACCATCAGTGCCGCGCCAATCACTCCGCTGTGATCACCTAGCTCCGATACGACGATGGGAACCGCCTCACCTGGAGGGTAACGAAATGCGTAGGTGGCGACGTGCTTGCGAAGGTCCTCCAAAAAATACTGTGCCGCTGCCGTCGCGCCTCCGGAAAGGATGATCACTTCGGGAGAATAAGCGTGCACAACATTCACCAACAACCAACCCAGGCGCTCCGTCCACCGTCGAAGTTCGTCGAGGCAGAGTCGATCAGAACCTGCAATCCCAACATCCAGAATAGTTCGGAAATCCACGCTGTGAGCGTTATCCCAATATTGATCCGAGAGTACCGAAGCGATCCCACGCTGCAGACCACTGCGAACTGCAAGTACCAACGCGGTTGCGGAACACAGCATTTCCGCCGTTCCACGAGCTCCTGTCAAGCAGAGTTGATCATGGCTCAAGTCGATCACGAGATGCCCAGCCTGTGTGCCGAGTTGAAAATGAGGATCTCTCAGAACTGCGCCGTCCAGCATGACACCGGAGCCTACACCTGTGCCCAGCGTCAAGGTTACGGCCCAGCGTTGTCCACGGGCCAAACCGGCGTACTTCTCGGCGTACATTGCGACCCTTCCATCATTGTCCGCCCAAACTGGAACGCCAAATTCCTTTCGTAACCGCTGGACAATGGGAAAGCCTTCGAGATCCTTGATCTTTCCCGGAAGAAGAACAACACCGCGGTCAGGGTCTGTCGGCCCCGTCAAGCCAAGGCCGATTCCCGTGGGCTTACCATAACGCTCGATAATCTCTCGCAGCAGGTCTACGACGGCATTGTAGGTATTCTCGGCGCCGGTACTTCCAGACGGGCTCATCATCTCGTGTGATAGAAGAGAGCCGTCCATCGAGACCGCGCCGAGTTTTATCCGGGTTCCGCCCCAATCAACTCCAAGAAGATAATTTTCCATGAATTCCGTTCCGTCTCACACTATGCCAATTCTCATTCACGCAGTCTCCAGGATTGCACCGGCTTTGCGCAATCTGTCACGAAGTAGGCTGACTTCAACTTCGCGCGGAGTGCAGTCCCGGTCGATTGCCATTGCAGCGGCAGTTCCCGCGGCTTGCCCCATGCTCATACACTGGGCCATCGACCTTACGCTTGCGTGGGCATCGTGGGTCGCGGAAAAACAACGCCCTGCAACCAATAGGTTTGAACCATCCTTGGGCAGCAAGGTTCTGTAGGGGATTCCCACGCAAAGTCCGTCAGGTAGATAGTGCCACTTTGTTCCGGTGCCGTCGTAGTGATCTTCGATCGGCGCGCCACAGAGTCCTATCTGGTCATCGAACTGTCTCGCGGAAAGCACGTCTTCTTTGGTGAGACGGTAATCACCATAGACTCGACGAGTTTCGCGTACTCCGATTTGAGTACCAAAGCTGGCAAGCTGCGCCTTCTCATATCCGGGGACCAGGTCGCATAGAAAACGGACGTACTCGATAGCCTGCTTACGTCCTTCCATCTCGGCCGAAGTCAACAGCTCAGGATCTGTAGCATTCACCACTTCCTGTCCGCGCCTAAAAGAAGAAGGCACACGCGTCATGATCGTCGCGGTCATATGATCGACTGGAGTAATGTGATCGCTCCCTTCCTTACGAGGCAGATTGTATTCACCGCTCTCCGCTGCCTTGGCCATCAACTCGTGGAACTGCTGCTTGCTGACGGTCTTTCTGTGCTCGATATCGACATTTACCAACTTGAATGTTGTAGTTAGTGTCTGCGCCGGCTCGAGATCACCTGCGAGTTCGTAGCCTATACCCCCGAAATGGCAAACATCCGCATCGCCACTCGCGTCAATTACGACTTTGGCTTCGAATCGACGAAGTCCAAGTTTCGTAGCAACAACCAGTCCGTCGATGTGGCCGCTGGTGGAGTCTACATCCTGCATCCACGCGTTGAGTAGTATATCCACGCCTGCCTTCTGTACAAGGTCTTCCCACACTACCTTAAGATATTCAGGGTGATAGGTAACTCCAGTGCCGGCTCCATGAGTATTGGGACGCTCCAACCATGCGCGGTAAGATTTGAGTCCAGCGATCACATCGTCTGGGACTCCTCCTACAACCCTTAAGGATGTGCCGCCGGGAGTATAGAAACCATAGAATGTGTCGAGCACGGCGGTGCTGGTACCGCCGAGAAATGGAAGCCTCTCGAGAAGAAGCGTCTTTGCTCCTGCACGTCCCGCAGCTATTGCTGCCGTCGATCCAGCGGACCCCGAACCCACAATAATCACGTCATACTTCTTCGTTGTCGTTAGTGCTTTGCTGTAGAGGCGTGTCATGCAATGCTCCAGCCGGCATCCACCTGGATGACCTGTCCTGTGATTGCCCGGGAAGCATCGGTGAGCAGATGAACGCAAGTCCTCGCCACGTCGGCAACTGGAATCACATCCTCTAGCAGAGGCTGCCGGGTGTGCATGTAGTTGACGATTTCCGGATCGGCAGATGCTCGCGCGCTCATAGGTGTCCGAACGAGACCTGGTGCTATCACATTGACGCGAATCCGCTGACTCGCGTAGAAGGCCGCCATAGCGATGCTCATGGAAATGATGGCGCCCTTGCTTGCGGCATAAGCCACGGTGGCGAAATGCTTTGAGTCAGGGTGGATTGCAAGAATGCTGCTCATGTTCAGGATGACGCCGCGTTCGCCGTTCTCGGCTGCTTCCCGCGCGAGCATACTCCGCACGACTTCACGAGCCATGCGGTACTGTGTGGTTGCATTCGTCTGCAGCGTGATCTCCCAACCCTCCTCCGTACATTCGTGTACGGGGCCATCTCCGAGCGATCGTCCGCTGATGCCTGCGACATTAAACAGGGCATCGACCTTGCCAAATTTCTCCACGCACTTTCGAACAGCCGCGGGAGCGATGGCGGAATCCGTAAGATCGCCTGCGGTGAAAGAAGCTTCTGATCCCAGCGTCTCCAACTCAGAAACCATCTCTCGACACGAGGATTCGTTACGGCCGACAATGTAAAAACACGCTTCTGCTCCGGCAAGCTTTCGTGCAGTTTCAGCCCCGATGCCTGAAGAGGCGGTAATCAGATAACATCGTCGTCCGTTCATGAACGCGCCTCTCGCCGCTGTGAATTGTAAAGTGCGCCCGCATACCGGCGCCTCTGGTCTGCCAGCCACGCGTCGTAATTGTCCTGGGTCTGCCCCAGGTGCATGTTCGCCAAAACGTGATGCTTTATACCTCGTGCATCCAGAATTCGAATTGTCAGCTCATTGAGAGAATGAACAATGGAAAGCGCTCCGATCGATGAAAGCGGACACACCTTGTAGGTGCCCGTTTGTCCCGTTACCGTTGTCGTCACATCACCTAGAGGCATACCGTTATCGAGAAAAAATCCGCGCTTTGCTTCTCGTGCGACATGATAAAGCGTCTTCCCTGAAGAATGTTTTGGTGCACCTTCGCGAGCCTGAAGTTCCGAAGAGATCACTACCAGCGGATTCTCTGGATAGCGGCGGGTAAATTCCAACGCGATGTCGACCGCCGCTTGCGTTTGCCCGGTTGCTGAAACCACGATCAGAGGTTCGTTGGTATCGATATCCACTTCATCCAGAAGCTTGCTACCCAACCCCTCGACTTTCTCAATCGCCTGTCCTACTCGGAGTCCGCTAGGTCCCACCACGTCTGTGAAGGATGAGAGAGTAATGGGAAGGATAGGATGAAATCCAGTAAGCGCACCCATACGAACGCACAATTCTTCAACAGCCAATCTCGAGTGACCGTTCGCATAGATGTGCACCAACCCACCGGCTGCAATGGCGTCGGCAAAGGTATTGGCGACATCACGTAATTTCACAGTCTGCGAAAGCAGCACATCTCGCACCTTCACAAGCTGCTCAGGAAACGTCAACTCCACATCAGACATTCGCAATCCTCCTCGGTCTTACTTTTAGCGCGGCAGGGCTATGCTTTTGCGACGATCGCTCCACTCTTCTTCAATCTCTTCCAATGTTTTCCCCTTTGTCTCCGGTAGAAAGCGCCAAGCGAAGAGCGCCTGAATGGCCGCCATGCAAGCGAGAAAAGTGAATGTGGCCAGTTTGCCGATTCTGTTGAAAGCCATTGGAAAGAGAAGGACAACAAATGCGTTTGTCATCCACTGTGTTACTACGGGCACAACCATGGCTCTGCCCCGCACCCCATTGGGTAATATTTCCGGGACCAGGGTCCAGAATACCGGTCCGATACAGGAAGCAAAGAAAGCGATGAACAATGCCATCAACCCCAGCAGAACTCCAGCGTCGAAGTGACCGAGCGTCAATGCGATCACCACAATGAAGAGGACCACGGCCATACCCGTAGATCCCACGATGTACAAAGGTTTCCTGCCGTACCGGTCTATCGTCCAAAATGAAACGAAGGTGAAGAGGAAGTTTATTCCGCCGAGTACAAACGTTGAAAAGAGAGCCGCATCAATCTTCCATCCAGCGGATTTCAAGAGAAGCGGTGCATAATCGATGATCGTATCGATTCCGGAAACGTGGATGAGGACAGCCAGCACAAAGCTGATGGCTAAGACTCTACGAATTGGCCGTGTTTCGGGCGACTTTGAGGAATCGGAGGATCCGGCCAGGCTGGCCTCGATCTCAGCTGATTCGAGTGCCGCTTCCTCTTCATTCATGATGCGCGCAAGTAGCGCTGCTCCTTCCTGCTTTCTGCCCACTTTGAACAGAAAGCGTGGTGTTTCCGGGGCGCGCAGCAGGGCCAGGAAGAACACTGCACTTGGCAAGCAGCCGGTAATGAACATCCACCGCCAGTTCCACTCTCCCTGATTTCGCAACCAGTAGTTAATACAGTAAGAGGCGAGGATACCCGCAGTGATCGCCATCTGGTATGCTGCACCCATTCGGCCGCGCATGCTTGGAGGTGACACCTCTGCAACATACATGGGCGAGAGAACTGAGACGCCGCCGACTGCTATACCACCAAGAAAGCGAGCAGTTACCAGCATTGCGAACGTGGGCGCAAGACCCGTTGCCAACGACGTAATAAGGAACAAAATCGCCACCAGGACCAGCAAGCGTTGCCGTCCGAATTTGTCCGTCAACCTGCCCGCCGCGATAGAGCCCAATACACAGCCGAATAGAAGTGAACTGTACGCCCAACCTAACCCGAAGTCGCTAAGCCCAAAATGTTGTACCAGGAACGGCCCCGCGCCGACGATGATTGCTAGATCAAAGCCGAACATCATTCCCCCTAGTGCTCCCGTTGCACCAAGGAACAAGACATATGGCGAGTTAGTCGGAGAATCTTTTGTGTTCATGGGTTGAACGGCTACCTAGCATCCTAACTTCAGAATCAACTTCGAGGTCTTCTAGAGTCGGCAAAATGGCGCTCGAGTCGTGAATGTGGGCTCACGGTTAGTTCTCCATCCCTGAGCGAGCTTCTGCAATCCGCAGCCTGTATTCCGTTGCGCGTTTCGATATCTCCGCTCCGCCATGTTCTCCAAGGTCAGAGATGCTCACGAGATCACTTCCAACGCCTAGAGCAAAAGAGCCTGCCTGCAGATAACCAGCGACGGTGTGAAGGGAGACGCCGCCCATCGGCATCAGCTTAATTTGTTGAAGCGGTGTTTTCACGGCGCGAATGTAGGCTGGGCCGCCGACGGAACTCGCAGGGAAAACCTTGACGCAGTCTGCGCCGTCTCTCCACGCGTTTAGTATCTCGGTTGGCGTCAAAGCTCCGGGAAAGACAGCTATGCTGTGCTTTCGGCATGTTTCGATTGTTGCCGGGTCGAGCGTAGGACTTACGATGAATTTCGCTCCCGCCAGAATCGCGATCCTTGCAGTATCGGCATTAAGAATAGTTCCTGCGCCGATGATCATGCGATCACCGAAGCGGGAGACTGCTGATTCCAATCTCTGTGCTGCTCCCTCCGCATTCATCGTGAGTTCGGCAACTCGCAAGCCACCATTTTCCAGCGCGTCCAGCGCACGGAGGGCCTGAGCTTCTGTATTTACTCGTACAGCAGGCACAATGCCACAGACTCGAATAGTTTCTAGAACGTCGAATCTATCCACCACGCTCCTCTTTAGTATTCACAAGACAGTTGCGTAAAAGTACGCACCGTGAATCACGAAATGCTAATCTCCCGGCATTCCAGAAGCGAGCCGAGGCTATGATCTTACGTCGTACGTTGCAGACGATAGTCCGTTGCCATTTCCCCGAACTTTGCCGGGCGAAAGCACGCGAAGTCGTTCTTCATTGCGTAACGCGCCCTTCCAATTGAAGAGACGCAGCTTGAGCGAGCTGAATAGTGAGTATTCCGTTCGAGACGTTGAATGTGCTCCGAGTAGCATTCGGCTTCTCCTTATCTTCCTTCCACAACGAATGCCACACTACATCCTTCCATTGTTCGGGCAACTGCAACGTGGCTGTTCTATTCATATCAGCGTCGTCTCGTAGTCCTTCTTCAAGGTTGGCGGCTAGTATATGCAGCGTCCCGTCCTGTGTACGCCACGCACTAATGTTCATTGTCTGATCAAGATCTATACGCGTTGCATGAAGTACTTCTTGATCCTTCAGTAGAAGATTCATGGCACCGGCCGTAAGAGCGTATGGCGCCGCGCTTCCGCCCCAAGTCTCCTTGAGGGGCTTGTCCCACGCGTCCACAAAATCTGGTGGATCCCAACTTAGGACTCGCTTGCTGCCTTGCCTATTCAGAACGAGAACGGGACTATGTTCGAGCGTATAGAGAGTGTCGGCTGTTTTTGCAGCCACATTCTGACTGAGGCTTTGGCGTACCGGAAATTGCAGCGGGAGATCACTCACAATCTTGACGCTTGATGTGGACGCCGTACCGTTCATGATTGTCGAAGGGGTTCTGATCTGAGTTGCTGCGCTCAGGCCGGCAAACTTTTGCAGTTGCTCGTCTACTCCGCCAGCAGGAGATCCAAAGATTGCGACGGGATGTCCCTCTTTTATGATTCGCGTTACGGAGAGCAACTCTTGATTTGAAAGATGAGAGGGCGAGCCAAGAATGAACATATCCGCCTGGATGTCGGGGAGCCACTCAATCCGCGTCGATGAGAGGACGGGCACCGGCCATTTGATCACTGAACCTGTTTGCTCATCGAGCCACTCTTTTACGTCGAAGTGTGGCCGAGCGTGTTCCGCCTGCCATCGCGATGCACTGCGCGTATACACGAGTACGGGTCCGTAGACCTGCGAGGTTTGATGAGCATCACTCACTGCCGCGTTGATGTTTGTCTTCAAGAAAACGACATCACTCTCTGTCAACAGATTTTTACCCTGGTTCGCCCATGAGATATAAGAACCCGCTGGAACTTCTATTCCGCGCGGTGTCTTTACGGAGGCATGTGAATACGCCCAGATACCCCAGCGCAGGCGGTCGGGCACACTGTGCAGAACGTCCCAGGACTCCCATGCGTCGAAAGTCTCGATCAGGGGGTAATGGCGAACGTGACTGCCGGAGAGAATGGCAGCATGCATCAGCGTTGAAGTGAGTTGATACGTCCAGCCAAGCGTGGGCACATTCCAAAAGGCGTTGTGGCGAACACCTACTTCATTCCATGCCCCGGCCCAAGTTTGATCAACAAAGATGTCAAGAAAGCCTTCGCGGGCGATTCGTTCGAGATCAAGGCCGTTGCTTCGCCAGTCACTCATCGCACTCGCAGCGTTCGAGTACATCATGACAAGGGCTTTCGGGTTCGATGTCTTCGTTTCTCTGACTAACGCAGAGACGTTCTCAGTGGCCTCTGCGATCAACTCCGGAGAAGGAGCAACCGCTCCCCATGGTCCCGCTCGCTCATACGGCACCGGCATTCCAAAGGAGTCACGGAGCATGATGGCGTCAAGTCCGACGGATTTGGAGAGGCTTCCCCACTGCGAGGCAAAGACACTGTGCGCTGTGGCTCCTTCCTGGATTCCTTCCGGCAGTGACCCAAGCCTGGTTGCGTCCTGATGCAGCTTCGCGCCAGGGTTGAAGTTGGTTCCATGATTGAAATTCAGCGACGCATCTAGGGTCCAGTGAGTGAATGCTTCGTCATGCTTTTTCGCCCACGGCGCAATTTCACCGTAAGCGTCATTCCACGCATACACCAGGCTTCCGACCTTAAAGTTTTCGATTCCGCGCTGCTTTGCTTCTTGTCGCATAGCGTCATTCAAGGTTCGGAGCTGACCGTAAGTCCATGCTCCATACCCCTGGCGCGACATCATTACCTTGTTTGCGAAGCGCTCGCTCCATTCTCGCTTGCGATCGGCAGTTGTGCCCGGAAGCGGCGAGTTCTCCTGCACCCAGGGCTGCTGCCCTGTACCTGAAGGTAAGGTGATTCGCTGATTTAAGTCACCGGACCACTCCATGATGTAGCCGACGGTCCAGCCAACGTTCAGGATTACTCCACGGTCACCTGCGACTCTGTCATACAACGGATAGAAGCGATCCCAGAAACGATGCACAGAAACTGGAATGTCGGTCGGCTCAAACCAATAGAGGTCAATCTCCATCCACCGATCACCGGGAACTCCAGAGACAGATTTGATTGTTTTCGAGATCCCATTGTTACTTTGCGCGAAGGTTGTCGAAGACGGCACAAACAACGTCACTAACGTCACCACACATAGAAGGCCGCAGCGGCACGCGTCTGCAAAGTTTGGAAACATAATGACGTCATTATATATAGTCTTCCGAGAAAGTCGTCAAAAGCGAGTCATAGCCTGTGTTTTAAGTGGATTAGCGCATGGTAGGCGGGCGTTCGAAAGAGATCGTTGTTATAATCTCTTCGATGAAGAATGAGTCTCTGCTTCGGATTCCTCTCTACGTTCAGGTCCGCGAAAAGCTGCGGGAAGAATTGGCGACATCCGAAGCCGGTACGATGATTCCCCCGGAGGCCGTGCTTGAAGGGCGCTTCTCCGTCAGCCGAATCACAATCCGGAAAGCTATCGATGACCTCGTTGCTGAGGGGCTGCTAATCCGTCGGCAGGGCCGGGGCACATTTCGACAGGAACCGAAGCTTGTACATGATTTGAATGCCATCACCAGTTGGACGGAGCAGTTGAGGGCGCTCGGTTATGTTCCACACACTGCAGCAAGAGAGGTAGCGGAAATTCCCGCTCCGAAGAAAATTCAAAGGCTTCTTCAACTCTCGTCTGAAGAGCGCGTCATTCAACTCCGGCGAACTCGATTGGCAAATGACGAGCCGATGACTCTCATGGTCAACTACATTCCCAGTGTTCTTGTACCGGGGTTCGTTGATGCCAGTCAGGAAACCGAATCTTTGTACGAGTTTCTGAGCAGCCGCTATGGGCTTTCTCCCGCTGAAGCAACTGACACTGTCGAAACCCGCCCCGCATCCGAAGCTGAAAGCGAGCGCCTAAAGATCGAGCCCTGGTCACCGGTTCTCGTGGTTACACGGGTGGCACATCTCAAGGAAGGTCGACCACTTGAAGTGGGCGTAGCGGTCTCCCGGGGCGACCGCTACGAGTATCGTGTGAGGCTGCAAAATCCGCCTAAAAGTTGAATAACCGCGCGACATACAGATGACGCTCGAGAAAATACACCCTCTTTGCTCAAGCGTTAAGGGCGGTCGTCATCCGTCGCTTCAGTGTCGAAGTGTCCCTTGCTCACCGTGGCATCCTGGAGGGAATGGGACCGCGAGCAGAGTGTTACTGAGCAGCCTGTGGATTGGGTGGTGCTGAGTCATCTGTCAACTTGTAACGCTTTTGTTGTGCCCCTTCCGCTTTGTCTGCGTTCTTCAGTTCGGCCAGACGCTTCATCAGAGCAGGAATCTCGCTTTTTCTATCGGTCCTCCGAATCGCGAGAACCAAGTGATACAGGGCTTCCTGATCCTTGGGATCAAGATCTAAGGCTGCCTGACATTCTGCGGCTGCCAGTTCCGATTTCCCGTCTTGCAAGTAGAGCATGCCCAGCAGGTCGTGAGCAGCGACCAGATTAGGGTCGAGTTTAACGGCACGCACTGCCGCATTGACCGCTTCCAGGTGGTCCTCCGGCTTGCCCCCGTTTGACAGCGCCTCGGCGAGCAGGTACTGCGTATACGCATTATTTGGATTCTGTGTGCCCTGCTTGCGGAATACCTCGATCGCTTGATTGAAGTTGCTTTGCTGAGACGCCACCAATCCTTCTGCAGTACCCGCGAATGGCTGCCTGGGATCAATGCTGTTCGCCTTCTCGAAGTCGGACAACCCCTTCGCCATGTCTCCAAGCTGCGCGTAAAGCACTCCGCGAGCAATATACAATCTCGCGTCGTCCGGTAGTTGGGTGAGACCCGCATCGAGCATGTCAATGCCGACCTTGTACGAGTCATGATTGTAGGAGAGTGAGGCGAACTGAAGATAGCCGTCAGCGTTTTTTGGATTCAGGAGAATGGCCTTACGCAAAAGCTCGACCGCTCGCGGTGTCTCATTCTGAGACTCATAAATATCTGCTGCAAGCATCAGCACATCTTCATCGGCAGCGCCAGACTCGATCCAGGGCCGCAGCGTGCTCAGCGCGTCAGGGGAATGTTTGGCCTTCCATTGAACCAACGCCAGGTTGTAGGCAGCGTCCTGATTGTCTGGCTGGCGGCTCACAGTTTTTTGAAGAACAGAAATTGCCTCGTCAAACCGATTCAGTTGTGCGAGACAGACGCCATACTCGGCAAGCGCCACGGGTTGAGTCTCAATCGCCGGTCCCGCTTTCGCGAAGTTATCAACGGCTCCTGCGCAATTGTGTGATCTGTACTCAATCACAGCCAACATGGCATGCGCTGTTGGATCGCCCTGACGCACCCGCAGGAGATGTTCCAACAGCATCTTTGCGTTGTCGCTGCGTTCCATAAAGGCAATCTCCGCTGCACCTTCCAAAGCCGGAAGGTAATCGGGCGAGAGCTTCAGTGCGTGGTTATACGAGGAAATTGCGAGCGTAGGCTTGTTCAGCCCCAGGTAGGCCAATCCCTGCAGCGTCCACAAGCGATAGTCTCGCGGACTTGCTTGTACGGCTGCGGTACTCATCTCGAGCGCCCTGGCAAAATCATGATCTCGCAGCGCGGAGGAGATCGTTGCCAGAGAACTCTGCGGCGAAGTCGTAGTCTGAGATTGAGATATGGAAGGGACGCCCGCCAGCACAGCGATAAGCACTCCCAATAGAAGGGAGCCGATACTTACGGCATTACCACGGGACTGTCCGCTTTTATCCACCCGGCGATTTGTCATTACCGGGCAGCCTTGGCCTTCTGCGCAATTGCATCGTAGACACTGGGAACAATTCCCTTGGCTTCTTCGATAGCAAAGATACGATCGACGCCGGGCAGCTTCAATTTCTCAACGGTGCCACTTGGCCAGTGGATTTCTACTCCATCCACCGTCGCTGCATCATTGAGTCCGAAGTGGAGGCGCAGGTCATTCGACGAGAGGTAGCTCCCACCGCTCAAAACATCTGCTCTTTGCTTGATGCCACCTGCCGTCAGGTAAACAGTGGCGCCTACCGCATCGCGAGGGCTCTTGGGACCACCGATCAGGCTCAGCTCCACCCAGTGATGATGGTCTGAGTTTACGTTACGTAAGAGAACGGGAACTCCATCCATGGTATTGATGACGACGGCGACCTTTCCATCATTAAAGATGTCACCGAACGCTGCCCCTCGCGCCACACAGACCACAGCAAGTCCAGTTCCTTCTACTGCAGGAACTGGCGCAAATCTTCCGTTCTTCAGGTTCTGAAACAGCAACGGGCGTTCGGCATAGCTCGTTCCCCATTCCGGATGCTTGTCGACTTCCGGATACAAATGTCCATTTACGACGAAGAGATCCTTCCAGCCGTCGTTGTCATAGTCAATGAAGCCATCACCAAAGCTGACGAAGGGATAGGTGTACTGAGCCACACCTACTTCCGGGCTTACTTCATTGAATGTCGCGGTCCCATCGTTACGAAAGAAGACATCGTAGTCATCTGAGAAAGTTGTCGTCACGATGGCGACGTGTCCGTTGTTCTCGTAATCGCCCGCGGCGATTCCCATGTTCGCCACTTCACGCCCACTTTGATTCAACGCAAATCCGCTCTCGTAACTCTGGTCTTCGAAAGTTCCATTGCCCTTGTTGATGTAGAGATAGTTCGGCGTGGAGTCATTGGCGACCACCAAATCCATCTTGCCATCGTTGTTCAGATCTACGAAGAGCGCGTCCGAGGCCGTAATAGCGGGCGACACCGGCGACTCCCGCCTTCTCGCTCACGTCGGTGAACGTGCCGTCGCCGTTGTTGTGGAAGAGGTGATTCACCTCCCCCTCAAGACCGCGGGGTCCACACATGACCGGCGTCGTCGTGATACGAGCAAAAGCTGGCGCCACCGGTCTTCGTTCCTGCCACAGGCGGGTGCTCGATGTCGAAGTGCAGATAGCCGGCGACGAAAAGATCCAGCTTCCCGTCGCCGTCGTAGTCGCCAAATGTCGCACCCGTCGACCACGTGCCGATCGCCACGCCTGCCTTTTCCGCGACGTCGGTGAAGGTGCCGTCGTGGTTGTTGTGGTAGAGCCGGTTCTTGCCGAAGTTGCTGACGTAGATGTCCGGCCAGCCATCGTTGTCGTAGTCCGCTACCACGGCCGCCGTAGCCCCAGCGATCGTTGGTCACGCCCGCCTTGTGCGGCAACATCGGTGAACGTGCCGTCGTGGTTGTTGTGGAAGAGAGCCGAGTGTGGCGGCACTGCCTTGCCATGCGAGCGCATCGATAGGTTGAGCCATTCACGAAGTAGATATCCAGCCAGCCGTCGTTGTCGTAGTCGAGCAGCGCTACACCCGGCCCCTTCGCCTCGACTATGTAACGTTTCTCCGGAGTGCCCGCCGTGTGGTGCCAGGTCGTGAGGCCGGCCTTTGCAGCCACGTTTTCAAAGATGATGGGGCCGGACTTCACGAATCCACCGGCAGTCACGGGACGGTGCTCGCTGTCGTACTCGGCTGGATGAGCCGCACCCGTGGCCATGCCTCCAGTGGGAGCCTGCTGGCTCTCTTGAACTCCAGCGACCGGTTCGGCCTGACTTATTTCCGCTGTGAGAGGAACTGCGCAAAGCAGAAGAATAGTGAGCATATATCTAGCCGACAACGTCACCACTCTTTGAGATTCCTTGACGAACGGCCTTGAAGTACTCCCGGCGAAAAAGACATGTTGCTCCAACATATTGAACTTATTTGTATGCTTTGACCGGGCGCTTGAGCAAATCGGCTTCCATGAGGCCCGCGTGTCCTCAAAAGAGAGATGACGGAATATGTGAGCAGTATCTATAGGAATGAAGAAGCGGCCGGTGAGGGGCCGGCCGCTCCCACAGTTGATGTAAGGTGCGTTAGAACGTCAGTTTCGCCCCGAGGACAATATTGCGTGGAATCTCAGTCTGCGTTACCGTACCGAAGTTCGTTCCATCATTGCCGTTGGTGTCTACGCCCTTTAGATTGGGCCGATTGAACGCATTGATGAAGTCTGCTCGAATCTCGAGCCTGAAACGCTCGGTGATGGCTGTACTCTTGCTTACAGAGATATCCGACTCGTTGAATCCTGGGTTCTGGAATTGGTTCGTCTTCTGGTTGCCCTGCTGGCCAATGGCCGGAAGAGTGAACGGTCCGCAGTTGTTGAAGTTCCCATTGGTGCAATGCGGGAAGACACCAGCCTTATAGTCGGCGCGACTTGTGCCCTGCTTGTAAGTGGTGACATTGGGGAAGTCGAAGTTGTCGCCGTCTGCGTTGAAGTCGCCACTATTGCCCGCAAACTGCAGGTTATCCGGGGTCGCCGGCAAACCAGGATTAATCAATTGAGCCTGGAAGGAAGCATTGGTGGAGACTGTGAACGGTGTTCCGGATTGCATGATGGTCGATCCAGCCAGCATCCAACCGTTGGACAGGCGATTTACAAAGCCACCCTTGTTATTCACTCCTGGGATCTGGTAGCTCCAGCCAAGCGAGAAGCGGTTGGGAGCATTCCAATTCGACGGGCCATAGTATTTGTCATAAGGATAGACGCCAGGGTAAATCTGCCAGTCATCTTGGGATGATGAGCGGGTATAGGAGGCCGTCACAAATCCCCTCTGCAGGAAGCGCCCTTTAACCGCAGCGATGAACGCGTTGTAGTTGGCACGGGCTCCATTGGTTGCATAAGTGACGGACCCGAAGCTCGTGTTCAAACGGGTCTGAATGCCCGTACACGAGTTGGTGGTGGAATTCTCAGTGCACTGAATGTGCTGGATGAGATCACCGTCGTAGACATTGACATCCACTCCGTACGAGGTCGCCCCCGTGTTTCCTCCCCCGATGACCAGGTTTGCGGAATGAGATCCGACATATCCGACACTGGCAACTATGTTTCGCACAATTTCGCGATCAACCGAAGCAGACCAGTTCCACGTGCGTGGAGCTGACATCTTGACATCGACGCCGCCTACGCTGATGTTGGAGCCAACTACTCCTCCCTTCGCATCGAGCGGGGTACCGACGAACGCAGGATACTCGAAGCCGTACGGGTATTTATTCTGAGTGCCGTAACCGAAGATTGGCGGAGCGGTAGAGCCGTCATTCTTGAAGGTTGGAACAACGAACCCGGGTGGATTTCCCTTCAGGCCATTTTCGCTGTTTCCCAAGGTTACGAAGTCATGGTAGAGGCCGACACCGCCTCGCACTACCCACTTTCCGTCTCCGACCGGATCCCACGCAACTCCGACGCGCGGACTGAAGACCCAGTTCATCGAGCTGTTATACACATGGTTCTGTTGTGTCATCACGCCATTTGTGACCTGCTGCTGCAAGTTGCTGTTGGAGGGCAGGTGGAAGTTTGCGAGCACTGTACCGCCGATGGGATAGGCATTCCCGAAGTTGTCATAACGGATGCCGTAATTGACCGTCAGCTTCCTGGTTGCCTTCCACGTATCTTCTGCAAACAGACCGCCGGTATTCATTGCGAACTCATATTGTCCGGGCTGTGGTTTGCCGCTCACGATGTTGTAGGAAAGACCGTTCTCGGTGTATGGCTTGTCGTTGATGAGGTCGATCATGTTGTTGTAATAGAGGCTGGGAATACCATAGGCGCCGGCAAACAGCGCAAGATCATCCCCATGCCATCCTTCATAGCCGAACTTGAAGCTATGTCCACCGTGAACCTTGGTGAGCACATCGCGCCAGTGATAGCTGTGCTGGATGTAGTCACCCTGCGCAAATCCGATTCCCCATCCGACGCCGAGTTGGCTGACGCTCACAATCGGTACCGTAAAGTTGCCAGTCTGGTTGAGAATTCCCTCGATGCGGTTGTATCCGAAGCTGGCTTCATTCAGCATGGTCGGAGAGAAAGTGTGCGTTTCGTTTACCTGGATGGAAGCCCCGTAGAATGCATTCGTGGTGTTGAAAGCAGGCCGAATTGCCGGTCCGCCCTGGCTTATCGTGTTGCGAATGAAGTTGCCATAGAGTCTGTCGTTTGTGAAGTATTTATCCAGGCGGATGTTCCACTGTTTTGCATTATTGTAGCTAGACGAATTGAAGTTGCCATGGTCGAAGACAGGTGTGCTGCAAGGGATATTGTCAGTGCTTGGCGTTGCACAGCCTGTATTTGCGTCAAGGTTCTGCGCGCCAAAAGCCTGTTCCGCAGTAGAAGCTACTCCCGTGGTGGTCGCTCCTGTCGGTTTGTAATTTGCCATCAGCTGAACTTCAGGGGAGTTTGGCTGTGCTGCCTGCGCAAACGCCAGGAAAGCAGGATCCTCATACGTCTGGACAGACGCGCCATTGGAGGTGAGGGAGAGGTATGGCTCATAGGAACCAAAGAAGAAAAACTTGTGTTTCGGCCAGATTGGTCCGCCAACTCCGAACGACATGTTGTTCAGGTGATATGGATTGACTTTGTTCGGCTGAGGCACGCCGAACTCGCCGCGCGCGTTGAGCCCTTGGTAGTTATAGTATTCGCTCGCGTAACCGTGGTAGTGCTCTGTGCCGGACTTGGTCGTCATGACGGTCTGAATCGCACTGGCCCGGCCGTAATCCACGTTGTAGGTATTGGTCTGAACGGAAACTTCCGAGACCGCATCCACGTTGGGCGTCAGGTTCAAGACTCCGGGCCGAATGCTGCTCGTAACATCAAGTCCGTCCACGACATACTGATTGCCGTTTTGTCCACGGCCATTGGCGCTCGCGTCGATATAGTTTTCCGGGTTGAAGTTTGTGGAGTTTCCGGTTCCCTTGCCAGTAACGCCGGGGGTGAGGCCCAAAAGTGCTGTTGGGTTTCTCGCAACGAGCGGTAGCGATTCCAGAGCCTGCGTATCCAGCGTCTGCTCGTTACGACTGTCACCCGTGTCCAGCAATTGGGCCTGCGCAGTTACGTTGACCTGTGTTGAAACCTGCCCAACCTCGAGCTTAATGGGCACATTGCGGGTCTCGGCTGTCGTCAGTGTTACCGATATCTGCGTCGGTGCGAAACCAGTATGACTTGTCGCAATGACATAGGGCCCGGGCGCCAAGCTGACAAAGCGATATACGCCTGTATCGTTTGTGACCGCCGTCTGTGTAACCTGCGTGTTGGTATTTGTCAGAGTTACCGTGGCCTTGGCCACTGCGGCATCCGATGCGTCCGTTACCGTGCCTTGGATATTCCCCGAGAATTGCGCGAAACAAGTGGCCGCTGTTGTCAACAGCAGCAGCGCAAGGATTTTGAAGAATCTTCCTGAAGAACCTCTCATCACTACCTCCAAAATGGTAATTTCCGCGATCCCGAAATCTGTTTCTGGGTCGAATGCGCACTGCAGGAGCCCTGTTGCAGATGCTGGTCAGCTTGTCGGATTTTTGTAATCGGTTTCAAAGCCGGGCAAACCCTATTCCCGAGAACGACCTGAGCCTACTGATGACAGGTGGAGTCATGCATGAGATAGGCGGACTACATTGGCATGGTTCACATGGACTATAAGGATTGGCTTGAGGGGGATTCGAAACTGGACGTAATCGGGATTGCCGCAAAAGCTGCCAGGGTAAACAACACCTGGCTGAATCCGTGCGTCTTGCTGGGAGTAAAAGCGCAAGCGTAGACTCAACCTCGCACTCACATGAAAAGCATTTTCAGCTTCGTATCTTGTCAGCGGAGTTCTGTTTGGTCTTTGTGCTCGAATCTCTCTGCTGGCGTGATGCTTCTGTCATGCCTGAGTTGCCACGCGCCCACTCCTCTGACGATTGCGGTTATCCCGCGGACATCCGGCATCATGGTTTGGGAATCCGCGCACCGGGGAGCCCAGGCCGCCGCTGTCAATCTGGGAGTCCGGATCTATTGGAACGCGCCAACGCGTGAAGATGATGTCGACGGACAAATTGCACTTGTTGAGCGGGTTGCGGAGGGAAGCTACCAGGGGCTCGTGCTTGCCCCGGATCAGGCGTTGGCGTTGATTACTCCGGTGCGACGGGCAATGCTGAGCGGGCTTCCGATTGTCATCATCGGTTCCCCACTTCCAATCCCTCCGGGCAACAGGCTCTCCTACATCCTGAATGATGAAGACGAGGCCGGTCGAATTGCAGCCCGCCGGCTTGCCAAGCTACTGCACGGGAAGGGCCTTGTCGCAATTCTCGGAATTGATCCCGACGTTAGTGGCATCATCACGCGGGCTAATAGCGTTGAACAATATCTGGCGGCGAATTACCCGGACATCCATGTTGTACAGAAGCGGAGGGGCTCGTTTAATCAACCCCATGAGCAGCAGGTGGCGGAAGAGACTCTCCGAGCCAATCCAAACCTTGACGCAATCGTCGCACTCATGTGGACATCGGCCAGCGGAGCCATCGCCGCTATCGACGGCAAAATGAAGAGCGGGACTGTCAAGGTAATCGCATTTGATCCTGAAAGTATCAGTTTTCAGACTGAAACTCTTGATTCTGTCGTGCTGCAAAACACGCGCGAGATGGGGGAACTGTCGGTGCGACTGATTCACTCCGAACTTGAGGGCCACACGGTTCCCGCAGTCACCAAACTGGAGCCGAAGTTGGTGACGCGCGAGAACCTCAATACTCCTGAAGTACGGGAATGGACGTCGATGGATTGGAGACCTGGATCGCAGCGCTGGGACTGGAGCAGGACGCCTTGAAAATCTCTCCCGTCGTTCGCCGCCGCGCTGTTTCCGGATCGCTGGTCCTCGTGCTCGTAATGCTTGCAGGCCTTGGTTTGCGCGCCTACCTTCGGAGTCCTACGCGTGGCCTGCCATACCATGATTCTTTCGCTCGCGGCAACGCGGATGAGTGGAAGGCGTTTGGTGGCACCTGGGAATTGGCTGATGGAGCCATGCACAATGATTCCGACGAGCGTGGGGCGAAGCTGCTTACAGGTTCCACGTACTGGCAAGATTATTCGATCGAAGCCGACATCATGATCCAGGGTGTGGGGGGCGATGCCGGCTTGATGATTCGCTCCAGCGACGAAGAACAAGGGGTTGATTCGTACACTGGATACTATGCTGGTCTGCGTACTCGCGATAACTCTCTGGTTATGGGCCGGGCAGCGCATGGCTGGATGGAGGATGTATTCACGCTGAACTCGGCGAAAGGCGCCATCGAGCCCGCCCAGTGGTACCATCTGAAGTTACTGGCCGTCGGCTGTCAGTTGGTAGCGTCTGCCACGGTTCCCTCGGTCTCGAACCCAACCACGGTTTCGATCAAAGACAAGGATTGTGTCTCGTCCGGACGGGTAGGTCTTCGCTCATACGCTTCCGGCGGCGTGTGGCGAAACGTAATTGTTCGCCGCGCTTCGCGAGAAGATTTGGTCACGATGCTGGGCAAGGTGCCCACCCGCGAGACATCTGCGTTGCAGCCCTCCCCGGCCGAACACCCGGAAATCCTTGGGTACTTTGGGTCGGCGCCGAATCGCGACTCTCTGATTCCTCATTACTCCGATGTCCATGCACAACCGATCGACAGCCTTCGCCTTCTCTCTTCCGTTAAGCCGACGACGGCCACCGTTCGCGGTGTCGTCATTCTGACTTCTCCGGTTCTCGTCGTGCAGGACTCTACTGGCGGCGTCTCTGTTCCCGAACCTGCGACGCCACACCTCAAAGTTGGCGACGAAGTGGAAGTCACGGGCGAAGTGCGCCCGAGCCCATTCAACTCGCGCCTGGAAAAAGCCAGCGTTCAGATCCTCTGGGAGGGCTCTCCCATACCTGCCGTCTCTGTCACAGCATCGCAGGCCGCGACCGGCGCGTTCGATGCAACTTTCGTAGAAGTAGAGGGCCGACTTCGCGCCAAGGAATACGGGCCGGACAACACCCTCATTTTTGACTTCGATGCTGGACCGCAATCCTTCCGTGCGATCATGAGTCGCGGCCGAGGCGACCTGCTCTTCAGCAAGCTCAAGCCTAATAGCCTTCTGCGCCTCCGCGGAATTTGTTTGGTAGACCCCGAATATACCCAGAACTTAATGCCCTTCGTCCTGTTGCTGCGCTCGACTGACGACATGGATGTGCTCGCTGGACCTCCATGGTGGAGCACTGGTCATGTGGTTGCACTGGCAATCGGGATTCTGCTGCTCGCCCTTGTCAGCAGCTTTCTCTATGGTGGTATCGAGCGTTGGAGACTTCGCGCCGTTTTGGAGGAACGCGAGCGGCTTGCCCATGAGATGCACGATACCCTGGCGCAAAGCTTCGCCGGAATCGGCTTCCAATTGGAGGCCATTCGAAGTGGTGTCCCGCAGGAGATGCCCACCACTCACCAACAACTCGACCTTGCCAGTGATCTGGTTCGCCACAGTCATGAGGAGGCACGACGAAGCATCGCCAGCCTTAGACCCCAGTCGCTGGAGAGCGGCGACCTGTTATCTGTGCTCGACGCTTGCGCCAAGAAAATGGTCTATGGGGGCCGTGTACAGGTTGTGAGCAGTTGCAAAGGCGAGGTTCGTCCGATGCCCTTGCGCATCACCGACACACTCTTTCGCATTGGGCAGGAAGCTATTGCCAATTCGGTTCGCCACGCACATCCATCCACTCTAACCATATCGGTCGAGTACAAGAAGAATGCGGCTTTGCTCATCGTCGCTGACGACGGCGTCGGATTCACTCAGGGCGGCGACCTTAGAGGCTTCGGAGTTCGCGGAATGCGGAAGCGCGCCGCCGGCATCTCCGCCGCGCTGCAAATTCTCAGCTCACCGGAAAAGGGAACTGTCGTCCAGGTTGCCGCACCTTTGCCGCCGCGCATCACGCTCATCTCGTGGCCAAAACACTTATGGAAGTATCTTAGGGAGCACTCTTCGAATGTCGAAGCCAACAGGCAGCCCCATCCGCATTCTTATCGTGGATGACCATCCCGTCGTTCGCGCCGGTCTCACCAGCATGCTCGGCACACAGTCTGAGTTAGAGGTGGTTGGCTCAGTCTCCAGTGGTGAAGAAGCGTTGGCTCTGCTTCAGCAGAAGGACATCGACATTCTCCTTCTCGACCTCCGCATGCCCGGTGTGAATGGCATCGACACCATGATGGCGATGAAGCGAACCGGGACCAATGCTCGGGTGATCATCCTCACAAGCTTTGAAACCGATGAAGACATCTACCGTTCCGTTCAGGCCGGCGCCGAAGGTTACCTGCTCAAGGACACGACTCTCCGCGAAATGGTGGAAGCCATCCGGGCAGTTTACGCGGGCAAGCGTTACTTTCCACGCCAGATCGCTTCCCGACTGGCGGAGCGCATGATGCGCATCAACCTTACCTCCCGTGAACTCGAAATTCTCAAGATGCTCTCCAAGGGCCCGACCAACAAGGAGATCGCCCACGCTCTTGGCATCAGTGACAACACGGTTCGCAATCATGTGAATAGCATTATCGAGAAGCTCGAAGTCTCCGACCGCACCGAAGCCGCCACCACCGCAATCCAAAGGGGCATCATCACAGTGGATGACTGAGACTGGAAGTACGCCAACCAGCTCTCAACTTCATGATCCGGACTCCGCGTCCAGATAGACCATGTGAACTATGGACTTGATTTGGTCGGTGGGTAACACTAAATCACGCTGGCGTTCAGCGTCCTTCTGCCTTCCAAAAAGCTGATGGTCCGTAATGAGGAGACTCGGGGAAACTATGCCGTTGCTGGAACGTCGTGATTTTTTGAAGCTCCTGGCAATCGCTGGAGCGGGTTCTGCCTTTGATTCGACCTTTGCGCTGGGGCTTGACGGCGGTCCATCCACTGCCCGTGGAGTTTATGCCGCGGGCCGAATTCCCAATGAGTATTCTCTTTCCTTCCCGGCGAGAGAGAGGCGCTTAAGGGAGTGCCCTCGATATCCGCACTTGCGGACGGCGGCCTGATGGCCAGGAGTGGGTCACACTCCTCGCGCATTCGCGCGGGCGATCTATTGGATGGTTGGAGACTCGTAACCATCGTTGGCATGAACGGTGTTGAAACCGCTGTGTTCGAGAAGCACGCGACGCATCGCGGCGCCATTGCTTACGTTACGGAGGGTGAAGGCACGATTGCCTATATACCCAAACAAATTGGTGATCTATCAAAAATTCGGCCACGGCCAACGAACAATCCTGATGGTGTTCGGCTGGAGCGCGCGGCACATTACCTACCGGGCCCGGATACGGCGGGCCTTTATATACTCAATTCCTCCGACGATCCCTCCTACGAAAGCGTCGCTGCGTTGGGCGCCGAGTACATCGGCTGGACACTTGTGGCGAACGAGCAGGGAGGGCCACAAACTTCTCTTTATCTCGATGCTCAGGGTCAGTCACGCGAGATAGCTGGCAAGCCCAATGGCGAAGGCACTTGGCAGCAAGATCAAGTGGGCACCTATTTCGATCCTTCGTCCCTGTTTCCGGGAGAAAATCCGCAGCTTTACCAATACACTCCGGGCTATAGCAAGCGAACCCTGCTCGGAGGTTACCTGCCGGTCGCTGATATTGGTGTCTGGAATCCCAAGTACCAATGCGGATACGAGACCATGGTGCTGCTTCCGCCGGGCGTTGATGCCAAGCCACTCGGCCGTGTCCGTTCATTGGTCCCAGTAGATATGGCCGGTCGATACGCTCACGATCCCTCGTTCATGAAAGAGCCCGACGGCAAGTACTATGTAGACCGCTACTGGAACTGCTCGGCTGAAGGCTTCTACTCAGAGTTGGCGGGCATTTGGAATCGTTGGTCGTCATTCTATGAAACTTCAATGCCTGTGGAGATTCCTGACGAGTGGCTGCTGAATGCGGCTCGTGCCGGCATAACGCTTTCCCGCTGCAGCTACCGCGGTCTTGAGCCGACTTACCAAATTGGCGAAGGTGCCTATACGAAGATTCCAGAACGAAGCCACGCTCTCTTTCCAGTAGCTCAGTACGAGTTCATTTGGGCGCAGCAGGTTTGGAACCTCACTGAAGAGTGCGACGCCTACTTCCAGCACTACCTCGACAAGTATGTCCTGCCGAACGGCGACTTCCTGTACAACACGCAAGACCAGGTGGAAGCGCCGCTGAACGTCGGATTATTCCTGGTCAACTCGGCGCGCGCTTATGAATACACGCACGACTTTGGCAGCCTGGAGAAACGTCTCCCTGTACTCGAACGCATGATCTCATTTGTTCTCAAGCGTTACGAGTACGGCAAGGAGTACTTCCCGCAGACCGATCGTCGATATGGGCTAATTTACGGCTCGCCCGAAGCGGATCTGGGCGATCCTGACAACGACTTCCCGGCTTCGCATCCGCTCTACTATCAAAATGCGGTGGGAGTCTGGCGTGGATTCGAGAACCACTCGCGCTGCCTGCGTCTCGCCGCGAAACTGAAGCAGAACGAAGTTCTTGGTGCTGAAGGTACGCGCTATGCCGCCATCGCAGCTGAAATGCGGTCAAATATTCAGAAGTCGCTCGAAGCCACCCTTGCGCTGCGGTCCGCGGAGATGAGTGCGGCCAACATCACGCCATTCACTCCGAACGATATCGATCACAGCCCCACAGAGTTGAGCAGTTATGAGAACCACCGCTTCATGCAGGACTGGTTCCTGGCCGACTGGGGAGATCCCGCGCTCGATCTCGGGCATCTGAAGCATCGCGAACTTGCCGGAATGCAGATCGTGGGTCTGCACACCGATGGCGCTGTCGCTCGCACGTCAAACTTCATGGACCACGGCTCTCTGGCGGTAAAAATCCGCCAGCAGGACTACCGTCCCTATCTCCTTAACCTGTACGCGCTCGTATGCTATGCCGCCGACTCAGGTAACCGCTACTCCCCGGAGGACGCTTACATTCCGGGCAGCTTCCCTGGCGACGGCGGGCGATACGGCTGGTCCTCCGTAATCAACAGCACTCTGCAGCCGACATTGGGATTGCGCTGGCTGCTCTGCTATGAGGAGTCTGATAAGGATCTTTGCCACCTGCAAAAGGCAGCACCGAAGCACTGGTTCGCCAAAGGGCAATCCATCGCAGTTGCGAAGTGCCCGACGCGTTTTGGATCCGTATCGTGGTCGATGGTAGCGCTCTCGGATCGGCAGTGGAAGCTGAAGGTGAAAGTGCCGGCAGGCTTTGGCGGAGACGTGGTGGTTCACTTCCATCCCGTAGATGGCAAGCCATTGCGCAACGCATCCATCGGCAAGGTTGAAGGCGACAGCGTCGTGCTGAGCCGCGACATGTTTGCGAACACATCAGACTTTGACCTCGATATTTCCTAAGATCGAGGAGCGGCGAGGGGCTTGCTCCTTTCCGCAAATTACCAGGAGTTTTGGAATGAAAAGACCCTTTAAGTTCACCAGCCGCCGCGGTTTTCTCAAGCAGGCAGGAGCGGCTGCTCTGGCGTCTTCCGCCCTCGCCAGATCTACCTTTGCATTCTCTCAGGCCGCGGTCGCAACCGTTCGCGATAAGGCTGTAGAGAATCGCGCGCCGCTGGCGTCGAACGCCTTTTATACCTTGCCGCTTGGCACTGTGCTTCCTGTCGGTTGGCTGCGAGATCAGTTGCAAATTCAGGCGGATGGACTCGGTGGCCATCTTGATGAGACATGGGCTGACGTCGGCCCCAATAGCGGCTGGCTCGGCGGTACGGGAGAGTCCTGGGAGCGCGGGCCATACTTCCTCGATGGACTGGTTCCGCTCGCCTATTTGCTGAACGACGCAAGACTCAAAGCAAAAGCCCAGAAATACATTGACTGGACATTGAGCAGCCAGACTGCGAACGGAATGATGGGGCCAGCCAGCAATGATGACTGGTGGCCTCGAATGGTTATGCTCAAGGTGCTTACCCAATACCAGGAAGCTACCGGCGACCCGCGAGTAATTCCATTCATGGAGCGCTACTACGCCTACCAGTATGCCCAGCTTCCTAAACGACCTTTGCGGGACTGGGGCAAGTTTCGCTGGCAGGACGAAGCACTCTGCGTCTTGTGGCTCTACAACCGAAACGGTGATCCCAAACTCCTTGACCTTGTGCGCCTTCTTCACCAGCAGGGATTCGACTGGCCGGCAAACTTCGCTGACTTCAAGTACACCAGCATGGTCACGGCGGAGTTCATCAAGCTCAACCAGGGTGGAGGTCTCGCCGACCTTGCGCTGGCAACGCATGGCGTAAATAATGGCCAGGCCATTAAGGCACAACCAGTGTGGTCTCTCGTATCAAACTCGGAGAAGGACCGCCAGGGAATCACACAACAGCTGGCCATGCTGGATAAGTATCACGGGCTACCGAACGGCATGTTCTCCTGCGACGAACATCTTGCCGGGCGCAACCCATCGCAGGGTTCAGAACTCTGCACAGTAGTTGAAATGATGTACTCGCTCGAGCAGTCGCTCGCCATTCTTGGGGATCCGGCACTCGGCGATCGCCTCGAACGCGTCGCGTACAACGCGCTTCCCGGAACATTTACCGACGACATGTGGGCACATCAATACAATCAGGAGCCCAACCAGGTTGAAGTAAGCCTGCATCGCAAACCCTGGACCACGGATGGGCCTGAGTCCAATCTTTTTGGGCTTGAGCCGAACTTCGGCTGCTGTACGGCGAACTTCCATCAAGGATGGCCAAAGCTGGCTGCCAGTCTCTTCATGTTGTCAAACGACAACGGCCTCGTCGCGGCAGTGTATGCGCCTTGCGAAGTAAAAACCCTTGTTCGCGGAGTAAATGTTCACGTCATCGAGGAGACGGACTATCCGTTCCGCGAGACAATCCGCCTCACGATCAACGTCGCCAGCCCGCTCGCCTTTCCACTTCGGCTACGGATTCCTTCGTGGACGGCCGGGGCCGCGATCACGATCAATGGCCAGGTACAAGCCGCACCAAGCGCCGGCTCTTTTGCTCGTATCGATCGCATTTGGAAGCAGGGGGACCGCGTTGAGATTAGGCTTCCCATGACGCCGCAAATCTCCCGCTGGTACAACGATTCAATTGCTGTGGAGCGCGGTCCACTCGTGTATTCCCTTGGTATAGGCGAGGGATGGCTGAAGCTGCGCGACCGCGGCATGACTGCTGACTGGCAGGTCTATCCTACGAGCCAGTGGAACTATGCGCTGAACATCGATCCGAAGAATGTCGCGATGTCGGTTCGCGTGACGGAGACTCCGATAGCCGCAGGCCCTTTTACCCGCCACGGCGCACCGGTCAAACTGGAGGTAACCGGCAGAAAGATTCCTGGATGGCTTGCCGAAGATGGCGTCGCAAACCCTGTGCCTGTGAGCCCCTTAAAAAGTGAGGAGCCGGAAGAAAAGCTGACGCTGATTCCCTATGGCGCCGCCAAACTTCGCGTCACCGCGTTCCCAATCCTGCGTGATTAGGGAAGAATTCGCCCGTTCGCTTGAGCTCGGGATGGACGACGTGATCGCAGGAATACAGATCCCCGGTATGTTCCATAGACGACCCGGGTTTTGCGAAACACGCACAAGCTCGCATCGAGCCTAAGCCATCTCCCGAGGGCGATATCAGGAGTTTTGCCTACGCGCGCAAGCATGCAGACCGGCATGTATTCTCACACCAACCGCTCGTGCGGGCCACAGAGTCAGTGGCACACATCGAGCGGGAGGGATGAAAGTATGGTCAGCAGGATCTCTCAGTTATAGGTCTTGCATTTCCGCTTAGTGATCATCTCCGTCGTGGTCATTCCCGATGTTTCCCTTCGAGAACAAGTCGGACATCACGTTCACATTTTCATCGCACGCGTGGTTCAAGCAGGGTAGATCCAGTCCCGACTCAATGGATTTAAGCAGGGAAAAATGATCGTATCGCTTTCCGCTCTGCCTTCCATGAACTCCGTAGCTCGTGTCCACGATTAAGAGAACCTGGTTGGTGTTTGGGGAGAGGCTGTAGTCGTTTTCGTCCCACAACACGATAATTGCGTTGCGGCCTTTTTCCCAGGCTGGCGACTTATGAATCGCGTTCACAAGTTTCTGCACGGCGACATCCCCGCGATAGATAAGAGCCGGATTCAGACCTGCCTGGGTTCCGACGTCGCTGGGATCGTAATTGCAAAAGGCGCCCGCATTGCCGCGACCGTGCTGATCGTTGCACTGGTTCGGTGCGATAAAGGAATATGTGGGTACGTCACCGCTGGCAAGATCGGCAAGAGACCTCGCGCGCCGTCGAAGTCGACTACTCGCTTCAGGCTGAGCTGCGGATCGTTCCCCGTCTGTACGTCGCGGAAGTAGGCAAATGGGTTGTGCTTAACGGCGTAGAGATAAACAAGATCGGCCGATGTAAGCGGAGGAGTCAGAGTCGGCAGGATTTTCGTAAAATCCGTCAGATTTGTATAGACGCCGTCACTCACGTTGACCTTGTCCGCGCCGACTGGAGGGAGACCTTCCTGATAGCTCTTCCAGCTTTTGCCCGCAGCGACTAGCTGATCCGCGATCGTTTTGCCAACGGTATCTTTGTCTGCGGGAATGGACTGCTTACCGTCGATATTGATCGTTCCCGGAGGGCCTTGCGTTTCGTTTGTATAGTCGATGGCCGGAGTTGCGGCGTCGGTTCCACTTCCAGCGATAGGGCAGATCAGATCGGACGCGGGAGTATCCGTCGCGGGAATTCCTGACGCAAGATTCGTGGTGCAAGAGGTGTTTTCCCAGTTGGGGTAGTTATCGGTATGCACTCCGAAATTCGAACCGCCCACGACTTCCAGGTAGTTTGTAAGGCTGGGATGAGCGATGGCGAAATAGTTTGACGCAGCATTCGCTTTTTTTGCATAGCTATTAATGAACGGCGCATTCGGGTTGTTCACAATCTGGCTGTAGCCGTGGTTCTCCATCATGATTACAAAGACGTGGTCGAGGTGTGGCACACCCTTTGGCGTGCGTCCTTCCTGAGCAAACAGTGTTCCTGCGAGGGCTGTCGCCGTTAGACCAATGGCTATTGCGGTGTTCTTCATCTGGAAATTCCTTTCAAGGAATACCGCGCCATTCTGTTTCTTAGCGCGCGCTGGCGCGGCTGTGAGGACGCTAGTGGAGAATTGTTTCGGCGGCATTACAGCAGCGCTGATTCTGCGTGAATGCGTAGTCGCGGGAGGAGGGAAAATCATGGGGGTTAAGGACGTAGACAAGAAAGGGAACTAATTGGCGATTACTAAGACGGAGCACAAGAGCCCCCCGTGCGGTGGGTTGGGCAATGTCTCGATTTCGCGTTGTTATGTGCTGGCGGTAAGCTCGGGTTGAATCTGTTATTCGCCCGCATTTGCGTCACAAGGGTACGAGAGAAGGGTGATGCGTTCGCAAGTGATCAACGCGCGCCCCCTTATCAAGTGATAGAACGCCATAAGAGACGCAGTCGATCCTTATCTGCAATTAACGTTTGAAAGTGAAGGGGTTATGAAGTCGAATCCACGTATGGATTTTCAGATCACCGGTTCAATTGTCGACGTGCAGTCGGAGCACCTCCGTTCTGTTCCCAGGCTGCTGCAATCGCTCTCAATCCTCTGTCTCCTAATGGCGACGTCGGCATCCGCAGAATCTGGAATGGCCGCCACGGCATGGAGCAACGGCAGCTTTCATATCGACAGAAAAGGCGTAGTTGAGCGCTCCAACGTTATTCTGCAGAAACCAAATATGCAGCCGCAACAAGCCATGCCGTTGGGAAATGGCCGGCTCGGGCTGGCCGCATGGGCAGACAATGGATACACGGCGCAGTTGAATCGTGGGGACACTTTTCCTCAGCGGCTTTCGCCCGGCCAGGTCGTTATCCCCGGCCTAAGCAAGATCAATCAGTCGAGCGACTACTCCGCGCAACTGAACATATACGACGGGGAGTTCCACGAGAGCGGCGGAGAGATGACGGCGACGACCTACGTGACGGAAGCGCTAGACGTGATGGTGATCGCAGTGACCGGAGCGGAGCCAAACAGGGAACAGACCGCGGAACTCAGACTGTGGCCGCCGAGACATCCGCGGGTGGTTGCGAAGGACAACGTCGGTGTTCTTGCCGAGACCTGGCTGGATGATCAGGAGGCCGGAGCAAGTGGCGAAACCTTTGGTTCGCTGGCAGCAATCACCGCAGACGCACTCGACGTACGTGCAGAAGAGAGCGGCCCCCTCTCTGTAAGAATCAAGTTCCGTCCGCATCCGGATGGATCGTTTCGCATCCTGGTTGGCGCACCGGGCTGGCGCGGAGGCGATGCTCTGGTCACAGCAAGAACCCTGTTCGCCACAGCAGAAAAGCTGTCATCAGAAGAGCATCGCGCATGGTGGCACAGTTTCTGGGGACGCGTG
Organism: uncultured Acidobacteriaceae bacterium; assembly: GCA_963816335.1. Lineage (GTDB taxonomy): Bacteria > Acidobacteriota > Terriglobia > Terriglobales > Acidobacteriaceae > JANXZS01. The sequence goes on along the minus strand of CAWFKA010000017.1, from coordinate 58,425 downwards.
GGGCTGATGAAGCTTTCGTCGCCGAATCATGAAGCTGAGTACCTTGAAAATTTGCGGATCATTGATCTGTTTACGGCGGCTGCTGAGAGTCGAGACAAATTGCCTGGTTCACAGGCCGGCATCGGCGATCTCTTCTCATCTATTCGCGACGAGCACAAATGGGGCCCCTCCGCTTATTGGCACTGGAACCTGCGGATGCAGACGAGTGCCAACCTCGGCGCAGGGGCCTTCGATCTCAATGAGTCCTACTTCGCACTCTATAGAGAAAATTTGGCCAAGATTATCGCATGGACCAGGCAGCACATGGGAGGCCGTCCTGGTATCTGCGTCCCGGAAACGATGCGCTTCAATGGGCAGGGCTACGAGAATGAAACCTGGATTTCGACCGCTGCAATCAACTGCGGGGAGGATTCGAAGCCCTACTACAACGCCCGCACACTCTCGACTGGCGCAGAGGTTTCTCTCTGGGTCTGGCAGCAATACCTTTTCACAGACGACGAGAAATTCCTCGCGAAGAACTATCCCATCCTGCGGGAGTCAGCGAATTTCCTGCTTGCATATTCAACTCGCGATCGTAACGGCAGTGTGGAGATGTTTCCTTCAAACGCTCACGAGACTAAGTGGGATGTGCACGATCCGACCACCGATATCTCCGCGATGCACGCTCTCTTTCCAGCGGTAATTCAAGCGGCAACAATCCTTAAGACTGACGCCAATCTTGTGGCCAAGTTGAAGACGCAGCTTTCGTTGTTGCCGCAGTTTCCTCTGGTTACTGTGTCCTCGCCCAATACCTTGGTCCCAGGTGAGGGCAGCCACCCGGACACGGTTATTGGCGCAAGCTATGACCCGTTGGCCGAGACGCACAACACAGAGAACATCGGACTCGAGCCTGTCTGGCCCTACGGGATGATTGGAGACGATGGTGCCCTGCATTCGCTTGGAGTGCGCACCTTCCTCAACCGGCCCAACAAGAATGAAAACGACTGGAGTTTTGACCCGGTCCAGGCCGCCCGTCTTGGTCTCGCGGATGAATTCCGGTCGAGCGTTCTTGCACTGACGGAAAAGTATCAGAGCTATCCTTCTGGTCTCGCGAGTTTTATGGGACCTGAATTTTATGTCGAACAAGACGGTGTCCTTGCGGATGCGCTCGAAAACGCACTGGTCCAGGACTATGACGGATTGGTACGCATCGCCCCAGCATGGCCAAAGAATTGGGACGCCGACGCGACGGTATACATCCAGCATGGAGGCAAGGTTGACGTGCAAATCCGCCAGGGGGCGGTTGTTACTGCAGGGATAGAGGCGGGCTCATCAGGGAGAATTCGTATCCGCAATCCTTGGCCAGCCCAGGCTGTCACGGTAGTCGACGCCATGACTTCCATCGTGGTCCCGCACGAGACTTCGGGATCCGAGCTACACTTTTCGACACGGTCCGGAAAGCTCTATCTATTGAGGCCCGAAGCAGGAACCGGAATCAATCTGCCATTCGAAACAGTGTCTGGTGTTGCTGCGACTGCGCCGAAATCTCTTGGCTCTCGCACCATCGGCATCCAGTAAGTAAATGTCGACGAACTTGACCACTAAGTTTCAACGGCTTATCGCCGCGCCTACTATCACCACAAGAAGTGTGTATGGCGCTGCGATATGTTTTCCATCGCGCATCGTCGAAAAATGCGGTGACATAATCTCCACGCCTGCCTCCGAGAACCTGTCCTGAGAATTGTGGTGAAGATCAGAGTAGGTCTTGGTCATCCTGCTCGGCTGATCGGTGAAGGCGTTTATTTGGTAATGGACGTAGAGGTCGTCCAGCGCCGTTTTGAGCAGGCGTCGAATTGACGATGGCACCTTTGCCGATCTCAGCAAAGCTGAAGCGAAGCAGCTTTAACTTTATGATGTAGTGCCTTCGCGCATTCACTGAGACGCACTTTTGCCCTCGGCTCTTATGGCTGGACATGCCCCAAGAAGAAAATTTCGTCGATTTGGCCGAATCGGATATCACACTGCATGTGGAATTAGGAGTTTACAACGAGGGAAACTCCTGAGCTGTAAGCGGATTCTTGTGACTTGCAAGCCAACTGCATCTGGTGCCAGGCCTCGAAGCCGGTGACGTCGACGCCCGGCGAGAACTGACGGTCTCCCGGCCAAACGCCAATCAAGTCAGCAGTCCGACAAAAATTCTATTCGTGTGTGGTGCCTAGTTCCACAGGACATAGATTCCTCCCGGGCGGCGATCTGTCGGCAACAATTTTGTGCCCGAGTCTCGATACGAGGCGGGAGAACTTACGATTCTGAAATGGTCCCTGAATTCCGCAGGTAGTCGGTAATGAGGTCTAGTGCATTCTGCTTATGACCTGCATAAATTCTTTTACTACCAGTGATTTGCATTTGATTCGCGCGGTTCGAATGTATAGCTTTGGCAACAACAGTGCTTCAAGCAGACGGTATCAAATTCAAACGAATGCGCTTCGGATTCGGAGCTGATGCGTACCGCAATTCTGAAAAAGCCCTGCTCTCGTGCTGTCAAGGGACTCTAAGTTCGTGACCATATCTTCTTATTAACCGCAGCTGAATTTTGACGAAGTGTGAAGACTCTAACCGCAGAATCGCAAATTTACCAATTTCAATTAGGGAGTTCCCCAATGGCAGCCAATGCAATGCAAGGAATTAATTTGACTACGTTGCTGGTCGGCTTCACCGCGTTTTTCGCCGGCATTGCCGCTAAGGAAAGTTACCCCGCGATCGGTATCCTCACCGCTATTGTCGGCGCGGTTCTACTGATCGTTTCGGCGTATGGCCTTTACCGAATCAAGAATGTGGATTGACTTCAGACGAAAAACGAGGAGGGGACTTTTATGAAACTTGCAGGACTGGCTCTGGTGATCATCGGATGGTTGCTTCCAGTTGCAACACTGCCCTACACGCAATCCTTGAAAGTGAGATTTGTTCTTGCCCTGATTGGAATTGGCATCAGCCTGTTTGGGATACTCGGTGTTCTTAACAAGGAACATCTGAAGAAGGCGATCTGGAAGGCCTGACTTCAAAGCGCATTTCTCGCTCGGACTGGAACAAATCGCATTTCAGCATGATGAATTTCAAGGAGAGTTGACATGAGCTTTTGGAGGCGAAAGAGAAAGTATTGGTCCTCGGGTGCAGTGCTCCTGCTCCTATGTGGGCTTACCGCGAGCGTCTATGCCCAGCCGGCAACCAGTACCCAGTCGACTGCTCTGCCACCAGCGATGAGTGTTCCACTGGATGTCAAAGCGGCCAACCCTCCCTCTGTGGAGGATCTGGCCAAAGGCGATCCGGGCGGGACCAAGACCGGCACAATCAGCGATATCGTTGCGACCGATGCAACGAAGGGGCCGACACTTGCAGATTCGATGAATCAGGTTGGCCAGAATCGAATCGCCATCAACTTTGTCTGGACATTAGTGACTGGATTCCTGGTCATGTTCATGCAAGCTGGCTTCGCAATCGTGGAAACAGGCCTTTGCCGTGCGAAGAATGCGAACCATACCATGATGATGAATTTCATGGTGTACGGTTTCGGACTCTTCGCTTTCTGGGTCTGTGGGTTTGCCATTCAGATGGGCGGAGGAGCTCCATATTCCACGCTCGGAGGAGTCAACCCGCTCAACTCTGAACATGCACTTCATCTGCTGGGTAAGACATGGGGTGTATGGGGAACACACGGATTCTTCCTTACCCAGGGCGGCAGTTATGACGTAGGTGTTATGGTGCTGTTCCTCTTCCAAATGGTGTTCATGGATACGGCGCTGACGATCGTAACTGGTGCTGCGGCAGAACGGTGGAAGTATGTGGCGTTTTCGGTCTCCTCTGTATTTATGGGTGCGTTCACATATCCATTGTTTGCAAACTGGGCGTGGGGTGGTGGCTGGCTTTCGCAACTAGGAGCCAACTTTGGTCTGGGTCATGGGTACTGCGATTTCGCCGGTTCGGGAGTTGTCCACGCGGTGGGAGGAGTCACCGCACTCGTACTCGGAATGATCATAGGTCCACGTATTGGCAAATTCACCCGTGAAGGTAAGCCAAATCCATTAGCAGGCCATGACATAACACTGGTTCTTACCGGTTGTTTTATTCTCGCCTTCGGATGGTTCGGCTTCAACCCTGGCAGTACGCTCGCCGCATCGGGAAATGGCGCTCTACGCATTGGCTCAGTTGCTGTCAATACGATGCTGGCTGGCGCAACCGGCTCTTTCGGCGCTCTCTTCTACATGTGGATTCGATACAAAAAGCCGGATGCTTCGATGACCGGAAACGGTCTTCTTGCGGGACTGGTCGCCATTACCGCTCCAAGCGGCTTTGTTAACACGGTTGGATCTGCAATCATCGGGCTGGTAGCCGGCATACTGGTCTGCGTCAGCGTTGAATTTTTTGAAAAGATCATCAAAGTCGATGATCCTGTCGGCGCTATCTCAGTGCATGGTGTCAACGGCATATGGGGAGTCCTCTCTGTAGGTCTTTTCGCAGACGGAACATCGAACTATGGCGGCAGTTGGAACGGCGTCAACGGTTCGGTTCGAGGTCTCTTCTACGGCGATCCTTCGCAACTTGTGGCCCAGTTGATCGGGGTAAGCACGCTGCTTGGCTTCGTCTTTGCTTTCTCCTACATATTGAACTGGATCATCGATATTGTCGTTGGGCAGCGAGTCTCTGCGGCGGATGAACTGGATGGGTTGGATATTCCTGAGATGGGCGCGCTCGCCTATCCCGACTTTGTTCTCAACCTGGAGCGGTAACGTTCAGGATTGCCAACTCTCGTACGGATGTAAGGTGCGGGACCTGTTTTGACATGGCGGCGCCGGGCATAATTCCCCGGCGCCGCTAAGGAGTGAATGGCAATGATTACAAGCACCTTTTCCAGAGAACTAGAGGCAGTAGAGCCCTCACAGGGATTGATTTGCACCTTGCCGTCGAACCTGCCCATCAGAGCCAGGGAGGCTTTAAATCAAGGTGTGAAGTATCTTCAAACTGGCAACGCCTCTTTAGCTGTCGCCGAACTTTCAAACGCTGTTGCGATGGCTCCCGAATTCTCGGGCCCGCGTGTCTTTCTCGGCATCGCACATTCTCTCGCACATGAGATCTATCCCGCATTCGACCAGTTAGAGAAGGCGGTTGAACTCGATGGGGAAGACTTTGCTGCACACTTCGTTCTGGCTCAGCTGAACTTCAAGTTGAGGATTCTCCCGGCTGGATATGCGTCTGCGGATCGGGCATTGGCCTGCATCAGGACCTTGGAACAGCGTAAAATGTTGACTCAGCTGCTGCGTGAAGAGCGAGCAAAAGAACAAAGCGGCATCGCGCGACCCTGGTTCATCAAGCGGTTTACAAAGCCGGTGCTTGTTTTGGCCGGAAGCGGTGCTGCCGCAGCCATCCTCGCCGTTCTCTTTTACATGCGCTGATCTCGCGAAGGACATAAGCACGTCCGAAAGGAGCCCGGCAATGGAACGAAACGTTAAAGATTTGAAGAAGCAGCAGCGTCTTGTGTGGCCGTGGGCTCTGTTTGTTGGTCTGGGTATGGTCTTCATTGCGCATGCACCGATCATGCCCGTGGTCATTGGTTGCGTTGCGGTAATTCTGCTCTCGATGGTGCGAAACAAACTTCGCGACCGCAATGCGGGTGTGCCTGGAGATCCGAAATGAACACTTCTCTGGCCATTCTGCTCTTCATCGCGCTTGTTCTTATTGCCGCCAAGGTCTCCGGTGCTCTTTCAGCGCGCTTCGGCATGCCCCTGGTACTTGGGGAGTTGGTCGCGGGAGTTATACTCGGACCCTCGTTTCTCAATCTATGGAGATTTTCCTGGCTTTCTACCCCCATTGCCGAGCACGCCGCGTCGCCTGAATCCATCGTGCGTGTGCTTGCCGGGATCGGTGTCGTCCTTCTGATGTTTATGGCCGGCCTCGAGACGGATGCCAAGATGATGCGCAAGGCCGTGGGGCCGGCGTTCTGGGCTGCCGTGGGCGGCGTCGTTCTTCCCATGGCGGGAGGCTGCATGCTCTCGCGGCGATTTGGGCTGAGTTGGCAGGAGTCGATCTTTATCGGCACCATCCTGACTGCAACCAGTGTCACGATCACCGCTCAAACGTTGATGAACCTCCGCCAGATGAAGTCCAGGGCAGGAGCGACCATTCTCGGCGCAGCCGTCATCGATGACGTACTGGGCCTTATCGTGCTCTCGCTGGTCATTGCCATCGCGCCGCAGATGGCGAACGCCGGTCCAACTCCATGGGGCGCTGTCGCCATTACCATGGGCCGCATGTTGCTCTGCATTGTGGCGTTGTTCTGGCTAGGTCCCTATCTCACGCGCTGGTTGCTCAAGCGAGCTGCCCGTTTGCACGGCCATCATACCGAGGTGGCTGCGGCTCTCGTCATGGCGTTGTTTCTCGCATTTTTTGCGGAGTGGCTGGGCGGCATGGCTGCCATTACGGGTGCGTATCTCGCCGGGCTCTTTGTCAGTGTCACACCGTCTCGCGAGATTATCTCGCACGAGCTTTCGCCCATGGTCAACTCCTTCTTCGGCCCCCTGTTCTTTATATCCGTTGGACTGCAGGTAAATATCTGGAGCCTGAAAGGTCAGCTGGTCTTCTTCATTCTTCTCACGGCAATCGCCATCTTCGGAAAGATTTTTGGTTCAGGATTAGCCGCGTTCTGGAGCGGCCTCGGTCGGCGCGAATCGTTGGCGGTCGGCGTCGGAATGATCCCTCGCGGCGAAGTTGGCCTCATTACCGCTAGTCTAGGGCTGTCGGCTGGCCTGGTGACGCAAGACGTCTATGGGCAGGCGGTCGTCCTGGTGCTTATCACGACGTTGATCACTCCAGCTCTTCTGCGCTACACCTTTACCCAGGAATCATTGAACGACCGCGGAGAGGTGTACGAACTGCCCCCGGAGCAGGATCGCTTGGCCAGCATTTCTGAATGACCCTGCAAAAGTTATAAAAGTGATCACAATCTGGAAATAATGTTGGATGGTGTTGCGCATCACCGCAGATTGCAGCCATCGGGCAGTAACCTGCCGAAGATAGTGCGATCCTCAGCCAAACTCCATTGGAATCGGATTTCCGACCCCTGAGGATGTGCCCGCAGGCTGGAAGCCCGAAGTATGGGAGCTAGAAACAAGCTCTTCGCGTTCGTTGTATCGCTGGTCTTGTTGTTCTCCGCGAGCCACGCGTTCGCTGCTAAAAAACCCAATAACGACGCGTGCCTCGCCTGTCACTCCGATCCGACTCTGACGAAGGAAGTGGGAGGCAAGCAACAGAGCTTGCACGTGGATCCCGATCACTTCGAGAAGTCCATTCACGGGGGAATGCTCTCCTGTGTGGATTGTCATAAGGGTGTGAAGGCGGAACCCCATGAGACCACTCCGGCGAAAGTGACCTGTGCACAGTGCCACGCCGACGAGCAGGCTGCCTACGATCGCAGCTATCACGCCAAGGCCATTCAATCAGGGGAACACAAAGCACCCGCCTGCGAAGACTGCCACGGCAACGTTCACGAGATCCTTCCGTCCTCAGACCCCAAGTCGAGTGTGAACCACGCCAATGTGCCCGCCACCTGTGGACGGTGCCATTCGCAGAAGTTTGTGATGGAGGCCAGCGGTCACAGTGCCCAGCCATACGTGTCCTATCAGGAGAGCGTGCACGGGCGCGCCCTGGCGGCAGGCAAAGATGGGGTGGCAGTCTGCACTGACTGCCATGGAGCGCACGAGATCCTGGCAGCGAGCGATCCCAAGTCGTCGATCTTCAAATTCAACGTGCCGGGCACTTGCGGAAAATGCCACCAGGCCGTCGAAACCGAGTTCATGCAGAGCATTCACGGCCAGGCGCTCGTGAGAGGCAACGGCCAGGCACCGGTTTGCACAGATTGCCATGGTATCCACTCGATCAAAGCGCACCTCGACCCCAATTCTTCGGTCTCCGCTCTAAACATTGCGCGAACCACCTGCGCGCGATGTCATGAAGGAGTGCGACTTTCGCAGGAGTTCGGAGTGGCGCGCCAATCAGTATCAACCTACCTGGACAGCTATCATGGGCTTGCTTCGCGAGGCGGATCTCAGGTGGCGGCGAATTGCGCCAGTTGCCACGGAGTGCACAACATTCTGCCTTCAAGCGATCCGCGCTCGACCATAAACAAGGCGAATCTGGCAAAGACCTGCGGAGTATGTCATCCAGGAGTGAACGAGAGATTCACCCTCAATAAGGTCCACGTCGATTCGCGCGCTTCGGCGGACGTGGGCAGCGTCGCCGTACGTTGGATTCGCCGTTTCTACATGGTGGTGATTTTCGCCGTAATTGGCGCCATGCTGCTGCACAACCTGGTGATCTGGCGTGCCAAGGCCATTGCAAGACACAGGGCCGAAGGACCGCTGGTCACCCGGATGACCACGAATCAACGTTGGCAGCATCTACTGCTTCTGGTCAGCTTCATCGTTCTGGTGGTAACCGGATTTGCCCTGAAGTATCCAGATTCCTGGTTAGCAGTCGCGTTGGGAATGAGCGAGCGACTGCGTAGCCTGACGCACCGTATTGCCGGCGTGGTGATGATCGGCGCCGGCGTCTACCACATTGTCTATATCGCTCTGACCCGGAGTGGAAGGCAGCTGATCATCGATTTCGTTCCCCAGCCGAAAGACGCCTCCGACGCCTGGGGAACGATGCGTTATTACCTTGGGCTGAGCCCACGGAAGCCGAAGTTCTCGCGCTTTACCTACGCCGAGAAGGCAGAATACTGGGCGCTGGTCTGGGGCATTGTGCTCATGGCTATAACTGGAATCATGATGTGGGCCAAGGTGTCTGTGGGTGACCTGCTGGCGCGTTGGTGGGTCGATGCCGCGACTGCGATCCACTTCTACGAGGCAGTGCTGGCGACACTTGCGATTGTCGTCTGGCACTTCTACCAGGTGTTCTTCGATCCGGACGTTTATCCCATGAACTGGGCATGGTGGGACGGCAAAATGTCTCGCAAGCACTACGAAGAAGAACGCGAACTTGGCAAAGGGATATTCAACGACGAAACGCCTGAGGCACCCATTGAAAAGGAGGATGACCGGGGCGAATCGCCAGCAAAACAATCAGATACTGAAGAGTAATTTGGGCCTCTTGATAAGCTGGCCTCATGAAGAACGCTCAAAGTGGAATTTTTGCTCTTGGAAGTCCATCGCACGCATATTTGGAATTCGACGTGTTGGAGGGGCACAACCGCCGCGACCTGGTGGCTGCGATCTCGTCACTTCGCGAGCCTAGAACGACGGTGGGTGGAGTCAACCTTGTAGCGGGATTCCGCCCCGAACTTTGGGGCGAGGTTGCGCCCGAGGATGCGCCCCTGGGGGTGAAGGGGTTCAACGAAGACCTGACTGGTGTTGACGGCTTCGCCATGCCGGCCGCCCAGCATGATGCAGTGCTGTGGCTCTCTGGCAGCGCTTATGACGTAATCTTCGACACCTCCCGCCACGCAATCGCGGAGTTAAGAGAGCTTGCCTCGGTTGCTGAGGAAACATCGAGCTGGCCATACGGCGGTCGCGACCTAACCGGCTTCATCGACGGGAGCGAAACCCAGATTTGCTGGAAGCGCCCGAATTCACACTGGTGCCAGAGGGAAATCCCGGAGCCGGCGGATCGATCCTGTTATTGCAGAAATGGGTGCACGACACCTCTCTGTGGGAGTCGCTTGGCGTGAGCAGCCAGGAACAAGTGATCGGGCGCAGGAAGCTGGACAGCATTGAACTTGAAAACAAGCCTGCTGACTCGCACGTCGCAAGTACCGATCAGGACAAGTTCGGCAAGATTTTCCGGCGGAATATGCCGTATGGCACGGTGACCAATCACGGCACGATATTTGTTGGATTCAGTGCCGACCAGCGGCGCCTTTCCAGCATGCTGGAAAGCATGGCGGGACGAACGACGGGCGTGCGAGACGCGCTCACGCGCTACACTCGACCCATCACAGGCGCCTACTACTTTGTTCCCTCAGTCGAGAGCCTGCGTGATCAGTCTCAGGACAAAAAAGCGTTGGGAGACTGAAGCTTGCGTCGCCTTAATGTGCTCTCAAGGCGACTTTATAGCTCGGTGATACTGACGGGACTTGTCCGGTGGATGGCGGGACGCTCCCAGCCTTGTTATCCCTGTTGCGACGATTTCGCAATCTTGGTGCAACAGTCTTTTGCATGCTCCGGTTGACGCCAGTAGCCCACCTAAATACGATCAATTTAGTCCTAGTTTAAGGAGTCTATCTTTCCCACACAGTGTCTTAAGAAGCCCTCCTATCTAGATGCGACTCCGTTGCATCTAGATAGGCAAACTAATGATGAAGAATGATTTGTACTGATTAAGTTCCAGATCCCGTGAAAATGCAAAATCCGGTCAGCGGGATTTGTTTGAGCACGCTGACCGGTTGAAGTGTGAATTTGGAGATCAAAACATTGGTTGCAGAGCTTCGCAGGTTAGTCCGTTTCGTGTCGTACCGGGGGGCTATCCTACTTCTCTTACCAGGGGTTCTCGTGCCCGGTTTTCAAATAGCGGCCGCACAGCAGGAGCAGCCCTACTTTGTGACTTACTCGTCGCTGCTGGAAGAGCCGGGCAATCTTGAGATCGAAAATCAGAATGTGGCGGCCGCGCCAAAGAACGCGAACGCCTTCTTTGCGCCGACACTGGAGTTTGAATACGGAGCGACCGCCTGGTGGACGGCGGAAGTGTATCTCCAGGGGCAGGCTACCCAAAACGACTCGGCGGTTTTCACGGGCTACCGGCTTGAAAGCCGCTTTCGCCCGCTGCCGCGCGAGTACTGGATCAATCCCGTTTTGTACATCGAGTACGAGGATGTGAACGCGGCGGACAAGAGCTTTCTCGAAATCACCGGCAATAGCAGCATAACCAACCTGGAAGTTCCTAATGCGGTATTGCGACGGGAAGTGGAGCGCTCGATGGAGGGCAAGCTAATCCTCTCCAGCAACGTGAAGGGTTGGAATCTCTCAGAAAATTTCATTGCAGAGAAGGAAGTGACTGGGACAGATCCCTGGGAGTTCGGATATGCGCTGGGCGCGTCACGACCTCTGACATTCGTCGGGTCCGGCCAGCCTTGTGTCTTCTGCAGGCAAAGCCTGGCCCTGGGAGTGGAGATGTTCGGGGGGTTGGGCACGAGCCAGAGCTTCGGGGTGGGGCAGACTCAGCAGTACCTGGCGCCCACAGTTGCTATGAATGTTCCCCATGACCTGACTTTCAAGTTCTCTCCCGAATTTGGGCTGAATGACAACTCCGCCGGAGTTCTCTGGCGATTTGGTGTGACGTACGAGATTCAGCAATTCCGGGACTGGTTTCGGAGGACAAAATGAAAGGCAGAGCCTTGGTTTTCGCCGCGCTGATAGCGACGTCTGCGGTGTGTTTTGGGACGGCGGACGGATCGTGGCTCAAGAAGGTGCCGCAGTCGGATCGCGAGCGTGTGAATCCATTTGCGGGTGATGCCGACGCTGTTCGGGTGGGAGCAAATCTCTTCCAAAGCAACTGCTCGAAGTGCCACGGTGAGAATGCCGTGGGAAAGGGTTCACGGCCCAGTCTGCAGAGTGAACGCGTGAAGTACGCGACCGACGGCGAACTCGCTTGGCTGCTGAAGAACGGGAACATTTACAAGGGCATGCCGGGTTGGGGTGGACTTCCGGAACAGCAACGTTGGCAGATTGTCGCCTACGTTCGCAGTTTGAATTCGCAAGGTAAGGCAGGACATCCGTGAAAGACAAGCGCCGAATCATCGCTGGTTTTCTCTCGATCCTTTGCATTGGCCTTGTTGCCGGGACGTTCGCCGTGGGTTGCGGATCGGGACTGGCGCCAGCAGCGCCGACTGAATCGGACTCGACACCTCCTGCCGACTCGATTGGCGAGGCACTCTTTCTCGACACTCGGTTCTCTCAATATTTCGCGGCGCATATGACGGACGTGAATGCTCCCCTGGCGACGGGGGATCCTGTCGTTGCGCAAGTGCAAACGCTGGATCAACCCCTGCCGGGACCTTTTGCTGGTCAGTCCATCAATTGCCGGTCATGCCACTTCGTTACGGAGTTCCAGGGAATGACCGGCGCAGGGAATCGGACGTATGCGGACTTTACTACGCGCAGCCCTATGCCAAAGACGCAGCCAAATGGATTCGACCATACCCCACGTAACTCCATGCAGATGGTGGATTCGTTTCAAGCCGCTCGGGGCCGCTCTTTCTGCACTTCGATGGAGAATTCGCTTCCGGCGAGGACCTGGTGGTAGGCACTATGACAGGTCGGAACTTCGGTTGGCTACCTTCCCAATATAGCGAGGCAATCGCCCATATCGCCGATGTGATCCGCAAAGACAACGGCAGCAGCCAGATCGCCGCTGACCGACTGAATGGGCTAAGCTACTCGGTGCTCTTCAAGGGTACCGACTCGCGAATCACCAAAGACCTTCTGCTTCCTCCTTCACAGAGACTGGATGTGTCGACGGCGACAGACACTTCAGATAGTGAACGAAGTGGCCCTGTGCATGGCAACTTACATGAAGGACCTTCTCTTTCAGCGTGACTCGTTCGGACGCTACATCGGTTCGCCGTACGACAACTTCCTGCGCGTGAATCATCTGCCCGGAGCCCCACTGGCTGGAGAAACGAAAGCTGCATACAATCTGCGTCTTGCCAAAGCAGGTAGCCGCGCTGAAGAATCCGATCTACATCACGAGCAAGGACGGCTCATTCAAGTACCACTCGCAGCCCTATCAGTTTGGCGCGCTGGAGTTTCAGGGGCTGAAGATATTTCTTGCGTCTGCTACTCCGGGGCGCTGTTAACGCCCACGCCGGAAACTGTGTAGCGTGCCACCAGGCTCCGGACTTCTCGGACTTCGTTTTCCATAACACCGGAGTGACGCAGGAAGAATACGACGCAGCGAACGGAGCCGGATTCGTTCATGAAAATGCCGATTCCGACGAATGCGCAACGCCTGGCCAATTTCGATGCATATCATGCCGGCATCGGGCACTCATCCGAACGCGACGGAATCTCTGCGACATCCGGCAGTGGCGGGCTCACTGGAAGATGCGGATCTTGGCTTGTGGAACGTGTACCTGAATCCCGATGTCCCGAATCCGCAGGCGAATCTGAAGAGCTTTGTGTGCGCGCCTGGGAGGGATTGCTCTGCCGATCAGGGCCTCGCCTCAACAATTGCGCAATTCAAGACACCGGTGCTGCGTGACCTGGTGGACTCCGAACCCTACTTTCCATAATGGCAGCGCGATAAAGTTTGAGGACGTCGTGAGTCACTACATCCGGATGTCGCAAATGGCACTGCGCAGTGACATGCGAAACTCGCCGCCCGAATTCGTGAACATGTCGTTAAGCGAGCACGATCTGGTCGCCGCTGGTCGCATTCCTTCAATCTCTGACCGAGGACTACGACGACGCCTGAAGCGGTACGGAGCACTCATGCAAACAAGAGCGCCTGAGTATCCTTGGAGCGTTTTGGAATCGGCAATGCAGCATTAGCGAGCCCGAGTGCAAAACACGGCAAAGCGCTTGATCCCAGGATGGGTCGACAAAGAAGAGAACGGCGCGCTACTTAGGGGAGGGACGGTCCCTCTTTTGATTGGTTGCGTGGGTTTCTACGCGATGGAGGTCCGGTATCTGGCAGGAATGGCGCTTCTCTTCTTCGGCCAGATGGGCTTCTGAGGTTCGAGATGCAATGGTGCGGAAACACTTTGTGCAGATCGAATCAATCGAGCCGTCCTGGTTTCGGCGACGCGGAAAAATGGCCATTGTGCGCGGCCCTTTCGAGACAGTATGGGTAGAACTTCTCAATGCATGCTGAATATAGAGTCTGAGCGAGGAACACCGCTCGGATCTAATCAGCGCAGCCTTGAACACGGGCATTGCCCCATAGTGTTGTTTCTCGAAAGTTCGTTTCAACGTCACACTCCTCAGGAGGCGGTTCGGATCCTAAACCGCGACCTGAGGTTCAAACGAGAGAACCACGCAGATTCAGAGAAACAAGGCAGAGTGACTAAATAGTCAGGAAAGAGCCCACAGCACGTTCTACGGCCCGTCCTACTTGTCTGTCGGCCGCTTTTCCGTTCAGAATTGAATGGCGGCCCGTATCTTGCATTCTTGGGAAACCGTTCCTTTCTTGAACACTGACTAAAGTGCAATCCTGTTTCCAAACCCGAAACGAACGGTAAAACGCTGATAACGAAGGTGGTATTTACAGCCGGTGCGAGAGTGTGTGTACGGGTGTTTACAAATAGCCGAACGCAGTGACACGGTGCATACACGCGTTTTCGGGCGGAGGCGGGGGAGAGGTCCTGCGCTGCTCCGCAGGTGGATAGCAACAATGGCGTAATTACGCCTGATTGCTGCGGGATTTGCATGCAAGGAAGCGCGGAGGAAAGCCGACCGCATAGTGGCTCGGCAGATTTTACTTACTGCGAAATCACCATCTGGGATGTACTACTGAGATTGAGCGCGTCTGGGGACACGAATGGAAGTGTTAGCGGAAAGGCGTAGGTGACTACCACCCTCACCCCGTTTCCGGGAACATTGCAAGTACCCGAGGTACAGGCCGACCAGGTGGTGGGCCGAGTCGAACTAGCAGTAAGCCAACTCGTTGAAACCGTCAGGTTACTCGCCGTCATGCCTGGAAACCCGAGTTGCTTAACGTACGTTGAAACCTGGCCTGCCGTTGCATTGCAATCTGGGAGATCGGTACAGGTCGAACCGCGAACGATGGCATAACGGGTAGCTTCCCGGGCGGCATCGGCGACGAAGTTGTAGGTATAGAACGCGAGGCACATTGTAATGATGCCCATCAGCATCATCAGCAACACCGAAGTGGACAGAGCAAACTCCATCAGGGTTGCGCCAGCATCGCCAAAGATGCCCCAACTCTCTTTTGCCTCACTCTCTTGTGCCGTAGAATCTCCGGTTGACCGCGAAATCCTTGGCACGCGGAGACAGCCGCACCCCCCTAGCATCAGCGTTTCCTCCTTCGATTTCCAGCGTTCAAAGTCATTGACCTATAACCCTCTGGACGGCCCGACCATGGAGTGTGAAAGTTTGCGGAAGCCCGGGTATATGAATCAACGGATCAAAGTCAACCTGCGTCTGGACCGTAATAGTTTTTGTCAGGTTAGAAGTGGAACAGTCCGTCGTCAAACAGGTGGAGGCAGTCCCGTCGGAGCAAATGCAGGAAGTCGACACGGTTGTGGTACCCAGGGTAATGTTTGGGACCTCATTTTGGGCGGCCGTTCGAATCCCGGTCGTATCCGCTGCCAACGTACTGCTCTGCGAACCATATTGGACTGCCGCTCTAGCCGCGTTTGCCACTTCGATGCCGGCGAATGCCAGTCTGGCCAATTCCGCCGCTCCCAGCAGGAGTAAGATGAGCGCCGGCAAGGTAAGAGCAAGCTCGATAAGGGCCTGTCCCCTCTCCCCATTCCAATTTCGCAGTGGGCGAATGAATCGTTGGTTACTCATACCGCGAATTCCTGAAGTCTGCATAATTACTCCACCAGCGCGAAGGTCCCAGATCCAGAGCCACTCCCGAGCAGCGTGGAAGTATTAATGGCCGCGTAATTTTGGATGGATGTAGATCCGGAGAAGGTCATATTGCGCACGATGAGGTCACTGGTTAGATTGAGCGGGGTACTCCCGCTGAACGTCAAGTCGGAATTTGGAGCGTAAATGATGCCCTGGAAATTTGTTGTAGTGGTCCCGCTGAGCGTAATCCCGGTGGAACTGGTCCGAGATATCCAAAGTGCAATTCCGTTGTAGGCTCCGGATGTCGGCGCTGTGATGTTCAGTCCGACGGCCCCACTGCCAATAATGCCCCCGGTCATAAATATGGTCACACCGGTTCCCGTGATAGTCAGACTCCCGCTTGCGGTAATGTTGCCGTTGATAATGTAAGTCCCGGGGCTCAGGTTCATCGTTTTGGTCCCGCTAACAGTGATCGAGTTATAGCATCCGGGAACGACGGGATTGGGAAATGTAGATGGAAGATTGGTACAACCGCTTGGAGTTGGCTGTACTAAAGAGGCAAGTGGATCGGTTGCGCCGCTGAATCTGACCGGCGCGGGAGTTACACTTGCCGAACCGCTGTGGGTATATGAGCCAACAATGCTGACTTTATGGGCAACAATCGTATTGCTTCCCGATAACGTAATGCCCCCATTTACATCGACGTCGCAACTAGGCACAGATATCGTTCCGCTGCCGCTGCCTGTGATTCCCGTCCCACCAAGCGCATAGATGCATGCGGGACCCGGGCCACCCGTCCCTGCGACCGCCCTGGCACCCACATCCATAGAGTTGAAGTGAAACAGCCGCATGAAATATGTCGGGTTCGGCTGAGTGATGATGACCTCAACATAGCCGGTGCCTAAATGGTATCCGTGCAAAGGAGGGGAATTCACCACAACCTGAGCCGGATCGATCACCCCATTCGCCGCCGCGGCGTTGAGGGCCCCCGTAGTAGGCGAACGCCCATAGCCCAAATCGAGCGCTCCGGCGATTGCCGCCGCATCGGCCGCAATCCGCACGTTCTGCTTTGCGCGGAATAGTAGGCCAACGTCGATCGCTATCCCCACAAACCCCAGTAATACAACCAGGCACAGAGCCGTCAGTACAATCACCTGACCGCTTTCATCTTGGAATTTCGTTGTCACTCTTTGCGCACCTGCCTGGCATTAGGCCGTATCGAATTTGCCCCCGCGTGTTCCTGTTGCTATCGTCCCGCCAAGGGTCACGCCATTCTCAAATACGTACCATCCTGTTTGGCCGTGGTGTCTGCTTGGCCCACGGTTTGCGCCCCGGAAACGGAGCCGTTGTAGTAATAATCCATGGTCGCGCCGATGGCGGCGGCGTCGGCGGCGATCTGAACATTTCTCCGTGCCCGGAAAAGCAATGCGACGTCGACCGCAAGCGCGAGAAAACCCAGCAACACCGTCATGAGGAGCGCAGTGAGAATGATTGCCTGACCGTTCTCGTTATGGCGGTGTTCCATGTTGCTCCAATCCGCTTTGAGGTTGACTCAGACTAGCAGTTTCCGCTTCCGCCTATGGCCTGGATTTCTTCGAAAGAAATTGGTACCGAATCGCTCACAAAAATGTGGTGGCAGTATCCTGCACCCTGCGGTGGTATTAGGCAACGGTGAAGCAATTCAGGGCCCACATTGCGAACGCGTCAACTCCAATTTGGAAGGGTCCTCCCTATTCATTAAGTTGCGCCGATTCTGTACTGCAATTTCTTGTCGGCCCGGATCGATTGGACTTTGACCTCATAATGACAACAGACTTCGACGTTAGTGGAAAGAACATTGACATTGTAGTGTGCAAAATGATGACAACACCCCCAAGGTAAGTCGCTAACTTTGTTACATTCTGAAGGACGCCTTTTATTTCTGAGACGAGAAGACACTACTATCGAGAGTGTCCCACATCTGGGACATGTCGTTCACCGGTTAACTTTGGATTTCCCCGCATTTCCAAAGAGATATGTGGGAGATATGTGCGGTCGGCGTACAAGGAAAGACGGCTAGATGATTTCCCCGCTGCTTGCTTTCGCCATTTGGATCCCGATCTCAGTTCTCTTCTTCAGACGTTATCCAATTCGTATCGCAATTCTGGCGAATTTCCTGGGTGGCTGGGCCGTACTTCCGTCGGCGCACTATGTCGGCCCCCATGTCGATTTCGCTTATTGGATCATTGGTGTCAGTTTACCTTCTGACTACTTCATCACCAAGGCTACGGTTTTAAGCTTTACTGCTCTCCTGAACGTCCTCCTCCTGGACCAGCGGGCCTTTCGCAGGTTTGAGTTAACGTCGTGGGATTTGCCGATGGCCTTGTGGTGTGTTGCGCCGCTGCTCTCAGCACTCTCCAATCCGGAACAAATTAAGCAAGCCCTGGTTGGAGAGGTATATCAACTGCTTGCCTGGGGAGTGCCTTACGTTTTGGGGCGGCTTTACTTCTCCGATTCAGCTTCTCTGCGACTTGCGGCAAAGGCATTCATTTTGGCGGGCATGTTTTATGTACCGATTTGCCTGGTGGAGATATTCCTGGGGCCGCAGTTTTACGCGCATATTTATGGGTACGAGCCCTTCCGCTGGACAGGTGCGCCACGTTACTTCGGGTATCGTCCGGTGGGCTTTCTTGAGACGGGCAATCAACTCGGGATCTGGATGGCTACGTCGGCCTTGATCGCCGCGTGGCTGGGCTCCCGTCGAACTGCTCCACGCATACTTGGGATTCCCTGTCCGTGGATCGCCGTCGTACTGTTTGTTGTTACGTTGGCGTGCCAATCGATAGGGAGCATCATCCTACTGCTCGGGCTGCTTCCTTTCGTCTTCATCAGCATGCGCTTTCTGCCGCGGGTGGTTACGGTCGTCGTGATTAGCGCGATATTGTTGTTTGCGGGTTTACGCCTGGAGAACGAGTTCTCGGTGCGCAGGCTGGTCAAAAACAATTATGCGGCGAAGTCGGTCTCAACGTTTCTGAATAAGATCGGGCGCGGCTCCTTTACGTGGAGGCTGGCGGTGGACGAGCGTTTTGTGGATAAGGCGCTCGATAAGCCGATTCTGGGCTCCGGCGACTGGAAATGGTGGGCAGGTGGAGATGTGCGTCCATGGGGAATGTGGATGCTTACCTTCGGGATGTACGGGCTGGTAGGGCTGATCGCCCTCGAGTCCCTTCTTCTCTTACCGGTGATGCGGGTGGTGTGGTTTACTGTCGCTCGATCGGATATTGAGGACTTCAACCTGCGGCATGCGCTGGCAGCGGCGATTCTTATGACAGCGGTGGACGGGCTGCTGAATAGCTCCATGCTCCTTCCCCTGGTTTTGGTAATTGGAGGCATGAGTACGTGGGAGTCCGCGGCGAGCAACGTCCGAGTTGAAGTAGAAATCTCCCCGGCTAAAAAGCTGCGTGCCTTCAAGAAGATAGATGTTACTTACAAAGCCTCTGGGCATCGATAAACACCTGGTTGCCATATTTGGGGCAAGAAACAATTTGTTGGATTAGAGCCGTTCAAAGGGACTACGATTCCGCTCAGCTAAGCAGGGGACTCGCCCAAACGGGGATTTTACGGGAAAACTCGGAACTCTGGTGCAAAGGAACGAGTTGTGGACCTGAATCGATCTGCCTCTCGGAAAGTTCTTTTCGTTGGTCTGCTACTTGGCCTTATTTCTTGCTTGGTGGCCCTTCCGTACTACGTGCGGTATAGCCGACGCCGGCCTCTAGTTGAATCTATGTCTCCCAGCCGTAACGAACTGGGCGTGGCAACGGACTCGCCGGTCACCCTGACATTCAATAACAGTATGCGCGTGGACACGATCAGTTCATCGACACTTGAACTTCGTGACGATCACGACCGGAGAGTGCCTGCGCAAATTGAATACCGGAATGCGACACGCTCCGTAGTACTCACCTCTATGACTGGGCTGCAGGCAGGACACACTTACCTGGCAAAGCTCTCGGGTGGTCCTGGTGGGATCAAGGACAGCTTTGGACATCCGCTACAGGACGATTTGCAGTGGCGATTCACAACCGGCGTTTCAGCGCCAGAGGATCCGAACATCGGACCCGGCGGCCCGATTTTACTGATTACCAGCGAGGCGAACCGTTTCAGCGCCTACTATGCCGAAATATTGCGAAATGAGGGATTTAACGCATTCACAGTTGCTGATATTTCAAAGTTAGACGACGCAAGTTTGCGAAGATACGAAGTCGCGCTGGTCGGGGAGATTCCGCTCAGCGACGTTCAGATGCGAATGCTTTCCGAGTGGGTGAAGTCTGGAGGCAATCTCATTGCGATGCGTCCTGACAGCCGGATGGTCAAAGTCTTTGGTCTTGGATTTGATGACAATGATGCGGCCACGCCTGCGCCGGAAGGCGCGTACATAGCCATCGACGGCAACAACACGGCAGGTGCAGGTCTGGTTCACGAGCCGTTACAAATTCATGGCCCTACGGATGCGAATCTTCGATGCGCGGGAACGTCAATTGCGACGCTCTACAAAAATGCGAAAACGGCCACGCCTTTCTCCGCGGTTTGCAGTGCAAAATTCGGGCGAGGCAATGTCGTTGTGTTCAGCTATGATCTGGCGCGGTCCGTGGTGTATACGCGGCAGGGAAATCCTCAATGGTCTGGTCGCGAACGTGACGGAATCCCTCCGATACGGTCTGACGACTTGTTCTATGGGGCATCCGCTTCGGATCCAAAGCCGGATTGGGTTGATCCGGATAAGATAGCGATTCCGCAGGCGGACGAACAGCAACGTCTGCTCGCGAACATTCTTACTCTCACCAGCGCCGAGGGCATGCCACTGCCCCGTTTCTGGTATCTCCCCTACGGATTCAAGTCAGCCATCGTGATGACGGGGGATGATCACGGATTGGGGAGAACGGTCACGCGGTTCAATGGATATATCGAGAAGAGCTCGCCGGGCTGTTCCGTGGACAAGTGGGAGTGCATTCGGGCGACGTCAAATGTTTTTGTAGGGTCCATCTCCGCTTACCAAGCTGAGAGGTTTGTTGAGCAGGGTTTCGAAATTGCGCTTCACGTTTATACCCAGTGCAAGGATTGGCCCGTGGAAGTTACGAAGGGTCCTGACGGAATTCCGGTTTCGCACATATCTCGCGGGGCTGCGAACGCGCTCTACGATGTGCAACTTGCAGCCTTTGCCGCGAAATACAAAGGCGTGCCGCCTCCGGTAAGCAACCGGATTGATTGCGTTACCTGGGGCGACTATGACACGCAGCCTCAAGTAGAACTTGCACACGGGATTCGCTTCGATACGAACTACTACTTCTGGCCTAAGAAGTGGGTGCGGAACCGTCCGGGCCTGTTTACAGGATCAGGAATGCCGATGCGTTTTGCCAAGCTCGATGGCAGCATCGTGGATGTCTATCAGGCAGCAACGCAGATGACGGATGAGTCGATGCAGGGTTATCCCTACACAGTGGATACGCTGCTTTCGAATGCAACCGGGAAGCCGGAGTATTACGGAGTGTTCACGGCGAACATGCACAATGACCGGGTGCAATCGTCCGGCGCCGATGCAATTGTCGAGGCCGCACGATCCTTTCATGTTCCTATTGTTTCCGCGGCACAGATGTTGAAGTGGCTGGATGGCCGAAACGCTTCGTCGTTTCAGAACCTGACTTGGTCGGCGGGGCAATTACGATTTACGACCGCGGTCGGCACTGGAGGCAATGGAATCCAAGTGCTTCTTCCTATGAGCAGTGGAGGGGGGAAACTGGTTAGCCTGACGCTGGATGGCAGAGAGGTGGCGACACAGACCCGTGTTGTGACAGGCCTGACGTATGCTGCTTTCGCGGCTGCTCCGGGGATGTTCGCCGCCAGGTACGAACACCCCAATGCAAAGACCAAAGCTGATCGTCGCCAGGCGAAGCAGCTAGGGTTGAGTCACCTTCACGTAGTCGACGCCCATTGAAGCTGGAAGCGTGGCATTGTTTGGAGTTCCCCCCGCTCCTCCGGTTTGAATCTGCATGATCAAGAACATTGGTCCGTAAGTCATCGCCGTATTGCAGGTTGAGACCGTGCTTCCATCGATGGCCACGGATACTTTATTCGCCGTCCAGGTGGTTGAGAAGATGTGGTAGTTCGTATCGAGCGGGAATACCGCATCGCAGCCGCCACCCATGCTGAAGCTGGGATTGGCGACATGGAACTGACACCAGTTTCCAGACGTTCCTCCATAGCACTCAGGGAAGTCGATCTCGGAATATCCGACGGAACCTGGATTGGGGCAGGAGCCGACGCCGGTGTCTCCCGTATACGGATTTGTTGCCTGGCAATTCGATCCCAGGAGCCAGAATGCCGGCCAGAGGCCTGTTCCGAAGGCCGGCATTCGGCCGCGAATCGTTACAGTGCCGTACTTAAAGTTGAATTTACTCCATTGCACATCACCGGTCGCATAGGGCCAGTTTGAGGGTGAGGTTCGGACGGTGCCGTTAGGATTAAAGTCGCCGCACTTGGTAGTCTGGGCGACGGTTGTTATCGTCAGGAAGCCACTTCCGACGTTGACCTGTCCGGGAACATTACATTCGGTTTCGTTTTGCGCATACTCCCCGTGACGAGAAATGATGGTCCAATCGGAAGTGAGGGAAGTGCCCGTGAAGTCGTCGTAGAAGACGATGTTCTGAGTTGCGGTGGCGGTGAAGTTAATTCCAATCACATTTGTCGCAGTTACTGAGACATTTTGGCTGAGAGGGGAGAAACTCGCACTTGTGCTGGTTGGTGTTACCGAATATGTTCCGGTCGGAACGCCAGTGAAGCTATAGCCGCCAGAGGCATTTACTGTGGTCGACAGCGTAACCGGTCCAACGAGTTTGATGGTCGCGCCCGCGCCAACACTGGAAGGGCTGATTGTACCGCTAATGGAGTAGCTAACCGGAGCCTGGCTTACCATGAAGTTGACGCCACTGACGCTGGCGCCGTTGAGTGAAACGGCGGAAGAGACCGGTGAAAAGTTCAGGCCGGCCTGGGTCGGTGTTACCGAATAATTTCCATTGGAAAGATTTGAGAGCACGTAATTGCCGGAGGCATCCGCCTGGCTTGTAGTGCTTGCCGCACCACTCAGATTGATGGTGGCACCGGCTCCAAGGGTGCTGGGGCTGATATTTCCGGTGATGCTCAAAGTGCCCGTGGCGATGGCGGGAAGGATCTCTACGAGACTCAGGTTGTAGCGATCGGTGGTTGGCGCGGTGTCGCTGATGAAGACGGTTGTTCCGCTGCTGGGGGTTGCGGTGTTCTGCATTTGCACCCAGTAGGTATCGCCGAGGACGGTAAGGGTCTGGCTGACGAGAGATTGACCGGCGCCAGGAGTGCGCGCCATCGCTTTGTCGAAGTCGTTGCCAACGCCGAATACCCATGAATTATTTCGCGTGGTAACGAGGCTCCCCGTGGGCGCACCGGACGAGGCATTGCTGGATGCAACCGAGCCGATCGCGCTTGAGCCGTCGGAGGTGGACGTATCCACTCCGGTATAGCTCACGACCGTGAGGGATGCCCACACAGACTGCGAAAGGGATGCGGTGATGATGGCATTGTTGACTTGCGTCGGAGCGAATGCTCGCCAGACCTCCGATGTTCCAGCTTGGACATTGGTGCGCTTGACGAGTGCCCAGGTCAAGCCTCCACCCGTGATGCTGTTTACAGTGGTGTTAGGGCTGGTAGAGGAATCCGCAGCAACGAACGCGAGCAGGAGTTCGTTTGTGGCGTGGGTTGTAAGTGCGGGTGTAGATACGGTGGTGAGCGCGGAGGAGTTGACTCCGGAAACGGTGGTGTCGATGGCAATGTTGGCAGCAACGGCCTGTTGCCGGGCGAAGTTCGCCCCATTCACGTTTGCTCCGTTTAGCGTGACCGAGAGTGCGGAAGGAGTAAAGGTATAACTGCTCTGGGTGGGCGTGAGGGAATACGTGCCGTTCGCCAATCCGGTAAAGGTGTAATTGCCGGCGGCGTCGGTGAGGGTGGTTCCACTGACGGGTCCGCTTAGCGCGACGGATACGCCGGCCGCGGTGGGACTTACGTAGCCGGATATGTTCCAGGTTTGCGTGGTCGCTGAGAAATTCGCGGTACCGTTTGCGCTGCTTAAAGTTAGGTTCTGGCTTGCAGGCGAGAAGGTATATCCGGCAAGGCTGGCGGCGACGGTATAAGTGCCAGCGGCCAATCCACTAAAGCTGTAGTTGCCGGAAGCATTGGTGACGGTGGTGCCTCCGGACTGCCCACTGAGTGAGATGGAGACGCCGGCGGTGGCGGGCGTTACAGTTCCGGAGATGCTCCATGTCTGCGCGGTCGAGGAGAAATTCGCGGCGCCGTTTGCGCCGTTCAGGGTGACATTCTGACTGGGAGGCGAGAAGGAGTATCCGGTTTTGTTTGCGCCGACGGTATAAGTACCATTCGCCAGTCCGGTAAATGAATAGACGCCGGAAGCGTTTGCGGTGGTGGTCGCGGATGTGGGTCCGCCCAGGCTGACCGTTGCGCCGTTGCCGCCAGCTCCGGTGATGGTTCCGCTGATGGTATTAGTGACGGGCGCAGACGCAGTAAAGTTCGTGGTGACACTTGCTCCTGCGACATTAACGGTCGCATTCGCAGGAGAGAAGATGACGGGGGATTTGGCGGGAGTGATCAGGTATGTGCCATTCGACACGCTGGGGAAGGAATAGGCGCCGAGGGTGTCGGCCGTAGCGGTAGAAATGTTCGTGCCGTTTTGGCTTAGGGTAAGGAGAGTGTTCGATCCCAGAGATGTGGGCGAGATGGTTCCCGAGATGGAATTTGCTGCGACGGGCAGAATCTCCACTAGGCTCAAGTTATAACGGTCATTGTTGGGCGAAGTGTCGCTGATATAGACCGTTGTGCCTTTTAAGGGGGTGGGCAGGTTCTGCATCTGCACCCAATAGGTGTCTCCCACAGGAGCGAGGTACTGGCTGACTAGTTTCTGATTGGAGCCAGGCGTTCTGGACGTGGCGCGATCAAAGTCATTTCCTACGCCGAATACCCATGAATTATTGCGGGTGGTGACAAGGCTTGCGGATGGCGTTGTCTTTCCGTTTCCCGAGGCGACTGCACCGATCGGTGTGGATGGATCGACGCCTGAATAACTCATGACGGTTAAACTGGCGTATACATTTTGCGACAAGGTGGCAGTGACGGTCGCGTTGGTGAGACGTGCGGGGGCGAGCGCCATCCAGATCTCAGAAGTACCGCTCTGTACGTTGGTTCGCCTGACAAGGCTCCAGGTGAGACCGCCGCCGCTCACGCCGGTGACGGATGTATTCTGACCGCTGTTCCAATCCGTGGCGACGTATGCCAAAAGGAGTTCATTTGCAGCGCTGGTCGAAAACGCCGGTGTCATTATCCTGCTACTGGCGGCTGTCGCATTCTTCGTGACATTTGCATCGACTGCGATCGCGCCCCATGCATTCGCGAGGGCAATAGAAAAGAGCAATGCGATGATGGGGACACGTAGCTTTGGCTTGTGAATACTGGCCGGAGAGTCCAACCCATGACTGATGGAAAGAGTGAATCTCGAAAAGGTTTTCTGAGAGGACAAACCAACAACTGACGTGGACAACATAGACGCTTCCTTTTGCCGGTATGTAGAGAACTTCGATTTCTTGTCGGGCCCTGTTGAAGCGACCCGTAAGGACCATACTCCCTGGTCCAACTTCAATTCGTGAATGCCACGCTAAAAGCGCTCAGTGAGCCATGAGGCTCTGAAGTGGAGAAATCTCAGCAGGGTTCCACATTTTTAAACCTGGCTGCTTCGGTTCAACCTACAACTTTTGAGAAGTTCGAAACTGATCAAAACTGATCAAAACTAAAGTGCGCACCCATAAAGTGGGTTCGCGATAGTTCGGTTCTCACTGCATTAGAACCGAATAATCCCGCCTGGCTTGCTAAGAAAAAATAAGGTATCTTGCAACCATCGTACGCTATGAGATTGTCTTCGCCTAAAAGGTTTTATCCCCGCGTAACTCCGAAGATATTTTTAGTTCTCTTTTTAACCAGGGAGCAATGATCTGGTATTCGAGGAGTTTGCTTGCTGAACAAACAATTGCACGTTTTGGATAACTGACTTCGGATATTGATCGCGTAGTTCGAACCTTCGGGCTATGGCGCACTTTCCTGTCAAAGAACGCTCGATTGCCCAACGCAGAGACTATGTAGGCGAGTTGGGCGTACTGCGCACTGAGACCAGTAGAGTGCAAGAGCTTGCAAACTACTGTGCATGTTCCTGACCGTGTCACACCCCTCCTGTGGCAAAATCCAGAGAACCTACAGATATGCAATCTCTTGCATACTTCCTGCTAACTCGCTGAATTCGACCATGGAGGGCAGTAAGCCGCTGGGCGTACGTTTAGAGCCGAAACTAAATCCCACACAATGTATTTCTGGTTTTGGGCAAGCTGGGAGAATTTACCGCGATTCCTCGTAGATTGCGTCGAACCGTCACTTAGTTGCAAATCTTTAGTAGGGGATGTGTCGTTTTCGCCGTCACATGCCGCTCTAGGGCGCGAATGCGTTTCGGCGAGTGACGTGCTTACTTACAAACCGGATAGGTGTATGCGCGCTCCATCTGCGACACGGAGCGTAGCCGACGAACCGGTTTTGACCGGGAAGCGAGATGGTTATGCTCAACTCATTTAAATTTGCCGTTCGGCAATCGAGTCTGCGTTTTGGTGCCTTGTTGTTGATCGCATTAGGCGGCTTCCTGGGTCAGGCGCATTCGCAATGCAGCAACCCAGCGAACGCGATTGTGGCGGAGAATTGCTTGCCGGGAAACTCTGACAGCGAATGGGACGTTAAAACCGGCGATGCTGGGGACCCCACCATTCAGGGCTTTGCCAGCGACATCAGCGTCAACATTGGCAGCACCGTCTACTTCAAGATCAAGACCACCGCTCGCGCTTATTCGATAAACATCTATCGCATGGGCTACTACGGTGGACTAGGCGCACGCAAGGTCGCCACCATCACGCCTTCAGCGCCGCTTCCCCAGACTCAGCCGGCTTGCGTCACGGACAGCACCACGGGACTGATCGACTGCGGAACGTGGGGAGTGTCCGCGTCCTGGGCAGTGCCTTCGACGGCCGTCTCCGGCATCTATTTCGCCCACCTCGTTCGAACTGACACCGGTGGCGACAGCCACATAGTTTTCGTCGTGCGCAATGACGCCAGCACTTCGGCCATTCTGTTTCAAACAGCAGACGAGACGTGGCAGGCATATAACAATTACGGCAATGGCAGCCTGTACGGCCCTTCCACCAATAACTTTGACTTGAACAGCCGCTCCTACAAGGTGAGTTATAACCGGCCATTTTCAACTCGCGGCTTCTATCCGGAGTCG
Organism: uncultured Acidobacteriaceae bacterium; assembly: GCA_963816335.1. Classification (GTDB taxonomy): domain Bacteria; phylum Acidobacteriota; class Terriglobia; order Terriglobales; family Acidobacteriaceae; genus JANXZS01. The sequence goes on along the minus strand of CAWFKA010000017.1, from coordinate 31,536 downwards.
AATACCTGGGTATTCGGTGCCGAGTATCCGATGGTGCAGTGGCTTGAAGCAAACGGCTACGACGTAAGCTACTTTACCGGCGTCGATGCAGCGCGCAGTGGCGCGCTGATCAAGAATCACAAACTCTACATGGATGTGGGCCACGATGAATACTGGTCCGGCCCGCAGCGCGCCAGCGTCCAAGCGGCTCGTGATGCAGGCGTGAACCTGGCGTTCTTCAGTGGCAATGAGATGTTCTGGAAGACCCGCTGGGAGAACAGCGTCGATGGTTCCAACACTCCCAATCGGACGCTGGTTTGCTACAAGGAGACTCTCGCATTTGCGAAGATAGATCCGACCACAACCTGGACAGGAACGTGGCGCGATCCCTCGTTCAGTCCGCCCTCCGACGGTGGAAAACCTGAGAACGCGGTGACCGGAACTCTCTTCATGGTGAACGGCCCGGGCCCGGACAACGATGGCAGCTTAACCATTAAAGTACCAGCCGCAGACGGCAAGATGCGCTTCTGGCGTAATACGGCTGTAGCCTCGCTCGCGTCGAATGCTACCTACACGCTGCCCACGGCGACCCTGGGTTATGAGTGGGATATGGACGTGGACAACGGCTTCCGGCCCGCAGGTGCTTTCCAGCTTTCGACAACGACGTATCCAATGACGTCGGATCTTCTCCTCGACTACGGCGGCGTTTACGGCGCGGGCAATGCGACGCATCACTTGATGATGTATCGCGCACCCAGCGGAGCCCTGGTGTTTAGTGCCGGCAGTGTGAACTGGTCGTGGGGACTGAACAACAATCACGACAACCCTTTTGGTTTTACGACACCGACGCCCGACATCAATATGCAACAGGCAAACGTCAACCTGTTTGCCGATATGGGCATTCAACCTGCGACCTTGATATCAGGTCTGACGCACGCCACTGCTTCCTCCGACACGACGCCGCCGCAATCCAACATTACGTCGCCAGTAGCCGGAGCTACATTGAATACGGGCAGCGTGGCTACGATTTCGGGAACCGCGTCAGACACGGGCGGAGTCGTGGGCGGAGTGGAAGTTTCAACGGATGCGGGCGCTACATGGCATCCTGCGACGGGTCGAGGAAACTGGAGCTACTCCTGGACCCCGACTGTTGTGGGACCGGCGACGTTGAAAAGCCGGGCGGTTGACGACAGTGGAAATATTGAAACACCACAGGGCGGGCTTACCATCAACATTGCCCCGCAAGTGTGTCCCTGCAGTATCTGGAATAGCTCGAGCAAGCCGGCCACAGTGGACGGTGGCGATGCGGCTTCTGTCGAGGTTGGCGTGAAGTTCCGCTCGGATGCTGACGGATCCATTCTCGGCGTTCGCTTCTATAAGGCCGCAAACAACACCGGCGCGCACATCGGTCATGTCTGGTCGAGCGACGGAACATTGCTTGGTACGGCGACTTTTACGGGTGAGAGCGGTTCCGGCTGGCAGCAAGCCAGCTTTACCGCGCCGATCGCGGTGACAGCCAATCAGACGTACGTTGTTTCCTATTTCGCGCCTTCCGGACACTACTCTGCCGATCCGTTCGCATTCAACCAGGCAGGCGTGGATAATCCTCCGCTGCACGCCCTGGCAAATGGGGTGGATGGACTTAACGGTGTGTATCTCTACACATCCTCTGGAGGATTTCCGAGCTCAAGTGCGCTCGCCACGAATTATTGGGTGGATGTTGTCTTCACTTCTTCCAGCACGTATCGGATTTCAGGCACCATCGCGGGATACGGAGGAGCAGGGGCCACCGTTGCTCTGACGGGCGCGGCAAGCGCCACAACTACGGCGGATGGTTCTGGGAACTACAGTTTCCTCGGACTATTCAATGGAAGTTACACGGTTACTCCGAGCCAGGCTGCTGTCAGCTTCACGCCCACTAGCCGCAACGTCACGATCAGTGGCGGAATTGTGACGGGTGTCAATTTCACGGCGGTCGTGAGTAGTCCGCTGAGCATCTCCGGGACGATCAGTGGTGGAGCGGGCTCGACTGTCAAACTGGGTGGCGGGGTTACAGCAGCGACTACCGCGGACTCGTCAGGAAACTATTCTTTTACTGGACTTCTGGCGGGAACCTACACGGTTACGCCGGATAAGACCAATTACATCTTCACTCCCGGAACGCAAACCGTAGTTTTGTCGGGCTCGAATGCCGTTGGCGTCAATTTCACAGCACAGAACTGCAACTGCGTCTCGCTGTGGCTGCCATCGGATGCGCCTGCGCTGGTTGACAGCGCTGATGCTACGCCAGTCGAAGTCGGCTTCAAGTTCCGGTCAGACAGCCTGGGTTACATAACCGGTCTCCGCTTTTACAAGGCGGCCACGAACACCGGTACGCACGTTGGACATGTGTGGGACAGCAATGGCGCCCTGTTAGGCAGTGCGACATTCACCAGCGAAACAGCCTCTGGCTGGCAACAGGTGACGTTCTCATCGCCTGTACTGGTGCTGGCAAATACCACATACGTGGCTTCTTACTTCGCACCTGTGGGACACTACTCAGCGAGCACTGGATACTTCGCTACCACAGGCGTAGATAATGCGCCGTTGCACGCCTTGAAGGAAGGCGTCGATGGCTCGAACGGAGTCTATCTTTACACTTCGAGCGGTGGCTTCCCAGCAAACAGCTATCAGTCTACGAATTATTGGGTGGACATCTTATTCTCACCTGCACAGGCTTACACGGTCAGTGGCAGCATCACAGGACCGGGCGCCTCAGGCGCGACCGTGAAATTGAGTGGAGCCGCCAGTGCGACAACTGTTGCAGATGCATCCGGCAATTACATCTTTAACGGGGTGTATGCGGGCGCTTATTTTGTAACTCCGTCCAAGGCGGGCGCGATTTTTGTTCCGGGTAGCATCAGCATAAGCGTGAACACGTCAAACGTGACCGGCGTCAACTTTGCCGTGCCGCAACTTTGCCCATGCACGACGATTTGGCCCAACGCGACGCTGCCTGGCCAAGTAGATTCGGGTGACGCGAATCCCTATGAGCTTGGCGTCAAATTCCGCGCCGATTCCGATGGGTACATCCTTGGTGTGCGGTTCTATAAGTCGACTCCCAATCTGGGTGTACATACCGGGAGTCTCTGGTCGACTGCCGGAGCAGGCAGCCTGCTCTCCAAAGCCACTTTTACAAACGAGACCACGTCGGGCTGGCAGCAGGTTGTCTTCCCGAATCCAATCCCGGTAATCGCTGGTACTACCTATGTCGCTTCCTACTTCGATCCTGCCGGCCGTTACGCCGTGGATCCTGGCTTCTTTGCCGCGAACGGCGTGGATTCACCGCCACTGCATGCACTGGCGACGGGAGTCGATGGTCCGAACGGCGTCTTTACCAGCTCATCGACCAGCACCTATCCCAGCAGCAGTTCGAACTCGTCGAATTACTGGGTTGATGTCATCTACGCGAATGCGGCGACGCATAGTCTTGGCGGCGTCATCACCGGGCCGGACTCTTCGGGTGTGACGATTACCCTGAGTGGGACGAGTTCTTCAACCACGACTTCCGACGCGTCAGGCAATTACAGTTTTAACGGACTGGCGGACGGAACTTATGTTGTGACTCCAACCTCGACCGGAGCTAGCTTTAGCCCAACAAGCCAAACGATCACGATTAGTGGGGCACATAAACTGGGCGTGAATTTCACCTCCGGCGTACCGACCTTCGCGGTCTCAGGAACGCTCACTGGCGGAGGCGCCGGAATCACCGTGACACTCACGGGCACGACGACCGCCAGCGCTGTGACAGATGCCACCGGACAATACAGCGTCTCCGTGCCGAACGGAAGTTATGTTGTGTCTCCGGCGAGTGTCGGAATTTCATTCAGTCCCGCCAGCCAGCCGGTTACCGTCAATGGAGCCAGCGTCGGCGGAATTGACTTCATCGCAACCGTGATCAGCTATTCGTTGAGCGGAACGATCAGCGGTGGCGCAGGCGCGACTGTTAGCCTGGCGGGCCCAACCAACGCAACTACCGTCGCCGATGCGTCAGGAAATTACACTTTTCCAGCCGTGTCCTCGGGATCCTATACTGTGGTTCCGGCTAAGGATGGATTGGTCTTCACTCCAACCAGCACGATTGCTGCAGTTGCCGGAGCCAACGTTGGCGGCGTCAACTTCTCAGTCCCTGCAATTTGCCCGTGCAACACGCTCTGGCAACCTTCCTCTGGTCCAGCAATTGCCGATATCGGCGACAATCAATCGATCGAAGTCGGCGTGAAGTTCCGCTCGGATGCTGACGGCTACGTAGCCGGAATCCGGTTCTACAAGTCCTCATTGAATTTCGGCCCACATCAGGGAAACCTCTGGTCGAGCGACGGAGTTCTATTGGGAACGGCGACCTTTACCAATGAGGGAAGCAGCGGATGGCAGCAGGTATTCTTTGCCTCTCCAGTGCACGTTACGTCAGGCACGACCTATATCGCTTCGTACTTTGCTCCCTCTGGACACTTCTCAGATGATACGAACTTCTTTACAAGTTCGGGAGTAAACAGCGTGCCTTTGCATGCTCTGGCTAGCGGCGTGGACGGACAGAATGGCGTCTTCCTCTATGGCGCGCAAAGTGGATTTCCGATCAATAGTTACAGTTCTTCCAACTACTGGGTTGACGTGATTTTCACGGCGAGCCAGACCTACAACATCAGCGGCACAATTAATGGTCCCGGAGGCCCAGGAGCTACCGTGAACCTGGCAGGGCCTGTTTCCTCAACCGCCACTGCGGATGCTTCGGGAGCGTTCACATTCTCTGGAGCAGTGAACGGTTCTTATACCGTAACGCCGAGCAACTCTGGGTTCGTCTTTACACCAGCGAGCCGGGCGGTGACGGTAAATGGAGCCGACGCAACCACGAGCTTTGTGACAGGCACCTACAGCATCAGCGGCACGATCAGTGGTGTGGGTGGGAACGGAGCGACGGTCAATCTGACCGGAACGAGCGGCGGTTCAACGACGGCGGATGCGTCAGGCGCTTACACCTTCACAGGTCTGGTGAATGGATCCTATACGGTTACGCCGAGCAAGACTGGATTCACGTTTGCGCCTGCGAACCAGGCTGTGACGTTGAATGGAGCCAATGCGACGGCGAACTTTGCGACGCAGGGAAGCAGCATCACAGGTACAATTACGGGCGCCGGAGGCAACGGCGCGACTGTCACGCTGAGTGGAACAGCATCTTTGACCACTACGGCGGATGCCTCGGGTGCTTATTCCTTCTCTAACCTGGCAAATGGTTCCTACACTGTGACGCCTAGCAAGGCTGGATTCACCTTCACGCCTGTAAACCAGGCCGTGACGGTGAGCGGAGCGAATGTAACGGTGAACTTTGCGACAGCAACCTACACCATTAGCGGCACTATCAGCGGAACGGGTGGGAACGCAGCGACAGTGAACTTGACCGGAGCGGCCACCGCTACGACCACTGCGAATGCGTCAGGGGCCTACACATTCTCGGGCCTGGCGAATGGATCCTATACGGTTACGCCGAGCAAGACTGGATTCACGTTTGCGCCTGCGAACCAGGCTGTGACGTTGAATGGAGCCAATGCGACGGCGAACTTTGCGACGCAGGGAAGCAGCATCACCGGCACAATTACCGGAGCAGGAGGCAACGGCGCGACTGTCACGCTGAGTGGAACGTCATCTTTAACCACTACGGCGGATGCCTCGGGTGCTTATTCCTTCTCTAACCTGGCAAATGGTTCCTACACTGTGACGCCGAGCAAGACTGGATTCACATTTACTCCAGTCAATCGCGCAGTCACGATTAGCGGGGCAAGTGTCACGGCCAATTTCGCGACGGTGACTTATAGCATCACTGGTACGATTAGCGGCACGGGGGGGAACGGGGCTACGGTCAGTCTTTCCGGAAGTGCCACCGCCACGACGACTGCCAATTCATCTGGTAATTACACCTTCTCCGGATTGGTAAATGGATCCTACACGGTTACGCCGAGCAAGACTGGATTCACCTTCACGCCGGTGAATCGCGCCGTCACGATTAGCGGAGCAAGTGCAACCGCAAACTTCTCGACAGTCACCTACACCATCAGCGGCACGATCAGTGGGGCTGGCGGACCTTCCGCTACGGTGCGGTTGACAGGTGCAGCGACCGCGACGGTGACGACAAATGCCTCGGGCGCCTATTCGTTCACAGTGACGAACGGAAATTACACGATAACCCCGACGAAGACGGGATATACCTTCACGCCCGCAAGCCAAGCGGTCGCCGTAAGCGGAACCAACCAGACGGTGAACTTCACTTCGGTGGTCCGTACCTACACCTTATCGGGGACGATATCGGGCGCCGGAGGAGCGGGTGCAACGGTGTTTCTTACTGGTACAGCCTCAGGATCTGTGACCGCCAATGCCTCGGGCGTCTATTCATTCCCGGCCGTGGCAAACGGATCCTATACAGTGACTCCGTCCCACGCGGGATTTTCCTTTACGCCCGTAAGCAGCGCCGTCACCGTGAATGGCTCGAATGTAACAGCGAACTTTTCCACCGTAACCTACACAATCTCTGGATCGATCAGCGGAGTTGGAATCAGTTCGGTCAAAATTACGCTGACTGGCCCAACGAACGCGACGGTGACAACTGGAATTTTTGGCGTATTTACATTCTCAGGACTTACGAACGGTACTTACACAGTAACTCCAAGCAAGACGGGCAGGACGTATACACCCGCCAGCAGAAGCGTATCACTCAGTTCCGCGAGTGTAGGTGGCGTAACATTCACTTCGAAATAGCATCGAAATACAACTAACTGAAAAGACCCACTAACGCGAGTTAGTGGGTCTTTTGGTCTCTATGAGGTTGAGGCTGTTTCCGGCAGGGTCGTGCCGCAGTTAGTTTTGGTCGAAGTTTATGCCTTGGCGCCGCGGACTGCTTCGATGATGTAGTCCTGTTCGTCGTCCGTCATCTGGTGGAAAAGGGGCAGGATGAAGCCGGTGTCGGTGACCAGGTTCGTCTGCTTCAGGCTGTGATCCCAACGTTCGGACCGGTAGGGCGTCTCACGATGAATCGCCATTATGGCGCGCCTGCTGGAGATATTCTTCTCGAGCAGCTGCTGCATGATGGCATCGCGCTCCAACGCGGAGCCGTCTCTCAAGCGGACCATATACGACTGATAATTCGAGAGTGAGCCCGCCGGCTGGACCGGTGTCTGCAACCAGGTCAAAGTTCGGAAAGCATCTGTGTATCGTGTAGCAAGGTGACGACGGCGCTGAAGAAAACCGTTCAATCGACCGAGTTGTGTGATCCCAACCGCGGCCTGCATGTCGGTCATGCGGAAGTTAAAGCCTACCTCATCGTAGGTCTCGGCGCTTACCTGCCTGGCGTTGTGGCGCGCGACGTCGGACATGCTCATCGCGTGCTGCCTGAGGCGGCGAAGCCTCTCAGCGAGCGGACTGTCGTTGGTCGTGATCATACCGCCCTCGCCAGTTGTGAGTACTTTGCGCGGATGAAAGCTGAAGCACGCCATCGTGCCGAGAGGTTTTCCGATCAGGTTGCCCCCGTACTCTGAGCCGATTGCACATGCCGCATCTTCAATGACCGCGAGGCCGTGTTTGGCAGCGACGGCCAGGATGTTGGCCATGTCGGCGGGAAGGCCGATCTGGTGGACGACAAGAATAGCTTTGGTACGAGGGGAGATGATCTCTTCAATCCGATTCGGGTCGAGGTTATAAGTCTGCGGATCGATATCGCCGAAGATAGGCGTGGCTCCGACGTATGCAATTGAATTCGCAGTAGCGATAAAGGAAAGACTCGGGCAGATGACCTCGTCACCGACGCCGATCCCGCTCGCCGCGAGCGCGAGGTGAAGCGCCGTGGTGCAGGATGAGACCGCGACCGAATATTTGCAGCCGATGTATTCCGAAAACTTCGCTTCAAATTCCGCTACACGCGGACCTTGCGTCAGCCAACCCGAGCGGAGTACTTCGATGACGGCTTGCTCTTCTTCTGCGCCAACAAATGGACGGGCCACGGGGATCATTGGACGTGAGGGTGCAGAGAGGACGCTCACTTGGAACCTCCGACGGCGGAGGCCAGCTCCGCCCTGGCTTCACGTCGCCACTCGACCAGCGCCCTGAGTCCGGACTCAAGATCAATTCGCGCGCGGAATCCCAGCATCTTCTCAGCTTTGTAAATGGCGGCTTTACGGGCTTGAACATTATTTACTTTTCGTGCTTGATGATATTCGGGCTGCAGGGACGATCCCATCACACGCAATAGCATACGACACAACTCATTGAGCGTGGTTTGAACTCCCATGCCGACATTGAACACTTCGTCGCTGACTTCTGAAACGAGTCCCGCTATGTTTGCGCGAGCTACATCTTCGACGTAGACAAAATCCATGGATTGCGTTCCGTCGCCAAAAATCTTTGGAGACACGCCCGCCTCAATCGCATCCATCCAACGCACAAGAACTTCAGTGTAGACGCCGTCGAGATCCATGCGCGGACCATAGATATTGAAATAGCGAAAAGCAACGTAAGGCAGCTGATACATTTCAAAGTAGGCGCGCAACATCTGCTCATTCGCAATTTTTCCTGCGCCATAGAGGGTTCGATTGTTGAATGGGTGCTCTTCATCCATCGGAAGGTACGAAGGATTGCCGTAGACAGAGGCTGAGGAGGCGGCGATGATTCTTTTCACCTTGTGTCGGACGGCACTCTCGAGCACATTGGAACATCCATCGATCAGCACCTCAATAGCTTCCCGGGGTGCTTCGGCACAGCGCGTTATTCTTAGGGCGGCTGCGTGGTACACATAGTCGACGCCAGCTGTTGCGCGATCGACCGTGTCCATGTCCCGCACGTCGCCTTCGATGACAACCAGGTTTCCTTTTGCTTTTGCGGCCTCGAGGTTGCGCATGCTGCCGCGTACAAAGTTGTCGAGAACCCGCACTTCAGCCGCACCAGCGTCCAGCAGCTGATCGGCTGTCGCGCTGCCTACGAAGCCTGCTCCACCGGTAATCAGAATTCTTGTTCCTTGAATAGAATTCATTCCTTGCTCTCCTGCCGCCATCACGGCTCTTCTTCAATCCAGTTATATGAAACCGCCCGGAGGCTCAGGTTACTCGAACACTGGGACTTGCACGGTGTCGCTATTTTCTATGGCGAATAACTCGTGCTGGTACTCCCGCAACAATGGAATATTCAGGGACGTCCTCCGTGACTACTGCCCCTGCGCCAACTATGGAGTGCGCACCGACGCGGACGCCGGGAAGGATCGTGGCATTGGTTCCGATGTCGGCACCGTAGCCAATCACTACAGGTTGGATGCTAAGTCCAGTCTTAATGATGGGAACGCTGATCGGGTCGCCTGTATGGGCCGAACCCAGCACCTTCGCGCCTGGTCCCCAGCCAACATAGTCTTCGATGACCAGGTCACGTGCGTCGAAGTAGGCGTGTGGCCCAATCCAGACATGACTGCCGATCCGACATTTTCCGTCGAAACGTCCCTGAATCATCGACTGAGCCCCGATAAAGACCGCGTCACCGAACTCCATTGTCTCCGGGTGTTTGAAAACGACCTCGGGGGCAACCTGAAGACTGTGGCCGGCCGTCCGGCACATGCTGCGGAAAATAATCCTTCGCAGCTGTGTTTCGAAGGGCCCTTCCTCGCTCCGATATCTCGAATACATCGCGAGCAACTCCGATGGAGAATACGACTGCTTGAGATGCGCAGCGAATTCCCATTCCCATGCAGCATCCTTGACCACTTCAGGCTGCCGAAGACGGCCGGGACGAGGCGTTCGTCGTTTTCACTTGTCACATGGTCAACTGACATGACAACACTCCCAATTCCGACACGACGCTTCTCAATCGAGTTCGGACGGAATACCGGGATACATGGGAAGTGAAAGTATGCGGCCGACTACGTTTTTCTGTCACCGGGAAATCCCCCCGCTGTATCCCAGAACTTATATGCATCCTGAAGGTGCAGCGGAGTTGGGTAGTGCAATCCGGACTCAATTCCGGCATCAGCCAACCGCTCGCGTAGGCTATCGCGCATATCGGACTGAATGACGTAAAGATGGTAGACATGGCGGCCGTAGTCCATTTCTGTCGGCGGAGTGATTGGCGAGCCTTTTCGACTCGCTGGAATAGGCGGCGGCAGCGGCTCTCCGTTGATCGTTCCACTTGTCAAGATATTTGAGCTTCACCGAAAGTATTCCGCCCTGGAGTCCTTCCATGCGCAAATTGAGTCCCGGAAAGAGCATGCTCATATCGTTTGGAAGATCCATGATCGCGCCACATACGGATTCGTCGTGCGAGTTCGGCGTCATCTGTCGTTACCGCGCCGCCTTCGCCGCATGCACCGAGGTTTTTCCCGGGATAGAAACTGAAACAGCCTGCCCGGCCGAGTGAACCAGCCTTGCGACCCTTGTACTCCGCACCGTGGGCCTGGCACGCGTCTTCGAGCACTGGGATCCCATAGCGGTTTGCGATCTCAAGGACGGATCCATATCCGCAACTTGCCCATAGATGTGCACAGGAATGATTGCGCGTGTTTTGTTTGTGATCGCGGATTCGAGGAGTGCCGGGTCCATTGCATAAGACACGGGATCGATATCGACGAACACCGGCCGCGCCCCAACTGCCGAAATAGCTTCCGCAGTAGCAATGAATGTGTGAGTGACCGTGATGACTTCATCGCCGGGGCCGATGTCCATGGATGCTAACGCCAGGTGCAAAGCAGCGGTCCCGGTGTTGACCGCTACGCAATGGGCTGTCCCGGTATAGGCGGCAAACTCCGCTTCAAACTTATGTACCTCTGGTCCCAGGACGAAAGTCGAATTGCTAAGGACCCGGTCAAATACTTCTCTCAGTTCTTCTGCTATCTCGCTATGCAGAGAACCTAAATCTACGAATGGGATTTTCATGCTTGCTCCAGTTTTCTCAGAATCCGCGCAGGATTGCCTGCGACAATCGTGTTCGGCGCAACATCTCGAGTTACAACACTTCCAGCTCCAATAACAGCATTCTCGCCGATAGTTACACCGCAAAGAATTGTGCAGCTTGTTCCGATCGATGCGCCACGCCTCACAACGGTCTTAACAACGCTCCAATCGGCCTCGGTCTGCAAGTCCGCCACCCTCGTGGTCGAGCGAGGATACTTGTCATTAATAAAAGAAACGTTGTGGCCAACGAAGACGTCATCCTCAATCTGACGCCCTCACAGATAAACGTGTGGCTCGACACTTTCACGTTACGGCCGATCACGGCGTTCTTCTGAATTTCGACGAAGGTGCCCCGATCTTGCTGTTGTCGCCAATCGAGCAACCGTACAGGTTTACGAAGGCAAAGATCCGCACGTCTTTTCCCGAGCGTTACATCCGGCGAAATCCGGCTCAGCTCCGGAGCTTTGCGGCAGGAGAGCTGCCGGAGTTCACCGGATTGTGAGTGGCCACTTCGTCGTGATTGGGGAATCCACGGTACGTCAGGCATTTCAGGCCACTCCCCTGTTCAGCGCGAAAGGATCCGGACAAGCTCTACAAGCTTGCCGCGCTGCTTCATTGAGCTGGGAGGCACTTTCCAGAATGCGCACCACCCGAAGGCCCTCCTCGCCACCCGTAAGCGGCTGAGCGCCAGAGCTGGATGCAGTCGGCGAAATGCTGAATCTCAACTTTCAGAGCCTCGACGACTTCCAGTTGAGGAGCGAACATATCGCCGGAGCGATAGCTGACCAGTGCCTTGTACAAGGAGTCCTGTGAGCCATTCACGGTGATCCCCTTGTCGTAGACCTTGACCTTCTCGCTGGGCTCCATGTCGTCGTACACGATCATCTGCTTGCTTCCGCCTACCAGCGTCCGGCGGACCTTAACCGGCGAGAGCCAATTGACGTTGACGTGAGCGATGATGTTTTCCTCGAAGAACATGGTGATGTAAGCCAGATTCTCTGTGCCGCCAAATACATGGCTTGACGCCGGTGGCCGCTACGGCGCGGGCGTCGAGGGAAGGATGTAGTCCATGATCGCGAGGTCGTGGACAGCTAGGTCCCAGATAACGTCGACGTCGCGCTGAAACAGGCCGAGGTTGATGCGAGTGGAATCGTAGTAGAGGATGTCGCCCAACTTGCCCGATGCAACGATCTCCTTGATCTTGCGGACCGCGCCTGTATAGACGAAGGTGTGGTCGACCAGCAGAGTAAGCTTGCGGCGTGCTGCTTCGTCAATCAGATGCATTGACTGCTCGGACGTAGGATGTCATCGGCTTCTCGACCATGACGTGCTTTCCGGCGCGGAGTGCCTGGAGAGCGAGGCTGTAATGAGCTTGAAACCGGCGTCGCAATGGCGATCGCGTCAATTGTGGGATTGTCGAGAAGACCGCTGTGGTCGGTCGTCACCTCGACTGAGGGATACCGACTGCTGACAATGCGCGAGCCGATCCTTATTCATGTCACTGACCGCGACAACTTGCGTGTCCGGTACTTCGAAGATATTGCGAACCAGATTTGGTCCCCAGTAGCCGTATCCAATGACCCCGATATTAATCACGCTTCCTCCATGCTTGTCTTCGTTCAGTCGATCTGATTTGATCCCATTGCTTTCGAGTGCTTTTCGTTTCCAGTAAACCGATGTTGCCTTGAATTTGTGTCCTGATGCTGTAACTACTTAATGCTGTTCACGGATTGCGATTCTTCAATCGATGCAGTCGGACCTTCGTTTCCGGATGTTGGTATGGATCGCGCCGGCTGAAGGTTTGCTTCCTTGATCTTTGACAAGAGAACGCGGTAGCTCACGTCCAACGAACGAGCTGTTTTTTTGCGATTCCACTGATGAGCCTGAAGAACGTTCAGAATGATGTTTCTCTCAAGTTGCTGGATGGCTCGCTTTGTCTGCACCCGCAAGGGAGTGGTGAGATCTATCTCCCGGGGAGCGAAGGAGCGACGATCTTCACTTTCAATCTGCACTCGGAAGAGCGGCTCTTCAACGCCCATCACCACGTATCGCCTTGCGAGATTTTCGAGTTCTCGCACGTTTCCAGGCCAGCGATAACTTTGGAGAGCGCGCATATAGGAGGATGTCAACGGCTTCTGTACCGAGCCGAAGAGCGCGCCATACATCTTAAGGAAATGGTCGATGAGAAGCGGCAGGTCCGAGAGGTGTTCCCGCAGAGGCGGCATGTGAATTCTGACGACATTAATGCGGTAAAAGAGATCGCTTCGAAACTTGCCACTTGCAACGTCGGCTTCGAGGTTTCGGTTCGTGGCGCAGATAAGACGAATATCCATCGCCTGCTCTTCCAAAGCGCCCAGGCGGGCCATTCGGAAGTCTTGCATCGCATGAAGAAGTTTTGGCTGAAGAGTCAGATCCAGTTCGCCGATCTCATCCAGAAAGAGTGTGCCCTTGTCAGCCAGTTCGCATTTTCCTGCTCTCTGCTTCTGTGCGCCTAAAACTGATTCGGGCGCATAACCGAAAAGTTCGCTATCAAATAAGTAAGTCGGGATCGCAGGACAATTTACTTTTAGAAAACGATAGGAACGGCGGGAACTCCAATCATGCAACAGCCGCGCAGCAAGCTCTTTACCCGTGCCGCTCTCACCTGTAATGAGCACCGGAACGTTGGTCAGAGCAGCCTTCGCAAGCTGGTCGCTAATTCGCTGGATCGCCGATGAATTGCCGACGAGAGCATCCACTGGCCGATATTGCAGATCGTCCTGCATAGGTCCTCAACGTACTCTCACGAAGCACGCAAGTGACCAAATGCGGTGCGCGATCTCATCCAGCTTGAGATTTCGACACATCCCTAGATTTGAAGAATTGGTCCAATATTTTGGGATACAAAAATGTGAGTAGGAATGTTCACGATCGAAACTGTTCGCCCGCACCGCGTTGCCTCTGCTGGCCCATGCTGGAGGAAGAAGAATACTTTTGAACAACTGCCGTACCCGCGCCTCTGTTGGTGACAAACGTGACTCAACGGGCGGGCGCCCCGAAGGGATGGTCAGTTCAAGTGCCCAAACGACATCGCAAGAACTTGCAGAACCGCGCAGCAACCTGCACAGTTTTCATCTCTGGATGAGTGAAATGAAGCTCAAAACACCGCGATTTGTCAGGTAATCGAAGCGACCGTTACCAAGGTGAAAACTTTCGAATACGATTTTTTGCACGCACAGAGAGTTCCCATGCAGTGCCATCCTCCTCACCAATTCCTCGTGATCGTAAGTCAATAAAGAGGGAGGCGTTGGCAAAGGACTCCAACACCACGATGAGCCGGTGGATTGGTTCATGGTGCTTGTAATTTCCCTTACAAAAGAAATGCACACATAGCAAGGGCTTGCAAACTTATGGTGCATTTACGTCGAATGGCAGTCACTAAATGCAAACACGAGACCCCATCGTGCATTCCCCAGTGGCCCTTTATGTGCAGTGCAGGTGGTACGGAGTGATCTGCGACCTACGATGCCAATTCATCCTCGAATTCGACTTTTTACCAGCTATATCGCACTTGCCGCGCTGGCGACCTCGGTCTACGGTCAAACGGTCGCGGCTACCTCTTCCAATACAGTTCGACTGCAGAATGCCGCAGGCTCGGCGTCCAATGCAGATTCCCAGGCGCCCGGCGCGACTTCACAATTCACGCTCGGGCCGGCTGACGTCATTCACGTGAGCGTTTGGAAGAACACGGATTTGTCTCAGACAGTGACGGTTGGACCAGATGGGTTCATCTCTCTCCCGCTGCTGGGCGACGTGCATGTAGCCGGCCTAACCGCGAATCAGCTCGCGAAGGACCTGAGCTCTCGTTTGAGTGCCTACGTGGTGAGCGCACAAGTAACGGTCAGTGTGGTTGAGATTCGCAGCCGCCAGGTTTACGTGACGGGGCAGGTGGGCAAGCCGGGTGGCTATCCGCTTATTTACCCGATCACCGTCCTGCAGCTGATTGCGCAGGCCGGAGGACTAGGCACATTTGCGAACCGCAAAGGCATTATCGTTCTGCGGGGAACGAATGGAAATTCGCAACGGTTAAGCTTTAACTATGTCGCCGCGATCCATGGCGACAGCAAGCAAAACATTGTTCTTCAACCCGGCGATACGGTTATTGTTCCCTAGGCCAATTCCATGATGAAGTTCGCCAGTTTTCGCCTGATTGCCGTGATGTTGTTCGGAGTCGTCAGTGGTTGTGTGCTTGCGCAAACGCCTGCTGAGGATCCTTCCTCCTCACACGAAAAGCAAACGACCGAGTCTACCTACGTAACTGCGGCGGATCCTATCCAGGCTTTAAGCGGCCAAGGGGAGCCGCAGATGCAATATGCTCCTGCACTGGACGGAACGGGATTGATACCATTGTCGAAAGCTACCACCATGCGTCCGCTTGTCAGCGGCATTTTCTCCGGCGGCTGGGACAGCAATCCGAGCGATTCTGAAAAGGCTATTTCCTCCGGAGTCTATACGGTGAGCCCCTATCTGGGCCTTCAGGCAAACACTACCAGCACGCAATTTTTGATTCAGTATCAGCCTACGTTCACCGGCTACAGTTCCAGTCTTTACGACCACCAGATGTTGAACACTGCCTCGGGGACATTTTTGGGAGTGGTGAACGATCGCTGGAAATGGGACGCGAAAGTCCTGGGAAGTTACGGTGAAGATTCGGTGCGGTTGAGCGCGCCGCAACAGAATGTAGTGGTTGGAGAGGTGCCCGGAACAGGCGCCTCAGGCGCCGCATATCTTCCAAACGCGGGCATCGTCACCTACGTATATGGAGGTGGGGGCGTTCACTACCGAAAATCGGAACGGGATTCCATAGAGTTTTTAGCCACCAACGCGTACAGCCACTACACGGGATTTACGGGTAATAACCTCGTCGCGACCACCAGCCTGGGGTACTTGCACGAGGTTTCACCCACCCTGTCAGTACGCGGTTACGGACAAAGCTACTTCTACTATGGCGCGATCAATTGCCAGAGTTTTGGAGGCGGCGTTGGATTTAAATGGCATGTGCGAGACAGAACCTATTTTTCACTTTCGGGCGGCCCGCAGTTGAATACCTCAGGATGCGATCAGCAGCAGGGATTTGCCTACAACGCCGCCTTCAGCACCCGATTGAACGCAAGTTCTCAACTATACTTTCTCGCCGCTCGTGAACCCGAGAGCACTTACCTTGGACCAGGCCTCTGGCTTATGAGTAGTTCAGGGGGCTACCAGAAACAGGTAATGAATAAGCGCGCAACTCTGACCGCGGACGCTGGCTACGCGACCAGCAGCACTTTGACCGTCACAAGCTCTTATCGTGCCGTTTATTTCGACGCCAACTTTGTGCATCCAATTGGGCACGGAATGAGCGCCTCCTATAGTTTTCGCCAGTATTGGGGCGAATCAGCTACGACCAAAATTGACCGCTACGTTTCGCTCTTTTCGGTTACTTGGACTCCCGGCGCAGGCCACTACTTTCAATAAATTCGGCAGATTTTGTCTTGGGGAAATATGAATCAGCAACAGAATCTTCGTCCCGTTAATCCGCCCACTTCCTTCAAGCAATGCATGGGTGTGGTAAAGAAGCGCGGCAGGATCGTCCTCTTGTCCTCTTTGCTGCTGGCAGTTCTGGGGATTGTGGCTGTATCCCTTTTGCCGGACATTTATCGAGCCACCACAACCATTCTCGTAGATCCGCAAAAGATTCCCGAGCGTTATGTGGCTTCTACGGTTACCAGCGACCCCAACGCGAGACTGAATACGTTGGCCCAACAAGTCCTCAGCGACACGCGATTACAGAAAATTGTCGACGCGGATAATCTCTATCCGGAGATGCGCAAGAAGAAGTCCAGAGAAGAAGTTCTGGACTATATGCGTCATAAAACGACCATCGAATTAAAGCAGACGCGTGAGCCGGAAGGTGGCTTGAGCAGCTTCAGCATCTCGTATGAAGATACGGATCGCTTCCTGGTTGCCGAGATCGCGAATCAACTCGCTTCGAGTTTTATCAACGGCAACCTGAGAGTAAGGCAGCAGCAGGCACTGGGAACGACGGAGTTTCTTTCCAATGAGTTGGAAGAGGCGAGGAAGAGTCTTGAACAGCAGGAAAAGCAGCTAGCGGCTTTCAAGATGGAGCACGCCGGCTCAACTCCTGACCAGGTGAATGTCAATCTGCAGGCTCTCTCCAGACTTCAGAGCGAAGTGCAGACTAATTCCGACGCCATCAGCCGTTTAGATCAGGAGCGAATCCTCCTCACCCAGATGAAGCCGACGGAGGTACGTGATACGGCCTCGCTCTCCGAGCGCGGGCGCACGCTACAGGAGAAGCACCGGCTGGAAACTGAATTGTGGAATCTGAAGCGGCAATTTACGGATACCTATCCCGACGTGATTGCGGCGTCGGAACAACTCAAGAACGTGAATGCAAAACTCGCGACGATGCCGGAGCCCAGTCCAGATTCTGCCGACTCATATGATTCGAATACGCAGGTACGACTTTCACTCATTGATAAGGATCTGCAGAGACACAGGGCGCAACAGGCGGTGCTCCAGAGACAGATTGGGTCCTACCAGGGAAAGGTGGATTCGGTGCCTGTTCTCGAGACCCAGCTTGCGGAATTGACTCGAAATTACGAAGTATCCAGGCAGAATTATCAGTCCTTGCTCGACAAAACATTCTCCGCTGGGATGTCAGAAGAGTTGGAGCGAACGCAGCAGGGAAAGCGATTCACCGTTCTCGACTCGGCCAAAACACCCGAGAAACCAGTCAGCCCAAAACGTATACCGTTCTTTGCTGGAGTAGTCGTGTTGTCACTGCTTCTGCCTGCGGGCATCACCATTGGACTCTACCTGATGGGAAGCTCAATCAAGTCCGCGGAGCAGCTCAAGGCGATGGTTCCGCTCAAAGTACCGGTCCTTGGGACCATTCCTCCAATCATCAGCAAGGCGGATTTACGTCGTGAGCGAGGACGTCTCGTACAGGCGATTGCCGTTTCAGTAGTTGCGTGCATTGCTTTGATTCTCTTTCTGCTCAAGGTCAGGCCAATATTATGAGTTCTACTTTAGGGTTGCACACCACGGGAATCACTCGGAACATTGAAGACACGGGGCTTCATTTGGAGCCCACGAAGCGTGTCATCAATATTGTTCCGTCGAAACAATCGCGACTGGTCTTCGCCACCGAGCCTGAAGGCCTCGCCGTGGAGCAATACAAGTTGCTGCGTCGAAGGCTGCGCGCGCTCCATCCAGAAGGAGGCGTCATGCTTATCACCAGCCCCAGTCCCGGTGAAGGCAAGACGTTGACCTCGGTGAATCTCTCCTGGTGCCTGGCCGAGGGTGGACATCGAACCTGTCTCGTCGATCTCGATTTTCGAGCGCCCGGAGTATCTCCGACGCTCGGCTATAACTTCGAAGAGGATGGAGTCGAGGATGTCCTGAGCGGAAAGGTGACAATCGGCGATGCTCTGCGGCAGATAGGGGACCGGTCCCATTTTGTCCTGGGGATCAGAAAGCGGGTTCCTTCTCCGGGCGACGGACTGAATATCAGTCAGCTGACGCCCTTGCTTGACAAACTTAGAACGATGTTTCAATGGGTCATCGTCGATTCGCCCCCCGTCATTCCAATGGCGGATGTCGCCGAAATATTGCCGCAGGTAGACGGGGCGCTGATGGTGGTTCGTGCCGATAAGACGGACGAATCCCTGATTCTCCCGGCTCTCGAAATCCTTGGAGCGAAAGTATGGGGAATGGTGATGAACGACTGCCCGATTAACGGGAGCTCGTATTACGGCTACTACGGAAACCGCAAGTCGTAAGTCCACTGAGATTTGAGAGAGTGCTTTGGTGCTTGCCTCACCTGCGTGGTGACGGTATCTTTCTGGTATAGTCGCCAACTGATTCCCCTCCGTCGATCCTTTACGAGGAGGTGTCCGCGGTAACTTCAGACGAGTATCGGAGGTCACATTTTGACCGTCGCAGTAACGCGGAGAGGAAACAAAGTTTGTTGAATTACCGTCCGTCGCTTGGCCCCTCACTCGTCGTCTTCCTTTGCCTGACAGCGGCTACTGGCTGGGCACAAACTCCCGGTTCCATGCAAGAACATAGCCAGCATTCGTCACAGCAACCGGGAAAGGCCGAATCCGCTGCCAAAACGGCTGAACCGACTCCCCTGAAACCGGGTGTCATTCGTACCTATTTCATTGCCGCGGATGAGGTGGATTGGGATTACACGCCTCGGGGACGCAACCTGGCCGGCATCCCGCACGCTGAGAATGCTGACGATGAATCCGGCGCGGTAAAACGCCATCGAATTTACCATAAAGCTATTTACCGTGAGTACACTGACGCGACATTCAAGACTTTGAAGGTCCGCCCTCAGCAGTGGGAGCACCTCGGCATCCTGGGGCCGCTGATTCGGGCTGAGGTAGGCGATTCAATTCGGGTGACATTCAAAAACAATACGCACCTGTCGGTCACCATGCATCCGCACGGCCTGGAATATAAGAAGGATTCCGAGGGTGCTTTGTACAACGACGGAACCGCCGGAACAGTAAAGGCCGACGACAGAATTCTGCCGGGCGGCACCTACACCTACATCTGGACGGCGCCGGAGCGAAGCGGTCCGGCCGCCATGGATGTGAGTTCCGTGGTGTGGATGTACCATTCGCACTTTGTTGAATCGACGGATATGAATACCGGCCTGATTGGTCCGATCATCGTCACAGCCCGAGGCGAGGCGCGCCCCGATGGTTCACCCAAGGACGTGGATCGAGAGTTCATTACAGATTTCGCCTTGTTCGATGAAACCGATAGCTGGTTCTTTGAGGGCAACGACCACAAAAACGCGCGAGCCATACGTTCCAAAACGGCAAACCCCATCTTGCGCGAACAGAATACGCTCTATTCCATCAATGGCTACATCGAAGCGAATCTCCCGCTTCTAACCATGAAAAAAGGCGAGCGAGTGCGCTGGTATCTCCTCTCGAACAGCAACGAGGACGATCTCCACATGGCCCACTGGCACGGCAATACGGTCGTTTGGAACAAAATGCGGATGGATACCTTGTTTCTGGGGCCGATGGCTATGGCGACCGCCGACATGGTTCCGGACAACGAGGGAACCTGGCTTTTTCATTGCCATGTTAACGATCATTTTGTGGCCGGAATGGTAGGTCTGTACCAGGTGTTACCTAAATAACCGTCTACTTTTCTCACATTGTATTCGAAATCGTATTCGCCAATAGACACCGCAAGAATGTTACTCATCTTGCACCCCCACACAAAGTGACGGAAATTGCGACCACTTATGCATGCCATTGCATAGTGGGTGCCCAGCACGGTCCGTTCAAGGGCACCGCACAGGCGGGAAGCGGCTGCGACGGAAGCATCTGCCTGGATTTGCGCTTTGAATCCACGAATGTAGATCACAATTCCGAGGTTTTCAGGCCCCGACGAACGGGAAAACCGAGAGAGCTGCCAAGACTATCAGGAGGATCAACTGGCACTCCAATTGCTTGTAATTTGGCGTGGGCCTAGGTCGGACGGTAATGAATCTGGTCTCTGTTTCGACGATCCAGCGCATGTTTTTCTGTCGTCTTCGAGTCAGCTTGGTGGGAAAGCAGCCCGCGTTTGTATTGCGACCTCAAAAGTGAACTTACTTGTTAACCAAGTTACAACGGCATTTGGCAAGACGCGGTTCGTCTGTTCAAAAGACGCGAATGTCGACCTTTTAGAGACCGAGAAAGAAAATGGCTGCAAGCAGAGAAGTATTCACGACCGGGATTGACCTAATTGCGGAGATCCGAGCCAGGACTGCAGCAAGTGAAGGGGAAGTCAGCATCGTCCCGGAGGAATCGTTTGCAAAGATGCTCCGACTGGAACGGCGGCGAGGAGAACGATCCGGAAAGCCTTTCATGCTGGTCCTTCTTAGTGGATGGGACGTCGGCGAGTCAGAAAGCATGCAGGTGGTTCAACCCATCGCCGACGCGATCGTTGCCTGCACGCGGGAGACGGATCTGCTGGGTTGGTACGACGAAGAAGAGACGCTGGGACTTTTGCTGACGGAGCTTGGTGAGGTAGACAGCCGCACTTCTTCAATCATTGCGGAAAAGCTCGGCGCTGCACTGCTCTGTGCCGTCGGTCCGGAAGAAGCATCGCAGATCAACGTTTTAATCCAAATGTATCCGCCCCCGAAGGGAACGGATACGGACGCAGGACCTCAGCGTTTTGTTTACCGCGACCTTTCTAAGCGGAAGACCAATTCGCCCAAAAATCGGGCTCTCAAGCGCGCAGTAGATATCCTGGGCAGCATTTTCGCTCTGATGCTGTTTTCGCCGGTCTTCGTCGTTATCGCATTGCTCATCAAACTCACTTCAAAAGGCCCCGTCCTATTCAGCCAGAAGCGTGTGGGTCAATATGGTCATCTGTTCGATTTTTTCAAGTTTCGGTCCATGTATCCGGATAACGACCACGCGATCCATCAAGCATATGTCACCAGCCTGATCGCCGGGAAGGAAGGCCTCAAGCAGAAGAACCAGTCTTACAAACTTGAGAATGATCCCCGGATCACTCCCTTCGGAAAGTTTATTCGCCGGACAAGTCTCGACGAGCTTCCGCAGTTTGTGAATGTTCTGCGAGGGGACATGTCCCTTGTAGGTCCCAGGCCCCCGGTTCCTTACGAATTTGCGAGTTACAGACCGTGGCACAAAAGGCGAGTGCTCGAGATTCAGCCTGGGCTAACCGGCCTCTGGCAAGTCAAGGGGCGTTCGCGTACCACCTTCGATGAAATGGTTCGCATGGATATACGCTACGCAGAAACTCAGTCTCTTTTGCAGGACGTAAAGATTATCTTGATGACTCCCGCTGCGATGTTCTCCGGCAAAGGCGCTCAGTAGAAATCGGACCATCGTTTGCAGGAGCCTTTCATGCTTTTACAACCGCAAAACAGGCGAGAGTGGAACCCATGCGATTGACACATCAAGATCAACTTCAAGCTCCCCCCAACGCACTTGGGCTTCCAAGACCGGTTATCCATGGCAACGACTCCTTGTGAAAACCAGCTAGAGGCCCCAACTTCGGAACTGACGAGTCCCTCGATTCCTGAGGGGGCGACGCGTAAGCAGACGTACGGGCAAATTCTAAAGTCCTCCGCGGTCATTGGGGGCTCGTCGGTCCTGAACATCGGCATCGGCATTGTGCGAACCAAGGCTATGGCTATCCTGCTTGGCCCGGCAGGGTTTGGATTGGCAGGTCTCTTCACCTCCGTTGCGACGCTGACTCAGACCGTAGCCGGTATAGGAATCAACAGCAGCGGTGTTCGCCAGATAGCGGAAGCGGCCGGCAGCAATGACGAACTTCGTATTGGGAAAACCGTAGCAGTGCTCCGGCGAACGTCGGTTGTACTCGGCATTCTGGGAGCGCTGCTTCTGCTTTCCTTCTCGCGACAGGTCTCCATCCTAACCTTCGGAACGGCGCAGCGCACTAGCGCGGTCTGCATCTTGTCACTGGCTGTATTTTTCCAGCTTGTTTCGGCGGGGCAGGGCGCCCTTGTTCAGGGGATGCGCAGGATTGCAGACCTTGCGAGAATGAACGTGATCGGCGCCTTGCTCGGCACACTTCTGAGTCTTCCAATTGTGTATTTCTTCCGCGAGAAAGGGATTGTTCCCTCCCTGGTTTGCACCGCTGCCATGATGTTTCTCACGTCCTGGTGGTACAGCAGCAAAATCAAGATCCATACTCCGAAAATGTCCGGCGTAGAGGTGGGGCATGAAGCTACCGCTCTCATCAAGCTGGGCGTCGCATTCATGACCAGCGGCCTGGTCGTGACGGGTGTTGCGTATGCGGTGCGCGTCATGCTCACCAAGCAAGTAGGCTTCGCCGCCACCGGAATGTATCAGTCGGCGTGGACACTTGGCGGCCTGTACGTTGGATTTATTCTCCAGGCGATGGGTGCGGATTTTTATCCCCGCTTGAGCGCCGTGTCCCGCAACAATTCCGAGTGCAATCGCCTCGTCAATGAGCAGGCTCTTGTAGGTCTCCTGCTCGCTGGCCCGGGGGTGTTGGCCACTCTCACATTCGCTCCAGTGGTGTTAGCGCTTTTCTACAGCGCTAAATTCGGGGCGGCTGTGGGCGTACTTCGTTGGGTGTGCCTCGGCGCTACGTTACAGGTAGTTACATGGCCGATGGGTTTCATCATCCTGGCGAAGGCAAGGCAGGACTTCTTTCTCTTCAGCGAAATAGTGTGGGGAATCGTTGCCGTCGCTCTGGCCTGGTCGTGTATTGCGTCCTGGGGATTGAATGGCGCAGGAATTGCTTTCTTCCTGTCGTATGTGTTCCACGCCGTGCTCGTGTATCCGATCGTTCGTCGGTTGAGCGGCTTTCGCTGGTCGTCTACGAACAAGCGTCTTGGGCTTCTGTTCTTTGTTTTAGTGACGGCTGTTTTCAGCGCGCTGTATCTGCTTCCACTCTGGATCGCCGCGCTATTCGGGACAACCGCTGCTCTCTTTGGGGGGATTTACTCAATTCGATCGCTCGTAAAGCTGGTGCCGCTTGAAGATATTCCGCGCCCGCTGCGAAAAGCTCTCGCCCGGTTTCGTCTTGTTCCATCTTAAGGGAGGCACAGCAGAAGTTTTGAAGGCTCACTGTTCCGACCATCAACATGTACCAGAAATTTGATCTCAGATAAAAGACAATGCTCAATCGAGACGCCAAACCGAAGCTGATCTTCTTTCAGAATAAGTATGACGAGACTCTGCCTGAATTTCTGCTCGTCCACAAGCAGGAGCACGTAGCCTGTTTGTCGTATTTCTTTGATGTCACGGTCGTCAATTACGACTGTGACTACCAGAAGATCTGCGACCAATTTAAGCCGGATCTGGCGCTTTTCGAGAGTGGTGTAAATCTATTCACCTGCCGCAGGCCAAAGATAACGAACACCCGCGCCAATTCGAAGGTACCGAAGCTTGGCTTTCTGAACGCGGACGCGTGGTGCGAGACGCGATCAGGCTCCATATCCGAGATGGATCATTGGGGCATTGAGACCATCTTTTCTATATCAGGAACGGCACCTGAACACCTCGCCTCCCTAGTCGATCGCCTGTTCATATGGCCCAATTTTGTCGATCCCGTAACCTATCACGACTACGGCGAGCAGAAACGTATCCCCGTTTTCCTCTCGGGTGCGACTGCTGCCCAGTATCCCTGGCGTCGTCAAATTTATAAGCTTATAGGCGATCGATATCCGACTTTGCTATGTCCTCATCGCGGATATCACTCGCGCTCTTCCGCAGGCCAGGTGCTCTACGGGGAAGCGTACGCGCGCACCATCAATGCCTCTCAAATCTCCGCTGTCTGCGGAACCGTTGCGAAAGAGGTCGTTCGCAAGCACTTTGAAATACCTGCGTGCAATGCATGCTTGGTCACCGAGCGCTCACACCTGCTTGAGGAAGCCGGGTTCGTGGATATGACGAACTGTGTGTTCGCCGACAGCTCAGATGTTCTGGACAAGCTCCACACTTTGTTTGCGAACCCCGACAAGCTAAAAGAAATTACGACAGCCGGTCATGACCTCGTTCATTCGCGACACCTGATTCAGCATCGTAGCCAGATCCTGCAGTGGTTCCATCTGCAAGCAGAACTGGGGTCTACCGAAAAGATCGTTCAGGCCAACGCGTTCGCGCCGTTGGCGAAGGAAGGTGCATCGGTTCCCTCGTCTCATTTCGCACCGGTAGAAGTAGGAATGCCCCTGCAGCTTTTGCGGCAGGGTGACGACATGCTGGCACTGGGAAGAACGGACGCGGCGTCGGAGAAATATCGCAGATGTCTTAGCTACATGCAGCGGTTGCCCGAAGCCAGGTTCAAGATCGCACTTTGCAAACTGCTCGATGGACATGCAGAGGAAGCCAATGCCGGCATCTTCGAGCTCGTCCAATATTCCGTAGGGGAGTATCACGCGGTCGATCCCGATCCCGTTGAATGGGCATACTACATCACCTCGTTGCTAGCGATGGGAAAGGTGAAAGACGCGGAAAATTGTGCCGCCGAGTTTCCCCAGTTGCATCATGTTGAACTGAATCGCATTCGCAATGTAATTCATTTCTTGGACGACCGGAACTTAGCTCCCCAAATTCACGCGAAGCAGCGTCCAAGCATCCACCACATTGCAGTCACAAGCGGCGAGCAATGGCTCGAGTATGTCTCTTCCATCATGCAGGCTTGTGGACAGTGGGCAGTAGTGGAAAAACTTCAGAATGCTGATGTTGGCTCAATCGACTTCGAGCAGGATGTCCGTTCGAAATCCGCTATGCGCCGGGAGGGTAGCTCTTTTAGCGGGCCATCACGGAACGGAGTGCTGGGCCGTGAACTGGCGAAGTACAGGATCTTCAGAAAAGCGCGCAATGTTCAGGCGAGAGCAATGAAGATTTTCATGCGCGCTGCCGGTCGATTCGTCAAGTTACCCGTTCAAGCGAACAACAACTCAGCCTTATATGCTGCGATCCGCGACATCGCGCGAGATCAGGACGTCCGGACGGCGCTGATTCTTGGCGGAGCTTCCATCGCGACAATCGCAGATGCAGTCCGCAGCGGAACCGCGGGCGGCGATCACGAGCCATTGATTTGCTGCGTGACGGACTCGTCGCTGCTCTCTTCCCGGGGGAGAGCAGAGCTGCTGGACGGTCGTGAAATGTGGTATGAACTGCCGTTATCCAAAGCTCATGCGAACTTTTCTACAGCGCTGGAGAAGATGATCGGTCGCGTCAAAGATGAGAATTGCATCGATCGCTTCGATTTAATCGTGGCTGCATGGACCTCGGGAGAGCACGGCCTTCGCTTGGACCACTCTGTTCAAAGGGAGCTAATGTCAGCGGAAACTGTTGTCATCCATGAAATGAAGCAAGAGGGTAGCGAAATTTGTGGCCGCTTCTATGAAATGCCGGAATATGTCCAGCTCGCTCATGACCCCTCAGGGGATACGTATGTAATTCTAAAAAGAACTGTCTCGAAGCAGCGGGATTACCAGGCGTTATTCAATTACTCCTCTTCGTATGATTAGGCGAAGTCACCTGCAGCTATTTGGAAGTTGAACGTTGTTTTATCAGAAAGATAGTGTGAAGTTATGTTGTCTGCCAGATCCGTGTTAAGAACTTTCATGCCGCCGGAGTTCAGAGTAAAACTTCGCGAGCAATTTGTGTCGATGAACGTGACTCATTTGCATGGGCCGCGCACACTGCATTTGCCAAAGGATGCAGCGGTCGTAACCTGCGTTCTAAAAAATGGCGAGTACTACCTTGAGGCCTTCATTCGGCATTATTTACAGATGGGATTTCGGCATATCTTTTTCCTGGACAATGGTTCCAGCGACAAGACTCTCTCCATTGCCAGTAGCTACGAGAATGTCAGCTTGTGCCAATCAACTCTGCCGATCGGGACGCATCAACGACTTTTTAAGAAATATCTCGCAGAACGATCCGTCAAAGGCGGCTGGTGTCTGGATGCTGACATCGATGAATTTTTTGATTATCCCTACTCCGACATTGTCAATCTGGAGCTGTTTCTCTCCTACCTCAACAGTCATAAATATACGGCTGTAGTGACACAACTTCTCGACATGTTTTCCGACCGGCCCCTGGGGGATCTCGCGAATCATGAGAAAGAAGACATCAAGTGCGCGTATCAATATTTCGACATATCTGATGTTACGAAGACAAGTTATCGACAAGCGGCTATAGTCGCGGAGTGTGCTGCCAATAATAGTCTGGCGGATCGTGACTTCGTGCTTCTTTGGGGCGGGATAAGAAAGACGCTCTACGGGAATAACTGCCTTCTAACAAAGCATTCCTTGTTCCTGCCAAGCGAAGGAATCGATCTATTTCCGCACGTCCACTTTGTGAACGGAGCAAACGTCGCCGATGTCTCGGCGGTAATGCTTCACTACAAATTGACGAACAATGCGCTGGCGATGGCTCTGCAGAACAAGGATGGATTCAAGCAAAATAGCAAGACCTACGGTGCGTTTATCGACATGCTCAAGACTCAGTCGGTCAACGAAATCAAGAAAAATACCGCTCAAAAATTCGTGAATACAGCAGAACTAGTGCGGGACGGATTTCTTTCGATGTCGAACGCATATCTCTCCTACGCGGCCTCAAGTTCGGTCGCAGCATTGCCTATCGCCTCAAAATTGAACCGGAGGATCACGTGGCCCAAATCAAGAGCCTGATGGACGTGGTCGACTGGAACCTTTGCACCGGTTGCGGCGCCTGCGCATACGCTTGTTCCGAGGGCGCTGTAACACTGGTCAATATCGAATCTGTGGGCATCCGGCCGAAGTTCAATTCTCCGGCGTGTGGCAGTTGCAGCAAATGTCTGTCGATATGCCCAGGCTATCTTGTAGATGCCACTCCTGCGGTCACGTCGCATGCAAAGGAGACCGATTACGAAATCGGAACCACCCTCGAAATCTGGGAGGGCCATGCCAGCGACCCGGATATTCGTTATCGTGCGTCATCGGGCGGCATCCTTACCGCTCTTGCTCTTTATTGTCTTGAGCAGGAGGAAATGAATTTCGTATTGCATACCGGTGCAAGTGACGAGCATCCGTGGGAAAACACGACAGTGAAGAGTCACACCCGCGCGGAGCTCGTCAGTCGCACAGGTTCTCGATACGCTCCTGCATCGCCATGCGACCGGCTCGCGGAAATTGAACAAAGCGACAAGCCTTGCGTCTTCATCGGAAAGCCCTGCGATGTTTCTGCCGTGTCGATGCTACGGAGTGACAGGCCGGCATTGGATCGCAACCTTGGACTCGTATTGACATTCTTCTGCGCAGGTACCCCAAGTACAAAAGGAACTCTTGATCTTGCGGAATCGTTCGAGATCCTGCCCGAGCAAATTGATTCGGTGAGATACCGGGGCGAGGGTTGGCCAGGCCGATTCAAAATACTGTATGACGACAGTACGCACGAAGCGTCTGCGTCGTACGCGGAATCCTGGGGCAAGCTTACCCGCTACCGACCTCTTCGCTGCAACCTCTGTCCGGATGGCCTTGGGCGACTTGCGGACATTGCTTGTGGCGACGCCTGGGAAAATTCATCAGACAATGGGAATCCCGGATTGTCTCTTGTTCTGGTTCGCACGGAACGAGGCCGGGATATTTTGCGCGGCGCAATCGCTGCCAACTATGTTCAGTTACATCCTGTCGATAGAACGAATGTTCTGGCGGCCCAGGCGAACTTATTAAACAGGCGCCCCGAAATATATGGTCGCCAGCTCGGCCTTCGTCTCTTTGGCATTCCCGTTCCGCGCTTTCCTGGATTCTCGCTCATGCGCTCCTGGCTTGGAATTCCTATCGATCGCAAAGTAAAGACAATTTTGGGAACCGTGAAGCGGGTGATCGAGCGTCAGCTGTATTCAAGGACAAATTCTGCGCTTTGGACGGCGAATCGACCCCGTCGAAGCACCAAAGAGAACATCACGTATTCAAGCCCTCGGGCTTAAGGCGAATAATATGAGAGTCTGCATGCTTGCTTATGCTTTCTACGAGAGCGATATGCGAATCCTGCGATACGCAAAGACCTTGGTGGAGAGAGGTGACACCGTCGATGTCATCGCGCTCCAAAGGGATTCGGCTGTT
The DNA here is from genome assembly GCA_963816335.1 of uncultured Acidobacteriaceae bacterium. Lineage (GTDB taxonomy): Bacteria > Acidobacteriota > Terriglobia > Terriglobales > Acidobacteriaceae > JANXZS01. Next base: position 2,967 of record CAWFKA010000017.1, on the reverse strand, counting down.
CGCTTTGAAGTTCTTCAGGGAGTCAACGTCTACCGCGTGCAGTCGCGAGAACGGAATGAGCGCGGCTTGCTTGACTATCTCGTGCGACTAGCGCGCTTCATGTTAGTGTCGGCCTTCACCCTTACAAGGAAACATCTTTCCAAGCCTTACGATATTATCCACGTTCATTCTGTGCCTGATTTTCTAGTTTTCGCCGCACTCATTCCAAAATTGTTGGGTGCCAAAATTATCCTCGATATCCACGACATCCTCCCTGAGTTCTTTGCGAGTAAATTTGGTACAAGCAAGCATTCTTTCAAATTCAAGTTGTTACTTTGGGCGGAGTATCTCTCCGTGTATCTATCGGATCACGTCATTATCGCGAATGATCTGTGGCATGAGCGCGTAGCCACGCGCACGAATTCAACAGGTCGATGCACCACAGTTATAAACTATCCCGATCCCGAGCTCTTCCAGAATCGAACCAAAGCGGCTCCCGTCGGTAGCAGATTTAGAGTCACCTATCCGGGAACCCTGAATACTCATCAAGGGCTGGATATAGCCCTTCAAGCCATTGCCGTACTAAAAGATGAAGATCCGGACATTGAACTTCACATCTACGGTGAAGGTCCGGCAAAAGCTTCGCTTATTGATCTATCAGCGAACTCAAACTATCGGATGCGGTCTACTTTCACGACTTCCTGCCCTGTGACAGAATCGCGGAGGTAATGGCGATCTCAGATCTGGCAGTCGTACCAAAGCGAGCTAGCTCCGCATTCGGCAACGAGGCGATGAGCACCAAAATCATGGAATTCATGTCTCTGGGGGTTCCGGTGGTTGTCTCCCGCACAAAAGTTGATAGTTATTACCATGATGATTCCAGGGTGATGTTTTTTGATTCGGAGAATCCACGTGACTTGGCGAGAGCAATCCTTTCATTGCGTAGAGACGCTCAACTCCGCGCACGGCTGGGGGCGAATGCATCGGCCTATGTATCGCTTAATAATTGGACCGAAAAGAAAAAAGTGTATCTGAAACTAATTGATGACCTGTCCTCCACTGCGGGCGTGGGGCACGAGCCGGCAAGGGGTGTTGTCAATTGAAGAATGCAATCAACTCGCCTCGGCCTCGCCTTGATCGCTCCGTGACTCTACGGTCTGTCCAGCCTCTTAGACGGTTGCTGGGTGGTGCAGACAATTGTTCGATTCCCCTACTGATGTATCACGGTGTCAACACCACCACCAGTCGAGTTCACCCTTATTTCGAAACCAACACTTCTCCGGAAATGTTTGCGCAACAAATGGAGTACCTGTACGACAGAGGCTATAACTGCGTAGATCTGGATTCCGCGGTTCGCATGATCGAAAGCGATGATGTCGTGCCCAGGTCGGTTGCCATCACGTTCGATGACGGTTTTCACGACTTCTATAGTCACGCGATGCCGGTTCTGTCCCGCTTTGGCTTTCCTGCAACAATGTTTGTCGTGTCGAATTTTGTTGGAACTCGCCCGCATCGATTCGGTGAGAGAGCCGTTATGAGTTGGGCCGAGTTGAGGGAGATTCAAGCTCTGAGAATTCAAATTGGCTCGCACACGGCTACCCACCCCGTCCTTCGCGTCCTGGACTCGGGAAACGTCGAATTGGAGGTCAAGCAATCTAAGAAAACGATTGAAGACAAACTAGGATCGCCGATAACGTCCTTCAGCTATCCCTACGCGTTTCCAGTACAGGCGCATGCTTTCGTCGCGTGTCTAAAACGGTTTATGGAGGAGGCTGGATACAGCTGCGGCGTCACAACTGTTTTAGGTACAGCAGGGAAGACCAACAACCGGTTTTGTTTACCGAGGATACCGATGAATACTTACGATGATGCCGCTCTTTTTCAGGCAAAACTGGACAGCGCATACGACTGGTTACGCACGCCTCAAATCGCATACAAAATTCTGAGCGACGTCTGCACGCCGGGAAATCGGCGCAGCAATGTCACCGGCCTTTCGACGACCTAATTGTGAACAATACTATGAATCTGTCGATCATTATCGTGAACTGGAATTCGACGAACTATCTTCGTATGTGCCTTGCTTCGATATACAAGGAGACGAAGGAGGTCACGTTCGAGGTGATCGTCGTGGACAATGCGTCAAGCGACACCAGCTGTGAAGAGCTTATCGAGAGAGAATATCCCGCCCGCGCAACTGTATATGAGCCGGGAGCATCATGGTTTCGCTGGGGAAGCAACTTCGGATTTTCGCTGTCGTCCGGTGAGGTGCTGCTGTTCCTCAATCCCGATACCGAGATCCGGGAAGATGTATTCTCGCGCATGGTACGAGAGCTAAACTCAAGCGACAAGATCGGGGCCGTCGGCGCGCGGCTGCTGAATACCGAGCTGATCGTTGCAGTCGAGTTGCGTTCAAACTTATCCGACTATCGCGAATCAGTTGCTGGATTCTGAATTTCTCCGCGCCAGGTGGCCGAATTCCAGCCTGTGGGGCGTAAGAGCACTTCACCGGCCTTCGACTGCTCCAGCCATGGTAGATGTGATTTCCGGCGCGTGCCTGATGGTGAAGCGGGACACATTTCAACGTGCCGGGAAATTTGATGAACGGTTCTTCATGTACGTTGAAGACCTTGACCTTTGTCGAAGGATCAACGGCACCGGAGTCCACATTCAATATAGGAATGACTGCGAGGTGATTCACCATGGCGGAAAAAGCTCAGCGGTGCGAGGGGCCTACTTCGCGAATCTCCGTCAACAGGAAGCCATTGTGAAATACTTCATCCTCACAAAAGGCAATTGGTATTCGATGGTCTACCGTGCGGGCCTGGTACTCACAGCAATTCTTCGCTTGGCATTGATTGCCTGTCTTATACCCTTTCAAACCGTCACTCGTAGAGCGAAAACCTGGACTTTAGCTTTGAGAAGTGGTCTTGCATCTTGTGTTGGGCACTCGGCTTTAAAATGCAACTGACCCAATAGGTCGATTGATGA
>CAWFKA010000016.1:0-544923 GCA_963816335.1 uncultured Acidobacteriaceae bacterium | reverse complement strand
CTGCGGCTCATCGCGCACCCTAACTGCGGAGTACAGCGCGGCCGGTGACTTTCGAGCGCCGTCGATAGGGTCAATCAGTCCGCCGCCTATCCTGCTGCCCCCTCATTGCACTGTACGGGTCTTCACTCCTACCAGCTCTGATAGCGGAGTCGCTTCAGAGATCTGGCTGCCTGATGCATCAGGCTGGAACGGCAAGCTGCTCGGCACGGGTAATGGAGGATACTCGAGCGCCCTCTCGTATCACCAGATGGCAGAAGCACTCCAGCGAGGATTCGCCGTCGGGGGCAGCGACACCGGACACGATGGTGATGGGCTTGCTTTCGGTACGGGCCATCCTGAGAAGATTCGTGACTGGGCCTATCGCAGCACGCACGTCCTTGCCGAAGATGCGAAGACGGTGCATTCCTGGTGAGGTGCCACATTTCTCGTACATCGTTGATAGAGCGATTATCTGCTACGTTATTGTGCCCTTATTGTGCCCGCGACCTCTGCCCTGTAGACCTCTGCCCGAATCTCTGCCCTTTAAGCTCGAAGCTACGCTGCGACTTTGCTATATTTTTTAGCCCCTGCGGATTCTTCCCCAGGGTGTGACATTGCAATGAGCGACCATTTCCGTGCGTCCATCAATCAATATGGTGAAAGTTCTTCCCTGATCGTCGGTTACGTCATAGTGGAAGCCAGGCGGAATTTCAAAGCAGAATCGATAGGATTTCGCTCCAGCTCGGTCAGCCAGTGAGAGTGCATGTCGGGACGGGTCAATGCGAAACCGTCTGGAGCGGCTGTCAAGCCACGATCTTCCTCCTCCTTGCTGATCAGGGTGCCAATGGCGCCTTTTGACCTCGACAAGAAGCTGCTCTGCACCTGCAAATCGGTCCTGTGAATACCCGCGCTTCTTATACCGGCTTGGACTGGATATGTTTGCGATTGTCCAGTGTTGGGAACCGTTCCCCCTCTCCGGGCCACAACGTGGGAGAGTCTTCGAGGAGCTGTTATATGCATACTGTCGACGCCGCAGGATACCGCTAAGCGAGACTGCGGGTTGCCGGAGCCACGCGCGCCGATTATCGTAACTAGCCCGGGATTGACTGGAAGTTTCGGCGTAGCGATAAAAGGCGCGTCCTTTAGCTCAACATGGCGCATCATCTCGCTTGGGCTCGGGCCAGGCGGCGGCGTTTCTCCAATCGAAACGCGATACTCCGGCTCCAGAACAGCCTGCCGAATCGTTTCGAAAGCCAAGTCCCCCTTAAGCCAGCAATATCGTTTCTCCGCCGGCGCACCTACCGTCTCGATGCGGTGCGCATCCGAACCGTGCATGCACGGCTTGAGAGCCTTGTACTTCTCTTCAATTGTTTTGCGGTCGGCCCCCGGCGTCTTGCCGAGCCAGAACTCTCGTTGCTTCTGGCTGCTTGCAAAAATCACATCTGCAAACCGCTCAACTTCCTGACGGAAGGCCGCGAAAGAGCTGTCGTCCTGCAAACCGGAGGTGCCGTCGCTCAAGCCTCCGGCGACAGCAACAATGCAATTCTGTGAGAGCCACTTCTGCTCATCAAGAAACAGCTCCTGCAGCTTCTGGAAGCTGACCTTGAACATATTCGCGCCTGCACGGTACGCTCCCCCCTCATCTGTCTGCTTCGGATCGTAGGCGCGGCCCAGCCCGACTAGCTCCTGCTGATTGCAGGCATAGTCCTGTTCCTGGAAGCGGAATACCAACCGCCCCAGAATGCGCTCGATCATGTATTCGTGCTGTGGGTCATCAGGCGAAAACATCAGGTGAATATTGATGCTATGATTTTTCGCCGTCTTCATGTCGAGTCTCATCTCCACGTTTGGAAACAGAAACTCAACCTTCGGTATGCGTCCGGCGGCCTTGTGCTTCTTCATTTCCTTGTAGGTTCCAATGCAGAAGTAGTCCGTGACACCGAGCGCGCGGATCACCGGGTTGCTCTTTTCTATCGCCGCGAAGTAATCCTCCCAATTGCCCTTGAACTGATCCGTGAGCAGTGTTCCCGGCGCATGGAGATGCGGGTCCCACCGATGCCAAATAGAACCGCGCTGATTCCAAATCATGCAAACAATTCTAAGTCCCGACGGTTGAAAGGGACATTTCAGTGAAGGATTGGATCGGCTCCGCATGTGATTTCCATTCGCCGCGGGAGCGCGCGACTCGAAATCCTCTTGCGTATCTCCCTATTCCGTTCAATTCCTGAAGCTATCTGAATGTGCCTTCCTGATGCCTGTTGAGCATCAGTCTTGACGAAAAAGGTCTTGGACGCCTGTGGAATTTTGGGGCACTCTCGTGGAAAAGGAGGTCGCTAATGGCACAGGTGGTCGCAAAATTCCCCCCTCGCTCAGTCGACAATCATTCATTCGGCATTCCTGATTTTGAACCTCTCCTCAACAGCCATCAGGCCGCACAGCTCTTAGACATTCATCACAAGACCCTGCAGAAGTTGGCTCGCCGCGGGGAGATTCACGGCTCCCATGTAGGAAAAATGTGGCGTTTCCGCGCCTCCGACTTGAATGCGTGGTTGGATCGGCAGGAACGCGCGAGCTGAGATTCGATCCCTGAAAGCAGCCACTACAGTTTTCTTCCCCAGCATTCCCGTCGCAATTGCGACTGAGAACTCGCACGCCCAGCTGATCTGGCGCCGACTTCCCGAAACCATAGCCCCCAAAGAGGAACACGCTCGACCTCTGCCCCGCGTCAGCGGTACGCTTAAGACAGCCATCCGTTGCGCCTTAACAAGGAGTATTCATGTCAAGGCGAACACGGTATCAGCAAGGAAGCGTGCAACGCGAAAAGCGGCAGAGTGGCCCCGATGTTTGGATCTTTCGATGGCGGGAGACCGGACCCGACGGAACTGGCAAACAGCGAAAGGCCATCGTCGGTACGGTCGAGACTCTCGCCACGAGGCAGCAGCCCTCAAAGCAGCTCATGCGTTGCGCATCGACGCAAACCAACAAACCCCGCTTGCGGAAGGCGGACCGAAGACAATCGCCGAGCTGATCGCTCACTACCGGCTCAAGGAGTTGGCTGGCGAGAAGCAAGGACGCAAGGCATTTTCCACGCGAGCCGCATACGAATGCTATCTGAATGGCTGGATTCTTCCTCGCTGGGGAGATCTCAGGATCGATCAGGTCAAGTCAGTCGCAGTTGAAGAATGGCTGGACAGCATCAAGCGGGCGAAAGGGACGAGAGCGAAGATCCGAAATATCATGAGCGCAATCTTCCATCACGCGATGCGTTACGAGTGGGTTGACCGCAACCCAATCAAGCTCGTCCGTCAAAGCGCGAAACGGGAGAGGACACCTGAGGTTCTCGAACTTGGCGGAACTTCAACTTCTTCTCAGCAAGTTGTCGGTCCGAGAGCGCACGCTTGGCTCTTCTCGACGCGGCAACTGGGCTTCGGGTCAGCGAACTGCTAGCGCTTCGCTGGAGCGATGTCGATTTTGAGAACCTGGAGCTTCGCGTCACGCGATCGATCTGGCATCAGGTCGTGGGCAACTGCAAGACAGAAGCCTCCGCCAAACCCGTCCCGATGGACAGCTACATGGCAGAGGATCTTCTCCGCTGGCGCCGTCAGAGTGTCTACTCGTCGAACGACGATTACGTCTTCGCAAGCGAGACGATGAAGGGGAAACAGCCCTATTGGCCGGACAACCTCATGAAGCGTCATATCAAGCCAGTTGCGAAAGCAAATGGCATTCACAAGAACATCGGCTGGCATACTTTCCGCCACTCCTTCGGCACCTTGCTGAAGGCGAACGGAGAAGATGTCAAGACCGTTCAGGAGCTCTTACGGCACGCGAACAGCAGAATCACGCTCGATGTTTACACGCAAGCAGTGAACTCGAACAAGCGAGCCGCACAGAGCAAGGTTGTAAAGATGATGGTGTCGAAACGTGGGTCAGAAGTGGAGAGTGAAAAACACTCGCAAAATGCAGGCAGTAGCGGGCTTATTGTACCCTTATTGTGCCCAGATTTCGTTGTCACTTTAGGTCCATACGTTCCTAAGTCCTTTGGAATGAATGGCGGGGACGACGGGGCTCGAACCCGCGACCTCTGCCGTGACAGGGCAGCATTCTAACCAACTGAACTACGTCCCCAATGCAACAAAACAACTTAGTTAGTCTAGCAGACTTAACCGCTAATTTGTCAGGGCTAGCCGCGACCGCGTCTCCATTTTTATAGTTCTTTCTTGACATTCGCTTTTTATTCGCCTAGCCTGTCCCTACATCACAGGAGGAAGGCATGGCTGTTCATCTCAAAATGGATTTCAGGGTCCTCGAGCTTGCAGGCAATCTCAGCGTCCTGCAGTGTGATCGCGAGGATGTAGAGTGCCTGTTCGAGGTCGAGTTCAATCCCCGCCTCACAGGGTCCCTTGTTGCCGCGATTCGGACACTTCGCCATCACACCTGCGCAGACAGCCTCAAGAAACCATCGCAATCCCACCCGGCTCCGCGAATCCTCACCTACCCGAAAACCTCGGTACGCTAACGCTCATACATCGTGAATCGGCTGCTTCAGCGCGATATGCGCGCTGATCCGCCCTTCATCACCCGTTCTACTTCTGCCAGACTGGCCATGCTTGTATCTCCCGGCGTAGTCATTGCCAGGGCGCCGTGCGCCACACCGCACTCGATCGCCCACTGCGCTGGCTTTCCAGCAAGCAGGCCATAGATCAGCCCCGAGGCGAACGAGTCTCCGCCGCCAACGCGATCCAGTATGTCCACCTCGCGCTGAGGCACATGCAGGATCTCGCCATCGTAGATGGCGATTGCACCCCAACCATTTCTGGATGCCGTCTTCGCAGTTCTCAACGTGGTCGCGACCAACTTCAGGTTTGGGTACGCTGCCGCAACGTCGCGGAGCATCTTTTCATACGCAGCAAGCGGAAGCTCCTCGAAATCCCCCGTCACGCCCTCCAACTCAATGCCCAGCATGGCTGAAAAATCTTCTTCGTTGCCAAACAGTACGTCGAGATGTCGTACCATCCCGCGATTTACCTCTTGCGCTTTTGCCTTGCCGCCAATTCCTTTCCACAGCGAGTCGCGATAGTTCAGATCGTACGAGGTCACCGTTCCTTGACTGTGGGCCGCCGCAACAGCCTCCACGCATACCGCCGGCGTCGTTGCCGAAAGCGCCGCGAAGATCCCACCGGTATGAAACCAGCGCACGCCGGCCGCAAAGATCGCGCTCCAGTCAATTTCGCCCGGCTTCAACTTCGAAACGGCGGTATTCCCCCTGTCCGAACACCCCACCCCCGCACGCAGTCCGAAACCACGCTCGGTAAAGTTCAGGCCATTGCGCACCGATCGCCCCACCCCGTCGTATGGCACCCAGCGAACCAGCGAACAATCCACCCCGCCTTGCAGCATCAGGTCTTCGACCAGTCGGCCCACGGGATTCTCGACCAGCGCCGTCACGATCGCCGTGCGCATGTCGAAACAACGTCGCAGCCCGCGGGCGACGTTGTATTCGCCACCGCCTTCCCACACAGCAAAGGTGCGCGTCGTGTGCACGCGGCCCTCCCCAGGATCCAGCCGCAGCATCACTTCGCCCAGACTGATGCAGTCCCACTTCGAGTTAGAAATTCCCTTCAGAACCAGCTTTGCCACCTTCGCTCCATGTGCTTGATTGTGAAATAACAGCTTATCTTCACGCTTGTCATCTGTCTGCATTCCCTTCTTCATTTCTATTTCCGGACGCCGCCCGCCGCATGTCACACGAGATGTGCTGTCCATCACATGACCTTGGCAGCAGTCGGCATATAGTTCCTACCAGTCGGATTACCTATACCGGAGCGAGATCAGTTCGCTGTTCGTCCTTCCATTTGTTGAAGGTGCACCATCGCAACGACACTCTCTCGCCATCAATCTTTGGTTTTTTGTGAAAAGGTGGCAGCTATGTTGAAACCTGTTTTGATCGTCACGGCCGTTCTGGGCCTTGGATTCACCGCGTTTGCCCAAAATGCACCGACAGCTGGAACTCCCGCTCCTACTTCCGTTCCTGTTCAATCCGCATCCCTGGTTAATCCCGTCAAACCAACCGCCGAATCAGTCGCAGCAGCCAAGAAAGTCTATGGCTACGACTGTGCCATGTGCCACGGCGAAAACGGTGATGGCAAAGGCGAAACAGCCGCGGACATGAAGCTGAACATGAAAGATTTTCGTGATCCAGCAACGCTGAAGGGGATGACGGACGGACAGATTTACTACATCATCGTCAACGGCAAGGGACAGATGCCAGCCGAAGGCGACCGTGCCAAGCCGGATCGAGTCTGGAACCTGGTGGTCTATCTCAGGACTTTCTCCGAACCAAGGACTTTCCCGGCCGAAAAAGGAGATAAGTAGTCGGTCGTGTTGCGAGTGGAAGCGGTCCAAGCTTGCGATGTTCGGGGTTGTGACAGAGGGCTCTCGGGCATCCAGTGAGTGCCAACCCGCCTCGACCCGTAATTAGGAGGGCTTGCCGGGCCAATCACAACGACCGCCAGAACGAAGGGTATGCCGAGTCGTTCGGAAGTTCCCAAAAGGCGAACTGGGTCGCGCTCATCCGTAAGGTTCGCTTGCGGTTTGTCGATGATCAAACTGTGCAGTCTCTGCTGATCCTATCTTCCCTGCGGCGGCTGAAGTAAGAACGGCAATGCTGTTACCAGGAGGGCGCGATCAAAGCCCGAATGAGATTAGGTGATCTGCTGATCCAGGCAAAGCTGGTCACCGTCGAGGATGTAGCAAAGGCGCTCGACCTTCAGGCGGAAGGCGGAGGACGTCTCGGGGACCACCTCGTCGCCAACGGAGCCATCCTCCAGGAATCTTTGGACGCCTTTCTCTACCGCATACCAGTGGAGCCGGCTGATATTGCTGCCACCCACCTCGATCCTCACGATCTCCTTGGCCTGTTGATGAAGCTCATCTATACCGGCCGCCTCGAATCCGTTCGTAACTTCATGGATGCAATCAAGCTTCCCTACCACATCGTCGTTGAACTCGTGACTATGGCGGTCGACCGTCAACTGCTGCGAACGCTGGGGTCGCGCGACTCCGCAAGCCTGATCGACATGTGCTACGTGTTGACCGAAGAGGGTCGGCGATGGACGCTCGACGCTCTCCAGCAGATGCGCTATATAGGCCCGGCGCCCGTCCCCCTCGAGGAGTTCGCCCACCAGGTGAGTCTCCAAAAGATCACCAACGAACTGGTGACGTTCGAGAGAATTCGCCAGGCTTTCGGGGATCTTACTTTTCACGACAGCATCATCGAGCAAAGTGGTCCGGCATTGAGCTCGGGGAGAGCCATGCTCCTCTATGGGCCGCCCGGAAATGGCAAAACTTCCATCGCACTCAGCTTCGCCCACGTCTTCAACGACGTCATTTATGTGCCTTACGCCGTCTCCGTGGAAGGGCAGATCATTCGCGTTTTCGATCCCAGCTTTCATATCGTCCTCAATCCGACAACCTTGGAAGATGAAAGCCGCCTCTCCTTCGCGCGGCGCGAAGAGTACGACTCTCGTTGGGTTCCCTGCGGTCGGCCCTTCGTCTTCACAGGAGGGGAACTCACACTGGAGATGCTCGATCTCCGTTACGACGAGGCGTCAAACTTCTACGAAGCTCCACTCCACGTAAAGGCATTGGGAGGCTGTTTTGTGATCGACGACTTCGGCCGCCAGCTCGTCTCGCCCACCAACCTGCTTAACCGCTGGATGGTCCCGCTGGAAAACAAGATCGATTACTTGAAATTGCATACTGGCACGAGCTTCGCTCTACCTTTTGAGGAGATGGTTATCTTCTCCACCAATCTTGAACCAGAAAGCCTGATGGATCCTGCATTCCTTCGCCGGCTCCCCTACAAGATCGAAGTGGGAGCACCTACCCTCGAACTCTATAAAACCATCTTCGACAAGGAATGCGATCGAATGGGACTCACTCTCCCTCACGAACTCTTCGACCTGATCGTTCACCGGATCACCGTAGAAAAGGAGCTCGGACTCGCCGCCTATCAGCCAAAGTTCATCGTTGACCAGGTAGTTGCAACCTGTCGATTCATGGGGCGGAAGCCTCACTTCGAGCCGCGCTTCATTGAGTATGCAATTGACAATCTTCGAGTCAAGCGACCACTGGTAGAGCCTGCCAGCAGCATCAACCAAAGCTTCTGCTGGGATACTGCGACCACCAGCGCCTAACGCCGGCAAGTCTCGCCAGGCGCAACGCTACCAGCAAAGTCATCACGCAAATGCAATCCCGACCGCCTTGCCTACGCCACGAATGTATTCACGTCCTTCGTCGTAGTCCGCCGCAGTTTGCAGGTGCTCCAGCATCAGCGGGGTTTCTAACCTTAACTTCGACAGCCCCCGCAGATATGCCCGATAATCGATCTGGCCCCGGCCCGGCACCACTTCCTCGAAACGCACGTTCATCTCGACAATCCACTTCAGGTCCTTGGCGTGGCAGGAAACGATCCACGGCCCAAGCTTGCGGAAACACTCGTCGATGTACGCTGTGTTCTCGTAAAAACGCCGAGGAGAATTGATGCCGTTACAGACGTCGAGATGAACTCCGAATGCCTTGTCGTCGACGGCATGAATCAGATCCAGATACGAGTCAGGGCCGTCGGGAAGGCTCCAACCCATCATTTCGATAGTGAAGCGAGTGCGTGTAGGCTTTACCGCCCTGAGAATGTGGCGGCAATTTTCTACCGTTGCATCGAAGAACTCTTTGGAAAGGTTGTTTGGGTTCGGACCGTACCAGGAATCGGGATTATACGATCCCGCGATGTCAACGCAGCAACTCGCGCCCACTTCTTCGGCAAGCGCACAGCGGTCAACGACATATTCGAGATTCTGCCGACGCTTCTCCATGTCTGGATCGAGCATGTTCTTCCACGCCCCAACCTCAGCGATGCAGACGTTCTCCGCCGCATACGCCTTGCGGATCGCACGAATTCCATCCGCATCTTTCAAGCTGGCGATCTGCGGGCAGTAAGCGGCGCTATAGCCCAGGCGTCGATGCTCTCGGGCCAGAACTGCAGGATCATTGGATTCGACAAAGATTGGGCCGCCCAACCGGACGGGCGATCCCGCCGTAGCGAATGCGGACGCGCCTGCTGCGGCAGCAGTCATCGCAAGGAAAGTTCGCCTGGTGGTTTTCATTCGGTGCCGAGTGTATCACCTACACCTCGAACCCGGTCTGCAGTTTTCTTCGGCGAAAATCATCCCAGTAATCGACTCCGCCGAATAAGCAGAATCACCCTATTTGGGATTGTTTTCGAAGATGTGGCCCATCTTGTCTTGCTTTGTCTGAAGATAGCGCTGGAAGGATTCGATCTGCTCAACCTCGGCCGACACCCGCTCCACTACCTGGATGCCCACCGCCTCAAGCGCGGCCACCTTCTCGGGATTATTGGTAATCAACCGGACAGCTGTCACTCCGAGCTTCTTCAATATCTCAGCGGGCAATTCAAATTCGCGGCAATCCGCCTTGAATCCCAACTCCACATTCGCTTCGACAGTATCGCGCCCGTGATCCTGCAGCTCATAGGCCTTCAACTTCGCCATCAGCCCGATGCCCCGGCCCTCCTGCTGTTCATAGATCAGGATTCCAGCGCCTTCCTTGCTGATCCGCTCCATCGCCAGCTCCAGTTGCAAGCGGCAATCGCAGCGTAACGAGCCGAACACATCCCCGGTCAGGCATTGGGAGTGAACTCGGACGATCGGAGGCGAAGACAGTATGTCGCCCATAACCAGCGCCACCGCGCCTTCCTTGAACTTGTCGCAGCTTAAGAAGTCCTCCGAGCAAGGACGTGGCTCTGGCAGCGTTCCCTCGAATCCCAGGATCCGAAAATGGCCCCAGCGGGTTGGAAAATCCGCGTCCGCCACCTTATCAATTCTTACAAACGGCATAGTTTGATTATACCGGGAGCCCGCAACGTGGGCGCAGCCTGCGCTCCACCCACATTCACTCCGGGCCGCCGCCCCTATTTGGCCATTGCGTCCTTGTCATCCTGCGATGGCCCATAAACCCCAGGTACCGCGACGTCATTCAAGCGCAGGTAGACGCCGAGCTGTGCACGATGATGAACGATATGTCCGAGATTGAAGGCCATCAGCACCTTCCATCGCGGCATGTCGAACATGAACTTGCCATCGCGATACAGGGACCACTTGTCCTCAAGCCGGTCGCTGTCGAGATTCGCCAGCTTCTCGCGCGCCGTGGCGGCGTTTTTGTCGAAGTACTCCAGCAATTCCTTCCCGCTGGTGGGATTTAGCGGGGCAAATGCAGGTTTGCCGCCCGGCGCCACATCAAACCTGTCGTCGTCGACGGCCGCGGCAGTCCACTGCAGCAAGTCGGCTATATGGCCGGCCAGCCGCCCCAGCTTCATGGACTTCGCATGCGGCTGGAAGTCCATTTTGTCATCCGGAACTACGGCGAGCACCTTGCGCGTCGAGTTCAATTCATCCTCAAAATCTTTGCGGATCAAATCAGCTGCGTTCATCGGTTCTCCTGGTCCTTTAAAACATGGCAATCACTTATCCAAGTAGATTGCGCTGGATGAATGGGGGATGCATTTTCGCCAGCAAGGTACTGGCGCGGTAAAGTAGAAGCGTGCTCGATACCAAGATTACCCTCATCACGCTGCTGGTCAAGCTGGGAGTCGCCGCAGCCATCTCTGCGGGATTAGCCCGGTCGAGGGTCTTCAAGCGCTTGCTCTTCTCAGAAAAACGCACCACGGCACAAACAGCGGGCCTTCTGGCGTTCATTCTCATTCCCCTTACGCTGGGCGTCGGCATGCGTTTCTGGGTGCCAAACTGGTACGCAGGCGATATCGCTTTTGAAACCGTAATCATCATCGGAGTACTCGTCGGCCCTCTGTCCGCGCTCGTCTCTGCAGTAGTGCTAGCCGTTCCGACACTCGTCCACCATGAATACCTCACGCTCCCCTTCAATCTCGCCGTCGCTATTCTTGCGGGAATCTACGGGCGCTTCGTTGAGAAGGAAGAAGTGTGGCTGTTCTCGCCGTTCGTCGATCTCAGCATCTATCGCTGGATCCGGCGAAATCTCCGGAAGCCGCGCTTCGATCGCCAGATCCTCCTCTTCATCCTCATCGTGGCACTCGAAATCTGCAGGGAGTGGATCGCCAGTGTTTATCCCCATCTCCTTTTTGCACTTACGTCGGATCGCTGGGTCATCCGCCTGCTGATTTACACCTGTGCCGCGATGGTCGTCGGCATCCCTCTTAAGATCTGGAACGCGCTACGCATCGAAGACAAGCTCGAAGAACAAAAGCGCCTGCTCCTGGAAGCGCGCTTCGATGCCCTGCAGCGCCAGATCAACCCTCACTTCCTTTTCAACACTCTCAATTCAATTGCATCCCTGGTCCGCTTTCGTCCCGAGCTCGCCCGCGAAATGATCGTCAAGCTGGCCAATATTCTGCGAGCGCTTTTGCGCGACCATGATTCCTACGTGCCTTTGCATGAGGAACTCAATTTCACCGACGACTATCTCAGCATCGAAGTGGTCCGTTTCGGCGCTGAGAAACTGAAAGTCGTGAAGGAGATCGACCCCGAAACACTCGGTATCCTCGTCCCCAGCATCCTGCTCCAGCCTCTCATCGAAAACAGCATCAAGCATGGTTTGGAGCCGCGCGTAAGCGGAGGAACGATCACCGTCCGCAGCCGCATTACCGATTCCAGGCTGGTCGTTGAAGTAGAAGACGATGGAGTGGGCATCAGCAGCCGCACAGAAGCCAGCATTGTGCCGAAAGGCGCGGGCATTGGTATGCGAAATGTGCGGGAAAGGCTCGAGGTTCTCTACGGCGACGATGCTCAGATTACTCGTGACCAGCCGCCCCGGTCGCGGAACCCTCGTCGTCATCGAATTGCCGCTGACTGAGCGTGCGGAGGCCGTGCGTCGCAGCTGAATCTCTAAACGAACAAATCCCCCTTCTTGTGTCATCGCCCTCGCGGGGAGATTGACCGGATCTATTCAGTCGCCTGATTAGCATCAAACATCGGATGAGTTTCCAGGATCGTAAAGCCAACACTCTCGATATGCTGGCCCATATAGGTCGCGATTCGATGGGCTTCGTTAAGGTCAAGGGTCTTCAAGTGAAAGGAGAGGAACGCATCCTTCCCCAGCAGGGTAGTCTCGGTCACCGGTTCGGCCGCGATAAAAAGCCGGTATGGATCGGTTCCCTCCTGCACCGTGAATGAAAAGACTCCATATTCTGTTCTCGCCTCGGTTGCCATATTTCAGTTCCTCCGGATCGCAAACTATTTGTGAACCTCGATAGCAATGGGAAATAGATCCGCCGCCCGGATGTGCCCAGAACTGCCCATCCGATCAGTTCAAACTGATCCCGTATTCGAAGCTGAGCCGAGCCGCCTGCGGGCCTCAACAATCTGTGTTGCTGCATTCCTTCGATGCAAGTCTGCCCTGCCCCGTTTCCACCAACTCAGCCTCGCGGATACCTATCAGCAAGAAAAGGCGATTCAGATCATTCTCTGTATAAAATCACTCCATGCGAAATTCCGTACTTTGTTCGATTCTTGCGCTCTCTGCCACTATCACTGTCGCCCAGCAATCCGCCACCGCTAATCCTCCCATCGCCAAAAAGCTCCGCGTCGAAAAGCAAATCAACGGAACCGCGCTGGTTGACGATTACGGTTGGCTGCGGGATAGAAAGAATGCCGAGGTGGTCCAGTACCTCGAAGCCGAAAATGCGTATGCCGAAGCAATGACCGCCGCGCAAAAGCCTTTCGCAGAGATCCTCTACAACGAAACTCTCAGCCACATCAAGCAGACGGACACCACCGTTCCCTACCGCAAATACGGCTATTGGTATTACTCCCGAACCGAAGAAGGCAAGCAATACGTTGTCCTCTGCCGCAAAAAAGGCAGCCTCTCCGCGCCCGAGGAAATCATGCTCGACGTCAACGAGCTTGCGAAGGGCGAGAAATTTATGTCGCTGGGCGCAGTTCAAATCAGCGACGATGGAAACCTGCTCGCCTACACTACGGATAACGTAGGCTTCCGCCAGTACAAGCTCCACATCAAGGATCTCCACACCGGAAAACTGCTCCCGGATACGGCAGAGCGCGTCGATTCGATCGCCTGGGCGGCGGATAACAAGACCCTTCTCTATGCCACGGAAGATGCAACAACGAAGCGTCCGAACCTTGTGTACCGTCACACTCTCGGATCGGTTGCCGCCGAAGATCCCGTCGTATACGAGGAGAAAGACGAGCGCTACAACTGCTATCTCAGCCGCACACGGGATCGAAAATACATCCTCCTGGCCTCAGAAAGTCATGCAACAACTGAAGATCGTTTTCTCCGCGCAAGCGCCCCCGCTGCCGCCTGGGAAGTGATTGAGCCGCGCAAAGAAGGCATTCGTTACTACATCGACGAAGGTAACGACATCTTCTTCTTCCGCATCAATGACGCCGGCCCCAGCTACAGGTTGGTCACCGCGCCGGTTGCAACCCCGGGCAAATCGCATTGGACCGAACTACTCGCCACCCGCGCCGATGTGCCTCTCGAAGACATCGACGTTTTCCGAAGGTTTTATGTCGTTACGGAGCGCGCCAAGGGTCTGCCTGTCTTTCGCGTGTTCGACGCCACCAGCAGAAAAGAACACTCCATCGATTTTCCTGATCCCGCATATTCCGCCAGCGGCGATCTCAATCCCGAGTTCGAAACAGATACCTACCGCTACAACTACCAGTCGCCCATCACGCCAAGTTCCACGTTCGAGTACGGAGTAAAAAAGCAAACCTCCGTTCTCCTGAAAGAACAGGAAGTCCCCGGTGGATATGACAAATCGAACTATGCGGTAGAGCGCATCTTCGTGCCGGCAAAGGACGGTACCGGCATCCCGACTACAGTCGTATATCGCAAGGACAAGTTCAAACGCGGTGAAAATCCACTCTATGTCTACGGCTATGGCTCCTATGGAGTGATCCTTTCCGACACATTTTCCGTCGTCCGAATTCCGCTCATGGATCGCGGCGTGGTGACATCCGTCGCCCACATTCGCGGCGGTGGTGAACTCGGAGAAGCGTGGCACAATGCGGGCAAGATGATGAAGAAGCGCAACACCTTCACCGACTTCATCGACGCTACGGAAGGCCTGTTGGCAAAGGGCTATGGCAAGCGCGGCCTGGTCGGCATTGAAGGAGGAAGTGCCGGCGGCTTGCTCATGGGTGCAGTCACAAACATGCGCCCTGACCTGTTCAAAGTTGTCCTCTGCGAAGTGCCTTTCGTCGACGTAATGAACACGATGCTCGACCCGACTCTTCCCCTCACCGTCTCCGAATATGAGGAGTGGGGCAATCCAAATCACAACCCCGCATTTGATTACATGCTCACCTACTCGCCCTACGACAACGTCACCGCCAAGGCCTATCCATCGATCCTCGTACAAACCTCTTTTGATGATTCTCAGGTGATGTATTGGGAGCCGGCGAAATACGTCGCCAAGCTGCGGGCAGTCAAGCAGGATCAGAATCCATTGGTCTTCTTCATTAACATGCACGGCGGTCATGGAGGATCGAGCGGGCGTTATGATCGCATTCGCGAGCAGGACAGAAGATACGCGTTCATGCTGACGCAACTCGGCATAACGAAGTAGTCCAGGTACATGTTTCAAAACTTTCGTGTCGTCAGTCCTACGCACTATGGAGGAATATGGAAGCCTTTCCGCGGTTTGATCTGAATGGGCAAATAGCCCTGGTAACCGGCGCGGCGCGCGGTCTAGGCCGCGCCATCTCTCTGGCACTCGCTGCGGCAGGTGCGGATGTAGCGCTAGGTCTGCGCAACCAGGAGGCTGACGCAGGCCTGGCAATAGAAATCGAAGCCCTGGGCCGCCGCTGTCTGCCTTTGCAAATGGACATGACCAACCTCGGCCAGATCGCGAAAGCAGTTGACGATACCGTCGCTCACTTCGGCCGCCTCGATATCCTCGTGAACAACGCAGGCGTCGCTCCAGGTAATTCTGCCGAGAATGTGCGAGAAGAAGATTTTGACTTCACTTTAGCTATCAATCTCAAAGGCACATTTTTTGCCAGCCAGGCCGCGGGGCGCGTGATGATCCGCCAGCACGGCGGACGCATCATCAACATGAGCTCGCAGGCTGGATTCGCCGCACTGCCCGGCGAGTCAGTCTACTGCATGACGAAGGCCGCCATCGCCCACCTCACCAAGTGCCTGGCAATCGAATGGGGTCTGCACAACATCACGGTAAATGCCGTGGCACCCACCTTCATCCACACTCCCGGCACTCAGCCTGCACTCGCCGATCCTGAATTTCGCGCCGACGTCGTCGAGCGCATCGCCGCTCTGCATCGCATCGGCGAACCCATGGAAGTAGCAGGAGCCGTCGTCTTCCTCGCCTCCCCTGCGGCTTCGCTCATCACTGGCCACACGCTCCTCATCGACGGCGGGTGGACGGCAAGGTAGGCTCGCTTCAATTCCCACGGAGCCAACCTGGAAATCTGAGAGAAAATTCCGTCTACACCCTTGTGCGTCGAGAGGAATTCTCTGCAAATGCGAGGCGAATCCCGAAACGGGGAAAAGGCATCTCGTGCCACTTTTGTTGTGCCCATTCACCCTCCGGCAAGCCCTCTTTTCGCTATAGTTGGAGTCACAACAAAACAGGGGCAAGAATCATGCTGTCTCAATTGGGTGCGATGCAACCTGCGATTCACGCCTCCAGAAATGTCGCCACCCAGTTCACCATTGACATGCTTTGGGGCGGATTTCACCTGGTGATTCACGAGGCCGGCCACATTCTGGCTGCCTTGATGGTTGGGTGTCAGATCAAGCAGGTGGGCATAAGCAGACTCGGCCCCTATGTCCGTCGCACATCCGCCAAAACCCCGTGGGGCAATGCCTTCGTCGCCTTATCAGGACCCGGGATCAATATCCTCACTTCCGCCGTTTTCGTTGCCTTCAGCCTTCCCTACCCGTGGATCCCGCTGTGCATCGGCGTCCTCAATTTGATCCCCGTACCCAACTCTGACTTGTCGAAAAGTATTCAATACCTCCGAAGCCCGCACCCTGTGAGTGTGGACGCCACCTCGTATCTCGACTGAACATAAAAAGGGCCCCTCTGCCATGCAGAGGGGCTTATGCAGTTTAGTCGCGGAGTCCGCCTACCACCGCGGACCCACATCTTAAGATGCCATCTTCCTTCCTCTTGGCGCATCCGGCGTCAAATGCTGACAAAACTTTTCACATGCGCTTCACTTGCGTCGTGTGCACGTAAGCTACGCTGAATGTTGAGGATTGCGAATAATATCTCAGGCTGTCTCTTGCGCCTGAAAATCAGGGCAGTGTGAATATTTATTCATACGAAAACATGGGTACCCACTGCACTCATCCGCTTGTCATTTCTTGCCGCGATCAAGGTCCCAGAGAAGCACAGACCTGCTGAACATAGAAGCCAGGGCGAACGAGGTTTTCTCTGCTGAGTGCTGTGCCATTTATTCGCGGATTCGACTTAGGCCGCTGCACAACGCCACCAGCAAAGTCCATCCGACGAATGCTAGAATCGTCGCCTTACGACAAGCTCGATCAGTGACTTTCAGAATGGGGTTGTCCATGCGTCTTGCAATCCGAATCCTCGCCGCCGTATTGATCTTCCTGGGAGTCATCTGGATCCTGCAAGGCATCAACGTACTTCCGGGCAGCTTCATGACGGGGCAGATCCAGTGGGCCTGGCGAGGCGCCATTGTCATACTCTTCGGAATAGGCTTGCTCTTCCTTCAGAAGCGCCTGTTCTAGCGAAACGCCTTCCCAGTGCGAATCTTGCATGCAGCGTTAGGATTGCTCCAGCACCTTCTCGTAATATTCCACATATTTCGGAATAATCCGCGATGCACAGAATCGCGCCTGCGCTGTGCGCCGCGCCGCCAGGCCCATCTCGTGAAGTTTCACAGGATGGCTCAACAAATCGATCGCCGCATGGGCCATTCCGTCCACGTCTCCCACTTCGAACAAGCGCCCCGTCACGCCATCGTCGATCAGTTCGCTCACGCCGCCCACACGTGTTGCAATCGCGGGAACCTGGCAGGCCATCCCTTCCAGCGCTGCCAGCCCGAATGACTCAAGCTCACTCGGCATCAGGATCAAATCTGCCAGTGGCAACAGCTCATTTACGCTTTCCTGCTTGCCCAGGAACTGCACCGAGTGCTGAATTCCTTTGCTGTGCGCCATCCACTCCGCCGCCGACCGGTCCGGCCCGTCACCCACCATCAGCAGCTTCGCCGGCATCTCATGCACTACCCGCGAAAACACTTCCACCGCATCCACCACGCGCTTTACCGGCCGGAAGTTCGAAAGATGCAGCAGCAGCTTTTCTCCATTCGGCGCAAACGCCTTACGCGCCTCCTCGCGCCTGTCGCTCATGGGCGTGTACACATCGCAGTTCACGAAGTTTGGAATCACTTCGATCTCGCGCTTGATCTCGAAATCCTCCACCGTCTTGTCGCGAAGATAGCTTGAGATCGCCGTCACTCCGTCGCTCTCTTCAATCGCGAATCTAGTAATCGGCAAATAGGAGCGGTCCAGCCCCACCAGCGTGATATCCGTCCCATGCAGCGTCGTCACAAATGGCAGCTTGCGTCCGCGCGCGGCCAGCATCTGCCGCGCCAGTAGGGCGCTCACGGAGTGCGGTATCGCGTAGTGAACATGCAGCAGGTCGAGTTCGTAGTACTCCGCCACCTCGGACATGCGGGTCGCCAGCGCCAGGTCATATGGCGGATATTCGAACAAGGGATAATTCGAGACCGGAACCTCGTGATAGAAAATTCCCTTCTCGCGGCCCGACAACCGGAATGGCTGGGAGTACGTGATGAAGTGAACTTCGTGGCCAATGGTCGCCAGTTCAATTCCGAGTTCGGTGGCAACCACCCCACTGCCTCCGTAGGTCGGGTAGCACGTAATTCCAATTTTCATTTACGCTCCGAAGTTCTCCCGGCATCCATCGCATCGAATGCCGATCCAATTTGCATTCCTACACAGCCGCCGCATTCCTCGCCAACTCGCCAAAATGGATCAGCGAAAAACCCGCGGCACCAGGGACCACATCCCGCAATGCCTTTCGCTCAATCTCCCGCGACTCTCGCAGCCGCGTCTGCACACCATCGAGCGCCGCGTCCACATACCCCGGATGACAGCAAAGCTCCCAGTCCCCCTCCGGCATCGCCCCTAAAAAAGCTCGCAGGGTTTCCACATCCAGACTTCCCGTCGCCAGTACACCGATCGCGCCATCGGTGGTCGTCAACCCCGCTCGTCTCACCGCATCAACAAATCCAGCCCGCATGCTCCGCAGCATGCGAACCTGTACCCGGCGCAGCACGCTCGCGCCTTGTGTCACTCGCAGGCTCCAGTCCGGCTCAAATGGATTTCGGATCGCTCGCACACCGCAAGATTGCGACGCCCGCAGCAACGGCCGATACACTCCCGGGAATACGTGCGCATGTTTGTGCGTATCGACATGCGTCACCGTCACCCCGGCCGCCTGCAAACGCCGAATCTGCGCCGTTGCCTCCGCTTCAATCTCCGCTTCGGGAATTGCCCCCAGCAGCAAATCCCGGGCAAATTGGCCTAGAGTTTCACGGAAATGGCCGTTCGGAGCGCTCGCAAGAGCTTTTATTGAATCTGCATCTAGTAGGGGATTGCCATCCACAAAAGTGACATGGCAACCTGTTCCAAGTGAAAAATGTTGTATTGATTCTCTTGCAGCCTCGGCAAAGCTCCCGGAAGTAGCCATCAGGGTTGCAGAGGACAGGGCTCCCGCGATGTTCAACTCGACGATTGCCCGGTTGACCCCGGGAGTGACACCAAAATCGTCCGCGTTGATGATCAGACGTTTCACGTGGAATGAGTGTATCAAGCACTCATATCACCCAACGGTAACTACCGCTAGTCATCTTTCCGGTAGTAGTTTGATACCTGTATGGTGGTCAGGGATTATGCTAGTTTCGGAGTTCGCGATGGTTGTAGAGGGATTCAAATTCGCTGTCGGCGTCGGAATCGGATGCGTTTTACTTCTGATTGCCGCCGTCATGGTATCCGGCGTCATCTTTCGTTTGGAAGGCCTGGCATATCGCCGTGGATGGCTGGAAGAGCCACACCGCGCCATGCCAAAAACCCTGGGTACGGTCGTTCCCTTTGGACAAAGGCATCCTGCAACCTTTCCAGCCCGTACTAAGGCCGAATAGACACGCTCCTGAACGAGACCACAGCAGGGGCTGCTGAAGGCTCCATACCAGGTCCAGAAATGGCACCCCCTCCCGCCTTGCCCTCAATGCCTGTTAAACTGTCATTGAGAGATGCGACAGCGCATCTCCCCTCCCTGAAATGCGGGCTTAGCTCAGCTGGTTAGAGCACTTCGTTTACACCGAAGGGGTCGGGGGTTCGAATCCCTCAGCCCGCACCAATCCTCAAAATCGCGCTCGCGTCAGCCACTCACCGGCACAATTCCCTCGAAGAGGATGGAATCCCGATATGGCTCTTGTACTTCGCCCTGCCCCAGGCATTCGGCTCCTTCATTTCCGTTCCGCAAGCAACACCTTCGCCGTAATCACAGCCTGCCCGACATGTCTCTGTGTATGGTCCGCAATGTGCACCAGCAGTCCGCCCACCGACGTCGGAAGCTGCTTTTTGCCGACCGAGCGAAACGCCTCCAGACCGCTGGCCCGGATCGCCCGTACTCGAAGGCATCCGCTCTCAAAACCCTGCTTCACCTCTTCGAAAACCTCCGCATGGGTTGCGCCCGGTGCCATCTCCGATTTCAAAGCCGCCACCTGCGCCGCATTCAAATCCCTTCCTTCCGCGTACGTCAGCAGCCGGTCAATGCTCCGCGCAATGTGCCGCAGATGAAACGCCACCGCAGCCAGGCCGTGAGGCACTGCATTCAGTTCTTCATCGCTCAGACCACCGCACCACTTCTCAATGTCTTCGCCCGCCAGTTCCAGAGCATGCAAAACCGCTCGCGGCACCGCCGAAACATCATCGTGGGTTCCGCGCAGCCACGGTTCCGGGACCGGCGCACTAACTTTCGCGCTCAGTGCAACTCCCGCTCCCGGTTCGTTTTTTGCCTTACTCATCTTTCGTGCTCCTTAACGTAACTTCTACAGTTACAATCCTTTTTTCGCGCGAAACTCTCGAACCACGTCCGCGGGATCACGGTGCTCGCCATCTACAGCGTGATTCATCTTCCGCATCTCTTCCGCACTAACTTTCCCCCCCAGATCCGCAAGCGCCGGACGAATCTGCGGCCATCGGTCCAGTGTCGCCTGTCTCACCAGCGGCACCGCTTCGTAGGGAGGAAAGTAGTGCTTGTCATCTTCCAGTGCCACCAGCCCAAACGCCTGGATTGCGCCGTCCGTCGAGTTCCCTGCCACGATGTCCACCTGGTTCGCCGTGAGCGCCCGGTACAGCAGCCCCAGGTCCATCACTCGCGGCGTTCCCTTAAATTTCAACCCATACGTCGCCGACATCCCCTTCAGGCCGTCAGGACGCTCCTGAAACTCATACCCTACACCCAGCCGCTGCGATGGCGCAGCTTTAGCGTCATCGCTCAGCGTCCGCAAGCCCAGCCGTTCCGCATCCTCCCCGCGAATCACCATCGCAAAGGTGTTCTCAAATCCAAGAGGCTCCGTAACCACCACTCCAAACCGTTCCCGGTAGAGCCGCTCGACAGTCTGTCTCACGCTCGCAGGGTCCTTCATCGGCGCTTGTCTTAGTACACCAGTCAGCGCCGTTCCGGTGTATTCCACGTAAGCGTCAATGCGCCCCGAGATAAGTGCCTGGTGCGCGATATAACTCCCGGCAAGATAGAAGCGTCGCTCCACCTTCAGCCCGGTTGCGTGTTCAATGTGCTGTGCCAGCAGCTCGCCAAGGATCACCTGCTCGGTAAAATTCTTCGCGCCGATCACGGGATGATCCGGCCGTGGCGGACCACACGCCGTCAGCAGCAGCAGCGCCGCGAATGTTCCCTGCCGCATCCAGCGGAGACTCACGCTTCCGTCCGTCCCGGAACCCGCAGCAGCCTCTCCGCCAGCCCCAGCAATCCATCCGCGGCCAGTGCAAGCGCCGCCGCTGGAATCGCCCCGGCGAGCACCAGCCTGTTATCCACCGAGGCCACGCCGCGAAAGATGAATTCACCCAGGCCGCCTGCGCCAACCGCAGCCGCAATCGTAGCAATGCCCACACATGTAACCGTCGCTGTTCGAATGCCCGCCAGCAGAAATCCCGCAGACAGCGGCAACTCCACTTTGAACAGCCGCTGCATGCCCGTCATGCCCAGCGCGTGCGCCACATCGATCACCGCTGGCTCCAGCCCGCGAATCCCGGCGTATGTATTTCGCAGAATCGGCAACAGCGCGTACGCTGACAGCGCAACGATGGCGATGCGCGCAGCCCGCTCTCCTAACCACGGCAGCGGCAGCAGCAGCCCAAACAGCGCCAGGCTGGGGATTGTCTGCACAATGTTTGCCAGCCCCAGCACCCAGTGCGCCCATCGTGGATTGCGCGTCAGCCAGATCCCCAGCGGCACTCCAATCGCAATTGCGAACAGCATCGCCGCACCCGTCAGCCACAGGTGCTCCAGCGTCAGCGTCACAATCTCGGACCAATGTTGCGAGAGGAAGGCGCTCATCGCCTCACCTCGCCGGCATCCTTACGTCGAAACGCGCGCATGTACTCCTCGACGGCCGGTTCCTGTGACGTAGCAAACTCCTCCGTCTTGAGATCCGCTGCAATCCTTCCCGTCTCCACCAGCACAATCCTCGACGCCAAGTACAGCGCCTCATCCAAATCGTGCGTCACCAGCAGCACCGTCTTCTTCAGCCGCTGCAGCAAGTCGCGCACCATCTCCTGCATCTCCGCGCGCGTCAGCGGATCCAGCGCGCCAAACGGCTCGTCCATCAGCAGAATCGGAGGATCGGCCGCCAGTGCCCGCGCCAGTCCAACCCGCTGCCGCTGCCCGCCTGAAAGCTGGTGAGGATGCCGCTTCTCAAACTCGCCGCCCGTCAAGCCCACCAGTTGCAGCATCTCGTCCACGCGGGCCGCAATCTCGTTTTTGGGGCGCCCCTGCAGTTCCGGCACCAGCCCAACATTGCGTTCAATTGTGAAATGAGGAAAAAGCCCGGTCTCCTGGATCACGTACCCAATCCCGCGCCGCAGTTGGATCGGGTCAGTATCCACCGTCGCCATGCCGCCCACCAGCACCTTGGCCTTTCGAGGGTTCCAGCAGACGGTTCACCATACGCAGCAACGTCGTCTTCCCTGAACCGCTGCGACCCAGCACCGCTGTCGTCGTGCCCGCTTCAAGCGTCAGATTCACCCCGTCCAGCAGAACACGCCCTTCGGCAGTCCTGAAGCTTACGTTCTGGAACTCGATGGCTGCCGCGATGATCTCACCTCACGCCGCGCCACTGCCGCCGGCGCTAGCTTATTCTATCCAGATGCGCAGCAATCTCTCCGCGATTCCCCGCCGGCTTATCTACGTCGATCTCGGCGAACAGGAGTGCGTTACTCTCGCGAGTAGAATTCTGGGCCGAACACTCTCCAGCAAAAACCACCTCTGAGAGGCGTCGTGAAAATCAGAACACTGGTAAATCTTTTCCGTAGTGGACAGCTTCTGCCGTCTCTCAAAATATTCCGAATGTTGAAGCCCTTCTACACGCTCTCGTACGTAGCATCGGCCAAGGAAAATGGACTCCTCGATCTGCTATCGGACAAGGCTGTTCCATTCGACCAACTGGCCCAGCACTACTGCCGCGACGTAAACACTCACGACGCTCTCAAGGCATGGCTGCAACTCGGCGTTCGTCTCAAGCTCCTGCAGGAAGACCAGCGCGGGTACTCCCTTCAGGGATTGGCAAAAGATCTCGCACCCACTGCCGGCGACGCCACCCTGGCCCTCGCGCAGGAAGTGGCTGGCCTGCATCACAAGCTCATCCTCGGAACTCCGCAAAAGCTGCGCGAAGGTTCCCTGTGGGGACTGGAAGACCAGGATGGCGAACTCATCGCGCGCTCTTCGCGAACCCTCGAACCGTTTCAGATGGAAGCCATCGACCAAACATTTCCATCTTCAGGGCCAGTGCGCCTGCTGGAAATTGGATGCGGCTCCGCATTTTATATCCACTATGCGGCGGCGAAGAACCCGCTGCTGTCTGCCCGCGGACTGGAGTTGCAGAAGAAAGTCGGTGACCTGGCCCAACGGAATATCGATGGCTGGGGACTGCAGCAGCGCGTGACGATTGAAGTCGGAGATATCCGGCACAGAGTACCCGACGAACTCTTTGACATCGTCACGCTCTACAACAACATCTACTACTTTCCGGTTGCGGATCGACCTGCATTGCTCGCTCACTTAAGGTCATTTCTAAAACCCGGCGGCTTCTTGCTTCTCACCACAGCCTGCCAGGGAGGCAATCTCGGGATCGAGGTGCTGAACCTCTGGGGAGCTGCAACCGCCGGCTGCGGAAGACTACCCGCCATTGAAGAGATGAAGACCCAACTGCAGACAGCAGGTTTCGCCGACATCCAGGTCATTAAGCTGATCCCCGGTGACAGCTTCTGCGCATTCAAGGCCCATCGGCCAAAATCCGATTAGCCCTGCATGGCGGAGTCATAGCCGAGAAGGCACGATCCAGCAGAACTCACTGGAAGCTGTCGCCTTCGCACCTGGCACCTGCGTTCTCCAAACAGAAAAAGCCGGGCATCGTCGCCCGGCTTTTCCCGTTCTATTCTTCTGCCCGCTAAACTTCTGGCGGAGCAGCCGCAGCGCCCTTCACTCTCACCACGGTGATCTTCGAAAACCCTTCCTTGAAGCTGGGAGGACGAAGCCGCTCTGCCATCTTCTGCATCGCTTCCGCGCTCACCACCCGTTCACGACGGCTGTTTCGCTCCATGCAGACGTCCAGCGGAACGTCGAAGAAGACCGCCTGCACGTCATACCCAAAGCTCTTTGCCATCTTGATCCATTGACGCCTCTCGTGCGGCGAAAGGTTGGTCGCATCCACATAGTTCCACGGCATCTTCGCAATCAGCCGTGCCCGCAGCAGCGAGCGCAGTGTTGAGAAAACCAGCCCCTGGTAGCGCTGCTCCGTAATGTCGTCGAAAAGAATGCTGCGCAGCATGTCGCTTGAGAGCGGCATCACTCCACGGCGCTTGAACCACGTCGTTTTGCCGGAACCCGGCAAGCCGATCGTCAGCACCACGTAACCACGCGGGCCTTTTGCTCCCGTTGCCGGTGCCTCCGGCGGAGGAATCGAGGGCGAATCCGGCTGCGTTTCCATTTCCAGCCTGCCTTCGGGTTCCAATCCACCCAGTTCCGGACCTTCCGCGTCCGGTTCGTTTTCAGAATTCGGTGCTTCGTTTTCCAACACGGAACTCACAGCCTCCGAAGTGGCCGCCTCGCCGGAGTCGGCACCATTCTCCGTTTCTTCTTCCCCCGCATCGTCAAAGGATGCCGGGATATCAGTTTCGTTGCCTTCTGGCTCCGCGGCTTGCGCCTTAGCCAGTCTTGCAGGTCTACCCTCCGGGTATATGGGACGCAGTGGTTGCGGCTGGTCCGACGGTATCTCCTGCCCTATCTTGCCCGTGGACTCCGAAGTGTTCGGCCCACGCTTTGAGCGTTTTCTCATCTGTTCGCGCATCCATTCGCGCATGTTGAGGATGTAACACACTCAGAGCTTCGTCGCAAATGCTGTGCAAAAACACCCCTCAAAATGCCCTTTTCATTATCGAAAATTCACCGTTTTAACTTGGTCCCACTTGACAAACCTGTTAATATCGCCTGTTTGGTGGTTTCGGGGAATCTCACCGTGGCTGTGTCGCGAATTCTCCATCCAGTCAAGCTTAATCACATAACAGGAGAGTAAACAGTATGGCAGTCAAGGTTGGCATCAATGGCTTCGGCCGCATCGGCCGCAACGTGCTTCGCGCCGCGCTCGGCAATCCCGAGATCGACTTCGTCGCAGTGAATGACTTAACCAGTCCGAAAACACTCGCACACCTTCTCAAGTACGATTCCATCCTTGGCAACCTGAAAAACGATATCTTTGCCGGCGAAGACTTCATCTCCGTCGACGGCAAAAAGATCAAGGTCTTCGCCGAGAGAGACCCCGCCAAGCTCGACTGGGCCTCCGTCGGCGCGCAAATCGTCGTCGAGTCCACCGGCCACTTCACCGACGCCACCAAGGCGAAGGCTCACCTCGGCACGACCGTCAAGAAGGTCATCATCTCCGCTCCCGCTTCCAACGAGGATCTCACCATCGTCCTCGGCGTGAACGACGATAAGTACGACGCCGCCAAGCACAACGTCATCTCCAACGCCTCCTGCACCACCAACTGCCTCGCGCCCGTCGCCAAGGTCCTGCAGGATACATTCGGAATCGTCAGCGGCATCATGACCACCATCCACAGCTACACCAACGACCAGGTCATTCTCGATTTCCCGCACAAGGATCTCCGCCGCGCCCGCGCTGCCGCCCTCTCGATGATTCCTACCTCGACCGGTGCAGCCAAGGCCCTCAAGCTGGTCATTCCTGAGCTCGCCGGCAAGCTGGACGGCTTCGCAATCCGCGTCCCTACACCCAACGTCTCCGTCGTCGACCTCACCTTCGTCACCGAGAAGCCCGTCACCATCGAGAGCATCAACGCCGCCGTCAAGGCCGCCTCTGAGGCAGGTCCGCTCAAGGGCTATCTGGGATACGACACCAACGAACTCGTCTCCAGCGATTTCAAGGGCGACCCGCGCTCCTCCATCTTCGACGCGCCTCTCACCAAGACCGTCGGCACCAACATGGCCAAGGTCATCTGCTGGTATGACAACGAGTGGGGCTATTCCAGCCGCGTCGTTGACCTCATAGGCTTCCTGGTCAAAAAGGGCCTCTAAGACGAACTGCATTGTCCTTCCGGGTGTGAGCATGCGCGGCTCTTCAGAAGTAGAAAAGCCGCGCAACCTGGATCTCTTCGCCGTGCACTTCCAATAAAACCCTTTGATCCTTTACGCGAGGTTCAATATGAGTTCGGGAAACGACAGGCAATTCATCTCTGGCAATTCCCCCTTTGAGCCGGTCATCGGATTCTCCCGCGCCGTTCGCTGTGGACGATTCATCTCCGTCTCCGGAACCGCGCCCGTCAATCCCGACGGCACTTCTGCGGGAGGTAGCGATCCGGCCCTGCAGATGGCCGCATGCCTGGAAATTATCCGCGAGATTCTCGAAAAAGCAGGATCCGGTCTCAAAGACATCGTCCGCACTCGCATGTATCTCACCAGCGCCGCAGACTGGGAAGCAGTCGGCCGCGTTCACGGCAAGTACTTCGCCCTAAGCCGTCCAGCCTCCACCATGGTCGTTGTGGCCGCACTCCTGCGCCCCGAATGGAAAATCGAAGTGGAAGCGGACGCCATTATTCCAGAGGAAGGCTAATCATCATGTCCAAGCTCTCGATCAAGGACCTCGATCTCCAGAACAAGCGGGTCTTCATGCGCGTTGACTTCAACGTGCCCCTCAGCGACGACGGTACGGAAATCACCGACGACAACCGCATCCGCGCGACCCTCCCCTCCATCGAGTACGCCCTCCGCCACAAGGCCAAGCTCATCCTCGCCTCGCATCTCGGCCGCCCCAAGGGCAAGCCCATCCCAAGTACGAGCCTTCGCCCCGTCGTCGACCGACTGCGCATGCTCCTCGATAAACAGATCGGCGAATCCGATCAACGTCGCCTTCTCCCCCGACTGCGTCGGCGAGATCGCCTCGGAAATGTCGCGCCAGCTTCGAGTCCGGCCAGGTCCTGCTGCTCGAAAACCTTCGCTTCCACGCCGAAGAAGAGCAGAACGACCCCACCTTCGCCAAGCAACTCGCCATGCTCTGCGACGTCTACGTGAACGATGCCTTCGGTCAGCGCCCACCGCGCCCACGCCTCCACCGAAGGCATCACCCACTTCGTCTCGCAATCCGCTGCCGGCCTGCTCATGGAGAAGGAACTCACCTACATCGGCAAGGCTCTCGAAGCCCCCGAGCGTCCCTTCGTCGCCATCATCGGCGGCGCCAAGGTCTCCGACAAGATCGAAGTCATCGACAACCTGCTCGACAAGGTCGACGCCATCCTCATCGGCGGCGGCATGGCCTACACCTTCCTCAACGCCAAGGGTCAGGACACCGGCAAGTCCCTCGTCGAAACCGACAAGATCGACGTCGCCAAAGCCGCGCTCGACAAGGCCGAAGCGCAAGGCGTCCGCTTCCTCCTGCCCGTCGATCACATCCTCGCCGACAAGTTCGCCGCCGACGCCAACACCAGATCTTCTCCGGCAACGGCCCCTTCCCCGCGGAATGGATGGCCCTCGACATCGGCCCCAAATCCATCGAGCTCTTTTCGAAGACGAAATCGCCGAAGCCAGCACCATCGTCTGGAACGGCCCCATGGGCGTCTTCGAGATGCCCGCCTTCGCCGAAGGCACCAACGCCATCGCCCAGCGCCGTAGCCGCAACCACGACGCCATCACCATCGTCGGCGGCGGCGACTCCGTCGCTGCAGTCCAGCAAGCCGGAGTAGCCGACAAGATCACCCACATCTCCACCGGCGGCGGCGCCAGCCTCGAATTCCTCGAAGGCAAAACCCTCCCCGGCGTAGAAGCCCTCACCGACAAGTAAACGCAGTATTCAATTCGAAGTAAAAAGGGGCGCGATATATGTCGCGCCCCTTCTTGCCTTTTCCGTGTTTCGCAAGCGTTGGATATTAATCAACCAGGGTAATAATATAGCTGACTGACTACCAGGCCATTGGTTACTTATCCGCTTCGACCTGCAATAGGTGGAGGATTGTCCCTAAGTTTCTCTAGTTCTGCCCGGACCACTTCCGGATGGTCATAGAAAGCCTCAAGAATACGCTGTGTGTAGTGATGGGACAGTTCGCATTCCGCGGCATCTACCTCGCGCCAAGGATCGTGCAATACGTCATTACCAAGGACTTTGACTTCATCCTGAGCCCGACGTCTTTGGGTTTCCGTGAGAATTACGTCTTTAGCAGCGGCTTCTATTTTTGCGTACAAAGTTCTCTCGTTGTATCCATGCGCTAGCAAAACTTTCTCTAGGCAAGATCGCAACAAGGCGGAAGCGGCGCGGTAGGCTCCGTGGGCCATACAGAGTTCGGCTTCTCTAAATTCCGAGAGAATATCCGCAGGCACCGCGTCAGGTAGCTTCGCGCGTTCTATTGATGCTGGGTAGAACTCAGCTAGATGGGGGAAATTCCCTGAATTGGACCAAATGGTGGCCATTCCGCCTCGACCGCAGTTGGCACATTTTAGTGATGCATATGAAGCTCCGTAGTATTGGCGGCCTTCAAAAGACATTCCGCTGCGTCCGCTTCGAAAGTACTGAACTCTCTTCCATCTGTATCCAAACTTTCAAACGTAACCAGCGCCCCACACAGTTTGGGCAGTTTGCATGCACCGACCCACGCTTACCGAACCTAGCGTTCAATTTCATTAACCTCATTGGCATATTCTGTTGGCAGAATTGTAGTCCCTCAGCCAACTGCCGGGTGGCCCAATTCAAGCCTGCCGTTGGCTTGAGTGGGAAAACAAATGCCGAGTACTCCACCTCCGGCACGACCCCAATTTGTGGGTGCCCCATCCTGGCCCTCCATTGGCCAGAGTGGGATCAACCAACGCCCGCGTCCACCACTTTTCGTTAAATTTCGCCGACTAAGCCCTCTTCCGACGCATTCGACGCTCCAACTCCAACGATCCGCCAAAAACATCTTCATCAGCGACTGGTACGGCACGTCCCGTTGATTCGCCATCACCTTCAGGTCTTCAATCATCGCCACCGGCAGCCGCACAGACACCGTCCTCAGCGTCGGCTTCAACTTGGGAAACTTCGTGGGTTTTCGCCTGCGACCAGTCGAGATACTGAGTCGAGTCCGCCTTCGACCAGAACTCGAACTCCTCGGCCTCACTCTTGAACTCAGGGATTTTCTTTTTCATATTTGTCATACGCCTCGCTCTCCCGCTGAGTCATGTCTCTCGCGGAAATCGCCCGAATCAAATTCTTCCGTACCGCGAAAGCCACAAATAATCTGCGCCCAACGGACGTCTCGCCTAAAACCTGGTGGCGCTTCTCTTTCGCGGAATGCTTCTTGTCGCCCTGAAACAGCAGCGGTTCGTGAAAGAAAACCTCCTCCGCCTCTTCCGGAGTAACCCCGTGCCTCTGCCAGTTCTTCAGGGTATTCGCTTCGTCCCAATCGAACCCGACACACGAAGCTAAGGGATCACGAACGCTCACGTAATGTATATATCACATATATACAGCGGTGGGTGCCCCATTCAAGCCCGCCGTTGGCTTGAGTGAGAAAACAAATGCCGGGTGCCCCACATCTCGCGTTTGAGATGTGGGATCATACCAAAGCTCGCACTCGCTGCTTTTAGCTAACTCGCTGACTCGCGGCTTTTAGCTAAAAGCCGCATTAATCCCAGCGCTATCCGAAAATTCCTGGAACTTGACCACCTTCCCGTTCTTCATCGTGTACACCATCACCCAGTCGCAATCGACCTTGCGCCCTGTCGTCTTTATAACGACGGTGTAGCGCCCCAGCACGATCACCTTGTCGCCCTGTGCGATGAACTCCTGCGGATCGAAAACATCGAACTGCTCATATTCATCGACCAACCGGAAAAACTCCTGTACCGCAGCCTTCCCCCGATGCTCGCCAGCCATGGAGACATACGACGCCGCGCCCTGCGTACGACGCCAGACGATGGAGTCATCCAATGCGTTCAGCACTCCCGCGATATCGCGCCGGTCGAACGCTGCATATGCCGCCTGCACCACCTGAATGTTCTGCTCTTCCGCCATTTGGGCTCCTTTCACCCGCGCGTTGCGTCGCACACTTCACTACGCCCAAATCCAAAAATCTACGCCGATTCGCAATGCCTCGCCAGTTCGCTGACGTGTGACATCCCGACCGAAGCGAAACGAAGTGGAGGGACCTGCTGTTCGCCGCGCGTGCGCCGAGCCCGCCGTTAACTTAATTCACTTAAATGGGAAAGATGAAGCTGAGCGCGCGCGACAAAAATCTGGATGCCCCATCCTGGCCCTAAGTTGGCCAGGGTGGGATCAACCACCGCCCGCACTTGATGCTTTTCGCCGACTAGCTAGCTCGCCGTTTTAGCTAACCGCTCTTTCTCTGCGTTTAACCGTTAACCAAGGAACAAAACAATCCACCAAACCGTACTTTTCTAAAAGGACCAAGCGCTCCGAGTGATCTCCATGGCTCCGCCAATCCCGAACGAACAACCCACCCTGCGCCAGGCGGCACTGATCGCCGGCTTCGGATACCTCCTTATGCCGGTCACCATCGCCGAGTTCTATGCGATGCCGAAGCTCGATCATCCCCGGCCACATCGAGCAAACCGTTCAGAACATCGCCACCCACGGCGCACTCCTGGTCACCGCGATCCTCTGTTACCTCGTCACTTTCATCCTCGACGTGGTCATCGCCTGGGCACTCTACGTCCTGCTCATTCCCGTTAACAGATCGCTGTCTCTGCTAACCGCGTGGTTCCGCCTCATCTACACCGCCATCGCGCTCTTCGCCCTGTTCAACCTGGTCAACGTCTATCGCATCGTGCATACACCGGACTTCCTCGACGCATTCGGCTCCCAGCAGCTTCACGCCCAGGTCAAACTTCTCGTCAGTGCGTTTCGCTACGACTTTGCCTTCAGCCTGATCATCTTTGCGATTCATCTCGTCCTGCTCGGCTGCCTCATCTGCCGCTCCGGCTACATCCCCCGCCTCATCGGTGTCCTGCTGATACTCGACGGCCTCGGCTGGCTAGTCGACAGTTTGAGCCCCTACCTCTATCCAACAGCCCACATCGGCCTTGTAGCCATCACTTTCTTAGGCGAACTGGTCTTCATGTTCTGGCTCCTGATCCGCGGCTGGAAGATCCCCAACCCCACACCTCGCTGACGAGCTGACTTCCTCACGCGCTGCGTTTGCTTTTCCGCTAACCGCTTCTTAGCTAACCGGACCTAAGCTGACCGCTCTTTAGCCGGGTGCCCCACATCTCGCGTTTGAGATGTGGGATAACAATCCCGCCAACCACCACAACCTAGGCCAGCATTACCATCCGCTTTTTTCGCTAGCCGCCCATTAGCCAACCGCCCTTTAGCTATCCTTTCGGTACAATTGCCGCGTGAAAGTTCGCACGTTGTCCGCGGGTCTGGTTCTTCTCTGTTCCATCTCGGCCACTGCACAGGTCGTGGGCGAGTTCTACCTGGATAAGGAAACATTCGCAGTCGGCGAGCCAATATTCGTTTCCCTCAGGGTGGTGAACAAGGGCCAGGAAACGGTAAAACTCTGTCCCGCCGACCACGACCAGCCTCTCTGCTCTCACGTATCGATCGACATCGCCATCGATCCGCCCCCGGCGTCCGCCTGTATTTCCTACGCTAATAGCTGCATCATTCGATGGTCCCCTATTGTTCGCCGCCGACTCCGCTTGGTGCCCGGCGAATTCCGCGTCGATCGATTCCTTTTGAACTACGCCTACGAAATCAACGCCCCCGGCAACTACTCGTTGGAGGTGAAGTATACGGGTCTCTTCAGTTACGGAGACACGGTCCGCGCGAGCCTTCACTTCCAGCGTGGATGGAAGTCTCCCGGTATTTACGGACTACCAGCTCTGGCTAAACCAGCTGCGTTCATCCGACCGCTCGGAGCGAATCGAAGCCGCGCGCACGCTCGCCGCCATGGCGCCTCCCTCGCTCGAGACCACGCTTTTGGGCTTTGCCGATGATGAGGATTTCGCAGCTTCGCACCGCTAGCTTTTCACCGCTTGAATACGCAAAGAGCATGGAGGCCATGGCAGTCGCTAGTAAAATCGAGCCAGTTGGGATCATCCGTGGCCATTGACGCTGCGAAATACCTCGCAGAAACGAACGATCAGACGTGGTATTCGCTCTCTGCTGGATCAAGCAGTAAAGGCTCCTTACCGCGTTGACTTGATGTACGCGGCAGCTCTTGGCGGTGAGAAAATCCTTCCGGTACTTGTGGAACTCGAGAAAACCAAAAGTCCGAAATTCATGCACCGGCAGGCAATAAGCGCCATGGGATATACCCACTCTCGCGCAGCAATCCCAATTCTGCTGGACCTGCTGAAGAATTCCGACCAGATCGGGAAGGAGGAAGCAAGCGGCTCCCTATGGGCACTTACACACCGCACTGCCAACAGCGGAGATGAAACAGAAGACCTGCAAGTCCAATACATCAGGTGGTCAAAGTGGTGGGCCCGCGAAGGCGCAACCGCTCCCATCTATGGGGTAGATAACTACTGCCACTTCGATCCGGCTCCTTTACCCCAATAACCATCGATCTCCAGCCACCCGCAGACCCTTCTAACTTGCCAACTGGCTACCTTTGTCATCCCGACCGAAGCGAAGCGAAGGGACCTGCGTTTGCTTCTCCGCTAACCGCTTCTTAGCTAACCGCCCTCTAGCTGACCGCTTTTCAGCTAACCGCTCTTTCGCTGCACTTACCGTGCGACAAGATCACATCCCCGCCCCGCAATTGCCGCTAAAATCAAAATTGAGATCCTCCCCAATCAGCAGGAAAGGACTGGCCATGGACACCCGGCTGTTGACACTCGCCATCGAAGTGCCGTTTCTCCTGCTGGCCCTCGGCATCTTGCTCTCATTCATCTTTCTGCTTGTCGGCCTCTTCACCAAGGCGTTTCCCGGATACCGCTGGAAGCTCGCCGCCGCGCCCTTTTCATTCGCCTTCATGGGCCTTCTCGGCCTCCTGGCCACCGAACGATTCAAGGTGGAGTACATCAACGACCTCATCGCTGACAGCCCCACCCTCAGCCCTCATTACGAGGCCATCACCTACATCATCCTGCTCTGCGGCTACTTTCTTTTTGGAGCACTGGGATGCTGGCTGGCCCTTCGCCTCGCCCATCGCCTCGACCGCGAACAACACACTTCAAACCCTCTACAAAACTCTCGAAACCAGGAAATAGGACTAGAAAATCATGCGCAAAGCTCTTATCGCCGCCAATTGGAAAATGTACAAGACACCCGCCGAAGCCAAGGCCTTCACCGACGCATTCCTCCCCCTGGTCAAGGACCACACCCGGGACGAGATCGCGCTCTTCCCCTCCGTAACCTCACTCGCAACCGTGGTTGAGGCTGCCAAGGGCTCGAACGTCGTCGTCGGCTGCCAGAACATCCACTTCGCGGAAGAGGGAGCCTACACCGGCGAAACCTCGGCCAACATGCTCATCGCCGTCGGTGGCACCCACACGCTCATCGGACACTCCGAGCGCCGCCAGTATTTCAACGAGACGGATGAAATCGTGAACAAGAAGCTGCACACCGCGCTCAAGCACGGCCTCGTTCCCGTCGTCTGCATCGGCGAAGTCCTCGCTGAGCGCGAAGGCGGCAAGACCGAAGAAGTCCTCCGCACCCAGACCATCGGCGCGCTCGCCGGCATCACTGCTGACTCCGCCAAGACCATCGTCATCGCCTACGAGCCCGTATGGGCCATCGGCACCGGCAAAACCGCCACCCCGCAGATGGCCGTCGATGCTCACAAAATCATCCGCGCGGAAGTCGCCAAGCTCCTCGGCCAGCCCACCGCCGACGCCATGCGCATCCTCTACGGCGGCAGCGTCAAGCCGGAGAACGCCACGTCCCTGCTCGGCGAAGAAGAGATTGACGGAGCCCTCGTCGGCGGCGCCAGCCTCAAACCAGATTCCTTCGCCGGAATCGTCAACTACTAAGTGCAAATCGAAAGGCCCACGCTCTTCATCAACGTGGGCCTTCCTTTTCTTCGAACGATCCGCCAGCTCTTTACTAATGGGGTGTTATGCTCAGCGAGACTTCGGGCTCACTATTGCGTCTGTAAACGAAACAAGTGCCAAGCCACAATGCTAGCTGAAATAACGTGGATCGCACGTAGTCCCAACTCAGCGTGCCGCCGGGATGTCGCAGGCACCATATCATCGGCCCAATGCCGATGAGGATTCCCCACGAAATCAAAAGTATCTTGTCTCGTCGCTTCACGGGCTTTCACCTCTACCCGAATCCAGCCTTACTCCGTCGGGATCAAGATCTGCGTCAACAACTTGTCTTCCGGCGTCGTCCTGGGATCGTTCACATAGTTCTCAATGTTGTAATCGTCCCGCACTTTCAGCTTCGTCTCCGCGACAATTTCGAACACCCGCCCACTCGCTTGCGGCAACTGCCCATACGATCCCGTCAGTTCAAACCGGCTATACTTCCCGCCCCTGAACTCCTCGTACTTCAGCCCTTCAGGCAGTTTCGTCGGCGGAGCCGCCACCGACACCCCGGCGCGGTAAACCTTCGGTCCCACCTTGTACAGGCTCATGTGGCCGGTAACCTCGTTACCCTCCGCAATCTGCGGAAGAAGTTTGTGCAGATCCTGCCAGGCCTGCGGCGCGTTCGCCATAAACGGCCCCACCTTTTCAACAAAAACGTAGTGGGTCGGTGGCCAATTCACAGTTTCCGGTGTCTCATTCAAACTCATCCAAATTCCTCCATGTCGTTCGATCTTCCGTTAGATGGTTTCAACCACCTTTGGTTGGCCTCAGCCAGCCTTCTCCACCAACACATCATCCCCCTCAATCTTCACTGTCCAAACCTTAACCACCGCTTTAGGATTGTGCGTGCAAGCCCCTGTCTTCACATCAAATGCCCACGCGTGCCACGGACAAACAAGATACCCCTCTTCGATCATTCCCTGGCCCAGCGGACCTCCCCTGTGAGGACAAACATCGTCCATCACCGAGATCTCACCGCCCACATTCGCAACGCAATACGTCTTTCCGCCCGCATCAATCTCCCGGGCCTCACCCACGCCCGGCAGCGCCGCTTTGCCGCAGAGCCTGACAAACTCACTCATCCCCGTCCCTCTTCCTCACCCTAACTTAACCTGTCTGATCGTTCCACAGCATCCTGCCACTCTGAGGGTAAGGGGATAGAAGCAGCATCCTCTACACCAGAGGCGTGCGGACGTGTTTACCGAGGAGTTATTTCCGAAATGGCGGTCACCCGCCCGGAATCCCGTGATTGAGCGCATCGGCGATTTTTCAGGTAGTGGTGCTTTAGCGTGGAGACGCCACAAGCCGAATAGAAAAGTGACGAAATTGTTTACGTAGGTACGCAACCCCAACATACACATTGACACTGTAGCCATTACCAGAACAGTGCTCAAGATAACAACAGGCGACTTCCCCCCAGCCCAACTAATCCTTCCAGGAATCCGACAACGATGGCAGCAACGCCGCCATAGAGCATGTGCCGCCAGAAATATGCCCACCAAATGCACATTACGCGCTTAAGGGTTAATTCTAGGTACGCAGGCTCCGAAGCAATTAAAGGCGAAGCAAGATCGCTCATGGCGATGCTCTCCCAAGCTAGATTTGCGAGCAGATTCAGCCGATTATCTCAGATCCCAAGGCCGCGTTTCTTCCGTTGCGAGCAGATCGTGGGCCATCCGTCAATCACTCATGATCCAACAGAATTGCCGTTACTGAGCCCTCCGACCTGCCTGGCAGATTTGCCCTCGCCCAGACACGCCAAAGTAGCAACATAACGTTGAAAAAGGTGGCAGCATAAGACTGCATCCAGCACCCTTTCTTTACTCGTACGCGGACCGTGCTACGCTTGCAACGAATGTCTACTCAGCCCCAACCTGTACCTGCCCCACGTGACCCTGAAAAGCTCTGGTGCCCCACCTGCGCCCGTCCCGTCAACGACCCGCTCGTCTGCGGAGATTGTTCCGCCGTCATCTGCCGGGTATGCGGCACGCCACTTGAAAGCCCCGACGAACTGGCTTTCGGCTGATCGCACGATGCCCCAGAAATCCAAGCCGCGCCCTAAACACCTTCCACCGCCCGGATGGATCGATCCCCTCCGCCAGCAGCAGCCCCTCGTCTCTCACCGATGGCTGCTTCGTGCCCTCGGCATCACGCTCGCCGCCGCCGCGGCGTGCGGCTATCTCACCGTCTGCCTGCTCTTCTGGCAGGGCAGTTGGCAGCTCATCTTTCACCCCGCCTCAACCGTAACCGCAACTCCAGCCAGCGTCGGACTTCCTTTTGAAGATGTCCGCTTCTTCGGAACCGAAACCGGCCAACCACAGCTCGACGGCTGGTGGATCCCCGCCGCCCCGGATGCCCGCTACTCCCGCTCCACCATCCTCTATCTGCACGCAGCCACGGGATCCCTCTCCAACACCCTGCCTGATCTGCAGGCGCTCCACGCACTCGGCATCAACGTCTTCGCCATCGACTATCGCGGTTATGGCAAAAGCCTCTTCCTCCGCCCCAACGAGCAGACCGTCTCCGAGGACGCGGACGCTGCCATCTTCTACCTCACCAACACCCGTGCCCTCAATCCCGCGTCCATCGTCCTTTACGGACAAGGGCTCGGCGCAACCATCGCTGCCGCAGCAGCCCAGCGTCATCCTCAGTCCCCTGCCTTGATCCTTGAGAATCCCGCACCCACAGCCCTCGAACAGGTCGCCGCCGATCGACGCACTTCCTTGCTGCCCGTAAGACTGCTCTTTTCCGACCGCTTCGACCTCGCGCCAATATTGCAAAATCTCAAGACACCCAAGCTCCTCATCGAACGCGCGTTATCACCCGTCGATGCCACGCTCAATCCGCGAATGCAGCAACTCTTCCAGCAGTCCGCTTCCCCAAAAACATTCGCCGAAATTCCCGCGAACCAGGACTCAAGCAAATACCGCGAGACCCTTCGCCGCTTCCTCGACGAAATTCCGCAACCCTGACAATTAACTTCATTGCAAAATTCCCTCCAGCAGGCAAACCATCGCCACCGTCAGCGCGACCACGCGCCAGCGATGCATCGTGTCCCACTTCTTGTGTTCCCTCTTCCCGCTCGCGGCAAAAACCTCCGGCGTCATCGCCGCAATGCGATTGTTAATCGGCACCAGCAGCGTCACCGTCAGCACAATCACCACGATCCATATCGCAGCCGCGGTCAGCAGCAACGCGAAACCGTGCTCGTGCCGCCGCACGTATGCCTCCATCAATATCAGCAGCAAACAAACCGCATACCAAACCGGCATCGCCTTGCCCAGGATGCGCGCGAATAAATTAAGCGCCTGCGTTTGCGAACGATTGTCCAGCTGCCACATCACGGGATTCACGAAGAGCGATACAGCAAGCTCGTTTCCAATCATCAATCCCACGGAAAGAATCGTAAGCACATCCATTACATGCATAAAACTCCATCGAATCAGTTGGCGAATTTGTCGTTACAAAGTGTGACCACCCTGCCCAATAATCCGTTGCCTGAAAACGGCTGCAAAAATATTTTTTTCAAGACCACTTGACGATTACATACACGTGTAGTAGAACCTAAGACAGATGTAGGAGGAAGATGTGGAAGACCCAAAGTTATCGAAACTGGAATTCGAAATCATGGAGACGCTCTGGACCCGCGGCGAGTCCTCCATCCGTGAAATTCAGGAAGCCTTCCCTGCAAAACGCAAGCCCGCCTACACCACCATCCAGACCACCGTCTACCGCATGGAAATCAAGAACGTCGTGCACCGCGTACGCAAAGTCGGAAACTTCCACATCTTCGCCGCCGCCGTTTCCCGCAGCGCCGCGCAGAGCAGGCTCGTCGACGATCTGCTCGCCCTCTTCGGTGGCCGCTCCCAACCGGTGATGGCCCACCTCATCGAATCCGGCAAGCTCACACTCGAAGACGTCAAGGAAGCCGAAAAAGCTCTCCGCAAAATTCAAAGGACGGGCAAGCCATGAACTACCACCCCCTGTCTGAATTCATCGCCCGCATCGCGCCGATTGCCGCAAATCATTTATGGCAGTCCACGCTCTTCGCCCTGCTCGCCGCAGCCCTCGTACTTGCCACGCGCAAGGACCAGGCGCGCATTCGCTTCGTAATCTGGCTCGCCGCGTCGTTGAAATTCCTCGTTCCCTTCTCGTTTCTCATCGCGCTCGGCACGCATCTCGCGAGGCCCCACATGCTTGCGCCAACCAGCTTTTACTCTCCGGCCCTCAATTCCACCGTGCAGCAAATCAGTCAGCCCTTCGCTGCTCCATCCGCCGCCGCTGCCACACCCGCCGCGCCTGCATTCACCAGTCTCTTCGCATTGCTTCCTCAAGCCTTCGCGATCATCTGGCTCATTGGATTCGCCGCCGTCCTCATCCGTTGGGCTATCCGCTGGAAGCGAATCTCGCTCGCCGCGCGCGCAACCCGGGCAGTTAATCAGGGCCGCGAAGTGGATGCGCTCCGTTCGCTTGAGCCCACGCTCGGCATTCGCAACCCCATTCCGTTCGTCCTCTCCAACGCCTCCAGCGAACCCGGCGTCATAGGAATTCTGCGGCCCATCCTGATTTGGCCCGAAGGAATTTCCGGACACCTCCAGCAGGAGCATCTTCATTCCA
The DNA here is from genome assembly GCA_963816335.1 of uncultured Acidobacteriaceae bacterium. Lineage (GTDB taxonomy): Bacteria > Acidobacteriota > Terriglobia > Terriglobales > Acidobacteriaceae > JANXZS01. The sequence goes on along the minus strand of CAWFKA010000016.1, from coordinate 506,450 downwards.
TCCTCGCTCACGAAATCTGGCACGTCCGTCGGCGCGACAATCTGTGGGCCGCCGTTCACATGTTCGTGGAAGCAGTTTTCTGGTTCCACCCTCTCATCTGGTGGCTCGGCGCGCGCCTCGTAGAAGAACGCGAGCGGGCCTGCGATGAAGCCGTGCTCGACCTCGGCAACGAGCCGGCTGTGTATGCCGAAAGCATTTTGAAGACGTGCAGATATTGCGTGGAATACCCCATGCCCTGCGTGTCAGGAGTTACGGGCTCAAATCTTAAGAAAAGGATTCTGCAAATCATGACACATCAAGTTGCTGACAAACTCACTCTCCCGCGAAAGCTGCTTCTCGCCTCCGTAGCCGTCGCCGCCATCGCAGCGCCCATCACACTCGGTCTGCTCAATGCTGCGCCTGTTCGAGCACAGTCCCCGGAAGCGGAGATGACTCCATACGAACTTGCCTCGCTCACACCGAATCATTCCGATAACAACATCTCTCGAGTCATGATTACACCCGAAGGCTTTACTGATACCAACGCCTCAGTGAAATCCTTGATAACCTTCGCTTACAATATTCAAGAACATCAACTCTCCGGCGGCCCGAGTTGGATCGACACAGAAAAGTACGACCTCGTGCTTAAATCGACTGCCGCGTCGCCTCAGCAAGGCTCCATGCCCGATCCGAAGCTTGAATCGCAAGTCCGGTTGGCCGTACAGCACGTGCTCGCCGATCGCTTTCACTTAACCTTGACTCAGCAAGATCAAGACATGGCCACCTATGCATTAACTGTTGCGCCCGGTGGTTCCAAGTTGATCGAAGCTGCCGAAGAGCCCGCCGCCCCCTCAGCCGACGGACCTGGACACCCGCATATCGTCACCTCAAAAGCGATGATGAAGAACGGTGCCGGGCAAATGAGTTTGACTGGGCCCACCAGCGCGATTGCAGATATGCTCTCAGGCCCGTTGGGACGAACTGTCGTCGACAAAACAGGACTGAAGGGTAACTACGATGTCATGTTGAATTGGCAGCCAGGTCCCGACAAAGCGAATAGCATCGCCAGCGCCGTGCAGGATCAACTCGGCCTTCAGTTGGTGCCTCAGCAGTCCCAGGGAAAGGTCTTCGTGATCGATCGCGTTGAAATGCCCTGAACTCTTTGTGCCACACAAGGAACGCGCCGCGAAGTTATAACCTCAGCAATGAAATGGCTCGGCCCGCTCAACCAATGAGTGGGTCAAGCCATGCGTGCTACTGCTCCAGCAGAATCGGCCGATTCGTGACCGTCACCCGCGACGCCCCGCTCATGTTGTATACATTTCCGTCCAGGTCACGATAGCGCGCGTAACTTGTTGTCAGCGGCACCGACGTACTCGCCAGCCAGTCCGTCGTCCACATGAACGTGCCGTGATAATTTGTCTTCGTAATCGGGCAGCGCCAGATGGCCCCCGTGTTCGAGCATTGCCCTGCGAACTGCGCACCCTGCAGCCACGAGGTCATCATCACCCACGTTTGGTGGATCGGAGTATAGCCCACAGGAATCACCGGGTCCGTCTTGCATCCGGTTTGCGAAGCAGGCGTCCCAAATCCCAACATTGTTCCCCAGCACGAATCGTCCCACTCGTACCACAGGTTAGCCACCGTCCCCGTGCTCGCAACTGCAAGAATCCATCGCGCTACATAAGCTTCTTTCAACATCTTCGAATTTTGGTCGCTCTGGTTTACTCCGTCGGTCAAATCGTCGTTCCGCCCAAAGCCACCTTCCGTATTCCAGATGTGCAGATTCGCTGCCCACGGACGTTGTTGCAACACGGAGCGAACGGCTGCTGTCTCCTGGAAGACAGCCGTACGGCAATTCGGATTCGGCGTATTGGCTGCTGTGCATAACGAACTTCCATGCGAAACAATTGTCTCCGGAAACGGATAGGGTATTACATTCCGCCGCGCACCATACATGTGGTAACTCACCCCATCCGGCAACGTAGCTCCCGGGATCGCATGCCACGCATCCAGTAACTGTCCCAGTGCAAGATCGAATCGGCCCGCCACCGACGCAACATGAATATAGTTGGGGTTATAACCATCACCACCCGCAGACGTGTTCCCAGCGAACACAAGACAATCGCCGCAATACCTTTTGATGATCGTTGCAGCATCATTCGACATCTTCGCCATGTCCGTGTAGTTCGACGACCAGAATTGTCCATCGTTGAACTCGTTCCATGGCTCAAAGTAGTGAACCTTGCAGGCTCCTTTCAGCGGAGTCGCCGGCTGAGCACTCACACGACACACGTGCTGCATGAACTTGGTGATGTACTCGGCCCAGATACAATCTCCGCGCGGCCTCACCACGCCAGCGAGCGGAGACTGGCAAGTCTCATTCACGTAGTTTAGGTCTCTCGGCGGCAACGTTGGATTGCTCGATGCCCAGCCCGGCGTCCCATAGAATGTCTGCATGAGTAAGGCATTGTGATTCTTCGCCACCGCAATCCATTGATCAAGCGCTGCGAAGGTCGGTGAATACTGCCCGCGCTGCGATTCAATCGAAGACCACCACACCCCGGTCCGGGGCCGCATCATGGAAGGAGATGGCGATGGCCAGTGATTATAGGAGAGAGTACCGATATTCAGAATTCCCGGTGTCTGCGCCGCGCAAAGCATGGAACCGCACAGAAGGACAAGCAAACCCAACAACTTCTTAATCATCTATGGCCGGCCTTAACCAGGCGCGTGCTCTCCACTCATGTTGCTGAATCTCGGCAGTGCAGCAATACGATCTTTCAGGAAACTAACGATCCACTGTGGTGGCGCCTCATATCTTGCACACAGAATCCGCCACTGAAAGCATCGCCTCGTAAGATTGAGATCCACGTCGAACCTATCGGAATCGGGTGAGCTTTGTCAGTAAGATCCATAACTAGCGCGCCCATTCAACTATGGCAACATCGACAATTATTTGGCAGGACACAAGTGACAATTTTGTAATCCACTTAAGATTCCATCTTCATAGAAGCTTTTGACTTATAACTACTACCTGCCGGTAGCTTCTACTTAGAACTCCTTCTACTTACCTTTGCCGACTTATCGAACACACCGGCATCGGTAGTAAGTCCATCGCCACCTTCTCGAGACTCATAGAAAGTGTCGAACAGCGACGTATACAAGCCTTGCTTGCTGGTAAGTCTCGCATGGCGGGACCGTAGAAATTGAAAACGAAATGGCGAGGACCGCTCTGCTTCCACCACAAACGCAGGACTGAAATATTGGTGAGCATTCGCCACTGCCCCAACGATCAGCGACCTCCAGCTCATTCTCATCAACTTCTTCAGTACCTCTGTGCCCCCGTGCGCCTCTGTGTCCTCGTTCAGTTCGTCCATCTGGCTTGCAACGCAATCGCAAAAGCTCAGCAACTGCATCACCAGCGTATCCAGCGGCACACCCGTCATGGCCGCGCGCGTAAACAGCGTTACTGATCCACGCTGCAGGTCCTCGTGCAGATCCTGCAGATCGTCGCCCAGTTGCAGCAGCACGCCCCACGCAAATGCGAACCTGCTCTCCTCCCCGCTCATCCATCCGCGAGCCATGCATGCATCCGCCAGCACAGAACTGCCGCCCTTCGCGCAGCTAATCTTCAGCACCTCGGTGGCGCTGTGCTCATGCCCGTTTCGCAGTTGCGCAATACTCTCTTCCTGCGCACGATGGATCGCAAGCAGGCACGCATACACATCCGGAAAATCCGCTCGCGGATACTGCTCTTCAATCAATCGCACCAGCGCCCACAGTGAAGCTTCGCGATCGTCCCCGGATGCAATTTCTTCTCCGCGTAGCCGCGCCAGGAATCTCTGGCTGAACTCGAGCTTCGCCTCCCGCCCAATATCGGCGCGGTCCAGAAAATTGTCGCTGTAAGGATAGATCAGGCTGTACCCAAAGATTGCGGGAGTCGTTTCCATTGGCTCGCCCAGCAGCGCCTGCAGCCCGCAGGCAGTCCACCCATTTCTGCACGCCTGCAGAATGTCGGCCGTGCTCAGGCTCGCATCAAACTGCTTCGCCCATCTCGTCAGCTTCGTGCCTGCGGGGAGAAAGTCGTTCGTTAGCAGACTCACGGCTTCCGCTTCAAGGCCCAGCGCAGAGCCGGCGAAGCGAGCAAACGAAGCGACAATCCGATCCTGCATTGCCGTGCGCTCGGCCCCGGTCCGCGCCGTTCGTCTCGCCTCTCGCTCAACCGTCAGCAGTTCCGCGTCATAGGCTTTTTCGCGTACCTGCTGCTCATGGGCGGTAAAGCGCACCCCCGGCTGCGCCGCCGGAGCTGAGGCACACTCACGCCACACGCCCATCGTACGAGCAACCTCCGCCTCCACCCACGTCCAATCGTAGAGATGCTTCATCCTGATGAGAGTTACGAACCGGCAGCTCAAACAGTTCCTCGTAGAAGTCGTTCGCCGCGGCCGTCAGGCAAATAGGCGACCAGCACATTCGATACAAAGTCGACCGCGGGCTCCGGAATTCGTCATCAGAAACGTGAGTCGCCCGGTCTACGCATCGTCACCCTTTGAGATTTCCTCTCAACCAAGCACCATCTCCATAAAGGTATCTCCGCGCGCGAAGTGCGGATGCCCTTCGCCTGGTGGCAAATGTTGGAACCCGACCGACTCGTAAAGATGAATCGCGCTGTTGAGAGTCGAATTCGTCTCGATGTACAAACGCCGCGCATTCATCAGCCGAGCATCGGCGATCACAAATTCCAGCAGCTCTCTGCCAATTCCCTGGCTGCGACGGCTCTCCGCCACTCCCATCTTGGCGACCTCAAACTCCGCCTCGCCCATCTTGATCAGGGCACACGCTCCTACGCGTTCGTCGCCGTCCAGCGCCATGTAGATCTGCCCGCCCGGAGACAGAATTTGCGCCACGGGCTCGCCAAGAATTCTGTGGTCTGCTTCTTCGAGGCCGAAGTACTGCCGGATCCACGCTTCGTTCAGCAGCCTGAATGCTTCTTCGTCTCCCGGCAAAAAGCGGCGGACAGAGATTTTCATCCCCAGATCGTAGCAAATCGCTTGAGGTCAAATTCCGTCCTACGACACCCTGGGGTTACAAAATCTCGAAAATGTAACCCCCATATTCGTGCATAAAACTGCCACTTAGAACGTCAATTTGCATGACAATTCAAGCGGCTGTTGTTGTGGCGAACCGTTAGTAGGATTTCAGCGCAAGCATAGCATTGTAAAGGTCTTCCGGCTGTGGCAGTATCGCATTTTCAAGCGTCGGCTGATACGCCACGAATGTGTCCATTGCAGCTACGCGCTTCACCGGCGCGTCGAGATACTCGAAGAGTTCGTCGGCGATACGTGCTGCTATTTCAGCACCATAGCCCCAACTCAGCATGTCTTCGTAGGCCACGATCACGCGGCTTGTCTTCTTCACGGAAGTTGCGATCGCCTCCCAGTCATATGGACTAAGCGACCTCAGATCAATCACTTCCACGCTGATTCCCTTCTCGCGTTCCGCCTTCACAGCAGCCTGCAACGCACGCGGAACCACCGCGCCATAGGTGATCAATGTGACTTCGGTGCCCTCGCGAACCACGCTCGCCTTGCCAAACGGGATGGAGTAATCGGGCCCTGGATATTGTGCGCGACCGTAGGTTTCGCGGTAGAGTCGCTTGTGTTCAAGGAACAGAACCGGGTCGTCGCAGCGAATCGCTGTTCGCAGCAACCCGTTTGCATCCAATGCGTTAGACGGATAGATGACACGTAAGCCCGGCAAGTGGGTAAAGATGCTTTCCCCGGATTGCGAGTGATAAATGGATCCGCCAGTGAGATACCCGCCGACCGGAACGCGAATGACCGCGGGCGAAGCAAAGGTTCCATTGGAGCGCCAGCGCATCAGGCTCAACTCGTTGCGAATCTGGTGCATAGCGGGCCAAATGTAATCAAAAAATTGAATTTCGACTACTGGCTTTATCCCGCGAACGCTATAGCCGACCGCGCGGCCTACAATGTTTGCTTCCGCCAGCGGCGAGTTGAAAACGCGATCGGAACCGAACTCACATTGTAGACCAGCGGTGAGTTTGAAGACCCCGCCTTTGCCCTTAAGTCCTTCTTTTAGAGCATCTTCCCTGCTGCAATCTGCGACGTCCTCGCCGTAAACAACAATACGCGGATCGCGATGCATTTCGTCCCGCAGGCACGCATTAATCAGGTCCGCCATGGTGCGTTCCTGTTTGTCCTCAGCATGTTGCGGCTCCGACTGAATTTCAGGACGCGTCGGATCCCAGTCCTCGGAATACACGTGCTTCCCGATGGACGATACCTCGGGAAGCGGTGCGTAAATCGCGCGTTCGGCAGCCAGGCGAACTTCCTCATCGATGGCATGTTCAAGCTGCTCAATGCCTTGCGCGTCGAGTATGCCTTCGCGCAGGAGCCTCATCTGCAGCTTGGGCAAGGGATCGCGCAATGAATCCGCTTCAATCTCAGTTTTGCTGCGATAGTTCTTTTCGTCGTCGGAGAGCGAATGCGAATAGGGCCGCGTGACGTGGCCATGCACGAACGCTGGTCCTTTACCGGCGCGGCAATGCTCTACAGCCTGCGTCATTGCCTGCAGGCATACAACAGGATCGGTCCCGTCGACCTCTTCGAAGTGGAAGTTCGGAAAATTCGCGACCAGCCTGGAAATGTTGCCGCCGGGAGTGTTGACCTCAACCGGAACTGAGATCGCGTATCCGTTGTCTTCAATCACGAAGATTACGGGCAGTTTTCTGTTGGAAGCGGTGCTGATCGCCTCCCAGAACTCGCCCTGGCTGGTGGCGCCTTCGCCGAGCGAGACGTACACAACCTCATCCCCGTGGAAGGTGACGTCGTGGAAAGCACGGTAATCGGTCGGGCCGTCGGGTTTTTGCGTCGCCTCAGGAAATTTCGAGAAGTAGCGGCCAGCTTCCGCGCAGCCAACAGCGTGCAGGCACTGCGTCGAGGTAGAGGAAGACTGGGAAACAATATGCAGCTTCGGACTGCTCCAGTGCGAGGGCATCTGGCGGCCCCCGCTCGCCGGATCGTCTACTGATCCCACACCCTGCAGAAAGAGCTCTTCAGGTGTGTTGCCAAGAGTCAGGCAGAGGGCGCGATCTCGATAGTAGGGGAAAAACCAGTCGTAGCCCGGCTTCATTGCCATGCCTGCAGCTACCAGTAGCGCCTCATGACCGGCGCCGGAAATCTGGAAGAAAATCTTTTGTTGCCGCTTCAGCATGATCTCGCGGTCATCGACGCTGCGAGACATGTACATCATGCGGTACATATGAACCAACTGCTGTGCGTCTACGGAAAAGGGCGCCTTCTTTTTCGTGCCTTCCGCAGTGGATACCGCCGTTCGAACCATCGCACTCCTTCAGTTCATGGTCATTGGGCTTTCAGCGCCAGCCAACTGAAATTGTAACAACTTCATGGACACCTTGGCAGTATCCGCCCGCACAGCTTTTCGAGTCGCGCCGTATCCCGTTCGGAGCAGACTTCTGAGAGCGTTGGATGCTATGTCGGAGGTTCGCAGGCAGGAATTTTCCAACGCACTGCATGATCAGGAAGGTTCCAATTTTTAGTGACAGCCACGGCAAGATTTACGGTGCGATGGTCATTTTGGAGCGTATACCCCTGGCCAGCTTTTCAATCTCGTTTGCCTTGCGGACTGTATCTGCCGAGACGCCGGATTTGCTTGTTCCGTTTACATCCGACCGCAGTTCCCCCGCTAACCGGAGGAGTTTGTCGGTGTCGGAGACGAGGTGCTTCTGGCGTTCCTCGTTCATCAATTTAATTTGCTTCCGCTCCATCTCAATGGTGGCGATGTCGGGCGGCTCGTCGTCGGTGCCTGTGAGTGGCCCTCTTCGGCCAGGCTGCGTGCGCTGCTGCGCACTTGTGCTGAATGCCAGAAAGACGATCAGCATTCCTATCCTGGCGGACCAGCGCAACTGGTTCGCGAAGCTTCGCATCGGTCAATTATAGAAAGGTCTTGTGAAAGTTGTCGCAGCCGGTCCGCCGAGAATGGGCGTACAGACGGCGACGCGCAATCTAAAGGCTTTCAATGTAGAAAGGTTGTAGGAAACTAAAAGGAATGTGGTCAAACCTAATGCAGGATCTTCTTCTTTACCTCTCCGGATCTTCTGAATTCTTTCACCGGATACTCGACAAATGGCGTGACGATGGCGCGGATTTCGTGCGCCGTGGCCTGCCCAAGCTGGTCGTCATTGGGATAGGCGCCTGGGTTGCAATCCGCCTGCTTGGCATGGTGACCGCGCGCATCACTCGGCTGGCGGAGCGCCACGTTAATGGCAGCGGCCGCATGTCGCAAATCAGAACCCTGGCGTCCGTGGTTCGGGCAACCGGCATCGGAATCATCGCGTTTCTTGCCTCTCTCGAAATACTGCCTCTTCTGGGTGTCGACCTGAAGCCGCTGCTGGCTTCGGCCGGCGTTGCCGGAATCGCGCTCGGTCTGGCGGCGCAAACAATCGTCAAAGACATCCTGAACGGCATCCTGCTGGTGGCCGAAGATCAGTTCAGCGTGGGCGACGTGGTGACTCTGGCGGGCATTACCGGCACGGTGGAAGAATTGTCACTGCGGAGGACCACGATTCGCGGTTTCGATGGCACTCTGTATGTCGTTCCCAACTCGCAAATTACCAACACAGCGAATATGAGCCGCGACTATAGCAAAACCACGCTGATGATCTCGGTCGACTTTTCTGCTCCGCCGGACGAGGTTGTGGCGATGCTGAAAGAGATTGTGATGACTGTGAGGAACGATCCCACGTACAGAGATGTGTTCCTCGCCGATCCGGAAGTGCCGGGGGTGGACAGCATTAAAGGGTCCGAGGTGATGTATCCCATCGTCCTGAAGACGCGGGCGCGGAAGCAGTTTGCGGCGGTACGCGAGATTCAACGGCGTATCCGGCTGGCCCTGGAGGAGAAAAACCTGCTCCCTGGCAGCCCGTACCGTGTCCACACCCGACAAAGCCAGGCGCTCTCCGCAGGTTCAGAGCCTCCCGCGCAACCCGCGGCGTCCTGACCCGACAACGAACCCTCCGCAAGAAACAAGCCCTTTTTCAGGATAGAGGTATACGGCAATCCATCATGCTTTACCTGAGAGATTGCAGCAGTGCTTCAGCGATCATAATTGGCGGTAGACAACTACGCCCTTTGCAGACCACCGCGAAGGGCGAGTCCACCGAAAGACCCGGAAGGTGCGGAAGTGTCTCTGCCAATACGGGCGGCAGCAGTTCCGCTGTGAGCTGGTTGTGGCGAAGCCGGATAACACTCTTATTCACGGCATAGCGGACGATGGCAGCAGCGTGCAGTTCGTCGGCCAAAGGGCCGTCGCCTACGACGACAATTTGGATGGGATCGAGCAGCAGGCGCTCCAGCGCCAGTCCGTAAGTCCCGGCATAGAGCCCAAAGTGCTCCACAATTCCGGCGAAGGACTCGAGCGTGTCTTCCGCGATCTCGCGATATCGCTGGTCCCCACTCAGCGCTTCGAGCCGCAACAGCGCAGACACCGCCGAAGGATTTCCCGCGGGTGTGGGCGAGTCCTGCAGGGGCTTGCGGCGAGCCGCTAAGGCGCCGAGCACCTTTCTCCCCTTCCCGTGGCGATTCAGCGTCGTAGAAGCCACTTGCAACCTTGTCGTAGAAGCGGGCGATCATTTCCTCCGCGATTTCGGAGGCGGCCGAGTAGTAGCGCAAATCACCGGTCGCAGTCCACGCATCCAGGCAGGCGTGAACCATGAATGCATAGTCCTCCAACACTCCCGGAATTCGGGCTGCGGGCGCGCCGTCAGGATAGGCGATGACATGCGCCAAGCCAGTTGCGCGACTCCAGCCCTCGGCTGAGGATGCGATCGAGCGTAAGCAGCGCGAAGTCCTTCGGCTCGTGGATGGACAGCACCTGCGCGGCGTCAAGATAAGCCGAGACGGCGAGCGCATTCCAGCCGGTGTAAATCGTGCGGTCGATGAATGGGGCCTGCCGTTGCAGTCGGGCGGCGTATAGCTTCTGCTTCGCAGAATGCAGCAGTTGTTCCGCGCTTTCCGGCGCAATCGCGGCACGTTTTGCTGCATCGGCGAGGGAGAACTTTCACGTGCAACACGTTCTTCGCGGGATTGTGGTGCATATCGCCAACGTCGCCGATGTCGTAATAGACGGAGGCGATGGCGAGTTCGTGCGGATCGAGCACGGCAGCCGCTTCGTCCCTTGTCCAGGTGAAATAGTCGCCATCGTCGTCGAGCTTGATATCGGCGTCCTGCGATGCGTAGAAGCCACCTTGCTTGCGGTCGCTGAGAGCACTCGTCCATCCAGCGCATGACGTCGCGCGCTACCGCCGCCATCGTGGGATCGACGTAGCTCTGGAAGGCGTGGACGTAGTTCCCCAGCAGTCCCGCATTGTCGTAGAGCATCTTTTCGAAGTGAGGAACGACCCATCGCTCATCCACCGAGTAGCGATGGAAGCCGCCCGCTACCTGGTCGTATACGCCGCCCTTCGCCATCGACTCCAATGTGAAGACGGCTGCGCGGCGAGTGGCCTCTTCGCCGCTGCGTGGCGCCACATCGAGAAGCAGATCCAGTGCCGGCGGGATGAGGAAACTTTGGCTGCGCACCAAAGCCGCCGTAGCGAGAATCGAATTGGTTGACGGCCGACTGGCAACCATCTTCTCGCACCAGCGACAGGCTTAGCTGGCCGCGACGTCCGGCGAAGTTCTCGCCGTGCGCGATGGCATCCATCACGCTCGCCGCAGATTCAAGCACATCATCGCGCCGCGTCTGCCAGGCATTGGCCATGGTCATCAGCACGCGCTCGAAGCCGGGACGACCGTAGCGATCGTCGCGGGGGAAATAGGTGCCTCCGAAGAAGGGGCGGCCATCGGGAGTGAGCACGGCAGTGAGCGGCCATCCACCCTGCCCGCTGATGGCGGAGACGGCGGACTGGTAGCGGCTGTCGACATCGGGGCGCTCATCGCGGTCGACTTTGATGGCAATGAAATGCTCATTGATGACGCCAGCCAGGCGTGGATCCTCATAGGACTCGCGGTCCATGACGTGGCACCAGTGGCACCACACGGCGCCGATGTCGAGCAGGATCGGCTTGTCCTCGGTGGTGGCGAGGTCAAAGGCTGCGTCGCTCCACTCATGCCAGCGCACGGGCTGATGCATCGCGGAGCGCAGATAGGAGGATGCGGCATTCTGCAACGGATTCGGTGCATTCTCTTCGCCCGCGTGATGCGCCGTGGTGCCGCCTGCGTCGCCCACCTGTTTCACGGTATCGCTCATTAGGAGAGTCTATCGAGAATCGGGAGAGGCAGAAAGCAGCGGCATCAACTCCGTGTTAACTCGGTCGATTTGCTGGCAGGTATCGAACGGCCGGCCAGCCAGGTGTAAACGGCTGCCATGGCCACCGAATAACAGACAGTGAAGACCGTATAGAGACGGTAATTATCCTTATCGATCTGGGAGTGCTTCAGGAGTCTCCATGCTTGAAAATAAAACGTCGTAAAGGCGACGGAGACCAAAGCGCAGGCCACCATAAAGCCGCGTCGGCGATGGTGAATCCATCGGCCGTCCACCAGCAGGGCGAGCGGCAGCGCGACGAGAACCCAGCCCATGAACGAAATACAAAATGTCCAGATGGACCAGATCATCAAAACGAGCGGAATCAGCTGCCAGAAAAGATGGATGTCCTTGTCGGAGTTTCGCCAACAGATGACGACCTGTTCACCGAAGGTGGATAGCATCCCAGCGGCCCAGGCTGCCAGCAAAGCATAGATCGCGTGCAGAAACCGGGTCTTCATTTCAGAAGCCGCTGCGCCACTTTGACGTAGAGTTCGACTGCCTCCAACAGCTCCTTTTTGGCAATGCGTTCATGGGGAGTGTGGGCAACATGGATCGATCCCGGGCCAAGCAGCAGAGGCTCTCCCCAGTTCGTCAACGCAGGAATGTCGGTAGTGAAAGCAGCGACCATCGTCGGCAGATTATCGATCTGGCGCATGCGTACAAAAGGAATCTCCAGTGTGAAGTCGACCTCGGCTAATCCTGCGACAGCCTTTTCTATGGCTTGCCGGGTGGCGGCGGAATCTTCGACCAATCGCACCAATACTTGTGCGTCCGCATGGTCGGAGATCACATTGGGGGCTCGACCGCCCTCGATCACGCCAATATTTACGGTGCTGGGGCCGATGCCTTCCACCCTGGGCAATTCGAGTTCGAGGATGTTCTTGAGCGCCTCAACCAGCTTGTGGATCGCATTATCGCCCAGTTCAGGATAGGCCGAGTGCGCCATTTTCCCGGTCGCGCGAATAATTGCGCGCAGCGTGCCCTTGGAAGCGATCGCCAGCCGATTGTCGGTGGGCTCTCCATTGATCAGGAAGCGGCTTCCCTTCGGCGAAAGATTCGCCATCTTTGCGCCGGCGGAATCGCGCTCTTCCCCAGACACAAACAGGAGACCGACGCGGACACCCGATGCGCGAAGTCTCTCCGCCGCACCGATCTGCGCGGCGATAATTCCCTTGGCATCGCAGGAGCCGCGGCCGTAGATATACTCCGAATCTTCGCTGCTAGGGATGAAGGGCGGCACAGTATCAATGTGCGTGGAAAGAACGATGTCCGGGGTTTCGCCGGTGCGGCCTGCGTAAATATTTGCACGTTCGCCGTGGTATTTGCTTTCAGCCGGCTGAGGGACGGGCGTTTTCTCCACATCAAATTTTCTTTCAGTCAGAAACCCCGCTAGAAATGCCGCCGCCGTACCTTCGTTATAGGTAGTCGACTCAATATCGACGAGCTGTTTCGTCAAAAGGATGGGATCGAGGTTCATCTCCTTTCAGAATACCTGACGCTGTTCACTACAATAGGAAGGAAGTATGACGACCAACCACATTGGCACCGCAATTTTGCGCACGATCGATCTGAACGGCCCGGCAGGGCGGCTGGAAGCACTGCTGAATGCGGGCCACGTCGATGCTCCCTTCTGTGTGCTAGTCTGCCATCCGCATCCGCTGGGCGGCGGCACTTTCCACAACAAGGTCGTCTTTCAAACCATGAAGGCATTTCAAACATTCGGGCTTCCGGTGCTGCGGTTTAACTTCCGCGGCACGGGGCGAAGTGAGGGCGTGCACGACGATGGACGCGGCGAAAAAGACGATGTCCGCGCGGCGCTCGACTGGCTGGATGCGGAATTTGAGCGGCCGATTCTCTTCGCCGGCTTTTCCTTCGGAGCAGCAGTCGGCATGGAAGCCAGCTGCGGTGATTCGCGGGTGCGGGGCCTGGTTGGCACTAGGGCTGCCGGTACGTGCCGAGGGTCGCAACTATCAATATGATTTTCTGGCTAACTGTGCGCAGCCAAAACTCTTCATCAGCGGTACCAACGATCAATACGGCCCGCAATCCAGCATGAAAGAAGTGATTGCGAAAGTGCATCCACCGGCGGAAACGGTTTGGGTGGAGGGCGCAGACCACTTCTTCGTCGGAAAGCTCGACCAGGTACAGACGGCAATTCGCAACTGGCTGGTTGCGAACTTTGCGCTTCGGAGCAGTTACGAGAGTCTCGGAGCGAGTATCCGATGACCTGGAGCTCTCAGGTCGAAAGGCTACACCTTGACGCCGGCGAGATTTTTCGTCAGGCGCTCGAGGCGTGCAGCATTGAGGCTGCATTTGACCGGCATCTGCGGTTTGAAGGCAACACGCTTGTCCGAACAATCTCTCCCCTGCTGCCCCCGTCGCGAATTGAATTGAAGAGATTCAAGCAGATCCTTGTGATCGCCATCGGCAAGGCGGCTCTCCCCATGCTGGATACGCTGCTCAACCGCATGCCCAGGCGGAAAGGGATGCGGGGAATGTGTTGTTCACCTTCCATTCCCAGGAAGCGCAACTGGCGAATTCGATATTTTGCCGGTGGCCATCCCTTGCCGGACAAAGGCTCGTTCGATGCGGCAAAGCAAGCTCTGCATATGCTTCACCGCACCCGGAAGGATACGTTTATCTTCTTCCTCATTAGTGGTGGAGGATCGGCAATGTTTGAGTTGCCGCTCGATCCCACCATCTCGCTCGAAGACACGATGGCCTTTCATGAGGCACTTGTTTCCAGTGGAGCGACGATCGCCGAGATCAATACCGTTCGCAAGCATTTTTCGGCGGTGAAAGGAGGACGCCTGGCGCTGGCCGCGCCGGACGCCACCAAATTCTCATTGCTACTGCCGGACGTGCCACTGCGGCACATGGATGCGCTCGCATCTTCTCCCACGCTGCCCGATCGCACTACCGTGGCACAAACTCGCGAGATCATTTCGCGCTTCGATCTGATGGAGAAATTTCCGATGGGCGTGCGGGCATTTTTTCAACGTCCCGATCTTCCGGAAACTCCGGGTTTGAAGGACGCGGTGAATCATTCGGCAACAACCTCCGGCTCTGGACAGGCGCGCTACTTCACCATGCCTTCCGCTTCTGGAAGTGATCCGTTTGGCTCCGGAAGCATCGGCCTGGACACGCTGCTTTCCAGCCATGACTTCATCAATGCTGCCCGCGATTACGCCAGGACTCTGGGCTACAAGGTCGTTATTGACGACTCTTGCGACGATTGGGACTATGCGAAAGCTGCGAGTTACCTGCTGGGTCGCTTCCACGCGTTGCGTAAGGAGCATCCGCGGTTCTGCCTTGTTTCCGGAGGAGAAGTAACGGTCAGGCTGAATGGCACGGCTGGGTCCGGAGGGCGCAATCAGCAGTTCGCGCTGGCCTGTGCAATCGACCTGGCAAAGTACAAGGGGGAGGCCCTGGTGGCGTTCAGCGCCGGGTCCGATGGAATTGACGGGAACAGCGCGGCAGCAGGCGCGATTGCCGATACATCCACAGTAAGCAGGGCGCAGTCCTTTGGTTTCGATCCGGAAGCTTCGCTGGCAGGATTCAACGCCTGTCCGCTCTTCACCGCACTGGGAGACAGCGTGGTGACGGGTCCGACAGGTCACAACCTGCGCGATCTGCGCCTGCTCATTGCAGACCAGGAGTTCGATCCGGGAATCTAGTCAGGCTGGAGGCAGGTATTCAATGCCGAACTGCTCCGACAATTCCAAAAGCCGTGGCATGTCGTCGGGCAGCACCAGTGGACTGATCACTTCGAGATATTTTTCCAGACCCGAAGGACTGACAACCACTTGGATTCTGCCGTCCTGATCTCCGGCGTTCCGGAACGCGTGCCAATGATTGCGTGGCGCAAATACCATTTCGCCTTTTGGCACCGGGTGCCACTGGCCTTCGGTCAACATCTCGAAACTTCCTTCAAGCACGCAAAAGAATTCATCTTCCTTCAGGTGGCGATGCGGCGGCGGCCCACCGCCCGGGGGCGAGGTCTGAATCAGCATCGCGCTGGCACCGTTTGTGGCTTCGCCGGGAATTACGACTTCAACCTTTTCTCCAAAGACGAGAAACGTCTTCGTGCTCTCCATTCCGAATTGCTCCTTTTGATTGAAAATCGTCTTTGAAATTTACAAGGTCGACGGCCAGCCGTCGAAGGATTAATTCCACTCAAATCCAAGCGAATTGACTTCGCCTGCAGAAAATTTTGATGAAGCCTGCGCCAGATCACATTCAGTATCAGGGACCCCATGCAAAGCTTATCGTTAGGCGAACCCTTGAAGTGATATAACGGCAGGGTTATCCCAAACGGCTCAATGGTTCAGTCCTGCGGATTTATACGCAGGATACGTGTAAGTGAACGCCAGACGCGTTCGCGGTGCCGATATTGCATCCACACGGCGGATGGATGTGGGCCACGATGCGAATTGCAAGGAAAGTGATCAGGAGGGTGACGTGCTTCTTGGCATATTGAAGGAAACAGCGAGCGGGGAGACTCGCGTCGCTCTGTTGCCTGATTTCGTAAAGACACTGGTGACACAGGGCATCGAGGTCGCGGTCGAGCAGGGTGCGGGGCTAGGCGCAGGCGCACTGGATGAAGCCTACACGCAGGCAGGCGCGAGGATTGCCAACGATCGGGCAGCATTGCTCGCCGCAGCCGACCTGCTGCCGGTTGTGAATGCGCCAGACGCGCATGATCAACAACTGCTGAAGTCAGGATGCATTGTCATCGGATTTCTGAAGCCGCTGGATGCGCCGCAAGATCTGAAGACCGCCGTCGATCGCGGAGTCACGCTCTTTTCAACGGAGCTCGTCCCGCGCATTACGCGGGCGCAGGCCATGGACGCGCTTTCCTCCATGGCCACCGTCGCCGGGTACAAAGCTGCAGTTCTCGCTGCGGATACGCTACCGCGACTGTTCCCAATGCTGATGACGGCAGCTGGGACCGTTCCTCCGGCGAAGGTATTTGTGATTGGGGCAGGAGTCGCGGGTCTGCAGGCCATCGCCACGGCGCGGCGACTTGGAGCGGTAGTTGAGGCATACGATGTGCGCGCCGCTGCTGGCGAGCAGGTGCGGTCGCTGGGCGCCAAGTTTCTCGACGTGGATCTGGGCGGTATCAACGCGGAAGACAAGGGCGGCTATGCCAAGGAACTGAGCGAAGAGGCGCTGGATCGCGGCCGCGACCTGATCGCGAAAACAGCAAAGTATACCGACGTTATCATCACGACCGCTGCCGTACCTGGCCGACGCGCTCCGCTGCTTATTCGCAAGGATGCCGTGGAAGGGATGCGTCCCGGCTCGCTGATTGTGGACCTGGCTGCGCCGGCGGGCGGCAATTGCGAACTCACGCAACCCGGAGTGACGACTGTGGTGAACGGAGTTACCCTGCTGGCGCCTTTGAACCTGGCGGTGACTGTTCCTGTCCATGCCAGCCAGTTGTACTCGCGCAACATTTTGAACTTCCTGGCGCTGATTGTTAAGAAAGGAGAACTTTCCGTCGATTTCAGCGACGAGATTCTCTCCGGATCGTGCGTCGCCCGTGAGGGCAAAGTGACGAATACACGAGTGGCGGCGGTGCTCGAAGCTGCCGCGGCACATTGAAACGAGAAAGAACAAAGCGAGTGAAACGATGAACCCTGCCGTATTGATCGCATCCGTCTACGTCTTCGCGCTGGCCGCATTTCTTGGCTACCAGGTGATCTCTCGCGTACCGCCGCTGCTGCATACGCCGCTCATGTCGGCAACGAACGCCATTTCGGGGATATCGCTGATTGGGTCGATTGTGATCGCGGGTGCGCATCATTCAAGGTTCTCCACGATTCTGGGATTCATCGCGGTTACCACGGCAACCATCAATGTAGTCGGCGGATTCGGCATCACCGACCGCATGCTGAAAATGTTTCAGAAAAGAACGCCCCCCAAGCTTGAAAAGGCGGTTCAGAAATGACCGCCGTAGCGATGACGACCTCGTCCTACTTCACCGAAGCGACTTATCTTCTCGCGTCCGTTCTTTTCATTCTCGGCCTGAAAGCGATGTCGCATCCAGAGACGGCGCGTCGCGGCATGTTCCTTGCGGAAGGTGGAATGCTGGCGGCCATTGTCGGCACGCTGGTGCAAAAGGAGATCGTCAGCTACGAGTGGATCATCGCCGGCCTTGTGATCGGATCCATCATCGGTGCACTTATGGCCATCTGGGTACCCATGACCGCGATGCCGCAGCGGACTGCGCTCTCGCATGCATTTGGCGCCATCGCGGCTGCGCTCGTGGGTATCGCGGAGTTCTCCGTGCGCGGCGGAACGATGAACCTGTTCACGCGCAGCGCTCTCGGATTTGAGGTGATGCTGGGCGCGCTTACAACCACGGGCTCACTGATAGCTTCGGGCAAGTTGCAAGGGGTTATCCGGGGAACACCTGTGCAGTTCAGGGGACAACAGGTTCTGAATGCCGCTATTTTCCTGACCACGCTCGGCAGCTTCATATACACGCTGGTGCATCCGCAGGCTACGATTGCCTTCTACATTATGGTGGGAACAGCATTTCTTTTCGGCGTGATGCTGGTGATTCCGATTGGCTCAGCAGACATGCCCGTAGTGATGTCGCTGCTCAATTCGTACGCGGGTCTTGCGGCGGCAGCAACCGGCTTCGTTTTGTCCAACAACGTGTTAATCATCGCCGGCACGCTCGACGGTTTCTCTGGTCTGATTCTTTCGATTCTGATGTGCAAAGCAATGAACCGCTCCATCGTGAACGTGCTCTTTGGCGGATTCGGTTCAGCGGCGGTACACGCGCAGGCAGGCTCCGGCGGGGTGATGCGTGAGATTTCAACTGAAGATGTTGCAGTGCAGCTTGCCTACGCCACTCGCGTCATCTTTGTGCCGGGATATGGACTGGCAACCGCGCAGGCGCAGCACGCTGTCCGGGAGCTGGGGGAGTTGCTTGAAGGGCGCGGCGTGTCGGTGAAGTACGCGATTCATCCAGTTGCGGGGCGCATGCCAGGCCACATGAATGTTCTTTTGGCCGAAGCCAATGTACCCTACTCTTCCCTGTACGAGATGGATCAGATTAATCCTGAATTTCCCTCGACCGATGTAGTCGTGGTGATTGGCGCAAACGATGTGGTCAATCCCGACGCTCGCGACAACCCGACATCTCTGATAGCCGGCATGCCGATCCTCGAGGTTGACCGCGCGAAATCTGTCATCGTGCTCAAGCGCGGCCAAGGACGCGGCTTTTCCGGACTGGAAAATCCCCTGTTCTTCAAGGACTGCACCAGCATGCTTTACGGTGACGCCAAGGGGTCACTTACACAATTGGCGCAGGCCGTGTTGCAAGTCTAGACGCGCTCTTTCGTCGCATTTTCGGGTGCTGGTACGATGACGACTCCCACAGCCTTATTGCGTGGACTTCCACCTGAAGGAGTAAATACCAGTGATCCTCAAAGAGCGTGTTACCGCCAGCATGGAAGGAGACTTTGTCGTCTTCCTGATTGGAATGCGCGTGAACAATCCATTCTTGCTTCACAAATGGATCCCCGTTTCCATGGCGATGCCTCGCATGATCAAGGAGCTGACTCGTCACCCTGAAATGGGCTTCCTACACGCTGAGATGTGGTTCGGACGAACCACCATCATGGTTCAATATTGGCGATCGATGGAGCAGTTGCTCGCCTACGCTACCAATAAAGACTCGGAGCATCTCCCCGCATGGCATGCATTTAACAAGGCCGTGGGGACCGACGGATCGGTTGGTATCTGGCATGAAACATATGCGGTCTCGCCGGGCACCTTTGAGACCATCTACGCGAATATGCCGCCATTTGGATTGGGCAAAGCGGGATCACTGAAACCCGCCATTGGGAATCGCGAATCCGCAACGGCACGACTACGCTCCATCGACCGCAAGAGTTGAAAATATTCCCGATTTGAGTGGCTGCTTACCCCGTTCTATCGGAACTTCCGCCTCCCTTTGACTTCGCTCGCTCCCAGCAATCCCATCGGCGTATGCTTATCGGCGACGTTTCAAACTATCTCTGAATTCCCCCTAACTGGGAGGTGTGTCCGTGTTAAAGAAAACGTTTGCAGGAAGTTCTATTTCATGCCGCCTTTTTAATTCTGTTTGCGCAGTCAACAAAGCTCCTCGTCAGCGAATTGGGAGATTGATTCAGCTTGCATTGGCGTTGGTTTTGCTGCCCACGGCTGTCGCGTCGGCCGTGGAGATGCCGAAAGTAGTTCAGAAAGATGGACGCTATGCCTTTCTGATGGATGGCAAGCCCTTCCTGATTCTGGGGGCACAGATCAACAACTCCAGTTCATGGGCCGACACGCTGCCGGAAGTCTGGCCGACTATCAAGGCGATGCACGTCAACACTATTGAGGCTCCCATCTACTGGGAGCAGATGGAACCGCAACCCGGGAAATTCGATTTCAGCACGGTTGACCTGCTTATCAATCAATCGCGCACCAACAACGTTCACCTGGTCTTGCTTTGGTTTGGAACCTGGAAGAACGGCAAGATGCACTATGTGCCCACGTGGGTCAAAACTGACACGGCGCACTATCCCCGCATGATCGATCCCCGGGGAGAGCCGATCGATGTGCTGTCGCCCAATTCGCAGGAGAACCTTGACGCGGATAAGCGCGCGTTTACAGCGCTGGTGCAGCACGTAAAGGAAGTGGATGCCAGCCAGCACACGGTTTTGATGATCCAGGTGGAGAACGAATCCGGCTCGCTCGGCACGGTGCGGGATTACTCCCCGATGGCAGAAAAGCAGTTCGACGCTCCGGTGCCAGCGGAATTTGCGAAGGCCATGCACAAGCAGCCCGGCACCTGGAAGCAGGTGTTTGGTCCGGACGCCGACGAGAATTTCGCAGCCTACTCCGTTGCCCATTACATAGACCAGATTGTGGCGGCCGGCAAGGCAGTCTACCCGATTCCTATGTATTGCAACGTATGGCTGGGCACGACCGGTCCGGGAAGCCGCTATCCCAGCGGCGGAGCGGTTCCGAGCATGATCGACGTTTGGAAGGCGGCAGCCCACAACATCGACATGATCGGACCCGATATCTATATCGACGACTCGGCTCTGTATCGTCAGGTTCTTGCGCAGTACCAGCGGCCCGACAACGCGATGTGGGTTCCGGAGACTGGGCTGGACGACCGCTATGCGTCTTACTTTTTCTATGCGCTGGGAAAAGGCGCGATCGGCTTTTCTCCTTTCGGGATCGACGAGACCGGATGGACGCTGGCCAAGGGCGAATATCCGAAACTGCACAGCGAAAATTACGCCCTGATTGAACCCATGGATCGCGAGATCGCCGCATGGAACTTCGAGGGAAAGCTGAAAACTGCCGTCGAGGAAAAGGGGCAGCCGGTTTCGACTCTGGACTTTGGAAAGTGGCAGGCAACAGTCTCGTTTGGATTGCCGCAATACGGCGAGGCAAAGGCTGAAGGCACAAAGGACCTCTCCGGCCGAGCCCTCGTAGTGCAAATCGCCGAGAACGAGTTTCTGCTGGCTGGGTTCTCCGCTCGTGTCGTTTTCAAACCGCAATCGGCCGACCCTCATGTACACATGCAGATTCTGACTGCCGAAGAAGGCCAGTATCAGGATGGGGCATGGAAGATGAGCCGCATTTTGAACGGCGACCAGACCGACTTTGGCTTGAATTTCGCCAAGGGAAAGTACAAGGTCGTGCGGGTCACTCTCGGTACTTATTGATTTAGGCCGACCGAAAATGGCTCGGAGTTTCGGTGAAGTCCGGCTCCGAGCCTGCACCGCCGTTATGTCGGATCAGTAGCCAACCAGCGGGGTTCGTCGCAACCACTCGTTACCGGTGAGCTGATCGAGCGTAAATGAGGCAGCGTCGGCGCGCGAAATCCATTTGATGGTCACCCCGCGCAGGTCGTCGGTGGCCCGCCAGATGCGGGTCAACGGTCCGTTAGTGAAGGCGGCGGGGCGAACGGCAATCCATTCTCGGTCACTCGCCTTGAGCAGAGCCTCCTGCCGGTCTTTGTCCTCGTAGATTTTCCTGGTGATAAGCGGGTAGACGATCCAGTCGTAAAGGACACCGCCATGGCCTTTGCTGTCGCCTGAACCGACGCCCGTAACGACTACCAGCCTCGGGACCTTGCACTTCTGCATTGCTGCCAATAACAGGCGGGTGGTATCCGAGAAAAATGTGGTCGCTCCCCCCGGTTTGATTCCCAAGGCAAAGATCACGGCATCCTGCCCGGTCAGCGCAAGTTCAAGGTGATCGGCATCCAGGGGACCGGCAAGGATGCGAACCTGTGCAGTCTTGATTTTGTCCGGATTGCGGACCAGGACCGTGACTTCGTGGTCCCTCTCAATTGCCTGAGTGACAATATGCTTGCCGAGCGACCCGGTCGCGCCCAGAATAAGGATCTTCATTGGATACGGACCTCGAGCAGTGCGAAGACCGTTAAGGGAAAACAGTATACGCGCTATGAAAAATGGTATTTATGGATATGGAAGTTTGTAACAATCCGAGTTTTCCTCCAAAATATTACTTTTCCAGATGTGGAATTGTTTTCGCTCAGCTAATTATCTACCTGTTTATAAAGGTGATACACCATTTTTGAGCAAAATATTGTTATTAGTCACGGGTGGACCGTTACGTGCACCACTCCGAAGAGCTAACGTCCAGTTAGAGATTGATACGCGCGCATGCAAAAACCGCTTCAAATTCGACTTGCCGTAATTGTCCTGGCGCTGTCGACAATCTTTGCTGGAGTTTTTGCATTTCTGAACTTTGTTCAGGAGGGCAAGTACCAGAGGCCTGCAGATGGTGTCTGGTGGACCGAATCCCGAGGGGGGCTTGAGGCCCAGCGCGTTCTCGACAACGGCCCGGGGATGCGAGCCGGGATCAAGGCCGGCGACCTGCTGATTGCGGCCAACGACCGGCCCACACCGCGGAGTTCCGCGCTGGTTCGCGAAATGTATCGGACCGGGGTTTACGGGCGCGCCAACTATACTCTGATCCGATCCGGCGTCCGCGTTGATGTGCCCGTCATTCTGGAAACACCAGATCGAAGTATCAACCAAGGATTTCGCGTCATTGCGCTCGTCTACCTCCTAATCGGCTTGTATGTTCTGTTTCGCAGATGGACGGCGCCGCGGTCGACACACTTCTACGTTTTCTGCCTGCTCTCATTTGTTTTGTATGCCTTTCATTACACCGGTAAATTCAATTCGTTTGATTGGATCGTCTACTGGGGCGGCGTCATTGCTGGAGCGTTTCAGCCGGCCTTATTTCTGCACTTTGCGCTCGCATTTCCTGAAGAGCAGGAGCCTTCTCGACGGCACAGCTGGTTCATTGGGCTTATCTATCTGCCGGCGTTTATCGTGGTGGGATTGCAACTTGCGGCAATCGAACTTTGGTCTGCGACACAGCGGCTGAACCATCGGCTTGACCAGATCGCCACGGCCTATCTCGCGATCTACTACGTGCTTGCGGCGCTGCTTTTCTTCATCAGCTATCGGCGGACGAAGATACCATTACGTCGTCAACAGCTCAAATGGCTGACCCGTGGCACGGTTCTGGCCGTATCGCCGTTTGCGCTGTTGTATGTTGTTCCGTTCCTGATGGATGTGCCGGTTCCAGGGCTTCTAAAGAACATCGCAGTAGCTTCGCTGGTGTTTTTGCCGCTTACCTTCAGCTGGGCAATCGTTCGCTATCGCCTGATGGACGTGGATCTGATCTTCAAGCGTGGCGTGACCTACACGCTGGCGACTGCCGGAATTGTGGGCCTGTACTTCGGCGTGGTGGCACTGGCGGCGGAAGTCGTTCATACGCGCTTCCCCTCGCTGAGGGTCTGGGGCCTGATTATCGCGATCATCGTCACGGCCCAGCTCTTCGATCCTTTGAAGCGAGCCATCCAGGAGTGGGTCGACCGTGTATTTGACCGCAAGCGGTACGACTACCGCCAGACACTGATTGATTTTGGGCGAGGCCTGAGCTCACAGACCGATCTTCGGACTTTGTTGAATTCGATTGTGGATCGCCTGCCGCGTACATTGCTGGTTGCGCGGGTTGCCGTCTTCCTTTCGGATGATGATTCGCAGCACTACACGCTGGGCTGCCGGTCATGGGCTTCCTCAGGAACTGAACATGCCGGGCTTGAACCTCGACATGAGCTTTCTTGATTTTGATCAGCCGGGTGCCGGGTCGCACATCTTCCTCGAAAATACACAGCAGGCACTGCATCTGACAGAGAGCCAGCGGGCGGCGGCGGCGCTTCTTGACCTGAACTACTATCTTCCCTGCCGATTGCAGGACAAGACGATCGCCGTAATCGGACTAGGCCGCACGACTGGCGGCGATTTCCTGTCGAGCGAAGACGTGGAGCTGCTGGAATCGCTGGCCAGCTACATCGGCATCGCCATACAGAACGCACGTCTGTACGCGCGCCTGGAAGAGAAGATTACCGAGTACGAACGGCTGAAGGAGTTCAACGAAAATATCGTTGAATCGATCAATGTCGGAATCCTGGCCGTCGATCTGGCGGACCGCATTGAAAGCTGGAATACGCAGATGGAGGCGATGTATGCCCTGTCGCGCGAAGAAGCCATAGGGCAGCCCATCTCGCACGATCTTCCCCCGTGAGTTCATGAACGAGTTCAACCGCGTGCGGGAAGAGCCCGGCGTTCACAACCTTTACAAGTTCCGGCTGACGACACGCACGGGGAAGCGCGCACCGCGAACATTGCGATTGCGCCACTGGTCTCGCGCAACTTCAGAACGGTGGGCAGAATCATCCTGGTCGACGACTTCAGTGACCGAGTGGAGCTTGAGGCTCAGCTGATGCAGGCGGAAAAGCTGTCCTCTATCGGCTTGCTGGCTGCCGGAGTGGCGCACGAAGTAAATACGCCGCTGGCGGTCATCTCCTCTTACGCGCAGATGCTTGCCAAGCAGGTGCGAGGCGACGAACGACTGGGCCCGCTGCTCGACAAGATCACTCAGCAGACATTCCGCGCCTCAGAAATTGTCAACGGGTTGCTGAACTTCTCGCGCACCAGCGGTACCGAGTTCCGTGAGTTGGATCTGAACCAGATGATTCAGGATACGTTGACTCTGCTCGAACACCAGTTCAAGACTTCGCGTGTGCAGCTCGATATTTCCCTTGAGCCGGACTTGCCCACTATTCTGGGAAACCCGGGAAAGCTACAACAGGTCTTTCTCAACCTGTTTCTCAATGCCAAGGACGCGATGGCGGGCGGCGGCGTGCTTGCGTGAAGAGCGCTGTCGAACGGCCACGTCGAAGTCCTGATCGGCGACAACGGCTCCGGGCATCGCGCCGGAACATATGCAGCGAATCTACGATCCATTCTTTCACCACCAAGACTGCTCCCAAGCAAGGAGAGCGTCGAGGTACTGGTCTGGGTCTGGCCGTGACCTACGGCATTATCCAGGAACATGCCGGTAAGATCACTGGTCGAAAGCCGCGTAGGGCAAGGCACCACTTTCCACCTTGAATTCCCGATGGTAAGGAAAACCGTAAATGTCTGAAGGTACCCTGACGTCTGCGTCCTG
Source organism: uncultured Acidobacteriaceae bacterium (assembly GCA_963816335.1). GTDB lineage: Bacteria > Acidobacteriota > Terriglobia > Terriglobales > Acidobacteriaceae > JANXZS01. Next base: position 481,562 of record CAWFKA010000016.1, on the reverse strand, counting down.
GGCTATCCACGCCGGCTACTAGAAGCGCCCAATCGAATACTGATCATTGACGACGAAGCGGGGATACGCGAGTCGCTGCAGACATTGCTGACGCTTGAAGGCTACTACGGTGGAGTCCGCGATTGATGGCGAGGCGGGACTGATCGAGATCGATCAAAAGTCCTTTGACCTGGTTCTGCTGGATCTGGCACTGCCCGGCCAGAACGGGATCGAAATTCTTGCGCAGATTCGCGAGCGCCAACCTCAGCTTCCCGTCATCATGATCACGGCCTACGGCACGGTGGACAACGTTGTCGATGCGATTCGTACCGGCGCGCAGAACTTCGTGCAGAAGCCGTGGGACAACGAAAAGCTACTTGCGGACATTCGGTCGGCGATCGCGCGCTATCGTGCGGAAGAAGAGAATGTCCAACTCAAGCGGGCACTGAAGCAGCGATATAACTTTGAACACATTGTCGGCAAGAGCGAAAAGATGCTGCGCATTTTCGATCTAGTTGCGCAGGTCGCTCCCAGCCGCTCCACTGTGTTGATTCAGGGGGAAAGCGGCACCGGCAAAGAGCTTATCGCCAAGGCCCTGCACGCGAATTCGCCGCGCCGCGACAAGCCTTTTGTGCCGGTGAATACCGGGGCAATGCCGACGGACCTGCTTGAGTCCACGTTATTCGGACACGTGAAGGGTGCGTTCACCTCGGCCGTGGCCTCGAAGAAAGGTCTCTTCGAGATTGCCAACAATGGCACCCTGTTTCTGGACGAAATTGGCACGATGGGAATGGACACCCAGGCCAAGATCCTGCGCGTACTGCAGGACAAGCGCTTCATGCATCTTGGCGGTGTACAGGAGTTGCAGGTGGATGTTCGCATCATCGCCGCGACAAATGTTGACCTGCGCCAGGCTGTTCGCGAAGGAAAGTTCCGTGAAGATCTCTACTATCGCCTGAACGTCATTACCGTGGATCTTCCGCCGTTGAGAAATCGACGGGAGGATATCCCCCTGCTGGCGGCTCATTTTCTCAAGCGCTACTCCGACGAGAACAGCCTTGAACTTCGTCACCTGGCCCCAGAAGCAATGCGGGCACTGGTGGACTATGAATGGCCGGGCAACGTCCGCGAACTGGAGAATGTGATTGAACGCGGCGTGGTTCTCTCCTCCGGAACGGTGATCACGTCGGAATTGCTTCCGGGCCATTTGACCGGCCGCAGCTATTCCTCCAGCCTCCTGGAGCACAACCCTGACGCATCGCTTTTCGATATACTCGAAGATATTGAGCGTCGAATTATTATGGACAAACTCGAGCGCTGCAATTGGAATCAGACCGACGCCTCGGAGCAGTTCCGCATCCCGTTGTCCACCCTGAACCAGAAAATCAAGCGTTTAAATATCGAAATCAAGAAGCGCGTGAAAGAATAAGTTACACACGCCGAGCGATCCTTCGCATTGATCCTACGGCTGTGTTATTCCTGTAACTCGTATTGAGTCAATGCACGTGCTGCCGCATCTAAACTTCTTAAAGAGCTGAAGCAGTTTGCAGTTAGCGTAGATTTTGACACGACAGGTCATCGCTCCGCGGAAGAACGATGGCACATCCCCGATTGTTAACGCACGGTGTTCATTGTGAAAACGCATTAAACATGCCCCTGCAATCAATTGAGGCACTCTCAAAGCGAATCATCGGCTCGGTGCAGGACTACTCAATCCTGGCCGCCAGCGCGATGGCGAACTTATTCCGCAGACCCCACTATTGGGCTGACACGCTGATGCAGGCAGATACGATTGGCGTTGGTTCCCTGCCGATCGTCATCCTTACAGGATTTTTCACGGGTGGCGTGCTGGCGCTACAGTCGGCGTCTACGCTGGCGCAGTTCGGTGCGGACGCGATTACCGGTCAGCTTGTGAGCTTCTCGATGATCAAGGAGCTAGGCCCGGTTCTCACCAGCCTGATGGTGTCGGGCCGGAATGCTTCCGGGATGGCCAGCGAATTGGGTTCGATGATGGTCACCGAGCAAATCGACGCAATGCGGGCTCTTGGCACTGATCCGATCAAAAAGCTGGTAACACCCCGAGTAATCGCCACCATCTTCATGCTGTTCTTCCTCACCATCGTTTCTGACGCGTTCGGCACCGCCGGTGGCGCATTCGTAGCTACGCTCATGCTGGGACAAAACGCTTCCCAGTACTTTCACACCGCCTATCAGTCGTTGGTCTACGCAGATGTGCTTCAAGGGTTGGTAAAGCCAATATTCTTCGGATTCATTATCGCCACCATCGGCTGCTACTACGGCATGAACACCCGAGGCGGTACGCAGGGAGTGGGCCGCTCCACCACACAGGCGGTCGTCGTCTCTTCAGTGCTGATCATTTTTGTGGATTTTGTGATTAGCCGATTCATGATCGGAATCTTCGGACGTTGAGGAGCGTGAGCATATGGTGACGCAACCTCTACGCGCAACCGAAGCCACTTCCGGCGAAGGCGCGCCAGTGGTCGTCTTCGAGGACGTCTCCATTGGCTTCGACGGCAAACCTGTTCTCAAGAACATTTCATTTCGCGTCGCAGTTGGAGAAACACGAATTCTGCTCGGACCTGCAGGCGTGGGAAAGAGCGTACTGCTGAAGCTCGCTAATGGGCTCATGCGCCCGGACAGTGGGCGCATCACGGTCTTCGGTGAAGAAGTGAGCAGCATGCCCGAGCGGGACCTTTTTGCCATGCGATCGCGCATCGGCATGGTGTTCCAGGAGGGAGCGCTCTTCGACTCGCTCACCGTTCGCGACAATGTCGGGTTCCGTCTGGTGGAGGAGCACGTCCCCGATGCGGAGATCGACACGCGAGTGGCAGAGGCACTACGTTTTGTTGAATTGGAACATACGATGCAGATGTTTCCTTCGCAGCTCTCCGGCGGCATGCGGCGGCGCGTCGCCATTGCTCGAGCGATTATCACCAAACCGGATTTGTTGCTGTACGACTCGCCCACCGGCGGTCTGGATCCCATTACGTCCACCACCATCATCGAACTGGTGGTAAAACAGCGCGACGTCTATCACACCAGTTCCCTGCTTGTGACTCATCGCCTTCAGGACGCATTTACGCTGGTGAGCCACCGCTTTAATCCGGCTGAAAACCACATGGAGCCAATACCGGATGGGGAGAAGGATCTCAGCACTACATTTCTTATGCTGCGTGAGGGAGAGCTGATTTTCGATGGGAGCACTCACGATCTCCTAACATCGGACGATCCATTCCTCAGGGAATATCTCACCTGATCCAGCCGCGAGATAGGGATACATTCGCAACGGTTCCCTGCTCAGCAGTTTTGCCAGGAAAGTTTATCTGCTGAAATCCGGCAGTAGCTTTGTGGCCCTGCCTTTGCGAGGCTTCGGCCGACTCTGCTAGTCTTGCCTGTTTTGGATATCTAACCTCGCAGCACAGAGTGGAGAACTCCGCCATGGCTTTCCCGTTTCACGGTGTTGATTTCATCGGTTTTGACGCGCTTTTGAATGACGATGAGCGAATGGCCCGCGACACAGCGCGGCAGTTCGTCGAAGATAACCTGGTCCCGATCATTGAACAATGTAACCGCGACGGCCGCTTTCCCCGCGAATTGATAGAGCCCATGGGAGCTCTTGGATTCTTCGGAGCAAACCTTGAAGGCTACGGCTGCGCAGGCATGTCCAACGTGGAGTATGGGCTGGTTATGCAGGAGTTGGAGCGAGGCGATTCGGGTTTTCGCAGCTTTGTCAGCGTTCAATCCGCGCTTGTCATGTACCCCATCTACACGTTTGGAAGCGAACAGCAAAAGGATGATTGGCTGCCAAAGCTGGCGAGCGGCGAAAAGCTGGGATGTTTTGGTCTGACAGAGCCGGACTTTGGCTCGAATCCCGGAGGCATGCGGACGCGGGCACGCCGAGTGGATGACGGGTATGTGCTGAGCGGCGAGAAAATGTGGATCACTTCCGGCTCAATTGCCGACGTCGCCGTTATCTGGGCCAAGGTCGACGACGAAGGTGATCGGGTTCGCGGCTTCCTGGTGGAGACGGATCGTCCCGGCTTTTCTGCCTACGACGTTCACGGCAAGTGGTCGCTTCGCGCATCCATCACTTCTGGATTGTCCTTGCAGGACGTTCATGTACCCTCAGCGAATCTGCTTCCCGGCACGGGTGGCCTGAAATCGCCCCTGATGTGCCTGAACCAGGCGCGGTATGGAATCAGCTGGGGTGCAATTGGCGCGGCCATGTCGTGCTACGACACGGCTCTTCAATACTCTCTGCTACGCAAGCAATTTCGCGATTCACCGATTGCGAGCCATCAATTAGTACAGGAAAAGCTGGCGTGGATGATCAGTGAGATCAGCAAAGGACAATTGCTTGCTCTGCATGTCGGAAGAATGAAAGACGAGGGCAAGGTCAGCTTCGAGCATATCTCGCTGGCCAAGAAGAACAATGTGTGGATGGCGCTTGAATGTGCGCGCATGGCTCGAGACCTTCTCGGCGCCAACGGCATTACGGACGACTATCCCGTCATGCGGCACATGATGAACCTGGAATCCGTAAAGACGTACGAGGGCACGCACGATATCCACACGTTGATTATTGGACAGAGCATCACGGGGATCGCAGCCTACTAGCGCGTCATACTCGGAGCGATCGGAGAATCAAAACTTAGACAGCGATCGTGAATGCATCTTCCGTCCGAGTTACCGAGCGGTAGAGGGTATCGCGTTCGATCGGCTCCCTGCCGGCTTCGGTAATCAGGCGAATCAAACCTCGGCGCTGCAAGCCTTGGGGGGTGGTGGCTCCGGCATCGTGATAGATTTTCTCCTCAACCACGGTACCGTCGATATCATCGGATCCGAAGCGAAGGGCTATCTGCGCGATTTTCGGCGTCATCATCTGCCAGTACGCCTTGATGTGTGGGAAATTATCCAGCAAAAGCCGACTGACAGCGATCTGGCGAATATCTGTCATGCCGGTTGTTGTCGTCAGATGCCCTAGTGCTGTATTGGCGGGGTGAAATGCGAGCGGAATGAAAGTCTGAAACCCACCCGTCTCATCCTGCAAAGAGCGAAGACGCAGCAGATGGTCTACGCGATCCTCATCGTTCTCGATGTGCCCATACAACATCGTTGCATTGGAGCGCAGACCCAGGTTGTGGGCGATGCGGGCCGTCTCCAGCCATTCGTTGCCATCGATCTTGTGGTCGCAAATAATGTGACGCACACGATCCGCGAAGATTTCCGCGCCACCGCCGGGAAGAGAATCGACTCCCGCCGCCTTCATCTTCCTGAGCGTGTCGGCGATGGAGAGCTTGGCCCTCTTGGCGAGAAACGCCACCTCCACCATGGTGAAGGCCTTGATGTGAACTTGCGGGAAGCGCACTTTCAATCCGGCAATAAGATCGAGAAAATATTCAAACGGCAAATCCGGATGCAATCCTCCGACGATGTGGAACTCCGTAACAGCTTCTGTGTAGCCAGACGCAGCCGTCTCCCACGCCTGTTCCAGCGCCATCGTATACGAACCCTCCGTCCCCTTCTTTCGGCCGAAAGCACACAGGCGGCATGCCGCAACGCACACGTTGGTTGGATTGATGTGCCGGTTCACGTTGAAATACGCAACGTTTCCGTGCATCTGCTCACGAACCCAGTTCGCCAACCACCCTACAGCAAGCAGATCTGACGATTGATACAGGGTTACGCCGTCTTCAAAGGTGAGACGTTCGCCACGCTGCACCCGTTCGGCTATTGGTTCAAGACGTGGGTCGTTGGCGCGAAAGGGATGACGGATCGTTGTCGCGATGGTCGGCACTGTCATACCTCTTAATCATACTGGAGCCATGTTGCCGTTGGATAATGAACTCTGTGCAGATTGCGACAGGACGAAATCTGACCCGGGCTCCGCTCCTCACTGGTAATATCGTTTGTACAAGAAAAGAGAATTAATCACAGGTCCATGCGCTCCTTTCTAAAGCTCGCTTGCTTGGTACTTTTGCCGGTCGTTTGCCATGCCGCTACCGCGCAGGCTACCTTGAACCTTAGCTTTCCTGTCATTGCTTCCTACAATCTTGAAAAGACGAAAGTGACGCTTCCTTCTGACTTTCAGGGACAGGTAAATCTCGTATTTCTGACGTTCGAGAGCGAACAGCAGAAGGACGCCGACAGCTGGGCTCCAGTCGTGAAAAATGTTGAGTTGTCACGGCCGGGAATCCATCACTACCTTTTGCCCGTCTACGGTAAAGAAAATTTCCTTTATCGCTGGTGGATAAACTCCTCCTTGCGCAGCAATCTGCCAGAAAATGAGCAGAGACAGACGACGATTCCTCTTTATCTGAATCGCCTGAACTTTATGAAGAGTTTGAAAATCGATTCCGACAAAGAAATCACAGTCCTGCTTATCGATAAGCACGGCCGCGTCTTGTGGCGGGAGATGGGCGAATTGAACGACGCAAAACGTTCATCGCTTGAAGCTGCTTTAGTTTCCGCAACCAGGACGGAACACTAGGCCGCTGGCTTCAGCCCAGTTCTTTCTCCATCACCAAAGCATCCAGGCTACCCATGTAGTAGTTGCGCAGTCTAGCCGTGACCTGGTATCCGCGGCTGGCGTAGAACTCCTGCGCCCCCGCGTTATCGACTGCGACCTCGAGAATACATCGCGCCGCCTTCAACCCCGAAAGCCTCTCTTCAAGGGCTTGCATCAGGATGCCTCCGATCCCATGACGGCGAAGGCGGGGTTGAACGTCAATCGTGATGATGTGGCCGTAGACCAATCCGCGCCTGCGCGTTCGTTCAACGATGCAGAAGGCGGCACACGCTTCAGCATCGCTCTCCGCTATGATCGAAAAGCTGCCCGGATGGGTAACGAAGTAATGCAGTTCATCGAGAGAGTAGGAAATACCTGCGCGGAAGCATGCCTGGTCGAGCGCATACATCGCGGGCAAATCTTCCGCTAAAAAACTTCGCAGGCGAACCGGTTGATCGTCCGCCTGCGAAGGATTGCTGTGTTCTGACTTCACAAGTATTAGTTGGTTCCGGTAGCGGCAATGGTCGGTTCATTGGGCTGCATCACGACTCCATCGAACAGAGAGGCGCCCATCAGCCTTCCTCCCGAAGATCGAACGGAGTGTACGCTCCAGCCGCTGTCCCAATACTTGAATGTTCTGTCAGACTCGCTGACGGCGAGCACCCATGTGGAACGCCACGACGTGACGAGAAGCCTCTTCAACTCCGTGTCATAGTTCAGGCCATTCACGTCACGGAACGGCAGGTTGTCCATCTGCTTCCAGGACTTACCGTGGTTATCGCTGAAGAACATGCCCTCTCTTCCGCCAAGCCACAAAATTCCGTTCGGCGTTGTCGCGATAACTCGAACAGCGGTCAGGTTCGCGGGAAGGGGGACTGCTTCCCATGTCTTGCCGCTGTCCTCTGAAACAGCAAGGCTTTCCCGCCGCGCGGCAAATGCCGTGGTCCCGCTGCTGGCCACGCCGATGAACGGCGGCCCCTTGAGTAGTGGGCCCTGCCAGGTTGCTCCGTGATCAGATGTCAGGTAGATACCCTCCGATGTAGCTGCATACCAGACATCTTCGGTTGCACTGATCTTGTTGACGCGGGCGTCAAGCGTGGTTGGGGGCAACGCCACCACTTTTACCTTAGGAACACGTTTGCCCTTAACAGTTGTATAGGTGGTTTTTTCGACAGAATTGACTACTTTGCCTGTGGGCTGCCAGCTTGCACCGTCCCACTGCACGATGCCGTGACTTGTTCCGGCAAGAACTTTGCCGTCCTGCGTCTGACCGAAACTGAAGACATCGCGACCTTCAAGCCCATTGCTCCGCTGCTGCCAGGTTTGGCCGTTATCCTGGGTAACAAACACGCCGCCATAGGACTTGTCGTTCAAGACCCCGGCGAAGATCGTTTTTGGATTTTTGGTGTCCAGAAGAATTGTGGCGACCTGCCGTTGCGAAAAGCCCGAATTCGACTGTTTGAAAGAAATTGCGCCATCGGAACTCTCGAGAACGCCGCTTCTGTCTGTCGCAAGCAGAACGTGCTGCGGGTTCGAAGGATCGACATAAACATCATTGATGATGACGTCCGGGCCAGTTAGACGCTGCCAGTTTACGCCCGCTGCCGTAGTGCGATAGAGGCCTTCCGTGGTGCCCGCATACACCGTGCTGCGATTCACGGGGTCCTGCATCAGGACGCGCGTGCGACGCGCTGTTGACGGAATTCCCTGCACCTTCTTGAAGAGCTCACCGGAGGTCTCGCTCTTGTAAATGCCGGAGCAGGCGCTCGCATAAACGTTGGTTGGCATTTTTGGATCGATGATGATGGAGAAAACATCCGAGTCGTCGATAATGCCCTGCTTGATGTTATGCCAATTTGCGCCGCCATCCGTTGTCTTCCAGGGCAGGTGCCATGTTCCCGCGTAGATGGTCTGCGGATTTACCGGATCAATGGCGATCGACTCAACTTCATGCAATTCCATGCTGCCGGTGGGGCTGATGAGCTTCCAGTGCAGTCCTTTATCCTCGCTGCGGTAGACCCCCTTCAACGTACCCGCGATGAGGGTCTTGGGGTCGGAAGCGGACTGAGCCAGCGCGCGAATGGATTGCCCCTGCATGTCCTCCACAGCCTTCCAGTGAGCGCCCTGATCGGAACTGATGAATAGACCGCCATCGGGATGATCCACGACCCACGTCGCCACGAAGAGCGTCTTGGGATCGGTGGTGTCCACAAGGATATTGTCCACGATCAAATCATCGTTCTTTGACAGCTTGGCGAGGCGCTTCCAACTCGAACCGCCATCCTGCGACTGGTAGATCCAGCTGTTCGTGGTCCCGAGATATATATGTTTTGGGTTGGAAGCGTCTGCCGCGAAACTCCTGGCGTCGCCTCCATCCGGGCCGACAGGTATCCAGGCACTCTCGGCCGCAAATGCGCCGTTTGTACTTAGGGCAGTCATGAACACAAGGAATAGGAGAAAGCTTCGTTGTGTGGACCGCGTTACTTTTTTGATCGCCGCTACGCTTGAACCAGATTTAGAAAATGCCACTTCGTCTCTCTCCGTTGTGACAGATGTCGCCGCCACGGTTACTGCTAAACAAAAAGGCTGACCAGCGTTGCCGGTCAGCCTTTTAGGGTTCAACGCACAATCTGCACGCTGTTTACTGAGCGGCCTTCTTGTGGGTCGGGTGCTTTTCTGGAAGCGCCTTGCGGGTCTGTACAGTTACTGCAGACTCGTCGACGGCGGTAGTTCCAGGTACGTCGTTATCGAACGTTGCGCCAGTGGGAACAAGGTAGTTCTGGACCTGGTTGGCATCCGCAGTACCGGTGCGAACCGAAATGCGGGACGCATCGATACCCTTTTCAGTTACCAGGTACGCCTTGGTGTTGACCGCGCGCTGTGCTGCGAGGTCTTCTACTGCCTTGGCGGCCTTCTTGTTCTTCGGTACTGGTGTTGCCGCTGCCTTGTCGCCTACCAGGACGGCCGTTGCATCTGCCTGACGCTGGAGGTTAAGGGCCACGTCATCGAGGCAAGCCTTGGCTTCGTTGTCCACACGAGCCGGACGCTTGGTGTCACGATCGAACGTGATCGAGCAGAGCGTCTGGGTCTTGGGTACAGGCGGCGGTGGCGGTGCTTCGACGTTGACAGTCGCCGTGCAAGAGGCTGTCTGGCCCTTGTCATCGGAAACGTTGCCGGTAACGGTGATTGTTCCAGCAGGAGCGCCAGCGGTGGAGAGCGTCGCTGTGTTGCCGGTGCCGCTAACCTGACCAGCCGATGTGGTGAAGGTGTAGGTCAACGGACGATTTTGCGGGCTTACACCCTGTGCCGTGACGGTAGCCGAATCACCCGGCTTGATGGTGGATGGATTCACCGAGCAGGAAAGTGTTGGCGGTTCGAAGGGCTTGACTGTCAGGCTTGCGGTGCAATCTGCGAACTGACCAGGCTTGACGCCCTCGGTTACATTGCCCTTGATTGCATACGTTCCCGGTGCAACGCCAGCGGTGTCGATCTGCCCAACGTTGGAATCGCCGGTCAACTTAACTCCAGTAGCAGTCCACGAATATTTCGGGGTCTTCTTGGGGTTCAAGTTGGTGGCGGTACCGGTTACCGTGGCGGGATCACCCGGATAAAGAGAAGCGGGATTCACCGAGCATGCATATTCCACTGGAGGTGGAGGAACAATGGATCCAAAGTGGAATACCAATCCGGTGCTCAAACGAGCAGCATTGATATTCGCACGACCTCCGAATTTGTAATCAGGAGGAACCGGAGACTGCGGTCCAAAGTTGACGTGCATGTATTCGTAATCCGCCTGGAAGAGGCGCAACGCGAGATGGTGATGTAAGAAAGGAGTTTCATAATCAACTCCGCCACCAATCGTCATGGCAACGCCGTAGGTGTAAGGCTGGTGGTACGGGCCTCCCACTTTTGCGGTGCCAGCAAGGGCATGCATGAACGGGGTAATTCCGGTCAACTCACCGGGATATCGCCCAATCAAGCCGCCTTGATAGGTGTAGAAGCCGTCATTATTTCCATCCGGATGGGCTCCCATTTCGAACTGGGCTCCAAAATACCGGTCGAAATAATAAGCCACGCTGCCGATTGCGCCAAGATTCACTGCCGAATACGAAACCGGCAAGGCGGAACCATCAGAATTGACCCCAGGGACATTTACTGTTCCCTTGGGTGCCAGGTAAGAATAACCAGTGAAAATGTCGATTCGAGAAGCCGATGGTGCAGCAGGTGCTGCTGCCGGCTTTGTGGGTGTACTGGGCGAATCCTGCCCGTAGAGGCTCGATGACCCGAGCCCAACGGCGCAAACAGCAAGCAGAATTCGGCTCAGAGAACTCAACGGACGAGCTAACATGCGTCTATCCTCCGCAACCTTGTAACATTTGGAGATCAAAATCAGTTCAAGAAGTGGATTCGCTCCATGCTTTCCACTCTCAGGGGCAGTGTGATTCCACGTAACTTAACTTACTGGCATCATTAATGAAGCTACCACAGATTCCACCGGGTTAGTTTAGTTTTCTCCCAGTTGGGTTGCCCCGAATCTATAACGGCACCCACCCGGAAGGAATGTTGTTCAATCTACAAAGACATACAAACGGAATACGTACAAGTGACCACATCCAGATTAGGTCAGTAAAAGCGACATGTAAACACGAAAAGAATACCTTTTCTGGCATTCAATTCGATTCTTGGAACTTTGTGAACTCCTAACCCAAAATAGAGATTCGAACCGGATCATTCGGCGACGTAATCTGGCTGCAGGTTCAAGGTCTTCCGAAGGCTCCCCTTCTCGTGCTGGATTTTTTCCTGAAGAAGGGTCATGGCGTAGAGCAGCTGTTCCGGGCGCGGCGGGCATCCGGGCACGTAGACATCGACCGGGACTACCTGGTTTACGCCCTGCAGCAGGGCATAATTGTTAAAAACTCCACCCGATGTGGCGCAGGCGCCCATGGAAATCACCCATTTGGGCTCGGGCATTTGTTCATAAAGACGGCGAATCACAGGGGCCATCTTCTGGGAGACGCGCCCGGCGACGACCATGAGATCTGACTGGCGCGGAGAGGGCCGAAAAACCTCCGCTCCAAAGCGGGCGATATCGAATCGAGACGCTCCCATCGACATCATCTCGATGGCGCAACATGCAAGGCCAAATGTCATGGGCCAGACGGAGTTTTTCCGGATCCAGTTCACCGCGAGGTCAAGAGAGGTCATGAACACGCCTTCGGGCTGTTCGTAACCATAGCTTGCTTCACGGATTTTTTCCCGGTTTTGGGCGCTGCTTTCAAGGGCCCCGAAGAAGTAGCGGTCGCGGAAGCTGTCGCTCATCCACTTACTATACTCCGGCAAATGGCCTGGCAGAAATGGCGAGCAATTTGTGAGACAGCGAGCAAAATCCGTCAGCTTGCAAGCGGCTTTTCGCGGTCTGCCGGCTATCCACTCAACGTTTCGGAGCTAACGGGCTGGGCAAATTCAATGCGATTACGGCCCAGCGCTTTTGCTCGATAGAGCGCCTGATCCGCTGCGATAAGAAGGTCATTCAGCGCAGCGGCGGGTTCTCCCGCAGAAAAGCCGGCGACCCCGAAACTGGATGTGACGACAACCGGCCGGCTGCCCAGGCTTAATGGCTCGGTGCTGACCGATTGCCATAGATGAGTCAATCGCTGCTCGCCGCCTTCGCGATTCCATCCGGTCAGCACGATGAGGAATTCTTCGCCACCGTATCGCCCGACAGAATCGTATTCTCGAATACTTTCCTTCAGCCGGTCGGCAATGGCAACCAGAATTTCATCTCCCGAGATATGTCCGTAGGTGTCGTTGAAGCGCTTGAAGTGGTCGACGTCGGCGATGATAACTGCGAGACCGGATTTCTCCCTTTCGGCGCGCTTCCACTCGCGATTCAGCACCTCGAGAATCGCGGTTCGATTGAGCAGTCCGGTCAATCCATCCCGCGTTGCCTGCTGCCGGAGTACTTCCCTCGTCGCCAGCAATTCACGACGCTCGGATTGCAAAGCGTGAGTTCGTTCCGCCACGAGGCTTTCAAGCCTTTTCTGCATGTCGAGAAGTCGCCTAAGTCTCCACCGGAGAATCATTGCCCCGATGAGGAGCACTCCTATCGCCATCAACACCCGGGCCATTGACGTCATCCACCATGGCGGCCTGACTTCAAAAGTCAGTATCGCGGGGGGTGAAATGCGGTGCAGGCCGGAGTCTTCCGACACTACTTCAAGCCTGTATCGGCCAGGAGGAAGCTTGGGATAGCGAACGGAGTGGTTGCGGGTCGAAACCCAATCGTCCTCCAGACCCACCAACCTGTAGCGGTAAGTGACAGCGGCCTCGTTTCGATAACTGAAAACAGCGAAATCTACGGCGAGATCGCCTGTTTGCCAGGGAACCTCCGAGGGCCTGTCAACCGGCAGTTCGCGCCCACCCCATGAGGCGTCTTCAATGCGCGCGACCAGTGGATTCGATAGGGAAGGCGCATCGGGGTGGATCAGGTGAGATAGGCCGGCGCTGGTTCCTATCCACGCCGAGCCGTCTTTATCAATCACGAGAGCGCCTTCGTTTGTGTCGTTCCATAACAAGCCTTCGTCACGATCAAAGTGCCGCCAGCGCGTTCCTTCCAGAACATCCACGCCGTGATCGTTGGCGATCCATACCCATCCCCTGCTGTCGACGGAAATGCCATTCACGTTTTCCGAGGAGAGGGTGGGAACCGTGATAATTTGAACGGCTGCGGCGATATCATTCTCAACCCGCAGCCGGGCGACTCCTCCGAATTTCCCTGCTACCCAGACATCGCCGTTTGGGCCAGCCGCCACGGTGTTAAATTCCGAGCCAATCTCAGCGTTGTGCAATTGCACCCGGTGCCAGCCGTTCGAGGAACGATGGAAGAGTCCGGTTCCAGTGCCGACCCACAGGGTCTTATCCGGTGCTTCGGAAATGCTTTTGAGATTGTCCTTGCTCATGTCTGCGTCGGGCTCTAGAACCGGAATTCTCTTACCCTCCCGCGATGGAGGAATCCCATAAAGCCCTTTTGAAGCAATAGCCCACACGGTGCCGGAGGAGTCTGCAAAAAGCTGGTGAACGCCGCGCGGCACTGTGATGGTTTCGTACGTATCGGTTTTGGGATCAATATGCAGAAGAGTGCCGGAATAGTCGCCAAACCAGAGGGTGCCGTCCGCATCTGTAGCCGCAGATTGAAGCGCCAGAAGGTGAGCAGGCAGTTTGCGAGGAAAGGGATGAAACTGGTGATGCTGGATGTCGCTTACATCAATTGTCTCGCCATTGCCTACCCAGACGCGACCCTGGGGATCGATCGCCATGCCGAAGATGGCTGGATTGCGAATTCCCTGTCCCGTCGACCAGTGTTCCCACTCGTCGTATCCCAGCCACTTGAACAAACCACGTCCGTGGCAGCCAATCCAGACGATGCCTTCGCGATCAACAAGTATTTGTTGGATATTCGAGTCCGGCAGCCCAACGCTTGGCCCGATGACATCCCAACTTTGTCCATTCCATCGCGCAATCCCCGGAAGCGCCGGGGTCAGAATCCTGCCATTTCTGTCTTCAATCAGCGCAGCATTGGTGGTCTCCCGGGGGTCGAAGGGGAAACCAAGAGAAACATCCCGGAACTCTGTTGAACCGGCTGGGCGCTCGATCAAATGCTTATCGCCACGTACCCAAATATTCCCCTTGCTGTCTTCGGTCAGGGCAATATATCGGTCGGCAGGAACATGCTCCGCGTCCCCGATCCTCTGAAAACCGGCGCCAGCCGATCTGCAAATTCCTTGATCGCAGCCCGTCCAGACGGATCCGTCCCGCGCAGCCAGCAGGCCGTACGTTTTCATTTTCGAGGGAACCGAGGGGTAGCGCTCGTCATAGCGCTTGACGTTCCACGAATCGCCAGACGCTATCACGGAATAGAGTACGTGGACGGAACTGATTAACACTTCTCCGGAAGCTGTGGACGTCATCGCAGAGGCATCGTCCATATCAAGGGATTTGTCGCCGTAGAGTAGCTCGTGAAAGCGCTCGCCTTGCAGGAAATAGACACCGGTGGGACTTCCGGCCCAGACGACTCCGCGAGAATCGATATGCGCATTCGCTACGAATGGGTTTGAGAGACCTTGTTTACGCCCATATTCGATAAAGCGGGAACCGTCGTAGCGGAAGACTCCATTCTCAGTCGAGATCCAGAGAAAACCGCCCCGATCCTGGTCAATGCTCCTGATCGCGAGATCGCCGAGACCTTGTTCCTGACCATATTCCTTGAAGGTGAAACTCTGCGCAGACGCAAATAGGCATGCCGTCATTAGGACGGAGAAGACCAGACGACGCAAAAGGGCTGTTATTTTCATGAATTCGACGACCAAGCCGAAGGAACCAAGTTCCTCACCAGAACAGCAATTTCGCAGTCGTTTACAGTTGACGCGACCGCTCAAATTTATGCACTACCCCTTTAGTCACACTTTTTGCGCATCAGCATTACTTGTTCGTAACTAAACACTCGATGGGGGAACTTCGATTCATTCCGGAGGAACGAGAAGCCACAATCCGCACCGAGGAGGCACCCTCGCGGAATCGTCGTTTTCGAAACACCTTAGAATGTGAAACAGTAAAGCCAAAGCTCTGACCACGGTTTCGAAACTGACATCGGAATTACGCTATCCGTTTCGGAATTCTTCATTCAAGTTGATGATAACGCGCGCCGAAAGCACTTGTTTGCCGAATATAACACTACTGCGGGTCCTTTCGTTACAGGGGAGGTTGAGTGTTCGACTCACTGCGTCGTGATAAATCGATACGTCACTTGCGAGCAGGTTTGCTTGCTGGCCTTTTGTTATTTGGTTTTCTTCCCGTTCTTGCGCATAGCCAGACCACCGGGAGCGGTGGTCTCAGTTCTACGGATTCAGCCGTGCAGGACCAAATCGGGAAACTCCAGGCCCAGATAGCAGACGCAAAGTCTTCAGCTGACAATTCCTGGATGCTTGTAAGTTCGGCCCTCGTGCTGATGATGACAGGCCCGGGGCTGGCTCTGTTCTACGGCGGACTTGTCCGAAAGAAGAACGTTCTTTCGACAATGATGCAAAGCTTTGCGATGATGCTGATCGTTTCGGTGCTCTGGGTACTGGTGAGTTACAGTCTGTGCTTCGACTCCGGCAATAGTTTTATCGGCGGACTGCATTACGCCTTTCTCCGGGGAGTAGGCCTCACGCCCAACGCGGACTACGCTGCAACCATCCCCCACCTGACGTTCATGGTGTATCAGCTGATGTTCGCAGTCATTACTCCCGCTTTGATCAGTGGCGCCTTTGCCGAGCGTATGAAGTTCAGCGCTATGGCGGTCTTTCTCGTTTTGTGGTCCTTGCTTGTGTACGACCCAATGGCTCACATGGTTTGGGGCAAAGGCGGTCTTCTGAACGCGTCGCTCGGCGGCCACATTCCGACTCTAGATTTTGCAGGCGGCACAGTGGTGCACGTTACCTCCGGCGTTTCCGCCTTGGTATGTGCGCTCTACCTGGGCAAGCGTCTGGGTTATCCCCATGAGCCAATGCCACCTCACTCTGTGGTTCTCAGCTTCATTGGCGCCTGCATGTTGTGGGTGGGCTGGTTCGGATTCAATGCGGGAAGTGCCTTAAGTGCCGGTGGCCTGGCTACGAGTGCCTTTGTGAACACGCATTTAGGGGCGGCAGCAGCAGGCATTGGCTGGGCAATTGCGGAATATGCGCGCAATCGTAAGGTCAGCGCCCTGGGAGCCATTTCTGGCGCGGTTGCCGGTCTGGTCGCAATTACACCTGCTGCAGGTTTCGTGCAGCCTATGTCGGCTCTGGCGATCGGCCTGATCGCCGGGATTTTTTGTTACCTGATGGTAACCATCGTCAAGAAAATGTTCGGTTACGATGATTCCCTTGACGCATTCGGAGTGCACGGCGCGGGCGGCACACTAGGAGCCGTGCTCACCGGTGTCTTCGCCAGCAGCGTTATCAACCCCATTTTCAAAGATCAGAATGGCAATCCGCTCCCGTCAGGCGCCATCGAAGGAAACTATCACCAGGTCCTGAACCAGGTGGCAGGGGTCTGCGTAGCCTGGGTAATTTCGGTCCTTGGAACTCTTCTGCTTTTGAAGCTGGTGGACCTGGTTATCGGGCTACGCGTGTCATCCGAGGACGAAGAGACTGGCCTTGACGTAACACAGCACGGCGAAGAAGGTTACGAATGGGCGTCGTGACAGCTGTAAAAATCGGTTTTCCCGGGCTGCCAAGCTGATACTCTGAACATCCTGAGGCATAGGTTTATGCAAAAGATAGAAGCGGTTATCCAGCCGTCAAAGCTGGACGCGGTAAAAGACGCACTGATGGAAGTGGGAATTGAGGGTATGACCATCCTGGAGGCCCGGGGTCACGGCAGACAGAAGGGACATACAGAGTTCTATCGGGGTCGCGAATACACGGTGGACCTTCTGCCCAAGATCAAACTCGAAATTGTCATCAACGATGATTTTGTGGATAAGGCGATTCAGGCCATTCTTACTGCCGCACGGACGGGGAAAATCGGCGACGGCAAGATATTTGTATCTAAGATTGAGGAAGCAATTCGAATTAGAAATGACGACCGGGGTCCGACAGCTCTCTAGCCTTTTTGCCCACGCGATTGCCGCCGGACAATGCCGGACTGCAATCCCAACTCCCGGAAAGCGCAGGCATGACACCAGAGTCCATACTGATTCCCGAGCTACGAGAAAAGTATCAGCAAGACTCTCTCGCCATGCGCGAGACATTTGAACGCACGAGTGACGGGGTTGCCGCAATTCACCGTCGCACCACCATCGTGGACGCAATCGTACGACGCCTTTGGACGGATCTTGTCGGAGAACCAAGCCGAATTGCCGTCGTAGCCACCGGCGGATTTGGCCGAAAAGAACTCTTTCCTTCCTCCGATATCGATGTGCTTTACCTCTGTGCGGATGAGGATGCGGAGTTGCAGGCCCGAGATTCTGTTCGTGCTTGTAGCCAGGCAATGTGGGATATCGGATTGCGTGCCAGTCCAGCGACGCGGGTCCTCCGCGAGTGTGATCGCTTCGACCCTGAAAACATTGAATTTACCCTCTCCCTGCTCGACCGCCGGTTTTTGACCGGAGACTTCCCTCTTTACAAAAAACTCCAGGACAATCTCATACCAGACCTCGTTCAGCGGGAGTGGAATCCGCTGGCGCAAAAGCTGGCGGAAATTGCACGCAGCCGTCACATGAAGTTCGGCAACACGATTTTCCACCTTGAGCCCAACATCAAAGATTGTCCCGGCGGCCTGCGTGACCACCACTTCGCGCAATGGTTTGCCTTGCTATTTACCCTGCGGGAAACGAAGGAGTGGCCCAAAAAACCCTCCTTTTCGAGCCCGAACGGGGACGCGGAAAGCGCATTCGAATTTCTCAGCTCCGTTCGCTGCTTTCTCCACTTCCGCTGTGGACGCGATGACAACACGTTGGACTGGCACGCGCAGGACGAAGCCGCAGCACTAAGCATTGGTCTTGAGACCAGAGGAACCGCCGATCCTGCTTACTGGATGCGGACCTACTATCGCCATGCGCGCACAATCTACCGGCGGGCGGTGCTGCTGATGGATGATCTTCCGCCTGCTCGCGCGTCTTTTTACCGGCATTTCCGGCGACGTCGTACGCCGGTGGCCGGGACCGATTTTTACGTAGAAAATGGGCGCGTCGATTTGGCTGAAAATGCTGAAGTCAACGACGCCGATGCGATTCTCCGACTCTTCGCGCTGGTTGCCACCCACGGCTACACACTCAGCCAGAATGCCGAGGACAGGATTACGGATGCGCTGCCGGTGCTTGCAGTGCACATGCCCGAGGGACCGTTCCTATGGAATTGCCTTCGCGAAGTGCTGCTTGGGCCGCAGGCCGCCCATGCTTTGCGAACCATGCACGCGCTGGGAATTCTCGAACTTCTGATTCCCGAATTTCATGGGATAGACGCGCTGGTGATTCGCGACGCCTACCACCGTTACACCGTGGACGAACACACTTTCCTTGTCATCGACAACATCCACACGCTCCGCCAGCCGACACAGGAGTGGGAGAAACGGCTTTCGACTCTACTTCCGGAGTTGGACCGGATGGATCTTTTCCTGCTCTCGCTGCTGTTGCACGATATCGGGAAAGCCCGCAGAACTGGAGAGCACACGCAACAGAGCGTCGAGCTTGCTGAGAGCCTGCTTGCCCGGCTCGACTTCGATGCAGAAGAGCGCGACACCGTCCGAAAGCTCATCCGCAATCACTTGGAGATGTCTCTCGCGCTGCGGCGCGATGTGTTCGACGCCGAAAATATTCGGCGCTTCGCCGAGAAGATTGGCACACCGATGCAGGTAAAGATGCTGACGCTGATGACGTATGCGGATATCAAGGCGGTGCATCCGGATGCGCTTACACCGTGGAAGGCGGAGTCGCTTTGGCAGCTTTATATTTCCACATCAAACTTCATGGATCGTAGCGTAGATGAAGTTCGCTATCACTCCGACGTGGACCCAACGCTGTTGTATCGGATCCGCTCCATGGTTCCTGACCGCGAACCTGAATTGAAGCAGTTTCTTGAAGGACTTCCTCAGCGATATCTGCAGACTCGCCTTCCTGAACAGGTCCGCAACCATTTCCTGATGGCAGTTGATCTTGATAAGCAGCCGGTGCGGGTGGAGTTCCGCCTAGGGCGCCAGTTGTGTGAATTGACACTTATTACCCGCGACAGGCCGATGTTGTTTGCGGACATGGCTGGCGCGCTGTCTGCATGGGGCATGAACATTGTGAAGGCGGACGCATTCTCCAACGAAAAGGGCGTCATTGTGGACACTTTTCACTTTACCGACAGCTTTCGCACTCTTGAACTGAATCCCTCAGAGATTGAGAGGTTCAAGGAAAGCATTCGGAAAGTGGTTTCGCTCGAGATGCCCGTGGAAGTGCTTTTGAAAGGCCGGAATGCTACACGCCTAGGAGTGGGTAAGGTGGATGTACAAACACGTCTGACGTTCGACGACACATCGTCCACCCACAGCACACTGTTGCAGGTAGTTGCCCAGGACGGCCCCGGATTGCTGCGGAAGATTGCGGGATCCCTGGCTGATCATCAATGCAATATCGAAGTCGCGCTGATCGACACGGAAGGTGAAATCGCGATCGATGTGTTTTACCTGACGGCAGGCGGTAAGAAGTTGGATGAACACCTGCGCGAGCAGTTGGCAACTTCACTGACCGAGGCGCTCGAGGGCCAGCGGGCGTAGATCAGGCTTAGCTTGTCTTCGACTGCTGAGATTACTTCTGCACTTTTGGAGCCGGCGTGGATTGGGCTTCCGCAGGCTTCTCATTCAGCGTGTAAATGACCTCGCCAGGACGCGCATAATGAAGGCGCTCTCTGGCCTCATGTTCGATGGCGCCGGAGTCATTTTTCAAATGAACTACATGATCTTTCAGCCTGGCGTTTTCTTTCTCTAGTTGATCGATTTCCTGCTGCAAAGCTTTGTACTCACTGCGCTTCTGCTGGTACACGGTCACGCCATTGTTTCCGAGGATGACGTGGAATCCGAGAAACACAGCAAAAGCGATTGCCAGGCAGCTGGCAATGCGACGGCGCGATGCAAACAGGATCATCAGAAATTTGACGCCGGGTTTGATCGGAGGCTTCGGATTGGGACTGCTATTGGGCAAATTACCTGACCTTGGGACATTTCAGCTTGGCTTGCACTTCATTTCGGCCGCTGGAGACCCTTTCTCCAGTGAACTTTTCCTCGCGTCTCCAGTCAATAGGCGGGGAAGATGAATTGTTCGCGAGGAACCAATCTCGGCACGCTGTGCCCGTTTTGTTCGCAGCACTTACCATTGTGCCGCCGGGGTCTGTTGAGTTCCGCGCATGAGGAGGCAGGATGGCTACTAGTCCAGCAAAGATCGTGATCACCACGTCCACCATGGAAGCGGCTCCGACACTCGCCCGCATGCTGGTAGAGAGGAGGCTTGCGGCGTGCGTCAATATATTGCCAGGAATCCATTCGGTGTTTCGCTGGCGGGAAAAGATCGAGGAAGCGAACGAAGCGATGTTGGTGATCAAAACAACGGAACACAATGTTCTGCATGTGGAAGAAGCGCTTAAATCCCTTCATAGCTATGAACTTCCGGAGTTCGTGGTATTGGACGTGGGAAGGATGAGCGATGCCTATTTGCAGTGGATTCAGGCGAGTGTGAGATAAACCTCCCGCATTTTGGTATTCTGACGCAGGCTCAAAACATGCGTATCCTCTTCGTGGTTTTATTGATCTGTGTTGCGGCGCTGCTTTGGGCGGCTGTTGCCATGGCTCGACACATACAAAGACACAGGGCAGAGCGCCTGAGAATCTCCGCCACGACCCACGAGCTACTCGAACATGATGCCGCAGACCACAGCCTGAGAGGGTCCGCAATAAAGAGCGCGGAGACCGAATAAGCGCTGGAAATATTCGCTACCAGGAGAATTACTAACATGGCTGAGTTATTCGCGAAGACACCGGCGATTGCGGCTTCCAACTCTCAGCAGAGTACGACCACGCTGCTTCGTTCCGCTGGGCTGGCTATTTCTGCCTCGATGTTTGTGGCTGTCTGCGCACACATTTCATTACCGCTCCTGTTCAGCCCAGTGCCGCTGACCATGCAGCCTTTTGCGGTACTCCTGGTGGCTTTGTTGCTGGAGCCGGGCACGGCATGCGCCGCGCTTGCGTTCTACCTGGTTGAAGGTGCGGCAGGGTTGCCGGTCTTTACTCCTCACGGGATTGGCGGGGTTGCGCAGATCGTTGGTCCAACCGGCGGATACCTGCTGTCATATCCATTCGTAGCGGCAATCGTCTCCTGGTTCGCTCGTAAAGGAACTCCCACGTTTATCACTCGCGTTGCGTCGGCAGCCGCAGGAAACGTCGTTATATTGCTTTGCGGTTCCCTTTGGCTTGCGATTTACACTCAAGCAGGTGCGAAAATAGTAATGAGCATGGCAGTGCTTCCGTTTCTGCCGGGCGATACTTTAAAAGTAATCTCGGCGGCGGCACTTGCAACAGCGTGGTTCCGGGTCCGCCGTTTTCAGTCAAGCAATGAGGCCAACTGAATCGCTTCCCACAGGTAATCATTAGAAGAGTGAGGCTGATTGCGATGCTTCAACTCTGTGTTTGAAAGGACCAGGTAAAGAGTGAGTGTAACTTCGTCATCCCCGCAACCCGACACTAATAAAGCCTCCGCGTCACCTTCAGGGGTTCGCGAAATTAAAATCGCTCACAGTCCTGACTCGGACGATGCTTTTATGTTCTATGGACTCGCCACGAACAAAGTC
This sequence comes from uncultured Acidobacteriaceae bacterium, assembly GCA_963816335.1. Taxonomy (GTDB): domain Bacteria; phylum Acidobacteriota; class Terriglobia; order Terriglobales; family Acidobacteriaceae; genus JANXZS01. Next base: position 459,713 of record CAWFKA010000016.1, on the reverse strand, counting down.
CGGGTGAACGGTTTCAAATTCAGCCATACACTTTGCGATATCGAGACGCTGAATCGCCAGGCCATTTCGTCTCCCCTGTACGACGTAACGGCAATCTCTTTTCACGCCTATCCCTACTTGCAGGAGAATTACGCAATCATGTCCTGCGGCGGAAGCGTTGGAGAAGGCTATGGCCCCATGGTGGTGGCGAGCCGCAAGATCAAGCCGACGGACCTGGCAAAGATTCGCATCGCCGTTCCGGGTGAACTCACTACGGCATATCTGGCTTTAAAGCTGTTCTGCCCCGAAGTGGAGACGACGTCGGTTGCTTTTGACAAAATCATCCCCGAGATTTGCGCTGGCAACTTCGATGCCGGACTGATTATCCACGAAGGGCAGCTTACCTACGCCGCAAACGGCCTGCAGAAGGTAATCGACCTCGGCGTGTGGTGGCGTGAGACGACAGGACTTCCCCTCCCTCTCGGCGGGAATGCGATTCGTCGCAGCCTTGGCCAGGAAACGATGCTCACGGTCACACAGGCGTTACGAGAGAGCATTCAGCATGGGTTGGATCATCGGGACGAAGCGCTCGCCTACGCGATGCAGTTTGCGCGCGATCTGGATACAGCACTGGCGAACCGCTTTGTCAGCATGTACGTCAACGAGCGTACGCTCTCGTACGGCGAAGATGGAAAGGTCGCAATACGCAAGCTGCTTGAGATGGGATATGAGCGCGGAATTATTCCCATCGCATCGAAGGTCGACTTCATCGGCTAATTCTCATCGTAGAAAAGGCGGCTCATATGAGCCGCCTTTTTTATTTCTCCCAGCAATTCCTAAAGAATTCTTAACGAACGCCGATAAGTAAACCTGATGGCTTATCGAAAAGGCGCCGCGCGATGAACATTCCCGATTCTCTGGCTATTCAATCTCCGTTCGTGCTCCCGAATTATGACGCCCTGACCGGTTTCCTGAACCGCGAGACGATGATCGGCGAGTTGTTCCGTGAGACGGACCGGATCCAGCGAATGGGCGGCGTGCTCTGCTTCATGCTGATTGAAATTGAGGGCTTCTCGGAGATTCGAACTGACTATGGATCCGAGAATGCCGATCGCCTCCTTCGCTATATTGCCGGCCGCCTGCGACGCTATTTACGGACCTACGATTTGATCGCGCGGCAGGAGGAGAACGAATTCCTGATTGCGCTTCCCGGATGCATTCCCGCTGACGCACTTTTGCTGGCGAACCGCATCCGGACGGTTCTTTTTCACCACCCTGTTGAGGTCGGCGCGAAATCCGTCACGCTCGCGGCGAGCTTCGGCATTGCTCAGAGCAAAGGGCGCTCGCCATTGACGGTTCTGCTGGAGGCCAGGCATGCCATGAACGAAGCGCTGCTTGCCGGGGGCGACTGCGTCTTCGTTTTCGGAGAAAGTTGCCCATAACAGGCGCTTGGTTCTGCCAGCGGAAAGCAAACAAATTAGCCAGTCGCAGCCCTAATCGTCGTCTGAATCTTTTTGATGGGGGTGTGGCTTCTTCATCATCGCGGGAAGAGGCTTGTTTCCCATTGCATCGCGCCACAGCACGATATTCAGTTTTTGCGTGTCCACCTGGTCGGCATGACTAAAATCCATCTTGCTGGATACCTTTGCGCCGACGGCGTTGGCAGTGTTCGCCTCGTAGATGAGGCCGTTGTCGCGATTGGAATAGTCCGCCTGGTACACCGGCTGATCTCCTTTCCCTTGAAACGAGGGGGCCATCAACGAGGAGAAGGCGTCGTTGTTGTTCATCGGCGAGAGCCCTAACAAATCTTCCATGGTTCGGATCACGCTGACGGTTGTGTAAAAGTGGTGATCCACGAGCGGAGACTGCTGTCGAGGCGCGTACTTGCTGATTGCGAGCGCGATGCTGCGGTGCGCGTCCACGTGATCGGCACCATCCTGCGCGTCATCTTCCAGAATGAAGATCGCAGTGTCGTTCCAATAATCGGAGTGTGATACTGCTTCCACCACACGGCCGACAGCAAGGTCGTTATCAGCGATGGAAGCCTGTGGGCGCGGCATGCCGGGCGTCGTCCCCGCGGTATGGTCATCCGGCAGCCGCAGCATCACAAATGAGGCCATTTCCTCCTTGCCCGACTTTCGCGCATTTACCCAAGAGCGGAAGTGGATGAGAAACTCCTCCACTCGAAGCTGGTCTGGAAAGCTCAGGTTAAAGTCCGGATAGAGTGCATCGAAGTGCCCCTGCAACTCAGGCTTGGTAGCGGTGTTGAGCTGGATTAACGGGATGCGCCACGGGTAAGGACTTGTGCCTCCGCCATAATTCGCAGGGATCGCCTCGCCCTTGTGGATATAGCTTCGTGGACACGCCTGCCCTGCTGGTTCCGGAGTGCCCTCGGTGGGGGAAACGGTCTTCGGCGCTTCGCCGGAATCGTCACAAAACTTGGTCGAGATGTATTCACCAAAGTGATACAAGGTCTTCTGATGGCGTGCGAGGTTCGTCCAGAGGTAGCCGCTATCAGGCTCGTTGATGTCGGGTATTCCCTCGTCAGCGGATAAGCCTCTTCGTTAAGTCCTTCGAAATCGTAGTGCCTTTGTTCCCCGCGATATGCCTGCTGCCATGTCTTTTCCGTGTAGTCGCTGGTAATGCCTGCGGTGGACCACACATGCCCGTCGCCAGAGACTTCGCCCGAATCGTAGAAGTTGTCGAACACCCCAAACTGATCGGCGAGTTTGTGCTGATTGGGTGTAATTTCGCGGCCATACATGGTCAAAGATGGATCGCCGTCACCGACCCCAAGATCTCCGAACACCTGGTCGTAGGAGCGATTCTCTTTGATGATGTAGATTACGTGGCGAATCGGATTCTTGCCGCCGCGAAAGACGTTATGTGTTGCAGCCGCCGCTGACATCCGATTGCTGGTGAGGGTTTCGACCGTAAGGTCGGCGAGGTTTTTCTCCGCTTCCACAGATCCATCATTGCCAAGATCCATATAAAAGCGTTGCGATATAGGTATGTTCGGCCTTCCTTCGCTTTTTGTCCGGCAACCTGTTTCTGTGGACCATTGTTCGGCCCGGTTCCCAATCCTTTCGCGGTCGCAACGTAGAGATTGTTGCCACGAACCGCGACCTCTGTTGGATACCACTCCGTGGGAACGAAGCCCAATGCCTTCACCGAGTGCGCTGACTTCGCCGTGAATGGCCGTAGAGTCGAAAGACGGCTATAGCATCCGATCCGGAGTTGGCAGCATAGATACGCTTTGCCATCTTCCGAAACTGCAACCGAATCCGGCATCGCGCCGAAGTAGAGTTGGCCTGGAAGGCGAGTATCGTACATCTGCCCAAGTCGCATCGTCCCGCCGTTTACATCGACGGCGGCGATCGATCACGATTCGACAGCGCAACGTAGAGAGTCTTTTGGTCCGGGACTAAACGCAAATGCGGATGGATGCGAACTCGCTGAGGTCGCGCGAGCGCGGCGGTAGCAAGTTGCAGCGTGCACGATCTACCCTTCTCCAAATCCAGCTCAACGACTGCAGAACTATTCCAAAGCGCAACAAATCCCCGGCGACCGTCCGTGCTTGCGTGACGGCGATAGGATAGGCCGCTGGAACTGGTCTTGCTCTCGGAAAGATCGAAGGCGTGAACAACTCGTCCACTCGCCGCGTCAAGCAGAACGGCGTTGTCTGCGTATTCATTCGCGATCAGTAGCTGTTCCCCATCGTTGTTTGCTGCGACCACGGCGAATCCGGCCGGCGCAGGAATAGCACTGCCCGCACGCCAGCTTGCGCCAACTCGTTCTGCGCCTTTGCCTGGCCAGTGTCTGAAGCGGTATGGGCAATTAGCCGCTAGGGGACGTGAGCACCATCTTGAAATGAATACACGGCAATTGCGTTCCCGGTCTTGTTCGCACCATCTCCCTGGGGGCGCGAGTCAGTGAATCGAAGCTTGCATACAAATGAGATGCCGTCGCCGCTGAAGGCCAGACCCGCGTACATCGTCTGCGGCAGACGTCGACAAGTGTTCGCGCATCGGGATAATCCGTTACTTTGCCGGTCTGGGTGTCGAGAATCGCAATCGACTGCTCATAATCCGACTCGTATGTTCCGTATCCCGCGTTCAGGACCGCGAGATAACGGCCGTCGGGCGACCAGGCCGAAGCCATAGGCAGGCTATTCAACCTGGCCGGCGATCCCGGTAACGGCTGCAGAATCAGTTTGCTGGTGGGCAAATCAACGGATTTCTTGTCCGTCTGCTGTGCCACGGCAACGAGGGGAAGTCCGCAACAAACAGCCACGCAGAGCCAATGTTTTTTTGTCATATTCATTTCCAATGCACCAGAAACTTTACACTGCAAGGCCTTCTGAATCGCTTCCCAGGGTTGCTTTCATTGACGATTCACGCAGCAAATTACTGGCTGAGTGCGAGATTCAAGTTTGCCGAGACCATCCTTTGTTCCCCTCCACATTACAAAAGTGTTACGGACCACTGCATAACTCTGCTGATACGGTTGAATTTATCGGCAAATTTCCACAAAGGATCAAAAACATCCCATGCCAATGGAACTCCTCGAAAGTCCGGTTGTAAGCCGAGTCCCAGTAAGAAACGCCGGAATCGCCAAGCAAGCCGATGCCGGAACGCGTCGCTCAAGCCCAACCACCACAATCCTTGGCCGCGCGACCCAGGGTCAGTCCCGCAACTGGTTGACGACATCCTTCATGATCGTGTTTCACGTCGCGCGGTTGCCGCGCTCTTTTTCTTTTCGTGGAAAGCGTTTGCCGCGGCTGCAATCCTCTACATCTTCGCCATCAACTTGGGTATCGGCATGGGCTATCACCGCCTGCTGACGCATCGTGGCTATACGACTCCCAAGTGGATCGAATATTTCCTCGCGATCTGCGGAACGCTGTCGCTTGAAGGCGGACCGATCTTCTGGGTGGCGACCCACAGGATTCATCATCAGATCACGGACCGACCGGGCGACCCGCACACCCCGCACGACGGCGGCTGGTGGTCGCATATGGGCTGGGTGATGAACGGTGCGGGCCTACATTCGCAAACCGACGATTCTGTTCCCGCTACGCGCCTGATCTGGCGAAGGATCGCTTCATGCTCGCGCTTAGCAAATATCACTGGGTTCCCCTGGTGATGGTTGGACTGGGACTGTTGATATTCGGCGGATGGCGCTTCGTTCTCTGGGGCATCTTCTTCCGCGTCGTGATCGGCCTTCATGCCACCTGGCTGGTGAATTCCGCCACGCACATGTGGGGCTCCAAGCGCTTTCCTACAAGCGACGACTCCCGCAACAACTGGTGGGTAGCCCTGCTAACCGGCGGCGAGGGCTGGCACAACAATCATCATGCTCATCCAGTCTCTGCTCGCCATGGCCTGGCATGGTACGAATTCGATCCGAACTACTACGGCATCCTCTTGCTGAAGGCAAGATCGGTCTCGCGAAGAACGTAAAGACTGCACACTTCGACCCGCGAAGACCCAGCCGGCACCGCAGAAACCGCAGGCTTGGATACAGATTAAATCGGACATCGAGCGTCGTGCACCGCTGCGACGCTCGATTTTTTTTGGCGACGTTACCCGGAAAGGCTTAGCAATGCCGATTAGTCTCCAACCCTCGTACTGAATCCATATACTCGAGCGGGTTATCCTTATCTCGCCATGCGCATTACTCGCCGCAGACCCGCTATCGTTTTCTTTATCACCCTTGGCGTGTGCCTGGTGGCGCTCGCCGTTACCCTCAACGTGACGTGGGTGATCCTGAACTGGCGCAAGATCGTACCGCTGATTCTGGGCGTGGCCTTCTTCGGCGTTCTGATCGCCGGACTCATCCTGAACACGATCTTCCTGGTGCGCGAAGTCAGCGCGGAATGAACGCCACGACAGCTTTCTGAATGCGGTTACACACGAGCTGAAGACGCCGATCGCTTCCATCCGGCTCTATCTCGAAACGCTGCAGCGACGTGCCCTAAGCGAGGACCAGCGACAGTAGTTTCTACGGCATCATGCTGTCCGACAGTGAACGACTCCTGGCCACCGTGGAACAGGTTCTGAAAGCTGGCGAAGTTGGCCAGCACTCCCGCGAAACCAGTTCGCATGGCAGTCGATATGGCTGGCGCTTGCTGAAAGAGTGCATCGAAACCACGCTGCATGCGGCATCATTTGCCGGTGGACGCAGTGCGATTGGAGGCCGCAACGAGGCGCAGGCTTCTCAACGTCCGCGGCAACCACGACGATCTTCGAACTGCGGTTATGAACGTCCTTGACAATGCCGTGAAATATTCTCCTCAAAAAGTGAATGTGCGCGTGCGCCTGCAGGTGCAAAACGACGCCTGGATTGTTCTGAACGTAGCCGACGATGGGATGGGAATTCCTGCTGCGCACATCAAAAGAATTTTTCGCCGATTTTACCGCGTACCCAACAAGAGCACACTGAAAGTCAAAGGAACGGGGCTGGGGCTCTTCCTGGTCCGCACTATCGCGCGGCAACACGGCGGCGACGCATCCGCATTTAGTGACGGGGAAGGAAAGGGCACAACGATCCGTCTGCAGTTGCCGCAGATTTCTTGAACGCTCTGTCGAATCGAACCTGGTGACGAACGATGCCTGAACCGTTGCGCATTCTCGTTGTGGAAGACGAAGCTCATTTGGCGCAGGGACTGATGTTCAATCTACAGGCCGAAGGATACGCCGCTGAAATTGCGGGCGATGGCGAATCTGCCCTGGAAAAGCTCACTAACATTGCGAACTTCGACGCGGTTCTACTCGACGTGATGCTGCCCGGCAAGAACGGATTCGAGGTGGTTGAAGAATTGCGCAAACAGCAGAATTATGTGCCGGTGATGATCCTTACCGCACGTGGAAGGCCGGAAGATGTGCTCCAGGGATTTGCAGCAGGGGCAGACGATTACCTGGCAAAACCCTTCGATCTTTCCATTCTGATTGCACGACTGAAAGGCCTGTTGCGTCGAATGGCCTGGCAGAGATCCGGTGCTGCGGCGAACGCCGTTCAGACAATCGATGAAATTGTCAGCTTCACGTTCTCCGGGCGGACAATCAACTTCGCTACCCTCGAATTAATCTCCATGGACAAAACCACTCATCTGACCCTCATGGAGGGAGATTTGCTTCGATATCTCGTCCAGAATCAGGGAACGCATCATCTCCCGGAAAGAATTGCTGGAGCAGGTATGGCGCGTGCATGAGGACACTGATACGCGCGCGATCGACAACTTCATGGTTCGCCTGCGCCGATACATCGAAGACGAGCCGTCCCGTCCCGTCTATCTTCAAACCGTCCGTGGTATTGGTTATCGATTTCTTCCTTTCGCCACCTCTCCCGGCGCCGAGCCGGAATAGCTAGTTGCCCTGGCAGGTGTAGTATAGGGGGTGGGGGTATATTAGAAATGCAAGATATTGTTCTCAAGATTGAGAATATGCACTGTGGAGCTTGTGTTCGCCGTGTGACGCAAACTCTCAATTCGATTGCCGGCGTACAGGTGGATGAGGTTCAGGTTGGTGCGGCTCGCGTTCACCTTACGGACGCTACCGTCGACCCTTCTGCCCTCGTCGCGGCCATCTCCAAAGCTGGATATCCGACACACCTTGAGAAGTAGCGTGAGCTCCTCTACTCAATCCGAGGGGGCAGTCACGCTCACGCTTCCTATAGAGGGCATGACTTGCTCCGCATGCGTGTCGCACGTGGAGCATGCGCTCAAAGAGACTCCCGGCGTATCGGAGGCCAGCGTCAATCTCATGACGCACTCAGCCCGCGTGGTGTTTAACCCGAAGTTGGCCGCACCCGCAGGGCTTATTGAGGCCGTCGCCAATGCGGGGTACGAGGCGACCTTGCCATCCGATGAAGCTGCAACGACCAGCACGGAGAAAGCTACAGACGGCGAAAGGGCACTGCGAGCCAAGGCCATAGCGACGCTCGCAGCCGGAGCAACAGCAATGTTGCTATCCATGCCGCTGATGACGATGGGGAACCACTTCGGCATGGATCACCTGATCAAACAGGTTGCTCCCTGGCTTTACGCTATTCCGCCGCAGGTGACCAGGCTCTCACTGTTGGTCCTTACCGTTGCCGGAATGGTTTGGGCGGGGGGGCCAATTTACGGTCGCGCCTGGAAGGCACTTCTTCACCGCAGCACAAATATGAATACGCTTGTCGCCCTGGGCACGGGAGCGGCGTTTGTGTACTCAGCCGCGGCCACTTTTTTCCCGGCCGCTTTCCTGCGCCATGGATTGCTCCCGGAAGTCTATTACGAATCGGTGCTGCTGATTCTAGGATTTCTTCTGATGGGCAATTGGCTGGATGCGCGCGCCAAGCGAAGAACAGTTGACGCCCTGCGATCCTTTGCTGCCTTGCAACCACAGACAGTTGTTCTTCTCCGCCAGGGACTTGAGGTCGAGGTACCACTCGCCACCGTTATCTCAGGCGACATAGTTGTAGTAAGGCCAGGCGAACGCGTTCCAGTAGACGGCGTGATCCTGAAGGGGCGCAGCACGGTGGATGAATCTCTCATCACTGGGGAATCTACGCCAGTTCCAAGAGCCGAAGGTGATCGCTTGATTGGCGGCTCGCTGAATTATGACGGCACGATGGAGTATCGCGCCAGTTCCGTAGGAACACAAAGCGTGTTGGGCCAGATGCTCCGCCTTATGCAGGAAGCGCAAACCTCCAAGGCGCCGATGCAGCTGATGGCGGATAGAGTGAGTTCCATCTTCGTGCCGGTGGTTCTTGCACTTACCGTACTTACGTTTATCGCGTGGGCAGTCTTTGATCCAACGAATGGTTTAAGCAGGGCCTTCGCCGTATCCATTGCCGTACTTGTGATTGCCTGTCCATGCGCGATGGGCCTCGCCGTGCCGGCGGCGCTCACCGTTGCGGTGGGGCGAGGGGCACAACTGGGCATTCTCTTCAAAGGTGGCGAGGCCATTGAGCGATTGGCCAGAACAAATACCGTTGCCTTCGATAAAACCGGGACTTTGACACATGGCAAGCCGGCCATCGTTGCGATTGGGTGTGCGCCAAACGTGGCCGAGAAGGCGTTGCTGCGAATTGCGGCGTCGCTCGAACAGCGCTCGGAGCATCCTCTTGCTCACGCTGTGATCAATCGCGCAAAAGAAAACAACATCGAATTTGTAGAAGCCACTGATGTGCAAGTACAGCCGGGGATGGGAATTACCGGGACGATTGCAGGGCTCTCCGTGGCCGCTGGCAATGCCGCATTGATGATTTCCTCCGGGGTTGCTTTGACAGCTAACGGAGAAGAACTCAATCCCGGGGCAACTCTTCTCTACATTGCCCAGGGGGGAAGTCTCCTGGGTTGGCTAGCAGCAAAAGACACGATCAGGGGCAATGCGAAGGCAACAGTATCTGCGTTGCACGCGATGAACCTCGAGACGGTAATGCTGACGGGCGACGGGCAAGCCTCCGCGACCGTCGTGGCGCAAGAAGTGGGAATCAGCGATATTCACGCCGAACTGCTTCCCAAAATGAAGCTGGAGACCATCCAGCGTCTTCAACAGGAGGGACGCAGGGTGACCATGGTGGGCGACGGCATCAACGATGCGGCTGCGCTTGCACAGGCCAACGCGGGGCTCGCGATAGGAGGAGGCACGGATCTTGCGCTGGAAGCGGGTGACGCAATTTTGCTGCGAGGCGAACCTGACTCCGTTGTCACGGCAATTCGCCTGGCGAGACAGACCTTGCGGGTCATGCGGCAAAATCTCGGGTGGGCGCTGGGATATAACCTTTTGGGAATTCCAATCGCCGCAGGTGTGCTTTACCCTGCTCTGCACATTTTGCTCAGCCCTGCGCTGGCGAGTGCTGCCATGGCTTTGAGCTCGGTAAGCGTACTCGCCAACAGCTTACGACTTAGGAGATTTGACGAGAAATGACTCTGCCCAAAGCAAGCGTCCAACCGAAAGTCGACGATTCAGGAAAGAGCTGTGCCTGCGGAGCCGATCGCAAGGCGCTTGCGGTCGACCCGGAAATCAAGGCTGCTACACTCCGCCGTCTCGCTCGCATAGAAGGCCAGGTACGCGGCCTGGCAAAAATGGTGGATTCCGAGAGGTATTGCGCCGATGTGCTGGTACAGGTGGGTTCGGTGCAGCAGGCCCTGAGAGGGGTAAGCCGGCAACTGATGCGGAACCACCTGAAGAATTGTGCAAGTGACGCGATCCGCAAAGGTTCGACGCAGGCAGAAGAGATGTATGACGAATTGCTGGACCTGGTATTTTTGCATACGCGCTAGTTGTGCCAAACGTCCTGTAAACTGAGGATGGTTCAACCACTGTGCGCATTCTGACGCGATACATATTGAAAGAAGTTCTCTCGCACGCCCTTATCGGCGGGGCGCTGTTCACTTTCATTTTGTTCATGCGGGATCTGGGCAGAATACTCGAGCTGGTGGTGAGAAATAGCGCCTCGCTCACCAGTGTTTTTGAAGTCTTTTTGCTGACACTTCCGAACACCTTTACGGTCACGATTCCAATGGCGGTACTGGTTGGAATATTGCTGGGGCTTGGCCGGCTTGCAGCAGATAGTGAAATCACCGCAATGCGCGCCTCGGGTATCGGGGTTTGGACATTTGTTCGAATTATTTCCGGGGTTGCGATCTTCGCCTTCGCTATAGGGCTGGTGAACTCACTTTTTCTCGCGCCGAAATCGGCGCAGGCGCTGCTGAACCTGGAGAACTCTCTCAAGAATTCGCAGGCATCCTTTGAGGTACAACCCAGAGTCTTCTATGAAGACTTCAAAAATTACGTGCTCTACGTGCAGGATGTAAAGCCCGCCTCAGAGTCATCCAATTGGAGACGCATTTTTCTCGCCGACCTCAGCAATCCTTCTTCACCTAAGGTCACAACAGCCGAATCGGCGACCGTCGTAAGCGGCGATGACCAGACAGTACGCATGCGGCTCCGCAACGGATCGCAACACGAATCTCAGACAAACGATCCCGGACAATACAGCATTTCGACATTCAGCGAAACCGATCTGCCGGTGCAAATCGGGGCGCAAAGTAACGCCCGCGCCAGCAGGAGCGAGACTCCCTTGCTCGCCATGTCCAACCGCGCACTTCTGGAGAAATCGAAGGGGCCGGGCGGTAAATGGTATCTGATTGAACTCAACAAGCGGTTTGCCTATCCGGCAGCCTGCCTGGTTCTCATGCTGATCGGTGTTCCGCTTGGCGTGTCCTCCAAACGCGGAGGAAAGAGCGCTGGATTTGTGCTCACGATTGCGCTGGTATTTCTATATTATTTTCTGTCCTCGACAGGCGTAGCGCTGGGTCGCCAGAACAAACTCCCCGTATTTATCGGCGTGTGGATGGCAAACTTCGTTTTCGCCTTTTGTGGCCTGCTATTGTTGCGGCAAATGGCGACAGGTGGCCGTTTGATCACGATGTTCTCTTCCCTCTCGTCGCGGGGAAAGCAAGGTGCCTCGGAGAAAGTAGCTGTCGCACCCGCTTCCTCGTCGCTTTCGCGGCGCCACCGTGCGGAGAGAAGCCGCTTCCCGCTCATCTTGGACGACTATGTCTTGCGGGAATTCATAACGACTTTCGGGTTGGTGCTGATCAGCTTCGTTCTCCTTCTGCTGGTCTTTACGTTTTTTGAGCTGCTTGGCGACATCATCCGAAACCGAACGGCGCTGGTCACGGTGGGCGAATACCTGATCAATCTCACCCCCAGCATGATCTACACGATCACGCCACTCAGTGTCTTAATCGCCGTGCTGGTGACCTTCGGCGTGCTGAATCGGACGAACGAGTTGACGGCGATGAAGGCAACAGGCATTAGCCTCTATCGAGTCGTTTTGCCGGTGTTGGTCATCTCCAGCATACTTGCTGTCGCACTTTTTGCCTTCGACGAGTTGTACCTGCCGGGGGCGAATCGGCGTCAGGAAGCCCTACGCAGCACCATCAAGGGCAAGCCGGCCCAGACTTTTTTACGGCCTGACCAGAAGTGGATGTTTGGGCATCAGGAACCGGGTAAGCCGGGTCGAATTTTCTACTACCAGTTCTTCGATCCCGACAATGACAAATTCGCGAACATCAGCGTCTTCGAATTTGATCCGGAGAATTTTTCTGTTTCACGGCGAATTTTTGGCTCCAGTGCCCACTGGGAACCGCAACTTCATCGCTGGGTGTTTGAGTCCGGATGGGAACGCACTTTTCACGGCGAATCCATCACCGGGTATCAGCCGTTCGACGTAAGAAGCTTCCCCGAGATTGCGGAAGAGCCCTCATATTTCAAGAAGGAGAGCCGCCAATCTCAGGAGATGAGCTTTGAAGAGCTGCGTCGGTATATACGCGACCTTAGCCAAAGCGGCTTTGATACCATGCGGCTCCGCGTTCAATTGAATCGGAAACTTGCCTATCCCCTGGTCACGTTGGTAATGGCGATTTTGGCAGTGCCATTTGCGCTCTCGATGGGCCGCCGCGGTTCCCTGACCGGCGTTGCTGTTGCCATTGGCGTCGCCATTGCCTACTGGGTGGTTGCCGGGACCTTTGACGCCATGGGGAACGCCAATATGCTTCCAGCAATGATGGCCGCCTGGTCTCCCGATCTCCTTTTCGGTCTGGCCGGGGGATATCTGCTGCTCCGAACGCCAACTTGACAACATATTTTATGGTTTTCCGGGCTCAAGCTAAAATGGTTGAAGAATGTTGAGCCGCCTTCGTCCCCTCTTTCCCTATATGCGCCGCTACTGGCGAGGATATTTATGGGGAGGCGTGTCCGTAATTCTGAGCAACGGCATCTGGGTTCTCTTTCCCCAGGTGATTCGCATGGCCAGTGATGACCTGAATCGGGGGGTCACGAAGCACAAGATCCTGTTCTACGCCGCCTTGCTGATTGGCATCGCAATCCTCAAAGGAATCTTCTTATTTCTTACCAGATGGATCATTATCGGCGTTTCGCGCGAGATTGAATACGATCTGCGAAACGACCTGTTTCGGCATCTGGAAAAACAATCCGCCGCGTACTATCAGGAGCATCGCACAGGCGACATCATGGCCCGCATGACCAATGATCTTGCGGCAGTGCGAATGCTGCTCGGCCCGGCGATCATGTACAGCGCCAACACCATTCTGTTTTCGGTGCTCGCCCTGTATTTCCTGCTCCGCATCAGCCCTACTCTTACGCTCTTTGCGCTCGTTCCACTACCGCTCGCGTCGGTGCTGGTACAGATCCTTGGCAGTAAAATTCATGACCGATTCGAGCGCATCCAGGCCATGTTTTCCGACATATCGGCCCAGGCGCAAGAGAACTTTTCAGGAGCCCGCCTGGTTCGGGCTTTTGCCCAGGAAGAGGCTCAAATCGCCTCTTTTGAGCGCTCGAACCGCGAGAACATTCGCAGATCCTTGCGGCTCGTTCAATTGATGGGCATGCTTTGGCCGACGTTGGACTTTATTCTGGGCATGGCAATGGTGATCTCACTCTTCGTGGGCGGCCACCAGGTGCTCACCCACCGGATCAGCTTTGGCAATTTCGTTGCATTCACTACGTACATGCTGATGCTCACCTGGCCTATCATTGCTCTCGGATGGGTGGTCAACCTCTTTCAAAGAGGCACAGCATCTGTCATACGGATCGATGAGCTTTTGTCGGACAAGCCGAAGATTGATGACCAGGCCGCAGACCCCACTATCCCGAAAGACTTCTCGGTTAACGGCGAGATCGAATTTCGCGATCTCACATTTGCGTATCAATCCGATAGCGAGAGAACAGCTCCGGTACTCAAATCGCTTTCGCTCAAAGTTCCTGCAGGAAGCAGCCTTGCCATTGTTGGACCGACCGGTTCGGGCAAGTCGACACTCGTCAACCTGATCGCCCGCCTCTACGACGCTGATCCTGGTTCCGTCCTAATCGACAGCCGCCCCATCCGCGAATACCCGCTTTCTGTCTTGCGCGCGAACTTGGGTGTTGTGCCGCAAGAGACGTTCCTCTTCAGCGAGACTATCCACGAGAACATCGCATTCGGAGAGCCTGAGGCAAGCGAAGCTCAGGTTATGCGCGCCTCTGAGGCTGCACATATTAGGAAAGAATTTGAGGACTTCCCTCGCGGCTTTGAGACGATGGTTGGCGAGCGCGGCGTCACTTTATCCGGCGGCCAAAAACAGCGCGCCAGCATCGCCCGCGCCATCCTGCGTGATCCCAGGATTCTCATCCTCGATGATGCTCTGGCCAGCGTTGACACCTACACCGAAGAACGTATCTTAGATGAGCTGCGCAACATCATGCGAGGCCGCACGACGATCTTCATTTCGCACCGTATCTCCACAGTTCGCCATGCAGATCAGATTGCAGTTTTGGTTGCAGGACAAATCGCGGAACTTGGTACCCATGAACAACTTCTGGCAAGGAATGGCTATTACGCGAGCCTGTTCCAAAAGCAACAGCTGGAAGAAGAACTCGCGGTCACGCACTGAAAGGCGTTCAATTCGCGTTAGAGCCCGGCCGCAAAAGGCGTTACGCAGTCCAGCTTGCCTCAACATGATGTTCTTCCATCGGCCGCTCTCGTGGAACCCGAGAGGCTTTTCCGTTTCTCTCGTTCCAACGCCGTAATTCAGCCGCGGTAAGCTCCGGAGTTTCAGGTTCTGAAGCTGCCTGGCGCCAGGCCTCGCGGACTGTCCAGATATTTGCAATGGCCTGATTGAACTTTTCTGCGGACGGTTCCACCGAACCCTGCAGTACGAGCGCAAGTGTTGCTGCATAAAAATTGGAGAGCGACTCTGCCGGCTTCCCGCCAACGTCCATTCGCAGCGTGCTTTGAAGATGAATCAGAATTTCGATCGTGCGCTTTGTTGCCGCTCTTCGACCATCGACGTCTCCGACAAGAACCGCCTTTGAAGCTTCGCGAAGGAAGCGAATCATGCCGTCATACAAGGCTATCGTCAACTCAATTCCAGACGCCCCTTCAAGCGCGCGCCGCTGATACAAGTTCATGCCGATCTCCTCAACCCTGCTTGTTGTAGCCGGTGACGGCGCTATACATCTCGTTAATCTGATTGATCTGGGACGGAATCGCCTGCAGAATTTGATTCGCCGCAGTCAATTCCGCCGTCAACCTCAACTTTTGTGTGGCAATGAGACTCTCTTGCCTGGAGACGTCGTCATTCAGCGTCGCTTCCTGGCTTTTATTTTCCTTCAATGCGAGAGAAATCATGCCGGTGTTAAAGCCGCTCCCCATGTTGTTGAGGGCACTTGAAAAGGCCCTCCCAAATTTGCCCGCATCCTGGAAGAAAGAAGTCACCTCGACAAACTTCGTATTCAGCATGGAATTCAGCGTGTCTGTGTTCAGAGAAATGGTGCCATCTGGATTGGTCGTGATCCCGAGCGAGTATGCGGATCGCACGCTCCCAGTACCGAATGTCGCGCCCATCGCAGACTGCAAGGACTGTTGCAGCCGGGCAAGGAGTGTGGATCCATAAAGCGGCTCCGCGTTCCCGGAAGAATCTTTCCCTTCCTGCGTGTTGATGGCCTGGATGACCTTGTTGTAATCCGACACCAAAGTGCTCACTGCGGAAGCCACGCTCACTGTGTCATTGGCAATAACAACCTGGACGTTCTTCAACGTCTCAGGCACCGACAGCAGTTGAAAAGTCACGCCGGGGATAGCATCCGTTACCGAGTTGGAGGCGCTTGTAAGCTCCACCCCATCCACCAGCAGGCTAGCATCTTTGCCACTCTGAATGGTGCTAACAGTTACCGCATTTCCTGAGGTTGCATCGGTAAGCTGACTTGAAACCGTCAGTGTTCCTGCGGCGCCATCTGTTGAGCTGACAAGGGAAAGCCGAGCACCCAGAGTATCCGTCAATACCGTCGCCCTCACGCCAATGCCGGCTGCGTTGATCGCCAACGCCAGTCCAGCGAGTGTGGGGTTTGTTTCGTCCACTTGGACTGTGTTTGTGGTGCCGGTGCCGACCTGGATGCCAACGCTTCCCGACAGAGTGTCCGCTGCCGCCAACACACTGGAAGCGGCGGTGGATGTCTGAGCCAGGCTTTGAACCGTAATCGAGTGAGTTCCCGCGGTCGCGTTAGTTCCGGCGGAAGTGAGGCTGAGCAAACTGTTGTCGGAGCTGGACCCTTGCTTGGCCGCGAGCACGCCCGTGAAGTCAGTCAAATTCTGCAAGCCGGTAGTGAGTGTGGAGAGTTGCGATCCCAGGCTGGTCAGTTGCGTATCCTGATTGGCAAGTTTAGTAAGCTGCGACTTCCAGGGAGTTTCCACCGACTGCAGGTTGGTGACGATCTGAGAAACCGTGGCGGTTACGTCGAATCCCTGGCCGCCGGTTGCAGAACCAAAATTTAGACCAACTGAACCCATTGCTTTCTCCCGCACTCCAAACTGCACTTCTCTATTCAACGTGTCGCAATAGATCAGGTAATGTCAGTGCGCATGAATGAGCGACATTGGGGAAGATTTGTCGATGGACATTCTTCCCCAAGTTTTTGCAACAGCGCTTTTACTGCATGAGTTTCGTGATGAGGTTCTGAGACTGGTTGGCCTGGGCGAGGGCGGCTATGCCGGTCTGGCTCAGGATCTGAAACTTCGACATTTCGGAGGTAGCCTGGCCGTAGTCAGTGGCTGTGACATCGTTCTGGGCGGCGAGGGTGTTCGTAGATTCGGTGCTCATTACGTTGACAACTGCATTCAGCGTGTTGATTCCTGCGCCGACGGTTCCCCGGTCGGATGCGATCGTAGCGATGGCAGCGGTAATCGCAGCGAGTTCGGTTTGCGCGGCGGCCGCTGTGGTAAAGCCGGCGGCGGCCAGCCCTAAAGTTCCAGCGTCCACGTTGTTAAGCGCTGTACCGTTGTCAGTCTGGCTTGTAGTGCCGTCTGTTGTATATACGGCGGACACGGTGCCGAACGACTTGATGCCGTTGTACTCAGTGTTGCTGTCGATATTGCTGATCTCGCCGAGAATGTTCAGATACTCCGCGTTTGCCGCGCCGATCTGCGCCGCGTTCATCGTGCCGTTGGACGACTCTGTTGCCAGGGTCACAGCGCGGTTGAGCAGATTTGTGATCTGCGACATCGCTCCATCGGCGACCTGAAGCATATCGACGCCTTCGGATGCGTTCTTTGCGGACTGAGTGAGAGCGGTTGAAGAAGCCTGAAGGCTGTTTGCCAGTGAGAGGCCAGCTGCGTCGTCCGCACCGGAGTTGATTCGCGATCCGGAAGACAACTGTTGAAGGGTTTTCTGCAAAGAGGCCTGTGTATTGGCCAGGTTGTTTTGCGCATAGACTGCGGAGATGTTATTCAGGACACCCAATGCCATGTCGTTGCTCCTGTAATTTTGAAAAGCGTTGAATCTCGAGTTCCCTGCTTCGGGTGCCTGCCCGGAAGGCTTTAATTTCTGCTTTTCCCCGGCTCACCGTGCGGAAGGAACCGCGTTACCCACAGCCTTCATCGGCGACCTGGAAAAAGACTTTATGCATTCCGCGTTTCCGCGCAGCCACGAATCGAACCCATTCACGGAATCATCCGTTCCATTTGAATCTTTCGCGTAATCCGCCGATAAGCAGGACACGAGGCAACGAATAGAAATGATCGAACTGACCCGGTTGAACGGCAATGCCCTGGTTGTAAACAGCGACTTGATCAAGTTTGCCGAAGCGTCGCCCGACACCATGCTGACGCTGATTAACGGGGAAAAGATTATGGTCCGCGAATCCTGTTTTGAAGTCCTGGAGCGCGTGATTGCGTACCGCGTACGGCTTGTTGGCGAGAGCGTGGGGGCTACTCATGAAATGCAGAACAGCATTCTCGGGCAACAGCTGCGGGCGCAGCTTCCGGCTATCGGGCATCACTCGAACCACCCGAGGAGACAGCATCGGAAATCCGCGAACAGGATGAGCTGGGTAGAGTCGCGCGAAGTTTCAAAAGATGAGCGTTCCCGATGCTGGAGTTAGTCCAATGATGGAATCGAATCGGTGGAAATGGTTGGGCAGACATGGATAAGAGCAGCTTCGCGGGACTTTCCCTTGCCGTGGTTGGAATTCTTGCCGGACTTTTGCTGGAAGGCGGAAATCTTGGCCAGATTCTGCAGCCCACTGCGGCGATGATCGTGTTCGGTGGAACCATCGGCGCCGTGATGTTGCAATTTCCCATGCAGACGATTGTTGCGGCATTCCAGCAACTTCTTAGCATTTTCTGGAGCAAGCAAGAGACCGGCGAGACGATGTTGAAGCAAATTCTTGTTTACGCAAACAAGGCGCGACGCAGCGGCGTCGTCTCGCTTGACCAGGACCTTTCGATCGTTGCTGATCCCTTTCTTAAGCAAGCGCTAATGCTCGCCGTGGATGGCACCGAACCTTCCGAACTACGCAAGATCATGGAGTTGGAGCTCAACAATCAATCGGAAAAAGAGGAGCGCGTGCCTGCGGTGTTCGAATCCGCCGGCGGCTTTTCACCGACGATTGGAATTATCGGTGCTGTCATGGGCCTGATTCAGGTTATGCAGCACCTGGACAAAATGGATGAAGTGGGGAGAGGAATCGCAGTAGCGTTTGTGGCAACAATTTACGGCGTAGGGGCAGCCAACATTTTCTTTCTTCCGGCCGCCGGCAAGCTACGTATGCGCGTCCGTGACCAGCAATTGCGCCGCGAAATGTTGATGGAAGGTGTCATCTCTATCCTCGAGGGCATGAACCCCCGCATGATCGAAATAAAGTTGAACAGTTTTCTGAACAGGACAAAGCCGGCAATGGTGAAGGTGAGCGAATGAGACGCAGGCGATCGAGGGACCACGTAAGCCACGATCGCTGGCTGGTTTCGTATGCGGATTTTATAACCCTGCTCTTCGCTTTTTTTGTGGTCCTGTATTCCGCCTCGAAAGCCGACATCAAGAAGCAGATGGAATTTGCAGACGCAATTGATTCAGCGTTCACTTCTCTTGGGCTCTTCCCGAATGCCACTTCTCGCAGCACAACGGTCATGGCGAGAGAAGCGGACCACTCGGAATTTCCCGTGATGGCGAATTCAGGGGATCAGCCTATGATTTCGGAGCAAATTCAACACGACTTCAAGAAAATGCAGAAAACCCTTGAAGGACTCCTCTCCGATCAGATTGCGCAACATACGGTAGCGGTGCACATTGGCCGTGAGGGACTGGTGATTTCGTTGCGGGAAGCCGGTTTTTTTGACAGCGGCTCCGCAGTGCCTCAACTGGGAACGGTACCAATCCTGAATCGTATCGCTCTGGCCCTTCTCGGCACACCTTATGACGTCCGAATCGAAGGCCACACCGACAATGTGCCGATTCATACTGGCCAATTCGATTCCAACTGGGAACTCAGCGCCGCAAGGGCAACGCGGCTGGCCAGAATCTTCATAGAAGATCACGATTTTGCGCCGGTTCGGCTTTCGGCCGCGGGCTTTGCAGAGTTTCACCCGGTTGCCTCAAACACGACAGCCGAAGGACGGCGTCAGAATCGCCGGATCGATATCATCGTGCTGCCGCGCGTCAGCTCAAGCTCGACATCCGATGCGAATGTCGCCTCAGTCCCGCAATTTACAATTCCTTCCCCTGAATCTACGACACGCCCAACACTTTCACGATGACTCTCTTGTTCCGCTGTCCATCGAATTCTGCGTAGAAAACGCGTTGCCACGTACCAAGGTCGAGGTGCCCGTCCGTGACCGGTAACGTCGTCTCATGGTGCAGGAGAAGCGACTTCAAATGAGCATCGCCGTTGTCTTCTCCCGTCTGGTGATGTTTATAGTCAGGACGCGCGGGAGCCAATTCCTCAAGCCACTTGCCGATGTCCTCGATCAAGCCGTCTTCCAGATCGTTCACGTAAATCGCCGCCGTAATATGCATTGGCGAAACAAAACACAATCCATCGCGAACGCCGCTCTTGCGCACAATCTCTTCCACTTCCTGAGTGATATGAATCATTTCGCGTCTTTTCTTTGTCTTGAAAGACAGGTATTCCGTATAAGCCTTCATTTAATTCTCCATTCCGCAGTATCATAAGGGCATTCCATGACACAGGCTTCGACAAACCCGAATCGTGAGCAGAACCTCGCCGCAGCAGAGGAGCGGTATCACAAGGCATTGGATCTTGTTGCAATTGGCGAACCCTGCGCCGCCGTTGAAGGTTTTCAAGCGTGCATCGCTCTGGACCCAGAAAAATTGGATGCGGTTCACGGTCTGATTCGTGCCTTGCAAGACTGCGGACGCCTGGACGACGGCATCGAATGGGCGAAGAAATTGATCGACATGGATCCGTCTGATCCGCTGGCCCACACCAGCTTGTCTATTCTTTACCAGCACAAAGGGATGATTCCCGAAGCCGAACTCGAAGCTACCAAGGCTCGCCTTCTGGATTGGAAGCAGCAGTTGCAGCAAGGCAAAAAGCCAAACACTCAGCTCTGAAACACCAAAAACACCTTTTTTGATATTTCTGGTGCACACTTACGTCTGCGATTACACGCGTCTGTGGGAATTAAATACGTCCCAATCGCCCAATGGTGACCGCGATTTTTATAGCAAGCAGCAACGCCGGAAAATTACGCGACTTTTCGATCGCCGCGGCGGAAGCCGGCAAATCCAGGTCAATCCGGCTTGAACTTCTTCCGGGACTGTCGGAAATACCTACGGCGCCTGAAAATGAAGACACATTTGAAGGAAACGCCCATTCGAAGGCTGTTTATTACAGCAACTTCGTGCCCGGCAGACTTGTTTTGGCAGACGATTCCGGGCTGGAAGTGGATGCGCTGAATGGAGCACCCGGCGTCCGGTCGGCCCGATATGCGGAAGATGCTGGTATCGAACCAGCCTCAGGTGAAACCGCGGATCAGGCGAATAATGGCCTGCTACTCGCCAACCTTGCGTCGATACCAGAGAATCAGCGCCAGGCGCGCTACCGGTGTGTCCTGGCACTCGCGCGGGACGGGAAATGCCTCCTGACCGCGGATGGTCACGTAGACGGTCGAATTCTCATGCAGCCCATCGGAACCGGCGGTTTTGGCTACGATCCCCTTTTCCTGCTCACCGAATTGGGGCTTACAATGGCGCAAATCGACCTTGAAACCAAGCATCGCCTCAGTCACAGGGGCCGCGCATTCCGGGCTTTGCTCGATTTGTTCAAAGGCGAGAGCTCCATTTGAATTTTGGCATCATGGAGGCTGGCTTTCGCTTTCCTTGACGCTGGTTCTTCCACGGACCAATAATGAGGCTAGATGAACTCGTTGTCTGAATGGCTATCCCCTTCTATTTACGAAATTAAGGAGTTCGTTACCCATGGCCACCGCTGTTAATCCCTCTGCCACCCCTCCTGCACGTGGTGTGCAGCCGTTACAGGCTGGCGAGGGTCACTCGTTTTTGCTCCGCAAGTTGCATTCTCTTAGCGGAATCGTGCCGATTGGCGCTTTTCTTGTTGAGCACTTCGTCTCGAATTTTGAGGCGTTGAAGGGCCCTGTTGCCTACGCCCAGCAGGTCAAGTTCCTGAATTCATTGCCCTTTGTGCGGGTGTTGGAGTGGGTATTCATTTTCCTGCCCTTGATTTATCACGGGCTGTATGGCGTTTATATCTGGATTCGCGGAAAGAGCAACGTCGTCTACTACCCGTGGGCCGGAAACTGGATGTATGTAGCACAACGCTGGACCGGTATGATTGCGCTGATTTACATCGGTCAGCACGTCTGGCGGCAGAGATTCAGCGGTGTTTCCCTGCCTGAACATCCCGGAGCGGCCTTTCATAAGGTTCAGGTCGAGCTATCGAATCCCTTGATGCTGGCGTTTTACATCATCGCTATTTTCGCAATCTGCTGGCACTTCGCCTATGGAATCTGGCTATTCTCAGCGAAGTGGGGCATCACTCCGGGAGATAAGGCCCGGCGCAAGATGGGCTATGCCTGCACCGGATTGGGTGTCGTGATGGTCGTAATCGGACTCGCGAGTATATATGCCTTCGTCGGCCCGGAATACAGGAATGCACCAGCCGATCTAACCCCGGCGCAAATCATCGGGGGCGAAGTTCCGTCACCGCCGCCTGACGCAGCTCCTCCTGCGTCCCAATAGCTCAGCCACGTCAACAACAGCAGATGGGTGACGGGCCAGCGTTGTACTGTGCGCTTGGCCGAGTAAGAAAGGATAAGTTCGAATCATGGCAGCAAATCCCAGGATCATCGTCGTAGGCGGCGGACTGGCCGGACTTTCGGCGGTAATAAAAATCGCCGAGGCTGGCGGTAAGGTGGACCTTTTCTCTATCGTCCCGGTAAAGCGCTCTCACTCTGTGTGCGCGCAGGGAGGCATTAACGCCGCCAAGAATCTGAAAGGCGAAGGCGACACCACCTGGCAGCACTTTGACGACACGGTTTATGGCGGCGACTTCCTCGCGAATCAAACGCCGGTAAAGGCAATGTGCGAGGCCGGGCCCGGAATTATCGACCTGTTGGACCGCATGGGTGTTCCCTTCAACCGGACACCGGAAGGCCTGCTTGATTTTCGGCGATTTGGCGGAACCCTATTTCACCGTACAGCCTTTGCCGGCGCAACAACGGGCCAACAGCTGCTGTATGCGCTCGACGAGCAGGTTCGGCGTTATGAGTCGGAAGGCAAAGTTACAGAAGTACGAGGGCTGGGAGTTTCTTTCCGCCGTACTGGACGGCAACAAAACATGTCGCGGCATCTGCGCCATGAACCTGCGCAGCATGGAGGTTCGCACCTTCCCAGCGGACGCCATCATCATCGCGACCGGCGGCAACGGAGCCATCTTCGGCAAGAGCACGAACTCAGTCGTATGCACCGGCTCAGCGAATTCCGCACTCTACCAGCAGGGCGCCTACTATGCGAACGGCGAGTTCATCCAGGTGCATCCCACCTGCATTCCCGGCGAAGATAAGCTGACGATTGATGTCAGAATCGGCCCGAGGAGAAGGCGGACGCGTCTGGGTTCCGCGCAAGGCGGGCGACGCACGCAACTGGAAGAGCATTCCTGCCGCGAAGAGCGCTTCTACTTCCTTGAAGAGTGGTATCCCAAGTACGGTAATCTTGTTCCCCGCGACGTGGCCACGCGAGCCATCCACAAGATCGTCTACGAGCACGGGCTGGGCATCGACGGACAGCCGATGGTCTATCTCGACCTGACGCATATCGATCGCGCCACTCTCGATCACAAGCTCGAAGGCATTCTCGAAATCTACGAGAAAGTTTGTCGGCGACGATCCTCGCGAAGTTCCCATGAAGATCTTTCCCGGAATGCACTACACCATGGGCGGTCTCTGGGTCGATTTCAACCAAATGACCAATATTCCTGGCGTATTTGTAGCCGGCGAAGCGGAATACCAGTACCACGGCGCGAACCGTCTGGGTGCGAATTCCCTTCTCTCGTGCATCTTTGGCGGCTTCAGGGCCGGTCCCAAGGCCATCGAATACGCCAAGTCGCTCGAGGCGGCGCAGGGAGACGGTGGACACTGCGGCGGAAAAGAAGCGGCAGGAAGAGATTAACTCCCGCTTGATGCATTCCGATGGCAGCGAAAATCCGTTCAGGATCTGGCGCGAACTCGGCGAGACAATGACCAAGAACGCGACTGTCATTCGCTACAACAAGGCCCTCAAGAGACCGACGCAAAGATTTACGAACTGCTGGAGCGCTATCGCAATATCAACCTAAGCGACAAGAGCGCCTGGGCGAACACAACTTTCGCCTTCACTCGCCAGTTGTATAACATGCTGCAGATCAGCTCGCGTGGTGGCGCAGGGTGCCGCGCTTCGCGATGAGTCTCGCGGCGCGCACTACAAGCCGGACTTTCCGGACCGCGATGACGAACGTTTCTTGAAGACAACCAAAGCCTACTTCGCGCCGGATGCCGACGAACCTCGCTTCGAGTTCGAGGAAGTCGACACACAATTCATCAAACCGCGTCCTCGCCGTTACGACGCAGCGAAGTAAGGCAACTCCAGGGAGAAAAGAATGGCAGAGCGTACCGTCAAGTTTGAAATCAAGCGCCAAAGTGGGCCCGATGGTCCGGTTGTGTGGGACAAGTTCGAACTACCCTATCGCCCTGGAATGAACGTCATCTCCTCGTTGCGCGATATCGCGGCCAACCCGACTACGACGGACGGGAGAGCTTCCACTCCCGTTACATACGACTCGAATTGCCTGGAAGAGATCTGCGGTTCCTGTTCCATGCTCATCAATGGCAAGGCACGCATGGCCTGCTCCGCGTTGGTGGACAAACTGGACCAACCGATCAAATTGGAGCCGCTTTCCAAGTTCCCGGTCGTGCGCGATCTCGCCGTGGACCGCAATGTTCTCTTCGAGAATTTGAAGCGAGTAAAAGCGTGGGTGCCGCTGGATGGGACGTACGATCTGGGATCGGGCCCGCGCGTGACACCGCAGGCGCAAGAGGCAAACTATCCGCTCTCGCGGTGTATCTCGTGCACCATCTGCATGGAGGTTTGCCCGCAATTTAACGACTCAACCAACTTCGTGGGTGCGGCTACGATCGCGCAGGTTCAACTTTTCAATGAGCATCCGTCCGGTAGAGTACTCAAGGAAGATCGTCTCCACGCATTGATGGGGGATGGCGGAATTCAAGAATGCGGTTACGCGCAGAATTGTGTTCAGGCTTGTCCGAAACAAGTACCGCTAACGAAAGCAATCTCGGATGTTGGGCGCGACGTAATTATTCAGGTGGCGAAGGATCTATTCACTACTTAGCGCTATCGACAGCTCTGGGCCAGAAAGCGAAAAAGGTCCGTTCGCCACGGACCTCTTGTGTTGCGCATGTCTAATCCTTTTGGCGCTACTTCGTAAAAATTGTTGGATCTTCCCGTTGCTGCCGCTCAATGCCCTTGGCGGCCACTTCATCTGCAACACTGTTGACTGACTTCTCTACTACAGCCGGATCCACTTCCGCCTCAGCTACTTGAGCCTGCGAGCGGATCGGCGAGCCCGGTAGAATCTCCCCGAGAGTGGTCAAATCTGATTTCTTCTCTTCTGACATCTATATCTCCTTACGCGTTAAGTGTGATTCCCTAGGCATGGGGCAGGTTGTCCATCATTCTTTGTTACACTCACTCCTTCGGGCAACTCTATGACAAAACTTGTTCAATCTCTTTCTATACTCGCGTTTGCCACGCTATATTTTGCAAGCCCTTTCGCCTTTTCGCAGGCAACCGCCGGGACAGCCAAGGAGTTGCCGCGAAACGCCAATAACACAAATAAGCGGGGTACGGCCGTGACCAGAAAGATTTCAAGCGATCCGCTTGTAGTGCATGGGGCAGCTCTTGTCATCGATACGCACGCGGACACGACGCAGCGATTCCTCGATGAAAGCTGGAGTTTGGGGGATCCGCTCAAGGGCGGCAACCTGAATCTCGATTCGGCAAAAAACGGCAATCTTGGCGCCGAGTTCTTCTCTATCTGGGTGAATCCTGAGCCTTCAAGGGACAGTATGTGCACCGCACACTTTCGCTGATTGACGCAGTCCACCAGCAGGCTGCCAAATATCCCAACCAGATGCACATGGCTTATTCGGCCGATGACATTGTCGCGGCGCATCGTCAGCATAAATTCGCCGCTTTGATGGGCATTGAGGGCGGCCACTCCATCGACAACGATCTCGGGCTACTGCGCGATTACTACCGACTAGGTGTGCGCTACATGACGCTTACCTGGTCCAATTCGACCGACTGGGCGGACTCCTCAGGCGACTATACCGACGAGAAGGTGCCGCACACCAAGGAAGGTCTGACAGAGTTTGGCAAGGACGTCGTCTATGAGATGAATCGCCTGGGCATGATGGTGGACATCTCGCACGTCGCAGACAAGACTTTCTACCGAACCCTCGTGATCAGCCGTGCTCCCGTGATTGCGTCTCACTCTTCCGCACGCGCGCTGTGCGATTCACCTCGCAACATGACAGACGAGATGTTGCGCGCCGTTGCCGTGAACGACGGCGTTGTGATGGTGAACTTCTACTCCGCCTTTCTCAGTCAGGACTTTCGCAATGCCTGGGAGGCGCAGGCTCCCGAACGCAAGAAGGCCGCGGATGAGCTGATAGCGAAGTTTGCGGCAGAAGGAAAGCCCGTGGACTAGGAAGCACTCTGGCGATTGACAAGAAATTCGCCGCGAAGATTCCCCGGCCTCCGTTCCACGTGCTGATTGACCACATCGATCACATTGCCAAGGTTGCCGGAGTGGACCACGTGGGTCTCGGCTCGGACTTCGACGGCGTGCACTCGCTGCCGGAGGGCATCGACTCCGCCGCCGATCTGCCGAAGATCACCCAGGCACTGATGGGCTCGCGATACAGCGCCGCGGATTGCGACAAGATCCTGGCGGGAAACTTCTGCGCGTCTTCCGCAAGGTAGAGGCGATTGGTCATCAATTCAGGCGGAGGGGCGTCCACGTATCACCCAGCATCAGCACGGGGAAAAGCATTAGCGAGCCGATTCCTGCCGCCCACTGGCATGGAAGGCCGTCATCAGTTACCCTAGAGTCTGAGAATCAGAATGAAAGTTATCCAACCTTGCCGCAATTGCAATCGGTCCGGGGCTTTGACTTTTGCAGCCGCCGCGCAACAATCGCCCCACCACCTGAGCAACAGACTTCGCCTCCAGCCGCTGCGTCGGATTTGCCCGATTCCCCCAGCGCCCAGGTGAAAGTGTCGCCGCAACCGACCGGTCCAACCGCGGTAATGGACACGACCATGGGTCGAATGTCCTGCAGGCTCTTCGATAAGCAGGCACCCGGCCACGCGAACTTCATCGGTCTGGCGGAGGGCACGAAGACTGGACCGATCCCGCCACCGGCAAGAAGATGCATCACAAGCCGCTCTACAACGAACACAATCTTTCATCGCGTGATTCCCGACTTCATGATCCAGGGCGGCGATCCCATGGGCGCCGGCACGGGCGATCCGGGATATCTGTTCAAGGACGAATTTGATCCGAATCTCAACTTCGACGTGCCCGGACGACTGGCCATGGCAAACTCCGGCCCGGATACAAACGGATCGCAGTTCTTTATCACCGATGTGCCCACCGAACATCTCAATCACGTCCACACCATCCTTGGCCAATGCGATGACGCCAGCATGGTTGTTGTGAAGGCAATTGCAAGGCGTTCCGAGGAATTCACAGGACAAGCCGCTGACACGACGTGGTGCTGAAGAAGGTCACGATCGTGCGCGAGGGCCAGCCAATGCCGCCCTTGCCCGTCACCCCGCCGTACCTGCGCCGCAGCGCCCGCGGCAAAACCTTAACGCATTTCCAACTATTCGAGGAGAGTTTTCTATGTCGCTTGCAGCCTGGCACTTATGCCACGTTCAACACCACTGAGGGAAAGATCATCTGCCGCCTTTTCGAGGCAGGACGCGCCGAAGACCGTCGCGAACTTCATCGCGCTGGCCGAAGGTACCAAGGACTGGACCCATCCCACCGCCGGAAAGAAGTCGAACGACAAGCTCTATAACCGAACCGATGTTTCACCGCGTGATACCCGACTTCATGATCCAGGGCGGCGACCCGATGGGGAATGGCATGGGCGGCCCCGGCTACAAGTTCGAAGACGAGACGCAAGCGGCTCGAAGCATCACTTCAAGGAACCCGGCAAGCTGGCGATGGCCAACTGCCGGCCCGAACACGAATGGCTCGCAGTTCTTCATCACCGTGGCCAACACAGACTGGCTGACGGGCAAAGCACACCATCTTCGGCGAAGTCGTCGAGGGCTACGAGATTGTCGAGAAGATCTCCAAGGTAAAGCGTGGCGCGCAGGATCGGCCTTCGCACCCCGGTCGTGCTGGAATCCGTCGCGATCGAGACGGTCTAGTTTCTCCGCATCGCAAAAGAAATGGCCGTCCAGATGCCGGACCATTGCTTTGTAGCTCACTGTGCTCGCTAGACGCCGATTACAGCGCATAGTTCCGTTCACCGCGTCGGCGCTCTTCTTCAACGCGGCCGCTTCCTCGTCCGTGAGCTTGATCTCGATGATCTGTTCCAGCCCGCGCGCACCGAGTTTGCAGGGTACGCCGACATACAAGCCCGCTGATGCCGTACTCGCCCTCAAGATAGGCTGCACAGGGAAGAATCTTCTTCTTGTCCTTCAGAATCGATTCGACCATCTCGACAGCAGCAGCCGACGGCGCGTAATACGCGCTGCCGGTCTTGAGATGCTTTACGATCTCGGCGCCGCCATCGCGAGTGCGCTGCACCAGCCGCTCGACAGTACTCCGCATCCATCAACTCAGTAATCGGAATGCCGGCGACCGTGGAGTAGCGTGGCAACGGAACCATCGTGTCTCCGTGGCCGCCAAGAACGAATGCCGTCACGTTTTCAACGGAGACCTTCAACTCCTGCGCGATGAATGTGCGGAAGCGAGCCGAATCCAGCACTCCGGCCATTCCGATGACGCGCTCGCGGTTGAACTTGGACTGCTTGTAGGCCGTCTGCGCCATTGCGTCCAGCGGGTTCGACACGATCACCAGGATGCAGTCGGGCGAGTACGGCGATTACCTTCGCAACCACATCCGACATGATCTTGTAATTCGTCATCAACAGATCGTCGCGGCTCATGCCGGGCTTGCGCGGTATGCCGGCGGTAATCACGACCACATCGGAGTCGGCTGTATCCGCATAATCATTGGTGCCCACGATGTAGCTATCCCGCTTTTCCACCGGCATGGCCTGCAACAGATCGAGCGCCTTGCCCTGCGGTATTCCCTCAACCACGTCGATGAGAACGACATTTGCCAATTCCTTGGCTGCGATCCAGTGGGCAGCGGTCGCGCCAACATTTCCTGCACCCACAATTGTTACTTTCCTGCGCATATCTCTCCCCTGTAATGTTTGTTCTCGCCGGTCGGCGCGTGGCCGAATCCCGGCGAGCGTCACTACATGTTTTCGATCATGCGCGTGGCAAATTCGCTGGTCTTTGCCTTGGTCGCGCCTTGCATCTGCCGCTCGAAGTCATAGGTGACGTATTTCTGCTGAATGGTCTTCTCGAGCGACACTCTCGATGAGCTTCGCGGCTTCACTCCAGCCAAGAAACTCGAAGAGCATGACGCCGGAAAGAATCACCGAACCGGGATTGATGACATCCTTGTCAGCGTACTTGGGAGCCGTGCCGTGGGTTGCCTCAAATACGGCGTAGCCGTCGCCAATGTTGGCTCCCGGCGCGATTCCGAGCCCTCCCACCTGCGCTGCGCAAGCATCGGAGATATAGTCTCCGTTGAGATTTGGCGTGGCCAGCACGCTGTACTCTTCCGGCCGAATGATGACCTGCTGGAAGATCGAATCGGCGATGCGGTCGTTGATCAGCAGCATCTTCTTTCCACTTGCCGCCGCCGTGAGAGGCGCCGATGGTATCCAGCACCTGCTTCACTTCCGCGTAGAGCGCCTTGCGGAAATCCTCGTTGCCAAACTCCAGGCCGGGCTCGATCATCGCCGCATTCTGCTCGACAGTCAGCCCGGGATTCGATTCCACGTTGCCGAGTATCCAGCTTTCGCGCTCGGTGATCACGGAGTCGCGGAACTCGTCCACCGCAACCTCGTAGCCCCACTCGCGGAAGGCTCCCTCGGTGAACTTCTGAATGTTGCCCTTGTGCACCAGTGTGACCGACTTCAACTTGTTCTCCAGCGCATAGCGAATCGAGCTGCGCACCAGCCGTTTCGTGCCGAAGATGGAGATGGGCTTGATGCCAACGCCGGAATCCTCGCGCACGCGCTTCTTGGTTCCCTTCAACATCTCGTTGTTCAGGAAGTCGATGAGCTTTGTGGCCTCGGGCGTTCCCTGCCTGAACTCGATCCCGGCATATACATCCTCAGTATTCTCACGGAAGATGACGACATTGAGCCGCTCAGGATGCTTCACCGGCGAAGGCACCCCATCGTAGTACTTGACGGGCCGCACGCAGCATACAGATCCAGCACTTGCCGCAGAGTTACGTTCAGCGAGCGGATGCCGCCGCCTACAGGAGTCGTCAACGGTCCCTTGATGGAGACGCGCAGATCGCGCGCAGCGTCAACGGAGTCATCCGGAAGCCAGGTTTTGAAGGCGCGAAATGCCTTCTCGCCCGCAAATATCTCATACCACTTTACCGAGCGCTTGCCACCGTAAGCCTTCTGCACGGCAGCATCGAAAACCCGCTGCGAAGCCTGCCAGATGTCGCGGCCCGTGCCGTCGCCTTCAATAAAAGGGATGATGGGATGATCAGGAACCTGGTACTTGCCGGAGGCGTACTGGATAGCCTCGCCGCCTTCTGGCAAAGGCACACCGTTATAACTCTGTTTCATGGACTTGTGATTCTCCGAGGAAAGATGGGAGCAACGCGCCCCTAAGGACTAAGAAGGCTAACACCCGCCCGGATAACGTCATTGCAATGGAGAGCGGCAGGTCCATCGTGCGAGACGGGAATAATCCCTGCAGCCAAGGAGGGCGCTGCCACGCTGGCCACCAGCCAGACCATCGGCGGATGGGCTGCACTCTCAGGATTTATTTGTCCGAATTGACGGTTAATTTTCCGGCCGAGTGGTTGCGCCCGGTGAACGATGTGGTAGCTTTCAGGCGAGGTGTGAACGCTCGGCCGGAGAAGGGTCCCCAGTGGAGGTCTCTGAATTGGGCAAAAGCATGGTGCCGAGGCGTCTCTTCTTTACCAAGGGCGTTGGCCGACACAAGGAACGCTTAACCTCGTTCGAATTGGCACTGCGCGACGCCGGGATCGCTTCTCAGAACCTCGTTCGCGTGTCGTCGATCTTTCCTCCCCAGGCCAAGCTGATCCCGCGCAAAGAAGGCCTGAAATATCTAAGCCCGGGCGAAGTCGTGTCTTTGCGGTTGTGGCGGAGAATTCCACCCGCGAGCCGCACCGACTGGTAGCTTCGAGCATCGGCGTCGCAATTCCAACCGACCGTAATACGTACGGTTATCTGAGCGAGCACCACAGTTTCGGCGAGACCGAAGAGCAGGCCGGCGAATACGCGGAAGAACTCGCTGCCGAGATGCTGGCGACGACTCTCGACGTCGACTTCGACCCGGACAAGAGCTGGGATGAAAAGAAGGAAATCTACCGCATTTCCAACAAGATCGTGCGGACAGCTAACGTCACGCAATCGGCAGTCGGGGACAAGCACGGATTGTGGACCACTACTATCGCGGCGGCTGTCCTAATTTTTGAATAAAGCCGGAGAATATTTGGAAGGGCGCTGGCCTTGATTCGGCTCGCGCCTTTTTGCTGTGCGCAGCAAAAGCAGAGAGAAGTAGAGAATATGACAATGAACCGCAAAGTACCGTGTCGGACTGGTGCAAATGAGTTGCGGCCCGGACCCGGATGCCAATCTCGACAAGGCAGCCGATCGAGTTCGCGAGGCCGCTCGTGAAGGGGCAAACGTCGATTTGCCTGCCCGAACTTTTTCGGGCGCAGTACTTTTGCCAGCGCGAAGAGATCGGCCTGTTCGACCTCGCGGAGCCTATTCCGGGACCAAGTACTGAGCGGTTGAGTGCGATCGCGCGCGAGGAAAAGGTGGTGGTCGTCGCTTCCCTCTTTGAAAGGCGTGCGGCGGGGCTGTATCACAACACGGCAGCAATACTACATACTGACGGCTCTATCGCCGGCCTTTATCGCAAGATGCACATTCCCGACGACCCCCTTTATTACGAGAAGTTTTACTTCACTCCGGGCGACATCGGATTTCGCGCGTTTGAAACAGCCGTCGGTAAAATCGGGACCCTGGTGTGTTGGGATCAGTGGTACCCGGAGGGAGCGCGCATCACTTCTCTTATGGGAGCGAACCTTCTCTTTTACCCGACTGCCATCGGCTGGCATCCGGCGGAGAAAGCGGAGTTCGGCGAGGCGCAATACGATGCGTGGCAGACCATCCAACGCTCCCATGCCATTGCAAATGGAGTCTATGTCGGCGCGGTGAACCGCGTAGGCATGGAGCACGGCGACGTGCGAGGAAATCGCGTGGAAGGCGCGGGTCTGGAATTCTGGGGCGGCTCCTTTATCGCCGATCCGTTCGGTCGAGTCATCGCCAAGGCATCGCATGACAAGGAAGAGATTCTTATCGGTGAGGTCGATCTCGCCCTGCTTGAGGACACGAGGCGCAATTGGCCTTTTTTGCGGGACCGACGAATCGATGCATACGGAGGCATCCTGAGTCGCTTCCTGGATTCGGCGGATACGGATAAGTAAGCAGATGCCAACTTTGACAGCGACCGATCTGACGAAGACACCACGTGAACTCGGCTATAGAATGCCCGCGGAATGGGAAAAACACTCCGCTACATGGATTGCCTGGCCCCATAATCGCGAAGACTGGCCTGGAAAATTTCAGGCTATTCCCTGGGTCTATTGCGATATTGTGCGCCATCTCTCTCGCACCGAGCTGGTCCATATCCTCGTTAACGATGCTGAGAGCGAGAAGCGCGTCGTCAACCTGTTGAAACGGGTTGGGACGGATTTGAACCAAGTGCGATTTCACCAATGGAGAACTGATCGCGTTTGGCTTCGCGATTCGGGTCCCATCTTCGTCTGCCAGAAGGGTGGCCCATCGGCGATAACCAACTGGAAGTTCAACGCCTGGGCGAAATACGACGACTGGCAGAACGACAACCAGATTCCCTCCCACGTGGCCGCCAGCGAAAGGCTACCTGAGTGGTCCCCGACCATCGGTGAGCATCGCGTTGTGCTCGAGGGTGGCTCCATCGACGTCAACGGCGCCGGACTGCTGCTCACAACAGAAGAGTGCCTATTGAGCGACGTGCAGCAGCGCAATCCCGGAATAAGCCGACAGCAGTTGGAGCAGGTATTTCGCGACTACCTCGGCATTGAAAAGGTCCTTTGGATGAACCGAGGCATCGCTGGAGACGACACCCACGGCCATGTTGACGATGCCACCCGGTTCGTCTCGGCCGATACCATTGTCACCGTAACGGAGAAGAATGAGCTCGATGAAAATCACCTCCCATTGGAGGAGAATCTGGAGCGCTTGCGAGAGGCTCGCGATCCTGACGGAAGGCCGTTTCGCATCGTTGAGCTGCCCATGCCCTCGCCGGTCGTCTTCGAAGGTCAGCGCCTTCCCGCCAGCTATGGCAACTTCTATATTGCGAACGGCGTCGTACTAGTGCCCACTTTTAACGATCGGAATGACAGAAGAGCGCTCAACATTCTGGCTGAACTTGTTTCCTGAGCGAGACATTGTGGGAATTCATTGCGGCGACTTTATCTGGGGACTGGGCGCTCTGCACTGCATGACGCAGCAGCAGCCTGCTGCGGAATGACAGACGAAGACTACATTCGTTTAGCGATCGATGAGGCACGGGAAGCCGCGCTGGCGGGCGAAGTGCCAGTGGGAGCGATTCTCGTTTGTGGCGGGATTGTCCTTTCGCTCGGTCAAAATCGCGTCGTTCGCGACTCAGACCCCACCGCGCACGCTGAGATAGTTGCCATGCGTGCCGCTGCGCACACGAACAGCAACTATCGCCTGACCGGATGCGTGTCTATACGCCACCCTGGAACCGTGCGCAATGTGCGCTGGAGCCATGATCCACGCGCGTCTGGACAGACTGGTGTACGCAACGGACGACCCCAAGGCGGGCGCGGCGGGCTCCGTACTGTCGGTGCTCAACCACCCACGCCTGAATCATCAAATGGAAGTCTCTCGTGGCATTATGGCCGCCGAGTGCGGGGAACTTCTGCGGGGATTCTTCCGCGAACGGCGCGGGATCATCGATCCCGACAATTAATCCAAACCTCAGTTATCATTGGGTATATATGCAATTATTGGTCTATACAGCAGCATGGTGTCGCGATTGCCGGGTTGCTAAGCGCTTCCTCGACGACAACGGGATCTCTTACACCGAAGTTGATATTGAAACGACTCCTTCGGCAGCGGTGGATTTGATCAAGAACGTTGGCAAGCGGGCGATTCCACAGTTTGTTCTTGATGGAAAGTGGATTCAGCCCTACAAACCCGGACGCGGCTTTCTCCATGAAGAGATGAGGGTCTTGTTCGGCGTTGGAAAAGCAGGCGAGTAGTTTAGTTTAGTCGGCGTCGATCGGCTTGTCCTCAGAGGCAAGGGCCTCGTTTTCGCGTTCGGCACGCTCAGCGTCTCCCGGCTCCGCAACCACAGCGAGCACGGCACGGGCATCGGATTCATCGTCTGGATTCACCTGCAGTTGAATGCTGCCGAAGGAGTTTCCGTAGAGAACCCCTACTTCTTCGCCAATCAAAAAGCAGTCGATCCCAGCGGAACGCAGGCGACCTTTGGCTATTTCAGCTTCTGCCGTATCGCGAAATTTTTGCAATTGTTATAAGTTCTAGTTGCTCGTCCATGAATTTCCTTTCTGCATCGGAGTCTACACCCGCCACAGACCAAGTAAGATGCGCAAACGATAAAATGGTGCGTACGCAAGTTTTACCGGCTTTGACCAGGAGGCTCCCTTTTGATCGATCGCTACACACGCCCTGAGATGGGCCGCATATGGACCGAGGAAAACAAGTATCGCATGTGGCTCGCGGTGGAGATCGCAGCAAGCGAAACACTCGCTGAATCCGGGATTGTTCCGCAAGAGGCAGCCACCGCCATCCGCGAAAAAGGGAATTTCAGTGTGGCGAGAATCCAGGAGATTGAAGCCGAGGTTAAACACGACGTTATCGCATTCACGACTGCGGTTGCCGAGCAGATTGGGCCTGAGTCCCGATGGCTCCACTACGGCCTTACTTCAAACGACGTGGTCGATACGGCCCAGGCGCTGCAGGTTAAGGCTGCATCCGCAATCCTTCGTGCCGGACTTACAGAACTTTCAGATGTGCTCCGGAAACGTGCAGTTGAATTCAAGCACACGCCTACCATCGGCCGCACTCACGGCATCCACGCGGAACCGACGACTTTTGGTTTGAAACTGTTGAACTGGTATGCCGAGATGCAGCGAAATATGGTTAGATTTGACGCTGCCGCTGAAGACATGCGCGTCGGCAAGACGAGTGGCGCAGTCGGAACATTCGGCCACCTCAAGCCAGAACACGAAGTTAGCGATTTGCGAGAAACTTGGGCTGAAGCCCGCACCTGTTGCGACGCAGGTCATCCAACGCGATCGGCACGCCGCCTACATTTCCACGTTGGCACTTATCACAGCGACGCTCGATAAAATTGCGGTGGAGATTCGGCATTTGCAGCGGACCGAGGTTCGTGAGGCACAGGAGTATTTCTCTGAGAAGCAGAAGGGCTCCTCCGCAATGCCGCACAAGAAGAATCCCATAACCAGCGAGCAGATCAGCGGCCTTGCACGAGTGGTGAGAGCAAACACACAGGCATCTTTTGAAAACATCGCGCTATGGCATGAGCGAGACATCTCACACTCGTCGGTAGAGCGCGTCATTTTCCCTGACTCGACAATTCTCACCGATTATCTGCTGGCGAAGACCACGAACCTGATTGAAAAACTGCTCGTTTATCCGGCACGCATGCTGCGCAATCTGGAGAGTACCGGAGGTCTGATATTTTCCGGACAGCTCCTTCTCGACCTTGCCGAGGCCGGCATGTCGCGCGAGGACGCCTATCGTCTGGTGCAAAGCCATGCCATGCGATCCTGGCGTGACGATCTGATCTTCCGCGACGAAGTGGCCAAAGATCCGGAGATCACAGCACTAGTCAGCCCGGAGAAACTTGCGACAACCTTCGATCTGACTCGCCAGCTCGGGAACGTCGATGCGATCTTCGAGCGGGTGCTGGGATAGCGCCTTCATGCTGCGACTTCTTTGATCTCAACACCCGCCGCGAATAACGGGACTACGAGCGAGGCGGCAGAGACACCCCGGAATTTCACCATCGGACCAACAAGCGAAGTTGGTCCGATGGTTTTGCGGATGAGGTAGCCAAAATTTGCGACGGATGGTCGGCACACAAATTTCGCTGTTAATTGCGCTGAGCATCCTGGCGGGTTGCGCCAATCACGGCGCGAGCGTTCCGCACAATTCGACTGCTCACTCCGCGCCTGACCTCACTTATTTGCAACAGTCGACCAAGGCTGTCGAGAGATTGCAGTCCTGGTACTCACCATCTACCGGTCTTTACCAAACTACCGGGTGGTGGAATTCGGCTAACGCCCTGACGGTGCTCGCCGACTACTCTCGTGTGGGTAAGTCGAAGCAATATAATTCAGTGTTTGCGAATACATTTGAAGCGGCACAGAAGACCAGTCCGGCATTCCTTAACAATTTTTACGACGACGAAGGATGGTGGGCGCTCGCATGGATCGACGCCTACGACCTGACCGGGAACGCAAAGTATCTTTCGATGGCTGAGTCGATATTTTCTGATATGTCCGGCGGGTGGGATGACACGTGTGACGGCGGCATCTGGTGGAACAAAGACAGGAAGTACAAGAATGCGATCGCAAACGAACTGTTCCTTTCGGTCGCCGCACATCTTGCAAACAGGACTGCAGGAGCGGCACAGAGAAGGTATTTAGATTGGGGCGAGAAAGAATGGAAGTGGTTCCAAGCCTCCGGCTTGATTAACGCGAAAAACCTGATCAATGACGGACTTGGCAATAGTCAAGGACTGACTGTTGGCGCAGGTTGCGTTAATAACGGCCAAACCGCCTGGAGTTACAACCAGGGAGTGATCCTCGGTGGACTTGCCGAATTATCCACTTTAGAACGCGACCCTTCCCTGCTCGAGACCGCTAACAAGATCGCTGTAGCTGCCATAACTAACCTCGTCGACAGCAATGGCATCCTGCACGATACCTGCGAGCCAAAATGCGGTGCAGATGGGGTGCAGTTCAAAGGCATTTTTATCCGCAATCTCATATCGCTCGAGTGCGTTTATCCGAGGCCTGACTTGAAATCTTTTGTCCTCAAAAATGCAGATTCTATTTGGAAGAATGCTCGAGGAAGGAACTTTGAGTTGGGCCAGGAATGGTCCGGACCCTTCGATTCCAGTAACGCGGGCAGCCAGAGTTCGGCTATCGATGCTCTGGTTGGTGCCGCGACGCTCCTACATGCAACTGAATCTCGGCCATAAGTCTGCAAGCACTATCATTGTCAGAAACACTCATAGGTGTTGGAGTGAGAACATTTGTCGAGGAGAAAGACCATGTCTGGCGACGAGCAGAGGGACGACACTGCATACAAGGTTGTTGTTAACCACGAAGAACAATACAGCATTTGGCCGGAGTCCCGTGAGAACCCGCTGGGGTGGCAGGACGCCGGAAAGTCAGGGAGCAAGGAGGAGTGTCTCGCTTATATAAAAGAGGTGTGGACGGATATGCGACCTTTATCCCTGCGGAAGCGCATGGAAGAAGGTGCACAGTAGGTGAAATCCTGCCGGTGAAGTCCCTCCAGAATGCTCCTATGCCGTTCTGAATCGGGCTCCTCCGTCGCCAGTTCATCCCAGACCTTTTGCATGGCATCTGACGCGACATGCTTACACATTTTTGAACTGTGACCTAAGTCGCTGAACTTTCCGAATCGCAGACCTATCCTTGGTTCGTACTTTAAATCCGACAAGGAACTCTTGATGGCGATGAAAGGAACCGCGGCACTCAATTTTCGTGAAAGAAAGAAAGATTTTATCAGACGCCTAGACGCCGACGATTCGCAGAGAATTAGGCGGACAGTGCAATGGCTCTTCGTGGTCCTGAATGTCTGGTTGGGGATCCAGTTTCTCTTGTGGGTTCGTTATTTTGAGCGTGGCGGCAACGGGCTGAGCGCGACAAGACCTGCTGGAGCCGAAGGCTGGCTACCGATCGCAGGGTTGATGAATACCAAGTACCTGTTGCTAACGGGGCATGTGCCGACGATCCACCCAGCCGCAATGGTTCTCTTTATCGCCTTCATGACAATCAGCCTTTTGCTCAAGAAGGCCTTTTGTTCCTGGCTGTGCCCAATTGGAACGCTTTCAGAATACCTGTGGACTTTCGGCAGTATGATATTTGGACGTAATTTATGTCTCCCTTCCTGGGTAGATATTCCTCTGCGGGGCTTGAAATACCTCTTGCTCGGATTTTTCGTCGCTGTGATCGGCACCATGTCCACTGAGGCGATTCATGATTTCATGACCACGCCTTATGGTCTGGTCGCCGACGTCAAGATGCTGAATTTCTTTCGCGATATCGGCCACACAGCAGCCATAGTTATCGCGCTTCTGATTCTGCTTTCGATGCTCGTCAAGAATTTCTGGTGCCGGTATCTTTGTCCGTATGGCGCCCTTTTGGGAATTGCTTCTTCGCTAAGTCCTTTTAAGGTCCGTAGAGACACCGAGGCTTGCATCGACTGTGGAAATTGCTCCCGAGCATGTCCTTCGCATTTGCCGATAGATCACTTAGTGCAGATACGATCGGTTGAGTGCACCGCATGCATGGCATGCATCGCGGCATGCCCGGCTCAGGATGCCCTGCGGTTTTCTTTGGCACCGAGAAAGGCCACAACGCCGGTTGAACGGTGGCGGCGACGTGCTATTCGCCCAATCGCCATGGCTGCCGTTCTCGCGTGTATCTTTTTCGGTTTAGTCGTCGCCGCGAAGACTTCAGGACACTGGCAGACGAATTTGCCGCGCACAATCTATATGGATCTGGTGTCTCACGCGAATAACGCGACACATCCCGGCATGTGAGGAACCCAAACTGGGTGAGCAAAAATAATTGCTTCTACGTGGTGACGCAAGTTGGAGCACTAAAACTCACGAGTCATTGCCGCCTGTTTCGAAACTCCGTTCCTATCGCCGGGATGGCCTGGCTGTCCAATATTTGAATTGATCTGCGAACCCAACCTCTCCACCGAGAATGCCCAGAAAGATTTCTATCCTTCTGTGGCAGTCTTTGAGAGTCCCGACCGGAGCTTGGGGTCAGCATCACGATCGGGCACCCCTCCATAAATCGTCCCGTTAAAAAATCTAGAAGCAGTGTCGTGCCTGCAGGATCGCCTATACTGCTTAAGACCGCTTCAGGAGACCACGAATGTCAGCAGCCGTCTCAACGCTTGCAGACCAACCCCTTTACGAACTTGTCAGCGGCCCGCCTTCGGTGACCATCGTGGAAGTGATCGCACGCATGCAGGCCATCGACACTCTGCTCCCGGCAGGCGACGGTATCAAGTGGTTCAACCGGCTTTATCTCATGGTGACGCAGCAAGTCGATCTTCACCCGCCCGGTGGCGTATGGCAAAGTCCGGTCTGGCTCACCCGTCTCGACGTCGTCTTTGCTGGCTTCTACTTCGACGCTGTCGCCCGTTTTCTCAGCGGACAGGCCGTTCCCTCGGCGTGGAACGCATTGTTTGAGTCGCGCTACAGCACCGGTATAGATCGCATCCAGTTTGCGCTGGCCGGGATGAACTCCCACATCAACCACGACCTCGCGTTGGCATTATTGGCGACAAACGCCGACCTAAGGGTGGATCCTGGGCCGCAAAGCCCAGAATTCGCCGACTACCAATCCATAAACGTCCTGCTAAACACAGTTATGCCAGCGGCGCTCACAATGCTCGCCACCGATACGCTGGGCGTACTCGCACAGGACACCGGCAAAATTGGCCGCCTGCTTGCCTTCTGGAACATCTGCCGTGCCCGCGATCTTGCATGGGATTTCGCCAACCACCTGCGCAGCCTTGCCGGGCGGCCTTACGATGTCGCCCTCAGCACGCAGGATGCACTGACAGGTGTTCTTGGCCGCGCCATCCTCGCCACTGCCTGAACACCTTCTTGGCCAGGTCGACAACTTAACTGACGCCTATGCTTGATTGAAAGGCTCGATCAGGTCCACACCATTCCGATTCGGAACCGCAAAAACACTCGCCTTGAGGCTCAACTAGAAACGAGAGTCGGCACGTCACTGCCAGATGCGAAGCATCACAACGCCACCTTGGGGCGGAATAGCGGTATAGGAATCATGAAGAATTCCCAGGTCTTTGTGCGCCCAAAGATCACGAGCATGAACGGGGCCGCTGAAACCCAGATCTTTCAGGCGCAGCGTAATTGGTTGAGGTACGTCGTCGGTCACGAAATTGAATAAAGCGACTGCTTTTGCACCATCGGCCAAGGGTCGCACCCATGTCTGAAGTGGACCCAGGCGAAATCCCTGGATTCCAAGCTTGTCCTGGTCCACCGAGATTACTTCGCTGTTCATCAGGATGCTTTTGGTGGTCTCGTCCATCTTGCTTAGGTCGTTGCCGGCGAGCAGAGGCGCAGCCAGAATGGCCCACAGGCTCATTTGTGTACGGTACTGCTCTGCGGTCATGCCACCGTTGCCTACCTCCAGCATGTCCGGATCGTTCCAGTGCCCCGGCTTTGCAAACCGTTCAAGCCCCGCCTGCGAGAAACCAATCAGTGACATGCTGCGATAGCTATCGCTAATATCGTCGGTTGTACGCCAGAGGTTTCCTCCAACCTCTTCGCCCCATTCCCACACGGAATCGGCACCGTATTGGCAAATGCTGTAGACAATCGGCCTGCCAGTTTTGACCAGGGCTTCGTGCATTTTTCTATACGCATCCCGCATCATCGTCGAAGACGTCTTCGGATCCTGGTCGGAATCGTACAAACGGATGATCGGGCGAAGGCCGCACAAATCGTATTTCAGAAAATCCACTCCCCAAGCGGCATAGGTTTTCGCATCCTGCTCCTCATGGCCGTAACTACCCTCGTAGCCCGCACACGTCTTGGGTCCGGGAGACGAATAGATTCCGAACTTCAGACCCTTTGAGTGCACATAATCTCCAAGGGCCTTCATGTCGGGGAAGCGACTATTTGAATGGATGTTGCCCTGCGCGTCCCGCTCGCCTTCCCAGGTATCGTCGACGTTTATATAGACGTAGTGAGCATCACGCATTCC
Source organism: uncultured Acidobacteriaceae bacterium (assembly GCA_963816335.1). GTDB lineage: Bacteria > Acidobacteriota > Terriglobia > Terriglobales > Acidobacteriaceae > JANXZS01. Next base: position 418,932 of record CAWFKA010000016.1, on the reverse strand, counting down.
GCTGGCGACCATGGCGTCTGCCGCCGAGCGAACATCGGCATCCGTTACTTTTTCCGCGAAGTGATTCCAGCTATTCCACCCCATCGGCGGCGTTGCGGCCAATTGCGTAGACTGCGCCATTGCCGCAGAAGAAACTAGACACGCAAGTACTACTCCCATCAGAATGCAGGCGCACGGATGGTAATGCCGATACCGGATCATATTTTTTCACTTCGCTTTCCTGGATTGAAATACCAATGAATGAACGCGCCGACTTCGTATGAATTATTGCTGATATGGATTGCGAATACTATAGGCTGGAACCGCGTTTACTCTCGCCAGCAAATAACCGCCGTGTTTCCTCACTTAATGAACGCCGCTGCCAAAGGTTCGTAGTGTGACCACGGGGATCAAGTTCGGAAAGCATCGCGAGGCAGACTCTTCGGCTTAAGAACTCATTTTCTCTTCGCGCTTTTCCTGGTTGGCGGGGTGCTGGAGGGTAGCTCCCGCTCGAGTTCTATCAGTCGTTCTGCCGTCTGACGATCCGTAATCAGTACATTGATCCACTTGCCTCGGAGCGATGCAAGTATCGCATTTACCTTTTCGGCGCCGCCCGCAATTCCAACCACGCGCGGTGCGCGCCTAAGCATTACAAGGTCGATGCCGATTACGCGCTGCATCAGGTGCGATTGGATGGGCACGCCGTCTTTATCGATGAATTGGAAGCAGATATCTCCAACGGCGCCCTGTCGCCGCAATTCTTCCTGTTCGCGAGGTGAGAACGTATTCCCGCTATTCGCCAAGAGACTCGACGGCTCAAGCGAGCCAATCCCTACAAGAGCAAGATCTAATTTCTTGAATAGCTTTGCGGCTTCTTCCACTGCAGGATCGCGGACTAGTACTGCTTTCGCAGCAGCAGAGCCAACAACCCCCGGCGCCTGCAGCAGGACAGGCGAAGCGCCAATCAGGCCCGCAAGGCGTCTGGGCCAGCAATGTTGCCTGGTACTGCGTGCTGGCCTTTCCAACCCCGCCGAGAATCTGGACCACTTTGCCACCGGCGCCCGCATCGGTTGGATGCAGCGTCTCGACCATGGCAAATAGTGATCGGCTCCACGATGAGATGCCAATTACTGTTGCCGGCTTAATGGTCGTTTCCAGATAGAACGCTGCTGCAGAACCAAGATCGCGAACGATGCGCTCTTCGCTGTCGTCAGAGTCAATAACCACTGCTTCCTTCAGTTGGAATCGAGCCTCAAGTGCATCTTCCAATTCCGGGAAAAAACCGGGCGGCGTTGTAACGCTGATGCGAACAAGTTTTTCGCTTCTCGGGCGCGCTTGAGCATGCGCGACACTCTCGACTGGTGGATATTGAGGCGCTCCGTGATCTCCTGCTGACGGATACCCTGGTCGTAATACATGCGAGCGACCTTCGCCATCAGCCTCATCTCATCCAATCGCGACATAAGCTCTACTCTCCCAACGCAATCAGGCTAACGCTTAGTGGCGTCATGCAGGTAGACATCCCAGCCCAGGTACTTTCCGAGCGCCTCTGCCGCTGGCACAGCGCAGTGGCTGGCATTCATCGCTGCATGATGTTCGAATCCATTTTCAGACAAATGAATTGCATCAGATCCTGCAACCGCGGAATCTGGACCACGGCCCGCGTACCAAAGGTGTCCAATGGGTCGTTGGTGAAGTTGCCCATCCCCAAGATAGACGCGGATTCTTCCCGATGAGTCGTCCGTGCTGACCCGACCAAAGGTCATAGGGCCAGCGGGCGTGCGGCCCTCCAATGCGCCTACGGTGTTCTCTTCGCCCAGCATCGTGCCAAGGATTGGAGCCGTGCCGATGCGAATGTCGGGCAGGAAATCCTTGGCCCAATTGCCGCAGTGAAAAAGCACGCATTTGTCGGGATCGTCGCCGTAGTTGTTGTTCCAATCCACGAGTGCGCTTGGTCTTCCGCTGGCGAGTTGCAGTGCGTACATGCTCACTACGCCCGCAATATCCACTTCGCATGCTGAGGGAAGCATCTGCTCTGACATCATGCTCATCACCGTGCAGACATTCACGCCATAGTTCTTCTGCATTGAACTCCAACACTGGATAGCGGTCGCGGTTAATCCCAGCGATGACATCCAATCGTCCACCACTATGGCAAACTTCGCCATCTTCAGGAGTGAATCGGCGGGTGCAGCGTGAGCTGTCGGCATAGGCGTGAATCTGGTCGATGCGCTGCTTCACCCTTGGATCGTCGTTCGCAACCAACGACGCTGAGCCGAAGATCTCGGAAAGATCGATAGTGTTCACCGAGATTCCGGCAGCCTCAAGCAGCTTCTCGCTGTACCGCGTCGTGTTGAAAGCATTGGGACGGGCTCCCACCGCACCGATGCGCACCCTGCGCATTCCATGCACCACCCGGCACACCGAGAAAAAAGTTCAACAGGTCTTCGCGAAAGCGGCTGGAAAGAATTGCCGGAGGTGTGACCACGCGTGAGCGTGAACTTGTACCCATACTGGCGGAGGTTGTTGCAGACGGAAATCTTGCCACAGAACGAGTCTCGACGGCGTGCGAGCCCGAACTGGTCGAGATCATCCGGGCAAGCCTGCATGAGGATCGGCACGTTCAGTTCCGAGAGACGAATGGCATCGGCGACACCCTTTTCATCACCGAAGTTCGGCAGGCAGACCAGAATCCCCTGGATACGTTGTCGATTCGCTCGAAAGAGGTCGCCGCATTTCACGGCATCGGTCCAGGTCTCAACCGCACCCAATTTCGAATCGGATTCCGTTAGCCAGACAGGGTCCACCTCGATCTCGCTAAAAAGTCGGGTCAGATCCCGTCGTGCTTCAGAGACGAGAGCATCGGGAAAGAAGTCACGATTGCCGAGAATCACACCAAGAGTAATCGACATGTGAATTCACCTTACTTTTTCAAATTCGCCATACTCTCCGGCATTCGCCTGCGTGACGAGTTCGCAGGGTATGATCTGCCGTTCGGGCTTGCCGGTGCTACCCGTCTTGAGAAATTGATTCGCTTCGTCTACGGCTAGCCGCGCGATGAAGACGGCCGGTTGCAGAGCTGTCGCTCTCAGTTCGCCTGATCGAATGGCCGCGATCGCATCGGGACTGCCATCGAAGACCCGTAATCACAATCCCGGTTCGGCCAGAGGACTTCACCGCGGCCAAGGCGCCGAGCGCCATCGTGTCGTTACCAGCAGATGATGCCACGAATGCCTGCATGTCCCTGCAGCATGGTCTCCGTCTTTTGAAATGCCTCGGATTGAGACCAATTGGCTGACTGCGCCGCGACGAGCTTGAACGAGGGATATTGATTGAGCACGGAGTGGAATGCCTGCGGTGCGAACCTGCGCATTGGTGTCGGACTCGCGGCCAAGCAATTCAGCATACTCGCCTCCCTGTGTCCCGATAGCGCGCACAAATTCCTCCGCAACAATTCTTGCTCCCTGATTGTTGTCGGCAATGATCTGCGCTTTTGCGATGCCTGTGGCTTCAATCTCTCGATCGATCAGAAAACAGGGGATACCTGCCTTTGTGGCACGGCGAATAGCTGCAATTGAAGAATCAGCGCCGGCATTGTCGAGAATTATGGCGCTGGCGTTCGAAGCAATGGCCGCATCGATCAGGTTGTCCTGGCGGTAGGCGTCATCGTTGTGCGCGTCTAGACGCACGCGGTAGCCCAACGAAATTGCGCGCGCTGCCGCCGCATCCGCTTCAGCTTTGAAGTAGGGATTATCCTGCGATGGAACGAGGATGACCATCAGCGGTTTGGACAGTTCCGCGCGATGGCATGACGCTAAAGCAAGGAGCATGGCCGCCGTCGCGATGAGACTGAGAAAGCGTCTCATCCTCGCGCTCCTTCGCTGTTCGAGCGAAGCAAATAAGGCAGAAACTTCGCCTGCAGACGTGACTGCAGTTGGTCGACAGCTACGGCCAGTACGATTACTGTTCCCTTGATGACCATCTGCCAGAACTCTGAAACCCCAAGCATGACAAGACCGTCGGACAACACTCCGATAACAAAGGCGCCTATGAGAGAACCCGCGATAGACCCGCGTCCGCCCATCAAGGATGTCCCGCCCAGCACCACCGCGGCGATTGCATTCAGCTCGAAACTCTCGCCGGTTGCCGGATGCGAGGCCTCAAGCTGAGACGCGATAATGAGACCAACCAGACAGCGCACAGGTCGCCGAGATCAGGTACGTGATCATTTTGACGTTGGGCACGCGAATGCCCGCGAGCCGGGCCGCGCGCTCGTTCCCTCCAACTGCGTATACGTGCCTTCCCAACGGAGTTTTAGCCGCGATGATTGCGGCAATGCCAAATAGCACGAGCATGATCCAAACCGGCAGCGGTACACCTAGCAGGAAGCTCTGACCCAGTGACAGGAAATCCGGTGTTGCCGCGAATCGCCTGGCCAGCGAGGTTAGGGTACGTCTTTCCATTTGAAAGAAGCAGAGCAGCGCCGCGGGCAATGTAAAGCGTTCCGAGAGTCGCGATGAAGGGAGCCACTCCAGCCTTCGCGACCAACCATCCGTTCAGGAATCCAACAGCAACGCTGACAATGAGAGTCAATACAATTGCGAGAATCACCGGGGGATAATGCGCCACACCATTCAGCGCAATGCCCTGCGTTAGCAAGTAGCCCATTACCATGCCGCTAAGTCCTGCGACTGATCCCACGGAAAGATCGATACCTCCGGTGAGCACAACGAAGGTCATGCCGATGGCGAGGATTGCAGAAATGGCAACGTGCTTTGAAAGAATGGACAGGTTGTTAGCGGTGAGAAACGATGGCGCTAACGCCGAAAAGAGCACGAGCAGCATCAGCAGAACCAGCACGGCTCGCGCCTTAAGCAGGAACAGGAGGGTCCGGACTGAGGAAGCTGCGAGATCGGGCTTGCGATTCAGAACTGGGGTGGTTGTCATGCGAGGGCAACTCCATCGGCGCACGATCGTTGATGCGCTAACTACGGGCTGGCCGCGGCAAACAACGCCTGGTCGGTAAGTTCGGCATGCGAGAACATCGGCGGAAATTCTGCCCCTGGCAGAGGACAATAACGCGATCAGCGAGAGCTTGCGTCTCCTCAATCTCCGATGAAGCGAAAACAATCCCAAGCCCCTTCGTCGGCAAGTCTGCGGAGAATCGAGTAAATCTCTGCCTTGGCACCGACATCCACGCCGCGCGTTGGTTCATCCAGTAGAAGCAGGGATGGCGAACGCATGAGGCAGCGTGCGATCAGAACTTTCTGCTGATTGCCGCCAGAGAGCGCCGTCACCGGAAGTTCGAGGTCATTGGCCACAATATTCAGCGCGGCAGCAAGTTTGTGAACCTGTTCTGTCTCACGGCCCGATTGAGAAACATGCCTCCAGCGGACGCAAGAGCTATATTTTCACGGATCGACATCTCCGGAATGAGGCCGTCGCGCTGGCGATCTTCAGGAACGAGGGCGATGCCCTCTTTTACTGCGTGCGCAACATCGCAAATTTCTAACTTTGCGCCGTTCAGCCTTACTTCGCCTGCAACTCCCTCTCTCGATCCGGCAAGAGATTCGAGCAGTTCCGTTCTGCCCGCGCCCAGCAGTCCGTAGATGCCGAGAATCTCCCCTCGCAGCAGTGTGAAGCTCACATCCTGTAAGGGCGCTTGGGCGGCCTCGTCCGCTGCCGACGCTGGAAGCGAGAGCCCCTTGACTTCCAGCAATCGAGCCCCGGCACCCAAAGACGTCCTGGACGATCTGACTTCACCTGCGGTGCGTCCTGACATGCGCTCGACAATCCATTGCCGCGAGACCTCCACCCGTGACGTCTCGCCCACGACACGCCCGGAGCGAAGTACGGTGAATTGGTCGCCGAGGTGAAGCAGCTCATTAAGCCGATGGGAGATGTAGATGATCGTGACACCCGAGCGCTTTAGATCTTCAATAACCCTAAATAAAGAGTCGGCCTCGGCAGTAGATAGAGCCGAAGTTGGTTCGTCAAGGATCAGGACGTTAGCGCCCTGATCCAGCGTGCGTGCAACCTCCACGAGTTGGCGGCAGCCCAACGAGAGATGTGCCGCCTTGGTGCGCACAGGCATCGGCTTACGCAGTCGCATTAAGGCATTGGCGGAGCGCGTGTCTTCAGTTCTACGATCCAGGAAGATACCCGACTTCACCGGCTCGCGGCCAGCAAAGATATTCTCGCAAATGTCGAAATTTGGGAGAACCGAGAGTTCCTGATGCACGATTGAGATTCCGTGAGCAGCAGCGTCGCGTGGCGATCTCAGGAGGATTTGCTTGCCATCCAGAAGCATCTCTCCCTCGTCTGCCGACTCGACCCCGGCGAGAATGCGCATCAATGTCGACTTTCCAGCGCCGTTCTCACCGATAAGAACATTGACCTGATTCCTGTGAACTCGAAACGTTACGTTGTCGAGAGCCAGGGTGCCAGGATATCTCCTGGTAATGGCCCGCGCTTCAAGGATGATCTGCTCGTTCGACGAGGTCATACTTCCGCCGCCGTCCTAAGGCGTGCGCGTCGCACGGCCTGTGTCCACCCATGATAGAGCCGATCGCGCACTTCCCTTTTCATTGCCGGGGCAAATGTCTCCGCGGCGTGTGGCAAAGATTCGATGTCTCGAAGCGATTTCCACCAACCGAGCGCGAGACCGGCGAGCCATGCTGCTCCCAGAGCAGAAAGCTCTTCGTTTTCCGCCCGCCGCACTGATCTGCCGAGGATGTCGGACTGAAACTGCATCAGAGTTGCATTTCGCGTGGCTCCCCCATCCGCATTGAGCTCGCGTCCCATGAGGCCAGCCTCCCTCTCGATGGCAAAGAATACGTCGGCAACCTGGTAAGCAATAGCATCTACGGAGGCGCGCGCGAGATGCGCCGAAGTATGTGACCGACCGAGCCCGGTGATCGTGCCTCTGGCCTCTGCGTCCCAATATGGCGCGCCCAAACCGACCATTGCCGGGACAAAGTAAACCCCGTCGGCACCAGTCACGGTCCGGGCAAGCTCGGCGACGTCGGCTGCAGGATTTTTCAAGCCAAGAAACTCACCTACCCACTGCACTGCGGAACCGGTCATGGCAATGTTGCCTTCCAGCGCAAACTGGGTTTTACCGGCGATGGACCAGGCAATCGTGCGCGCCAGTGTCGGTGTGTCGGCTGGCAAGGAAGGCGTGAGCGCCATCAAGGATGAGCCCGTTCCATAGGTGGCCTTCACGCTTCCAGCAGAATAGTCTCCGTGACCAAACATGGCGGCATGCGAATCGCCGATGGCGGCAAGGATGGGCACACCTTCGAGATCCGGTATTGCCGAGCTTGAGGCGAAGAAGCTGGAAGAGGGATGGCAGAGCAGGCATTGCGTCGAGCGGAATGCCGAAGATTTTCAGGAGGTCGCTATCCCATTCCTGGGAGTCGAGATTCAGTAATCCTGTACGGGATGCATTGGAGAAATCGGTAGCGTGTAGAGTACCGCGGGTGAATTGATGGAGCAGCCACGAATCGACCGTTCCGAACCGCATCTTGCCTTTGCTGGCAAGCGACGCGATCGCTGGGTCATTCTCGAGCAGCCAGGCCCACTTGCCCGCGGATACAAGAGGAGCAAGCGGCAATCCGGTCTTTGCGCGGAATTCAGTCCCGATCGGCGCAAGGCGATTACAAATGCCCGCTGCTCGACCGCACTGCCAACTGACGGCGTTTGCTACCGGATGGCCAGTTTCGGCATTCCACGCCACCGCAGTTTCACGCTGATTAGATATAGCGATCGCCTCGATGACAGCATCCGTCTGGCCTGCGAAGGCTGTACACGCCGCGACGGCCTGGAGCACCGAATCCCACAACCGCAGCGGATTCTGCTCCACAAAGCCCCCGTTGGAGTAAACCGACGTAAGGGGAGAAGTCGCACGAAAGACAGGTGAGCCTTCCCGGCCAACAAGAAGCGCCTTGGTATTGCTGGTGCCTTGATCAATAGCCAGGATCAACCCGGACGGCATCTAGTCCTTCTTCCCCAGTAGATCGAAAGCAGCGTTGTAAATGCCCTGCGCCGTAAGTCCGAAATGCTGGAGTAGAAACTCTGCCGAACCGGTTGGCGCGAAGACTCCAGGCACACCCAATATACGCATGTGGGTGGGATGATGAACCGACAAAAACTCTGCCACGGCGCCACCAAGACCACCGGCCGCGAGAGCTTCCTCTGCCGTAACAATGCCGCGCGTTGTCCGCGCTGCATCGAGCACTGCGTCCTCATCCATGGGCTTCATGCAGCTCATATTGAGCACCCGCGCCTGTATCCCAACCGCAGCGAGAGAATCGGCTGCATCCAGCGCACGTGAAACCATTACACCGTTGGCCATCAGCGTCACGTCATTGCCTTCGCGCAGGACCGGCGCCTTTCCTAATGTGAACTGGTGCCCATCGGGATGCACTGCTCGCACTGGCATTCGGCTTATGCGCAAAAACATCGGCCCCATGTGCTGAAGGGAGTAGCGCATCACCGCCGCAGTTTCAAGCGGATCCGCAGGGACGATCACCGCCAGATTCGGTATGATGCGTGTCCAGGCCAGATCTTCAATTGAGTGATGGGTCGGGCCCAGTTCACCGTAGGCCATCCCGGAAGACATACCGCACAGCTTCACATTGTGGTTCGAATATCCAAGATCAACTTTGATTTGCTCCATCGCACGCGCAGTCAGAAAACAAGACGCTGCGCAGACATATGGAACCATGCCGCCATTGGCCAATCCTGCGCCAACGCCCACCATGTTCTGCTCAGCAATGCCGACGTTAACAAAGCGCTCGGGAAAACGAGCACTGAAGTTCTTGAGTCTGGTGGACGAAACCGAATCGCTGACGACGGCACAAACACGAGGGTCGGCCTCAGCCATCATCTCTAATGCCTGCGAATACGCATCTCGACAATCATAGAGCCTGGCGGAGGAAGCGGCGTGCGCTGGAACAACCGTATGAGAACTCATTATTGATTCACCTCTATGCCCAGTTCCACTGCAGCCGCCGCGAGCTGGTCCTTTGTAGGTACGCCATGGTGCCAGGCAGGCTTGTTTTCAGCAAAGGAGACGCCTTTGCCCTTCACTGTATTGGCGATGATGCAAGTCGGTTTACCCTTCTCAATCGGAAGATGCGAAAAACGGTCGAGCAGCGCCGCCGGGTCATGCCCATCCACTTCCGACACCACGAATCCGAATGCGGTCCATCTTGCCGCCAACATTTCCATGCGGCTGATATTCTCCGTGAAGTCCCCCTGCTGAATTCGATTGCGATCTACGATCACTACCAGATTGTCGAGAGCGTATTGCTGGGCCGTCATGGCGGCCTCCCAGTTTGAGCCCTCCTGTAGTTCGCCATCGCCGGTCAGCACGAACACTCTCCAATCCTCTTTCCGCATGCGGGCAGCCAGTGCAGCTCCGACCCCGATCGGCAATCCGTGTCCCAAGGGGCCAGTATTGGCCTCCACGCCCGGGAGTTTGTTTCGGTCCGGGTGCCCGTTGAGCTTTGAGAGCGGATCCATAAATGTGGACAGCATTTCTCGTGGGAAGAATCCGCGGAACGCCAGGGCCGAATAGAAAGCCCCCGAACAATGCCCCTTGCTCATCACAAATCGATCTCGTTGTGGCCAGGTGGGGTTCCTCGGATCCACGCGAAGAACATCCCCGAGGTAAAGGGTCGCGAGAATATCCGCCGAGGACAGATCACCACCGGTGTGCCCAAGACCGGAGTGGTTGGTCATGCACATCGCGCTAAATCGGATCTGATTCGCCAGCTCCTTGAGGCGTGTCGGCTCTTCATTGTGCAGTTCGGTGTCCATTGGATTCTTTCTCCGAGCTTCCATTCAACTTCTTCGCATTGCATATTTATGCACAACTGCATTATACCTGGCTTCTACTACAGAATTTGATCCCGCCTTCTGAAAGTGCTCCAATCAGATTTCGGGTTGCACTTGTGATGAGCCAGAACTGTCGTATAGATCGCGCAACCCGGCCAGGCCGTCGGGGCAGCGAAACGTTGGGTGCGGATAAATTAGCATCGGCAGCGACACACCTCGGAGTTCATACTACTTTTCGTCACCCGCAGTAGACATGAACGAACGAAGGGCCAGGATCGAATGATCCCGGCCCTTCGTTCAGCTTGCAGTTTCGCACGGCTTACTTTGTTACAGTCAGAGTTCCCGTTTTGGATACTCCCGAATATGTTGCCTTGATGGTGGCCGTGGTGTTTGCCGTGACGGCAGTCGTCGTTACGGTAAACGTGACTGATTTGGCACCAGCATTGATGTGAACAGTTGCCGGAACCTTTGCGTGAGTGCTGGTGCTTGACAGCGGAATGGTAACCCCACCGGTGTGCGCGGGGCCGTTGATCGTGAGCGTTCCATGGGATGAGACACCACCCTTCAAAGACGTAGGAGACAGCACCAACGAGACCGGTTGTATTGGGTTAACGACCAGGGCGGCGGACTTACTGACTCCCGCGAATGTTGCCTTGATGGTAGCTGTAACTGGCGACGTAACCGAGGCTGTCTTTACTGTGAATGTTCCGGTACTTGCGCCTGCTCCAAGGTGAATGGTGCTTGGAACGATCGCTTTCGAACTGGAACTCGCGAGTGTCAAGGTGACTCCCGCGGACGGTGCGGGGCCGGTCAGGTGAATGGTAGCTGTAGAACTGACGCTGCCCAGGACTGTAGACGGAGCCAATGTCAAGGACGAAACCGCCGGTGGTTTGACCGTCAGAGTAGTTGTCCTTGTAACGCCGGAGCCGTTCGCGGTTATCGTTCCAACGGCAGTGCTCGCCACTGGAGACGTGGTGATCAGGAAGCTAACCGAGGAAGCACCGCCGTTCACGTGCACCGAGGATGGCACATGAACTGCGGAATTATTGCTCGACAGAGCGATGTCCACTCCGCTCGGAGGCGCTGTTCCGGTTAGTGCGAGATAGGCTGAGGAATTGGATCCACCCGTCACCGTATTGGGCGTTGCACTAATTGAAGACAACGCAACTACATGAAGTACCTGGCTCGTAATGATGGCAGTGTTCTGGTCCGTGCCATATTGCGAGTTTGTGCCGCCTAGCACCCATCCGACGTAATAGTATCCGGGAACTACATTCGAGGGTACCGTGATATAGCGGCTCTGTACGGTGTAGGTGTAAGCATTGAGCGTTCCTAAGTCGACGAATCCAATATAGGTCCCCGCAGTGACACTTGACTCATAGGGAGTGAGATAGATGTAAGCCGTGGTATCTCCTGCTGATGCATAGCCAGCGTTGAAGGCATTAAGCGTGACGCCGAGACTTCCTCCGATGGACACAGCGGTGGTCAGAAGGCCCTTTGAAGAGCCATTGAACACATACTCAATCAGCTGGGCGCGATCCACGGGAGGACGCACGTTTTTGTCATTGGCAATGGCGTTCTGGAGATCGGTGTAGTTTGATCCCCTCAACAGAGTCGCCTCGGCGTATCCAACGCGATTTGAAGTTGAGTTGACCCCCTCGATGTAACGGTTTGTGCCGTCATATCTCCACACGCCACCTCCGCTGTGACCTCCGTAGGTGTATGCAGAAAGCTCAATGCGGCAGCAGGTGTAGCCGATGACATTGCCTGCATCGAAGCCGGGATATTGAAAGGGATTATTCGAAGGCACGTAAGGAGACTCTGCGGGATAACCATCGAAGTTAAGGGAGGAAGCATTGACTCCCCACTCGAATCCCATCCATCCAGTGTGGTCACCGATACGCCGGTCCAGCGTAATGAAGCTGAAATCCCAGTTCAGATCGGTGCTGTTGATCCATGCATTATAGGTAACCTCGTACGTCATCTTCGCGACGCCATACGGGTAGTCCGGCCAATTGTCATGATCAACGGGTTGGACTACATCTGTCTCTGCCGGCCACGCCCATACTTCAGACGCCCATCCGGCTCCTCTTCCGCTACCATCGCCTAATGGATCATGGTTGTAGATGCAGTGAGCCGCGGAAAGCAGATGAAAGTCCGATGCAGACGAAGCACTGCAGAGGTAATATTGGTTGCCGAAACCGGAAACATAAAAGCGCATCAGCATGCGGAATTCGGTTCTGAAAGGGAAAGAATAGGGTGCGGATAACGGGCTTGGCCGGGTGGGTGTGATGTCAGGACGGATGGGTACGATGTCCGGACGGATTGCGGCATCTAGCGAGGCCTGAGCTTGACTTCGCCCCTCGCTGTTCTTGGATTGGGGCATCGCTGAAGAACTGCCGTCAGAAGATTCCGGCATGTTGCCCGGATTACCCGCGCTCCGCGTGGTTCCTGCGGGCTGAGTCGCTTAGAGTCGACGGCGAAAAGTTGAAGGCATGTCCGGTTAACGTATCGTATCGAAGCATGCCGCCTGATTCGGTGATTGTACTCGGCCGGACGGCATTCTTCGGCTCTGGCATAGGCTTGGCCACTTTCAGGCCTTCGCGAAAGCGCTGCCATTCGGTTGACTGAGCCGCTCCTGCGGGAGCCTTGAGAACATCACTTTTCTCCTGTGCGAAGGCGGTGACGCAAAATGCAAATAGCACAACGCAGATCCTGAGTTTGGGGAAGTGAGTAACATCACGACTCCTTGTGGTGGCAGTCGAACGCGACGACGGATTGATGCCTTGAGTGGCGCTCATATCCTTCTCCTAATAGTTAGCGATTGAATTCGGAGTTAGCGCCCTGAATAATTGGTCGGTTGCCCCGGAGAGGGGGCGAGTGCATCTCAAGCCCGTTGGAACCTTGTTCTCTTTTTGGTTCTGACCCGGCCGACCCTTGGCCCCGCGTGTATAACCCCGTGCGATATTCTGAATGCAACCATGGAATCGTTACAGTGTTTGGTGCAAAGATTTTCTTCTTTGAATTTTTTGTTCTCAATCGGCTCGCGCCAATTGGCGCGGCACTCTCGAACACACAACTCGCATCGGCCGCCTTAGAACGACACGACTTTGCAAGCGTTGAGCGCCGTTGCACGCACAAGTGGATGGATTTCGTATTGTCCGTCAGTCACTGTGATCCGGATAGGGTTTGGGTGTAGGCTATTTTTCACGTGAATGCTGAGCAATGTGCGATTGACGGCCGACTGAGTCAACATCGCCATGGAAGAACTCGCCTTTCATCACTGACCAACCGGTCGAGGTTCTTGTTCATCTCATTGGAAAGGAGTATCCCGCCATGTCTCACGTGTTTGATCCGGGCTACTTTGCCGAACCTTTTCGCACATTATGCATGAATTATCCCGACTCCGACGTATACGTACCCGATCAGTTTCGCGTGGAATGGGGACCCATTTTCCATCGGGGCCGACTCGACGGTTCGGCCCGTGTCCTTGTTATCGGGCAGGACCCTGCGCAGCATGAGACGATTATTCGCCGCGTGCTCGTCGGCGAAGCAGGCAGGCGTCTTCAAGGGCTTCTCGGAAAACTCGGAATCACCGAAAGCTATGTAATCGTTAACACATTTCTCTACAGTGTGTATGGAAGCGTAAAGGCCGCGACAGCAAAGGACCCTAGGCTGGTTGCTTATCGCAATAGCTGGCTTGATGCGCTGCTGATTGGTCAAAAAATCGAGGCCGTTCTTGCTCTTGGCACTGCGGCAGACACGGCCTGGAAAGCCTGGAAGCAGACGCCAAACGGGACGTCTCTTAACATCGCCTATGCCCCATTTATCCATCCTACTGAGCCAGAGAGTTCTTCGAAAAACAATAAAACGAAGCTGGCCGAAGCGACCAAAAAGATGCTCGCAAACTGGAACTCAGGATTGCAGGCTCTTTCGCCACAAGTCATACATCCAGATGTCGCCACCGTGCTCGTGCCATACGGGGATACTTGGGCGCCAGGAGATCGTTCGGCGATTCCGGAAGCGGATTTACCGGCCGGACTGCCTTCCTGGATGCACGAAAATGATGGATGGGCCGCGCGTCTCGGAGCCGACGCCAAAGCCAAACGACGCAATATCACTATTACGGTCCCGAACGGCATCATCTCTTGAATTGCTTTGTCGTCTCCCGCATCTGTGTCACTTGGCAAACAGCCGGCGTCGTTGCCGAACGGCGTCCTCGCTGAAGGCAACGACCTCGCAATCCCTGGTGCCTGCGGGAATCTGCACGCTGACGGTACCGCTCCCAGTCAGGGAATGACTTGGCGCCGCTGGATGTCCGTCGACGAAGACATCGACGCGATCCAGCCCTGCCGTTGTAATTCTCAATCTTCGACCACTCCTCACGACATTGAGTCGCGTGTTGGGTTGGTCGGCGAGAAGCTTGGCGCAATGTTCGATTAGATCTGCGTTGCTCTCGAAGACATCTCGTTGCGTCATCGCATAGGGTCGCCCGGAAATGCCTGTATCCTCGATCAGGATGCCCTCTCGCGTCGCCGCTGCGCACAGCCCGGCGCACAGCAATCGTAAAGTTCGCACCACGGGCAAGAGCTGGAAGAGAAGAACCCGCGGTTCTCATCGCCGCGCCCAGGTCATTGGAAGTCCAAACATTCGCGCCACCTGCGCCAGTAGCTTCTCCGATACAAACCACCGGCCCGATGCGATTGTCCACGACGCCAGCAGTGAACAAGTCCCCCGACGAATAGGTATTGGCGTTCACCACCACGACGACCGGCCCTCCAAAGCGCTGGCCTATATCGTTGCATTGTTCAACAGTCGTGATGGGCAAATGAGTGGAGTAGGGTTCGCCACTAGCGGGTGCGTTGGCAATGGAATCTGCCCAGGGGCCAAGCTCTCCCTGATTAAAGCGCGCGGCGGCCATAGCGCTCGTCAAGGGCGTAGCGCGAAGGCCAAATTTTGTTGGCGTGATCGGATTCGGAGTGAAGAGCTGCAACATACGTTCCGCAGCCCATATAAGTCCGCCCGGGTTATCCCGCAAATCGATAATGATTCCGCGATTCGGCAGTTTTCGAATAATCGCAATCGCAGCCTCAATGAACTCCTGATCATCATCTACGTCAAAACTCCAGATCCGCAGGTACCCAAACTTTCCACTAGAAGTGTCGACTGTTCGCGCTGAAAGAAAATCCTCGTATTTCGATATCAGAGATTTCCTGGTAGCGCGCCTGGCTCCCAGTGACCGTTCCTCTGCCCAAAACGCCGAACTAAACATAAGTTTCTTCGCTCGGCGTACAGCTTCCGCGGCGGGATCGATGCCACGATGCATCCGCGCTGATCCGCCCTGATTTGCGGCACTCGGAGCGCGATTGGGGCAGACCACGCGCCAGAACATGCGAGTCTCCCGGCTTTTCTTTTTGAGATCGATATAACTGATATCTACCCAATGCTCATCAGGAGGAGGTCCGTACTCAAGCGATCGAAACGTTAGAGATTCCAGCGCTCGAGCCTGCCGCGCATCGGGCCTGCCGCCAGTTTCACTGTCCGCATGGATATCAACCATGCGGCCGAACGGCACTCCGTTCCAAAACGACAGAGTCACACCAGGTTGGAATCGCGGGTCCCTTATTAGTCTGGGGTTGCTGACTTTTGACACGACGTAGCGACAATCGTCTGCAGGACCCCATGCTTCCACGAGAAAGGGCAGCGTGGCGACCGCACCCGCAATACTGTGTGGACCGGAGTACTGCGTGTGGGCGTCGCGGAGACGATTGATAAGCATCGTGAGTTCACGATGAAACTGAAGATCGGTTAGCCCTGGAACATTCTGACGAAGATGTTCCAACGCACGTATGGGATCAAAGCCGTATAGGGCGCGCTTGAGTGGCAGGTGGGCGTAAACACCATCCAGCACTTGAACCAGCGCGTCGATGATATCGAGCCGCTCTGCCCAGTTTAAAACGGCCACGTCCGACGGCAATTCGCCAAGTGCCTCACTCAGGCTCTTGCCTCGCTGATGCGCGATCGCATTCAACTTCACTGGGCTACTGTTTTTTGCCGCTCTCTTCTTCTGCATCATCATTTTTTATAAAAATCTGCGAGGCCATCGAGAAGACCGCCATGAAAACCGCGCCCGCGAACGTCCGCGAAGAACGCCTTGTCGTGAACAAGCGTCGGCAGAGTTGGCACAACCACCTCTTCCGGATGCGGAGGCGGTCCCGCAAACGCCATGGCATCGCCTGAAGGCATGTCCAGAGCCAACTCCAGCGGAGCGGCAGGGTCTGAACCGGGTCCGACGAAACCGCGCGCACGCCCCTCCGCGCTTTTCAATGCGCCTGCAGGATCCTTGCGTACGGCATTAAGACGAGACACGATGTCCGTCCATTGAAATGCCTTCCCAGGATCGTGCGGATCAGGTATGGAAACTTTTCGCCGACGGCCGCAAACACTCAGAGTGGCCACCGGTGTGGCGCTAGTTTTCGACATAATGCTAGCATCGCCGTAGCGTGCCGTTCCGCCAACAACCACCAACATAACCTCGCGCTCAGTGGCGTTTACAATTTGCGACCAGACGTCTGCATCTCCGTTTGGCCGAATCACCGTTACGTCGGCAAAGCTGCCCGGTGTCAGTCGTCCCACTTGTCTTGACCAACAGCGCGCCAATACATCGCCGGGATTGGAGGTGACCATGGCCACCAGGTCTTGATCGCTCAGATTGAACTTCTCCTTCTGGCTCGCGAGCTTGGCAACCTTGATTTCTCCCAAAACATTCTTTGTTCCCGATGGACCCCAATCCGATCCAAGGCAGATTAATAGTCCTCTCTTCCGGGCCGCGGAAATATTTGTGGTGACTCCATACAGCCAGTAGTTGGAGAACGGTGACCACACAACAGCTCCCGCATCCGACGGTTGCCACCGTTCCCAATCAGAGTCCGAAACGGCATTGCAATGGATGGCAACCAGCTTCTTCGCGAGGCAGCCGGCATTGGCTGCGTCGGTAAACTCGCGAGACACCACGGAACCCGGCTGTCCTTCCGAGCAATGGTAGATAAAACCTGCACCACGACTCATCAATTGAGCCGTATGGGCTAGCTGAAGAGGCGTCTCCGTGATCACCGAGGTATATACAAGATTCCGATTGGTAGTACCCGCTTCCTCATCATCAATGTTGCGCAGCACCATTTGCGGCGGCCTGTTGAAAGCAGGCCAACCCTGAATTGAGGTGGTGCCGCCGACGAGAGCCCTCACCTGAACGTAGGCTAACAATGCCTCTGGATCGCCCTTTGCCAATGCCCAGGCTGGCCAGCTGATGTCGGGCTTGTAACTCGCCTTGTTCGGCCAGTCGTTATGGTGCAGGAAGGGTTTCTTTTGTGCCGGGTCGGCCCACAACGGCAGCGCGTTGTAGCCCAGATGATTGTGCAAGTCGATTAGTCCGGGAATTACAAAGGCATTCCCGGTTTCAACCACCGGAGCACTTTCGAATCCGGCGGGAGCAGTCGTACTTCTAGCGGTAACAGCCTCCACCAAACCGTCATCACCGAGATACACGCGTCCTGCAAACACTGCCGCCGGATCTGGGTCGCTCATGGGAACAATGCGGCCCGCGATAATCAGTGCCATTGGCGCCTCCCGGTTTATCGCGATTAGAGTGACAAGGCACAGGGAGTCTAGCAGCTTTCAGGAACAAGTGACGACTTAACTCGTCCTTGGGCCGTTGGAAAAGCTAAAGAGAGGTGGCATGGCTGCTCGGAGAATTCCACCTCTATCAAAAAATACCTCCGCTTAGAAACGTCGAAGGCGGCCGGCGTAGGCAGCAGTTAGTAGACATTTGATAGCAGTAGCCAGTGACGTTAGAAATCAGCATAACCATGCAGAGCGAACTGGAGCTATTCTCGATGAAGCTCAGATCAATGCACCAACGTTATAGCTATCTCACGCCGAAATTTGCGACTTCAGATCGCGCCGTTCGATTCATAACTTTACCCATCAAAATAGATGTAACATGCGTCAGGCTTTTGTCACCATCATCTGATGAATCTGAAGATACGCGCGAGAGAAATCTCTGGACAGGTTCAAACCAGCGAACTAAGCTGCCTCGCATAATAGCTGTTTTGGAGCGAATTTCGATGCGGCTGCGTCTCGTCATCACGAAATTAGAACTTCCACAAAACTATGGCGGGCGGGCCACCATTTGCCGCGCGACTTGCCGCGAGGTGAAACAGCACGAACGCACTCCTGATATTCTCCCAGCATTCTCTGCACGAAATTTCTAAGTCGAACGCGAACCATGTCACGATCCGGCACGCAAGCCACGCCAGGTAATCACCGACAGGAGTTACACACCGTATGGGCGTTATCCTCCAGGCGATTTTTAAACTTCCCAACGGCCACTCGGTCCCCTCACCATTCGACGGAAACCGCAGAGTACCGTGGTGGTGGGACCATCTGGCATCG
Source organism: uncultured Acidobacteriaceae bacterium (assembly GCA_963816335.1). Classification (GTDB taxonomy): domain Bacteria; phylum Acidobacteriota; class Terriglobia; order Terriglobales; family Acidobacteriaceae; genus JANXZS01. Next base: position 400,659 of record CAWFKA010000016.1, on the reverse strand, counting down.
CAGGCGAACGCGTTTCGAAGCGTCGGTTTCACCGCGATCCTGCTCCCCCCCGTTCTCAAGACGAATGCCGGGGCTTTCCCGGGAGCGGACGGCTATGGACCGTTCGATGACTACGACATTGGGAGCAAAAATCAGTACTTCTCTACCGCAACCCGTTTTGGCACCCGTGAGAGGTTGCAGCGGATGGTGGCGATCATGCGAGCCAATCAGTTGGATGTTTATGCGGATATGGTCCCACATCATCGAGATGGCGGTAACAATTTTTACTATCAGTATCCGGGCGCTAACGGAACGCCGAAGGTCGGGCGTTTTCCTAAGACGCCGAAATGTTTCTTTCCACATGTTGCGCGGGACCCGGTAGCGGGGCCCGTGAGCGATGATTTCAGTTTTGGAGACGAACTCTGTCCCGTAAATTCTGTCCCTAAAAACTATGTGATGAATGGGCTGATTGATGCCGGCGACTGGCTCACGCGATCTCTGGATGTTCAGGGCTACCGGATTGACGATACAAAAGGACTTTCCATACAGTTTGTCGGCAGGTTTCTAAACAGCAAAGCGATGGCGGGCAAGTTCGCTGTGGGTGAGTATTTTGACGGCAATCCGGACACGCTCGATTGGTGGGTGTGGAATTCGGGAATGAATGGACGTGCCGCAACGTTCGATTTTGGAGTTCGCTTTACGCTGGCGGATATGTGCAACAACTCCAGTCGGTTCGATATGCAACAACTTCACGACCTAGGCTTTGCCGCGCGCGACCCTGTACACGCAGTTACGTTTGTGGAGAACCACGATACGGATCTGAACTCTCCAATCAAGTGGAACAAGATCCTCGGATATGCATACATCCTTACTTCGGAAGGCTATCCGATGGTTTACTACAAGGACTACAGCACAGATGCAGGCTGCTATGGGCTCAAGCCACTGATCGATACTCTGATCTGGATTCACGAAAAACTTGCCAATGGACCGACCGTCGCCAGGTTCAAGGACTTTCAAAGTATCGTCTACGAGCGGACCGGTTGGCCGAATCTGCTGGTCGGTTTAAACAACGATCAGTTCAATGGCTGGCGGACTGTAACTGTTCAGACCGGCTTCGGTGGAAACGTTCACCTGCATGACTATTCCGGGCATTCCGGTGATCTCTGGACAGACCAGTGGGGAAACGCAACGATCGGTATCCCGCCGAACGACAACGGCAATGGCTACGTCTGTTACAGCCGCGCTGGACAGGATTCAGGTTTTGCGGTGCCACGTCTGGCTACCACACAGGTATTCGAAGGCGCCCCCGATCTCGATATCGGACCAGCGATCGGCGGGGAGACGGTGATGGTAGGCCGCATATGGTGCGACGCGGGAACGACGGTGCACCTTGCTGTGGAACGCGCGACGCCTGGGATCTCCTTCCAACTTGTCGACGCATCGAGCAAGATATTAAGCGCGCCAATAAAAATCACGGACAAGGGATGGCATAGCATTCAGGCAACTTCAAATCGTCAAGGGGAGACGCCATTTAAACTATCCGTCACATATGCGGCCTCTCGCTTCCTCTAGAGTTCAAGATCCCTGGAAACTTGCCTACGAAAAACAATGTTGGGGCCGACCCCCGGCAGAGTGGAGAGAGTTGATTCGCTGCAATAGCTGGGTCTAAATTTTGGGGCCACGCATCATATCGATTACGGATTGGTGCAAGTTTCGCGGGCCACATCCTATGTCTGACACGCACACATTCGCAAGATTTTCTTGAGAGAGTCGCAGGTCGCTTGGATGTAAGTCAGTCGCTTCAACATAGGCCGTGTCTTCTCGTATCAAACTTTGTGGAAGACCGATCGTGAAAGGCCCGCGGAGGCCCTGGAGCAAATCCAAATGGGTCTAGGATTCATCGCGGAGCCTGAATACAGGAGTGGGCTGTTCGGGTCATTTGGGCATGTGGAGCGCAAATGACGCCGCGAGCACTACTCTTTAAACGGGCTATTCCGCCGGTCAGACGGTGAAGCTGGCGCTGCACCCATCCAATCACATGTAAAGACGGCATCTTACTACGATCCTCAGGGATCAACGTGGCAGATACTCAACTCCATTCGAATATTCATTCGACGCGTAAAATGGCGCTTGATGAATTTGTTTTCGTATTTCGGCTCGAGAGTCACTGCCGCATTACTTTCTTGCACTCTATTGCCGGCAAGCACCCATAGTCATACACGGCAGCAACTGCCTCCTGGACAATTTATAGGCATGACAATTCACTGAGGTCACTTCTCCTAGCCGAGAAATCCCGGGCTGATCGTCAGAAAGCCGGGCACTGTCCGCAAGGATGTTTCGGCTTCACCCGTCATGCGTTCGCCATCCTTCGGTCGAGCAGCAAGTCATTCGATTTCAGTTGACACCGCGTTACTTCCAGCCTACCGTATCCCCATTCTGCAGGGCCGACAATCGCCAGGCTGGCTTGCGAACACCTCGGGTCATTCGTTCAATTCAAATCTTCACGTCGGGGAAGCCCTCGCCAATCTGGCGGCTCCTCAGCGGTAAAAGAAGAGGACTCGATCTTTGGCTTCGCAGAGTATTCCGGCTGGAGACTTCGGACCGCTCACCTTCACACTTGAAGGCACGACGTTCCAAGCCCAACGCAAGAGCGGAGAACTAACGATAACGGTCGGTACCTCGGCTACTTTGTCCCTCCCTCTGAACGAAGCGGACGGCTTCCTGCAAACTCTGCTCGGTGTTTCTCCGTCGGACCTTCGACTTCCTTCGCCGCCGAAATGGTCTTCCGTTTCGGGTTTTAGTCTGGACGGATTGACCGGTTCTCACTTCACAATACCGTTAAACGTAAACGCCGGCGTGGTTGAGCTGAAGACCCTCGAGCTGGCTTATCAGCTACAAGGTGCGGGCTTCCTGCTGTCTGCGGGCGTAACCGGCGATGGCGGGCTTGGTCCGCTGCAGGTCTCTTTTGAGAACGTCGGAGTCCAACTCCTGCTGCAGGCTGCCGGTGGACCGGGTCTGTTGACGTTGACCGCCAGCTTTATGCCTCCCACGGGAATGGGCGTGGAGCTGAGTGCTGGGCCAATCATCGGCGGCGGATTTCTGTCCATCGACGTTCCCAACGGACGGTATGCAGCTGTGCTGCAGATATCGTCTGTTCGGCTTGGGCATTGAAGGGATTTGCACTGATCGACACTAAGCTTCCGGGAGGAGGATCGGGATTTTCGTTCCTGGTGCTGGTGTTCGCGGATTTCGAGGCAATCGGCGGAATACAGCTGAGTTTCGGGTTCGTGCTCACGGGCGTCGGCGGAGTATTCGGAATTTACCGCAGCGTAAACACCGATGCCCTGCGTTCCGCCGTCCTAAGCAACAACCTCGATCACTTGCTGTTTCCTACAGATCCAATCAAGAACGCACCTGCGATTATCAGTGATTTGCGCGCAGTATTCCCGCCAACTCGTGACGAATATGTCTTCGGACCAATCGTACGAGTGGGGTGGGGGACTCCAGTCATAATCGAGGCTGAACTGGGTTTTGTGCTCGACCTTCCAGCCTTCATTCTGGCGCTTCTGGGAAGCGTTGGAGTGTATCTACCAGTCAAGCCGGCGCCGATCGTGGAAGTCCACATCGATATCGCGGGCAGTCTCGATCCCGGACACAGCACTCTAGAACTGACCGGCTCGCTCCACGATTCGCACATCTTGTATTACACGCTTTCGGGACAGATGGAATTCATGCTGAACTGGGGATCGTCGCCCAGCTTCCTGTTCTCGCTGGGCGGCTTCAATCCTCACTTCGTACCGCCTCCAGGTGTGCCTTCGATTGCGCGCCTGCGTCTCGATATCGGATTCGGCGACAATCCGCGCATCTCGATGCAGAATTATCTCGCCGTCACCTCGAACACTCTGCAATTTGGGGCCAAGAGCGAGTTATATGCAGCTGCGGGTCCGTTCAATGTTCACGGTTGGATCGAGTTTGACGCCCTGTTCATTCTCGCGCCTCTGTACTTCATAGTCGATTTCAGCGCGGGCATTGACTTCCGCGAAGGTGACGACGTGCTCGCAGGAGTGCATTTGTCGGCCACTTTGAGCGGTCCCAAGCCTTGGCATGCTGAAGGCGAAGCATCCATTTCGATTCTGTTCTTCGACGCTTCAGTCGGCTTTTCAGCTACTGTCGGGGACGCCACGCCCGCTTCCGTGCCGCCCGCACCCGATCCGTCGCTCCCATTAGCGGCGGCGATCGGCGATCCGCACAATTGGAGCGCGGTGTTGCCGGCCAGTGGCAATGAGGTCGCGGTGATCAGTCCGGCGGCGTCAAACGGCATGGTGCTGGTGAACCCGCTGGGTGGCGTGTCCCTGACCGAACGCGTGCTGCCCCTTAACAAGACCATCACGCGGTTCGCACAAACCAAGCTTCCTGCGCCGGTGCAATTCAATTTACAAGGAGTGACCACGGGTGGCGTTCCGCTAACCGACCTGCATACTCAGCAGGACAATTTCGCGATTGCGCAATTCGAAGAGTTGAACGACCAGGACAAGCTATCGCAGGCTTCGTTTACTAAGCTGGATGCAGGCTTTTCTGTGGGAAGTGGTGTGGCAAGAGCCGCCAACTCCGCACCCGGCGTGCTGGATTACTACACAGACTACTTTGAGCCTGCGGAGCTGACCATTTACATTTTGCCGAGTTTCTTGCAGCGCGCTCTAATTGCAACTGCACCGAGTGCTCTCGCGCCTTCGCAGTCCATAGGAGTCCGAAAGTATGCCCTGCCGCCGAATTCGGCGCGCGCAGTCGCCCTGAACGAAGTCTCGTTCTCGGTGGTTTCGACCACCGATCTGTCGGCGCAACCGCACGTCACGGGTCCAGTATCGAAGACGCTGGCCTATGACGCACTCAAGTCATACATTGTCGCCAACCCGGATGCACTGGGAACGATCCAAATCCTTCCCACACATGAAGTCCAACCGGCGGGAGTCTGAGCATGGCCGATAATTCCAACGCGCAACTCACTTTTCGCTCCTGGCTACGACGCGGACTGGCGACACAGCAGAAGCTGCTGAATGCCAATGATCCTCGGGCCAGCGTCAAGATCGATGTGGCCATCAGCGGAATTGCCACGCCTCCGTCTGTGACTTTGGCCCTCTATGGGCCTGGTGATGTGAAGAACCTGATTGCGCGTTCGGTGATTCGCACATGGCCGAAGGCGGGCGCGCGCAACGCCGAGGCAAACTATTTCCCTCTGATCGAATTTGACCAGGCTGACTTGCCCTGGCGATACAGTCCACAGACCACCAGTTCGAACAATATTAAGCCGTGGCTATGCGTGGTTGCGGTCCCGACTGGCGCAGCAAAGGTGTTCAATCCGAGTCCCGGACAACCGCTGGCGGTGCTTAATGTGAGCGCGTCGCTGCTACCCGACTTGAGTGAATCAGACTTGTGGGCGCACTCTCAATTGCACGGCCCTGATATATCCGACGATCAGGCGCTGGCGCAGGCCCTGGACAATCAACCTAATTACTTTTCCTCCCGCATTCTTTCGCTCAACATCTTGAGTGCAGAGACTGAGTACACGGCATACGTCGTACCGACCTTCGAGGCGGGTCGCTTGGCGGGATTGGGTCTCGACAACACTGGAGTTCCGGGGATGAAGCCGGCTTGGACACCCGTCGCAGGAACGGTCAGCCTACCTGTCTTTTATCAGTGGTCGTTTGAAACCGGGCCCCAGGGAGACTTTGCTTCATTGGTACGGAAAATCCATCCCAAGCCGCTCGCCCCTTCTGTGGGCTTTCGCGAGATGGATGTCGCTAACCCTGGCCTGGGATTGCCTCCTGCCGCGGATACTGCATTGCCAGTCGAGGGCGCGCTGAAGCGCTATCCAGAGATCGTGTCGCCGCCTCAAACTGGGCCGACGCACGACACTTGGCTCCAGGACCTGACGAAACTTCTGAATGAGCCGGCCGAGTTGTTCAAGACCGATCCAACCAAGCCGCTAGTGACGCCTCCACTTTATGGGCACTGGCACGCTGCGCAGCCGGAGGTCGTTCCAACGTCGCCTCCCTGGTTCCAGGACCTGAACGAGGATCCGCGCACGCGGGTCCAGGCAGGAGCATCCACCTTGGCGGTACAGAAGGAACAGCTGGACCTTCTCGCGGGAGCGTGGGACCAGGTGGGCGCAGTACGGGCTGCGAATGAGCGGGCGCGCTGGGCCGAGATGGCTGTCGAGATCAGTTCCCGGCTGCATGAAAAGATTCTCCTATCAACGGCAACGACGCAGCCCGATACATTGATGCGATTCACAGCACCGGTGCTGACTCGAGTGATGGGGAGCCCGGTGACGATTGCTGCCCTACTGGCGGGCAGTCCGGTTACGGATGGAGCGCTGTCGCCGTCGTTCCGACGCATCACTCGGCCGCGGGGCCCCGTAGCGCGACGACAGACGCGCGGCACCACACCCACCGCTCCATCCCTGATTGACCGCATGAACCGGGGAGAGTTCAATCCGGCGCCTCCGCCGCCAACGCCCAGCGGCGTATCGACGATTGGACGTTATAAGGGAGATCTGGTTCCGAGTTGGCTGACCCCAGGCTTGCTGAAGTTCCTGAAGCGTTTGCCGTTCCTCCTGATTCTGCTGGCGATCCTTCTGCTCATCGTTGCAGTCATCCTGTTCCTTGCGGTTGGACCTGCAGCTGGAGTGATCGCGCTGGTTATTGGCGCGGTGGCAGCAGTGGCAAGCTTCGCCGTCCGGCGCTGGGTACAAAGCCTGGAGGCGCGGGAGGCACTCGCCGACGGCACCATCACCGGCGACACAATTAGGACAGCCACCGTTCCCGCGAGTTTTGTTCCGTCACTGTATGCAGCCGGTGTCGCCGGGACGGTAACGCCGATGGCAACCGGGGCGACGCGAACCCCGGTAGTGCGGAACTTCGTCTCGGCAGCCGCTAACTTTTTCGACAACATTTCAATCGTGCCGTTTGATCCACCGCCGCTCAATATGGTTTCCTTCGACGACCTGCGCGGGAAGCTGACGGTCGCGCTGGACCCGCGCACCACTATCGTCGAAATGTTCAAGAGCGAGATCCAACTGTCGGGAGTCGCCTACCAGCTTGGCGGCGGAGCGACGGCGCAGATCAACGCCGGGCCGAGCTTCCCCAAGCCATTCTACGATGCCATCAAGGCCGTGTCGCAAGACTGGATCTTGCCGGGCGTGGACAAGGCTGAGGCCAACACGGCTTCGCTGGTCGTCACCAATCAGAAAGCCGTGGAGTCGTTCATGGTGGGCGCGAACCACGAGATGTCGCGCACGCTGCTATACAACGAATACCCAACCGACCTGCGCTTCACCTATTTCCAGCAATTCTGGGACTCGCGCGGTGTGCCGGGCTGCCGATACCGCGCCGCAGGATTTCTACGACATTAAGCCCATTCACACTTGGGGCGGCACGCAACTAGGTGCCAACACAGGCCGTCATGAGCTCGCCGAATCAGGACGACGTAGTGCTGTTTGTGCGTGGCGAGGTGTTGCTGCGATACCCCAATACGATCGTCTATGCGGCGAAGGCAGTGAAGAACCAGAATCCAACGAATCCAAAGTTGCCGGCGTTGATTCTACCTGCGGACAATCTGGACGGTGACCGCAACTTCCACCGGGATCCCAGTTTCCACGGGCAGCTCGACCCCGACATTCGCTTTTTCGGATTTCCGCTTGTCGATTACAGGAAGCGCTGGCGGGTGACGGTTGGTTTTTCGTCCTGCAGCAGCACCCTGGTGAACCGGTCTTTGGCTTTGACGTGGAGAGCCGGTCGCCGCTGGTTTCGTTCAAGGAAGTTACGTGGAGCATGGTGCTGGGACCGCCAGGTGTTGGGGCCGCAGTTGCCGTTCCAAACTATTTGTCTTTCAAGCAGGCCTCTCCAGCGATCCAAGCGTTCCTTGCGACGCAGGGGCCACGCACCCCGAGTTGGGGCTCGACGTCTGCCGACGTGGCCCACTACACACTGCGCCGGCCCACTCGCGTTGCGTATCACGCCAAGGAAATGATTCCGAGTTAGCGTATGCCAGAGATCACGCCTCAACAGATCGAAGCTGCACGCAAGGCCCTCGCCGATGCATTGCAACAGCGTGACACGTTGCTGCAACAACGCGCGGCTTCGCAGGCAGTTGCCGCCAGTGCCGCACGAAGGCTCGCGCCTGACGATGGACGCTTGCGTGAACTGAATAATGCGGCCGAGCAAGCGGACCGTAACTGGCGGGAGTCGCACGACGCAGTAACCAGCAGGCAGAGCGCGCTGCAAAACCTGGTAGCACAGTTTGTGGGCCAAGCCGGAGATGGCGACTTCAGGGCACTGAGTACGCAATATCCAATTGCGCTTTTTCCCGTGCGCATCGAGACACGCTTCCAGGTAGTTACGGATAATCCGCGCCTGCAGATTCGCGTTTACCCGGACGAAATTCTGGCGGACTCGCACGAGCCGTCGCTCACTCAGCAGGAGATCGACGCCGGCCACGCGTACTGGACGGCAAGTTGGCCGAATGGCGAAACGCTGGAGGCATGGCAAGGACTGATTTCCAATCGCAGCGCGCAGCGGGCGGCATGGATCGCTATCCAGACCCAGCCGAGCAATTGGGCAACGCGCCCTGCCGGCGTTCCAAACTTTCAAGGATCCGCCGTTGCGTCCCGAAGTGTGGACGCGTGGCGTGGAGGCCCGCGCTCTGCCCGACCGATGGATCGCCCAGGCGTACCGCGGAGGCAAGCTCATCCACCAGGCAATCAGTCCTGCCATCATCGAGCCGCTGGTGCTGACGCTGAACCCGAACGCCAATCCGGCAGACAAGGTCGAACCGTACGGCGACGGTTTTACCATTGCGAAAGAGCTGCAATGGACGATTGATTTCGACGCGGCCCGCGCGGTCGGTATGGCCTTCGAGATGCCGATTGAGCCTTCTGAAATCCAGCTCGGATTCGACCGCTTGCTGGTGTTTGGGGTCAAGCCATCCGCAGCGCCAGACGCAAATGCGACCTCGCTCAGCGAACTGCTCGACAACCATCACTACACGCGCGGTCTCGCTTTCGTGAAGCAAGGGACGCCAACCAACAACACGTCGGGCCAACCATCGGGATTTCCGCCGCCCGATCCGAATGGTGCGATCAGTTTCGCAGTGGAGCGCAACGACCAGAACCTGACAGCGGACTCCGATGGCGTACGTTTCATGCGGGCTCTGGGCTTGGGCCCGGATGCGGCCGCGCACCTGGCGAATGCCGGGATTACAGAGCAGGTTCCCGCGCAGGCCATGAATCAGGCGCTCTTCCCGGTCACGATGGGCTACTTCCTCGAACAGATGATGGCGCCGCAGTTCGGCGACGAGGTAGTGGATGCAGCGCGAGAGTTCTTCCAGAACCATTTGCGGGCACGTGGGCCGCTGCCCGCATTTCGCGTGGGTGCCGTTCCCTATGGAGTTTTGCCGGTAAGTTCGTTGAATGGCTGGCTCCCGGATCGCGAAACTTCCTCGGCTGAACACAATCTTCCCGACCTGCTGCGCCATCTGCTTCCCTATTGGTTGAGCGGAGTCAACCAGGCGCCACACGTGGGACAGACCGGCGATCCGGACGGCGACATGGCAAAGATTCTCGCCATGGAAGCGAGTGCTCGCGAGGTGTGGGTGCGCAGCTTCGCAGGGAAGACCTTGGTGGCCAATGCGATCGCCATGTTTGGCATCCTGCCCCAAACCATCTTTCTCGAGGTGCAGGCATTAATCACGGCGAACGTGCTGGCCTCGCTCGGGCATCCGGAATGGATTGTCCGTGCCATGGAATTGATGGGCCTGAAAGATGCCACGCAATTCCGCTATAGCTTCGTGACCGATAAGCCATTGTCGGAGACCGATCCGCTGCCCGATGCCGGCAACTACATTGCCCAGCTTGCGTCGGCTACCACTGTCGATCAGATCCTGGCGGGCTACAACGACAAAGAGCCCACGGCGCTGCTGTATCAACTGCTGCGGCATGCGACCCTGCGCGAAAACCACCGTGTGGTTTTCAATACACTGGTGGACTATAAGCTGGCGACGGTCAGCGAAAGAATTGAACCTGAACTGACGGCAGTAGCGACGACCATCACGGCGGCGCCTACCACCTGGCAGCGCATGGCTACGGTGGTGCCGGCCATTTCAAGCAAGTTCCTCGCCGACGCCGTGCTCAGCGAGCGAGCCGCCTTCAATGTTGACATGACGTCGTACCAGGAAGCGCTGGGTGTTTTGCAGAAGCTGCCGACTGCCGAGCTGGAACGGCTGCTGACAGAGACCCTCGACGTCTGTTCGCACCGCATCGACGCCTGGATTACCGGGCTGTATTCTGCTCGGCTCGATGCGATGCGCGAGGAAACGCCAAGTGGAGTGCACCTCGGCGCCTACGCCTGGGTGGAAAACCTGCGAGCGAGATTTGACCAGCGTACGACTCCGGTAACGCTTCCCGATGGGCGGCAGGTGGTGGCGCAACTCGACAACGGCGGCTACATTCACGCTCCCACGATGACACACGCCGCGGCGGCGGCCGTCCTGCGCAATGCCTACCTGAGCCAGGCTGGCGGAAACGGCCAGCGCTACGAGATCGATCTTTCTTCGGCGCGCGTTCGGCAGGCGACGTTTGTGCTGGACGGAGTGCGGCAAGGACAGCCGGTTGGCGCAGTGCTCGGGTATATCTTCGAGAGCAACTTGCACGAGCAACAGCTCGATCAATTCATCGATAATTTCCGTGCGCAGTTTCCGCTGCAATCGAACCCGGCAACGGACACGGGCTTGCCCACTGAAGCTGTCGCAGCGCGCGACGTGGTCGATGGGCTGAGGTTACGTAACGCGTTCGTCGCCGGTACAGATGTGTTTGGCCCGCTGAGTTCCGCCTCCGAGCGCAGCCGAGCGAAGCGAACTTACAACCCAATTGCAACAACTCAACGAGCTTTTTGACAGCCTTTCAGATCTCGTGATGGCCGAGTCGGTTTATCACCTGGTGCAAAGCAATACATCAGGAGCATCGGCGGCCTTCGATGCGGCGATCGGTCAGCCTGCTCCCGATCCGGCAGTCGTTCAGCAGCCACGAGGCGGCTCCTCGCTGACTCACCGGCTGGCTGTGGTGCTAGGGGACGACCCCGCCGTCATTCCCGGAAAGAATGCCCGCAGCAAAGCAGAGCCATATCTGCACACCTGGGTGGGGAGCATTTTAGGCGACCTTAGCAAAGTCGTCTGTAAAGTCGACTTCACCAGCGGCCTTATAGCTTCCCCACGCAACGTTTCAGTGGCCGATCTTGGGCTGGAACCGCTCGACCTGCTTAGCCTGACGCGGTCCGTCGCCGTTGCCGCCGTAGCATCCGACGCGCACGCTACTGAACTGGATCGCAGAGTTCGCGATGTCATCCTCAAGCTGGATGCGGCCGCTACGAGCATCACGATCACGTATGACATTGTTCCTGCGGCTCCGGATGGAAAGACATTCGCGCAGGTTTTCGAATTGGCGAAGTCGATTGCAGGTGTGGTTTCGTCAGCGCGGGCATTGAGTTCTGCAGACCTGGTGTTGCCGCAGGACGTACCCGCGACACCAAACCCCGCGCCACCCGATACCCGTGCCGCCAATGCCCTGGCCGACTTTCAAACTAAACTGATTAATCTGAACGGCGCTCTTACACCTGGCAAGATCCGCGAGGCGTTGCAAGACGCGAGTTTATACGGCATCGGCGAATCCTATCCGTTCATCGACGATGCGAGTCTCCCAGACCAGGCCACCGGAATCGCCACCGAAATGCAACGGCGGGTCACAGCGGCCACGTCTCCGGGGCAAACGGATTCCGCAGTCATGGCCGCATTGTTTGGGAAGGACTTCCTCTTTCTGCCACGCTTCCAGCTATCGCCGACCGCCGCTTCAGAACTTGACCTGGCGATCACGCAAGGACCTACGCTGGCGAGCTTGCCGCACGATGTCATGCGCTGGATGCAGCAGGCAGCGCGCGTCCGTCCTGCACTCGACGATTGGCGGAGGCTGATGCTTTACACCGGGGCGCTGGGACAGCCTCCTGCGCAGTTCGAACTGGCGCAGTTACCATTTCAAGCGGCAGCGCGATGGGCAGCGCTACCGTTCGCCCCCAAACGGCCTCCAGCAGGTTTGGTTTCATTGGCCCTGCACCGCCCGGTCAAACCTGCCACCAACCAGGTGTGGGTCGGCCTCTTTCTCGACGACTGGACCGAAGTTATTCCTGACGAAGTGGAGACTACGGCGATCGGATTTCATTACGACGATCCCGGAGCAGAAGCCGGTCAGGCGGTGCTGCTCGCGATCCCACCGGGTGAAGCTCAGACTTGGGACATCGGTACTTTTGCCAATATCCTGAACGAAACCGCGGACCTCGCGAAGGTTCGCGCCGTGGACCTGGAACTGCTGCCCGCGCTCGGACAACTGCTGCCGGCGATCTACCTGGCGACGGACCTGGAAGACAACACAATTACAACGAATTTTGCCACCAAGGTTATGAATCAGCGAAGCATCGTGGGCCTCGATAAGGAGTACTCCATAATGAAGACGACGACGCTGAGCCAATTGGCAAATCGAGTTCTAACCCCGTCGGTGACCTACTGGTATCGTCTGGAGCCGCGGCCTCGCACCAATTCGCTGGCGGGCCCAACAGCCGCTCCGGTACGCGATCCGCTCTGGTTCATTACCCGTCAATGGCAGATGGGAGAGTCCCTCGCCGAGGACGCAGCGTCGCCCGCATATGTGGAGATCGGATCGTCTTACGGTTCGCTGACCGATTGGAAGACCCCAACTGGATCATCGCAACCGATTCCCGCCGGAATTCCTTTGGAACCATTAGTGGAGCGCGAAGCTCTTACTCCTGATCTTTCACTGAGCGTGGAATTGGGACAGACCTTTGAATCACTACTCATCAAAGACAATGGCGGATCAATCGCGCAGCGCGATGCATTTCGTTCGGCTTTTCCCATCAAGCTGCCACCCAATGCCGATGCAGACACGGTCCGGTTCTTCTCTATCTGCGGCGGTCGCGCCACGGATGGCGTGGCTCTATTCAGTGCGCTCCAGTCGGGCGCAGCGACTCCTCCGGCACCGGGAAGTACGCTCGCTGATTTTCAGGCCTGGGTGAAGGACGTCTTCGGCGACATCGGCACCGCCGATCCAGTGACGTGGAATCCGAATGTCATCAACTACGACGTGCACGCTGAAGGCACCCTTCCCAGCAATACAAGCTGGAGAATTCACCGCCACGCCGGCACGCGATGGAGCGTTTGACTGGTATGCATTTGACCTGGTCTCACAAACGCCAGACACCGCCCGCCAAGCCGCCGACGAAGAATCCTAGTTTCACGGTGATCCCGACTCACGTGCGCTTCCGCGGAATGCCCAACGCGAAGTGGTGGGATTTTGAAAACAACGTCACCGACTATGGCGCCATCGATGTGCAGCGCCAGGATCTCGCGAAGCTCGCGGTAATGGACTTCATGCTGCTTCATGGCAACGACTGGTTCCTGGTGCCTGTCGATATTCCCGTGAATTCTCTCTACCAGATCGGGTCCTTCCTGGTTCGCGACGTCTTCGGCGGGTTGACCCTGGTCGACCGTACTGACATCGTGCAAAGACAGCAACGGGCGGACGTTGGACGATGTTCTCCACGGTCGCGGACGGCGGAGTAGCTGATTTCTTCCTGCTGCCGCCGACGGCGTCGGTTGCCATGCAGACGGGCGGCGTTCTGGAAGATCTTCGGTTCCTGCGTGATCCAACTGCCAACATGAATTGGGCGATCGAGTTCGAGGTGGAAGGCGGGATTGGTCAACCTCTGTATGGGGCGGAAGAAGATGCACGCAACCGGCCGGCGCCGTTGCCTCCCGGAGGGCCTGCGCAAGCGGGGGCCGTGATTCGATACCAAATCGAAACCCCGGTTCCCACGGACTGGTTCCCTTACATTCCTGTAGAAGTAACAAACGTCGTGTCACAAGTAGTGCTGCGCCAAGGCGAAGTCGAGCGGGGAACGCCGAGTCTGATAGTTCCCAAGGGCAGGGTTTTGCCGGGTGTGAAGGAATTGCGTGAGCAGGAAGTCCCACGCACCGGAGTCCGGATTACACGTGTGACGAACCGTTCGCGTTGGCTCGACGGCTCGACCCACCTTTGGATTGCGAGACGCAAGACCAGCGGGCGAGGCGAAGGATCCAGTGGCCTTAGGTTCGATTTCACTCTTCCTGAATAGATGCTGCACCCTCGTCGTTCGCCCAAAATGTCGCGTCAGATTGAGCAGTCCTCTCCATTCCGATGCCTGTTCTGTCGGACTGGAAGACCTGGAAGCAGCGTTCCGAGTTTTCGGGAGCTGATGATTGGATTTTCGCGATGTTGTGACGGATGAGATGACTGCTGCAGGAATCAATGTGGCTCAGCTTGCACGGAAACGGAGCGCAAAAGGAGCGCGGTGGGTCTAAGTTATTGATTTGATTGGCTCCTCAGGTAGGACTCGAACCTACAACCCTTCGGTTAACAGCCGAATGCTCTGCCATTGAGCTACTGAGGAGTGTGTGGCGTGGATTACGAAGTTCTTTCAGTTTATATCAAAATCGGAGGGCAGCGTCAAAATGCGCTCCCGCTGTTTTGGCCCCTCAAACGCCGGAAACTGCGAACCGCAGCGGATGCGTGATTCACTTTTCAGAACACTCGAGAATGGCTTCTGCCACACGACGGCCTGACATCAATGCTCCTTGTATCGAAGACGTCTCTCGGTGATCGCCGCAGAGATAGACGCGAGCCTGAGGGTCCTTCGAACCCGCCAGTTGCGACCAAAGAGAGTTCTTCCCCCATTCAGCGGATTTCTGCTGAGGCACAGCGTACCGGATCGGAAATCCACCGAGCAATCGCCACTCCCGCACCTGCCCACCGAACCAATCCACCAGGTGCTCGCGGACTTCGACTTCAAGTTTGGCCATGTCCGCGTCGTTGTCGGGCGCTTCACCTACGACACTCACCGAAATTAGATGATGTCCCTCCGGCGCATACGAGCGCGAAACCGCGCTCATCACCACTAGATGGTTCACCGGACCTGCGGATCGGCCTTCGCCGTTCAAAACGAGAATAGCTTCGCCAACCGGCTTCTGGTGGGCCGAATAGTAAAGGGTGGTTGTGGAATTCCACTTCTGAGCATTCTGTTTTTCCATTGAAGTTCCCGCTTGCGCGAGAAGGCGCTTCGCCTCAAAGCCTTCCGTCGCGACGACCACAGTGCTTGCTTCAATCGGCGCCGCGCCTTCCACCTCCAGCGTAAATCTCCCCTTCGATCTCTGCAGCGATTTCACTCTTGCCCCAAGTACCAACGTCTCCGGTGCGAGCGATGCCGCCAATTGCTTCGGAATCTGCTCCATCCCGCGAGAAGGAATACAAACGGAGCCAGTAGAGAACATCCTGAAAAGGAATTCGAAGTACCGGCTCGAAGTTACGAGATCGTTTTCAAGGAAAACTCCGCCGAAGAACGGGACAAAAAAGCGTCGGATTATCTTTTTCGAGAATCCGTATTTCTCCAGGAATTCGCTCGTGGTGCTCTCGGGCTGCTCAAGGCACTCGTCGTTCTTCAGGCCGCAGACGTGACTTCTCAGCCGAGCAATATTCACCTTGTCCATGATAGAAATCACGGGATCGAAAAGGAGAGTCATTGCGGCGACCGGCTCGCGAAATGGATCCGCAAAGCGGTGGAAATGTCCTCCATGCCACACCAGTGCTCCCGGCAAAAATGTTCGCAAGTGGAGATTCTTGTAATCGAGTGCGCGTCTCGCTTCAGGATAAGCGGTGAGCAAAACCTGAAATCCGCGATCGAGCAGAAAACCATCTACATTGTCCGTACGAATGCGCCCTCCAGGAGCGTCGGAGGCCTCCAGCAGAACAACATCCGATCCTGCCTGCTGTAAAAGTCGGGCGCACTCGAGTCCAGCGAGACCCGCTCCAATAATCGCTACCTGCTTCATCCGCTAAAGCGCCCCCGAAACATCCTATCGCACGTTGGTTCAATGCTTTGTGTCAAAGATGACAATAGTCCTCGTTCGACGATTTGCGCCTTGCAGATTAAGCCGCAAGCTAAAATTGAGTCGGACTGGAAGGATAAAAAATGCCTCGGATCTCACGGCTCGGCAGGAACGACGTTTCAGAATCTACCGGCACCATTTACGACCGCTACATGCGAACGCGCGGAAACGTCCCCAACATGTTTCGCACAATGGCGCACCGCCCGCAGATTTTCGAGACGATGATTGCTCATTTCGAAGCGATTCTGACGACAGGGACCGTTCCCATCCGCCTTAAAGAATTGGTTATCGTCCGGACATCGCAGCTCAATTCCTGCGAATACTGCCTGGCATCGCACTCCATTATTGCGAAGCGCCTTGGATGGAGCACGGAGCAGGTTGAGGATCTAGCGAATTTTGAAGCGCGCACCGACTTCACCCCTTCGGAAAAGGCGGCTCTTCGACTCGCGGAGAAAATGACGCTCGATTCGACGCGCCTTTCCGACGAGGAATTCGCCAGCTTGCGCCAGTATTACGAAGAGGGCGAAGTTGTCGAATTGATGTCCGCCATAGGACTCTTCAATTACTTCAACCGGTTCAACAACGCGCTACAAATGGAGCCAACCAGGTAATCAGTAGAAGAGCAGCACCGCCACCTTGTAGCCCGAGAATGGCTGCTGTCCGCTCGAACATGCGCCCACTGAAGCACTGTGGTACTTGCCCGATTGCAATCGCTCTTCCAGCGCATCCGGCAGGCGTCCCAAATCCGTTCCCTGCCACCGCATAATGAACATGGGTTTCGGGCCGCCCGCGCTTCCATGATCCATCGCACACGTTTTTCTAGCTGTCTCGGAGGACGAAGGCGTCACTCCTCGGGCCTTAAGCAAAGCCTCGATCTTTGTCTCGACCTGGTCCGGCCCCAGGTTCGGAACGTTCTCCGAAAAATCCTCGACCGCAAAAAGCGTTTCGCCACGCCGGACGATTGCTACACCTATCGCGTTTATGTTCGGGTCAAGAATGTTCGCCCGATGGTGGGGTGAATTCATCCACTCTGAATGCAGTTGATCGACACTCTGACCTTCCGCTACGTTTTCAGCTATTTCGTGGAATCGCGCACCGGCATTCGACGCACGCTTGGCAAGATCGGGTTCCCCGGGATATTGATGGGACAACTGCGCAGATCGCGCGACCCACTGGGCGTGCTGAAGTGCGGCCGCCGCCAGCGCGGGATCCCACGTAACCGGGCGTAATCCCTGCGCACTTCGGGCCTGGTTCACGAGTTGAACCAACTGGCGCTCATCTCCGCTCTGCGCATTTCCAGCGCGAAAGGCCGCGCCCATTAAAACGAGGCCCAAAACACACGTCATCCAATTCCCGATCCTCATTGGCCCCACCTCTCCGCACCTTAATGGCAATGTTTCAGGTAAGCAATACAACGTACCTTGTAGAACACGCGATTCGTTTCTTTGACTCGTTCGCATACGCTTCGCGCTATCCTTTAGCCTCGGGGTTAACTTGGATTGGCCATCAAAGACGTCAGACGCACCTTGAAACATCAGCCTCTAGCCATCGCCGGATTGCTGCTGATTGCACTCTTTCTTACTTCCGCTCTCTTCGCTCCATTGCTGTCTCCGGCCGACCCCGCCGCACTTGATCTCAACGCGAGGCTCTCATCACCCTCCGCCGCACATTGGTTCGGCACTGATGAACTCGGACGCGATATCTTCTCGCGCGTAATTTTCGGGTCACGGATCTCGTTGATGGTTGGCGTCTCTGTCGTATCCTGTTCCCTCTTGCTGGGATTGATCTTCGGTGGTCTCGCGGGATTCTATGGTGGAGTTCTGGACACGATCATCAACATCTTCGTAATGAATGCGTTTCTCGCTCTACCCGGAATTCTATTGGCAATTGCTTTCGTCGCCTTTCTAGGCCCCGGCCTGATGAATCTCGTGCTCGCACTTTCGATTGGCGGGTGGGTCGGGTATGCGCGCCTTGTTCGAGCGCAGGTTCTTTCAATTAAAGAACGCGAATTCGTTGAGGCAGCCCGTGCACTGGGTGCGGGCGATCTTCATATCTTTACACGCCACATCCTGCCAAATATCCTTCAACCAATCATCGTGCAGTCGGCCATTGGAATGGCCGGCGCTGTGCTCGCGGAAGCTACGCTAAGCTTTCTCGGCCTGGGAGTGCCCCCACCCGCGGCTAGTTGGGGATCCATGTTGAACGACGCCCGCTCCCATTTGTTTGACTCGCCTCACATGATAGTTTTCCCCGCAATCGCCGTCATGCTCTGCGTACTCAGCTTCAATTTTATTGGCGACGCGTTGCGAGACTATCTCGATCCGCGGACCCGCTTAAGCATTGGCCTGTAACGAATGTTGAGAGGACGTCCAATGACTGAACCGGCGATGAAAATCGGCGTTATTTCCGACACCCACGGCCTTCTACGTCCGCAGGTAATCGACGCGCTTAAGGGCTGCGACTTTATTCTTCACGCCGGCGATGTGGGCGACGTGGATATTCTTCGCGAGCTGCGAAACGTGGCCCCGGTGTTCGCCGTGCGCGGCAACGTGGACCGTCGCGGCCCGGAAAGCAAGTTGCCTGAGACGCAAGTGGTGCAGGTCGGCGGTCTCCACTTCTATATTCTGCACGAAATCAACAAGCTGGACCTGAACCCTGCTGCGGCAGGATTTGCAGCGGTCGTCTATGGTCATTCGCATAGTCCCCTGTCGGAGACCCGCGGCAAGGTGCTTTACTTCAATCCCGGAAGCTGCGGCCCCCGGCGCTTTTCTCTGCCAATCTCGATGGGGTTCCTTCGCATTCGCGACGGCAAGTTGAAGTCGGAGTTGCGCACACTGAAGTGCGGCGTTGGGGAGTGAAGGGCACGAACGGTCTGAGGTGAGTCCGTGGTGAACAGCTAACTGCGGATGCGCGGGTTCGCCACCACGTAGAGAGCGTCGGTCAGCAGATTCACCAGCACATACGTGAGTCCGATAGCAAGTATGCAGCCCTGCACCAGGGCGTAGTCGCGATTTGAAATCGCTGAAACGGTCAATCTTCCAAGACCCGGCCAACTGAAGATCGTCTCCGTCACAATCGCGCCCGCGAGCAACGCGCCGAACTGGAGACCTACCAGCGTGAGGACGGGGATCATCGCATTCCGCAGGGCGTGTTTGTAAACCACAGTTCTCTCGGGTAAGCCTTTGGCGCGCGCGGTGCGGATGTAGTCTTGCCCCAATTCCTCCAGCATCGCCGTGCGAACCATGCGCGTGAGAATAGCCGCCAGACTAGCTCCCATGGTGAAGGCCGGCAATATCAGGTGAGGAAACGATCCCGACCCCGAGACGGGCAGCCAGCCAAGCTTGATGCTCACTAGCAGGATCAAAATCGGTCCCATCGCAAATCCCGGGAAAGAGAGCCCCAGCAGGCTGACGACACCCAGGCTATGATCGCGCCACTCTCCCCGGTGAAGAGCCGCAATCACTCCGGCCGGAATCGCAAGCAGCAACGCCAGCACCAATGCCGAGATTGTAAGCTGCAGAGTGTAGGGATAGCGCGCCGCGATGAGATGCGTCACGGAGTCATTCAGCCGAAGGGAGCGGCCCAGATCACCATGCAAAACTCCCCGCCAATAATGCACATATTGCTGCCCCAGCGGCGCATCCAGTCCGTACTGATGACGAAGTGTGGCTAAGTCCGCGGAGGTTGCACCTTCGCCCAGCATCTGCTGGACAGGGTCGCCAGGCACCAGGTGAATCAGCAGAAAAACCATCGTGACCACCAGCCAGATCACTGGGATGGTGTAGAGAACTCGCGCAAGCAGTGAGCGCAAAGCAGCCATTATGTCGCGCCGCCGTTTGCTTCTTTCAGCGCAACCGCCTCCGGCTTCGGATCCAGGCGCTCCACCCTGATCTGGCTGATGCGATGTCCCTTCATCTCGGTAATCGTCAACTTGCGGCCCTCGTACTCCACTGATTCCCCGCCCCGCGGAATCCTGCCGAGACGCGCCAGCATGAACCCGGCCAGCGTTTCCACTCCTCCTTCACGCGGCAGACGCCAATGCATCTGCGTTTCCAGGTCGCGCAGGTTCACGCCGCCATCCAGGATCAGCGCACCTGATGCCGAAGTGAGTTCCGTTTTAGCCGCCTCGTCAAATTCGTCTTCCACCTCGCCGATTACCTGCTCGATCGCATCCTCCACGGTAACCAGTCCGACAGTCGAGCCATACTCGTCCACCACAATCGCGAGATGCCGCCGTCTTTCCTGAAATTCCTTTAGGAGATCCACCACTGGCTTGGTCTCCGGAACCACCAGAACATCCCGCATCACCTGGCGTAGCTTCAATTCGCTGAAAGGCGCTCGGGCAAAGCGCGTCTGCGCCGACGTTCGAAAGTGCATCAGCCGCGCCATATCCTTCGAATACACCACACCGATAATGTACTCGGGACCGCGCGCGGGGTCGTAGACCGGGACCCTCGAATGCTGATCGTCCACCATCTTTGCGCTCGCCTCTTCAATCAGCATGTCTGCCGGAAGAGAGAAAATCCTCTGCCGCGGCGTCATAATCTCGCGGGCTGGTATCTGGTTCAGTTCCACTGCCCGGTGAATGATGGCCTCCTGCAATTCCGGCAGCAGGCCCATGCGACGGGCAGCCGTGGCGATCAATTTCAACTCCTCGGGCGAATGCACTCCACCCTCCTGCACCATGGGAGCGCGAAAAAGCCGCAGAACTATGTTCGCCGAACGCTTCATAAAGCGGATCGCCGGGCGGGTAATGCTGATGAAAAACTCCATTGGCCCTGCAGACCGCGACCGCCATTTGCTCGGCCTTCCGGAGTGCCAGCGACTTGGGAACCAGTTCTCCCAGGAGTACATGGAGGTAGGTAATCAGCGCGAAGGCCAGCGGAACAGCAACCGCATGTGCGTAGAGATTAGAATGGGGGATGCCACGCATCCAGTGTTCAAAGATGTTGGCGACCACTGGCTCGCCCACCCATCCAAGGGCCAGACTGCACAGTGTTACACCAAACTGGACTGCAGGCAGAAAGTCGTCCAGATTTTCCTGCAGACGGCGAACCGCGCTCGCGCCGGGCATGCGCTGGGCGATCATCCATTCAACGCGCGTCTCGCGAACGCTGACCAATGCAAACTCTGCCGCCACAAAGAAACCGTTGGCCAGAATAAGCAGAGCCACGGAGACGACTCGAAAGAGCAGAAATCCAAGCATTTCGCACTCCGAGTCTAGCATCCTGGCGGTTCGATTCGAACTCAACGAACCCCCTGTTCAAAAGAAGCGCATTTGAACACCGGCAGGCAGGTAAAAGTGTCCCCTCAAATGGAACCATTGCAATCACAAGCACGTACTACCACCCAAGGCCTGTGGAAGGCTTCAAACCTCCCGGCGAGGACTATCATCACGGGTGGGGGTTTAAGTGGCGGCACGCAAACCAAAAAAACGGTGGTTGTGGATCGGAATTGCGGCATTTGTCCTCCTCGCCCGATTGCGGGCGGCGTTCTGTAGTTCGCGGGCAAGGAACCAAGATCGATCCCAGTAAGTTCGGCAAGGTCAGTAAAGCGGATATCGCCAAGAGTGTAGTGGCAACCGGAAAAATCCAACCCATTACCAAAGTCGAAGTCAAATCCAAGGCCAGCGGCATCGTCACTCATGCTCGACGTTGATATCAATAAGGTTGTCAAGAAGGGCGACCAACTAGGCCAGCTTGATCAACAGGAAATTCTCGCCCAGGTTGCCGCCCAGAAAGCGCAACTCCAGGCAGCCGAAGCCAATGTCGCCACCTTTGAGGCAAATATCGAGCAGGATAAGGTCAACGCCGCCGCTCCTGACCTGCCCATGTGGAAGAACACCCTCGATCGCAACGAGCAGATGGCCAAGGAAGGCGTCGTCTCGCAGCAGGCCCTCGACAATGCCAATAAGGACTACCTGGCTGCCCTGAACAAGCGGGACGGAGCCCGTGCGCAGATCTGCGTAGACACCGCCAAGTTGAAGCAGGCAAAGGCGCAGGTCGCGCAAAGCCAGGCCAGCCTTGGAGCAGCTCGAAGAACAGCTCAGCTACACCACCGTTCACCTCTCCGATGGACGGCGTTATCCTCTCCCGCGACGTCGAAATCGGCGATGCCGTCAGTTCCATCCTCGTTTTGGGCTCCACTGCAACATTGGTCATGACCATTGGCGACACTCAGCAGGTCTACGTACAGGGCAAAGTAGACGAGGCCGACATCGCTCACGTCTATATGGGCCAGCCTGCCCGCATCAAGGTCGAATCCTTCCGCGACAAGGTTTTCAACGGCAAGGTAACCAAGATTGCGCCCCTCGGTGTGGAAAAGGACAACGTGACCACATTTGAGGTCCGCGTCTCCATCGACAACCCGGCGGCGAATTGAAGGCACTGATGACGGCCAACGCCGAAATCCTTATCGAAGAGCACAAGAATGTCCTTACCGTGCCGGAAAACGCAGTCATCTACGACAACCAGAAAGAATGCATTCGTAGAAATTCCCGACACCAAAGGGCCAGGAAGGCAAGAGAAAGATCCCGGTCAAGGTTGGAATCTCCAACGGCAGCCGCACCGAAATTCTCGAAGGCCTGAAGGATGGCGATTCAGTCGTGCTGCAGCAGTAAGCCACGGCCGAAGGCAAACAGATCACCCTGAAAGGAAGAAAAGATGCGATCCTCCCATTACTAGAATTGCAATTCCGCTTATTGGCCCTGGCCGCGTAGCTCCTTCTGGTACCTACCTCCATCTCGCTGCGGAAGGCCACTTCGATAAAACGCTATCCGTGAACGGCGCCATCACCCTGAACGTGTCCACCGGCTCGGGATATATCCACATCATCGCCGGGCGCCGACAACCAGATCCACATCCAGGGCCACGTCAAATCCGTAGCGACTGGATGGGCGGCTCACTCCAAGAGCGCCGAAGCAGACGAGTGAACGAAGTCGTCAACAATCCTCCCGATCGACCAGACCGGAAACATCATCCGCGTCGGCAAAGATCACGGCCTGAATCACGTCTCCATCGACTACGACATCACCGCACCCAAAGAGACGAACCTTGAGCGCGGGCAGCGGGTCAGGCGATATCCGCATCTCCGACGTGGGCCAGAACGCCAAGCTCGACACTGGCTCCGGCAACATCGAGGCCACGGGCTTGATGGGGACCATCTCCCTTGAGACAGGATCTGGCGATATCACCGCCTCGCTGACCGGCGAGGCGACGTCAAGGCCGGCACCGGAAGCGGCAACATCCACCTTAACAACGTCTCATGGTGGATTAAAGGCTGAGACCGGTTCCGGAAACATTGAAATCGCCGGCAAGCCCACCTCCACGTGGAAACTGGGTACTGGTTCTGGAGACGTTACGCCTCGCTGTCAATGGCGCTGCCTTTGACTCTTGATGCCTCGACTGGTTCTGGCGGAATCCAGACGGATGTTCCCATCACCGTTCAGGGAAATCTGGACAAACATCACGTAACTGGGAAAGATAACGGCGGCGGTCCCGCGGTACGGGTCGAAACCGGCTCGGGAAGCGTCCATATTCATTAGAAGTTGTATTAGGGCCATCACTAGACGTTGTTTGTTTCAGGGCCTGTCACACTCACGATGCGGTGGGAGTCTCC
Organism: uncultured Acidobacteriaceae bacterium; assembly: GCA_963816335.1. GTDB lineage: Bacteria > Acidobacteriota > Terriglobia > Terriglobales > Acidobacteriaceae > JANXZS01. The sequence goes on along the minus strand of CAWFKA010000016.1, from coordinate 377,028 downwards.
ATCCAGCCGCATTCCGTTAAACTAGCGGTATGATTCACCCCTGCGCGCCCTGCCCACCGATTCCCTTCGCCTGCTGGTCTTCGATCTCGACGGAACCCTCGTCGACTCGTGCAAGGATCTCTGCAATTCCATCAACGGAATGCTGCGGCATTTTGGTCGTCATCCCCTGCCGGATTCGGTCATCGCCAGCTACATCGGCGACGGAGCTTCCATGCTGGTGCGCCGCGCCCTCGGCGATCCCGACGACGAATGCCTACGCTGGTCAGGCCCTCACCTATCTTCCTCGACTACTACCGCGAGCACCTGCTCGACAACACCTATGTCTATCCCGGCGTGCTCGAGTCGCTGGAAGCCTTGAAAACCGCGCCCGATGGCACGCCCCGCGCAATGGCGGTCCTCACCAACAAGCCGGTGCGCCCCTCCCAGGTCATCTGCGACGCACTCGGCCTCAGTCCTTACTTTTTCCAGATCTACGGCGGCAACAGCTTTTCCACCAAGAAGCCCGACCCACTGGCCTTGATCACCCTGATGCGCGAAGCGAATGTGACTCCCGCTGAGACCCTCATGATCGGCGACTCCAACGTAGACGTGCTCACCGCGCGCAACGCCGATGCCTGGGTACTAGGCTGCCGCTTCGGCCTGTCACCGCACACTCTGGAAATCGATCCTCCGGACTGCATGGTCGATGCCGCAGCCGAATGGGTTCAGGCCTCGAACGCCGTGAATGCAGCGAGTTAAGGCGCTAAGACTAACCTCTTAATCAATAGCTGCAACCCCTGCTATTCTGGGGAACTCTTTGCGTTCCCTCCGCCGTATCAGGATTGTGCTGAATATGCATCAGGAGAGCCTCGAATGTTCCAGCGCCTGCTCACCATCTGTGTCCTGCTAGCCGCCTGCGCACTCCCAGCAATCGCTCGAGAACGAGACGATATCGTCCACTTCGGAAGCGACATCGTCGTGGCCGAGGGCGAATCAGCCCACGACATCGTCTGCTTCTTATGTTCGGTCGATGCCCGGGGGCCGATCGAAGGTGACGTCGTCGTATTCTTCGGCAGCGTTCACTTGAACGAAGGCGCGACGCCGCGACATGGTCGTCTTCGGCGGCGACATCTATCTGAACGGCGACTCCTCCATCGGCCGCGATCTCGTCCTCTTTGGCGGCACTATTCATCCGGCTGATCGCACCCGCGTGGGAGGCGACGCAACCGTATTTCCGCCCATCGTCTTCCTGCCCATCCTGCTCATCATCGGAGCCTTCTTCTGGGCAATCTGGATGATGTTCCGCTGGCTCATCCACGGCCGCCAGCAGTACTACCCCATGCCCCCGCCGCCGCGTCGATAACCGGGCGACGCGCGCACACTTGCGTCCTTCGCAATCGAGTAGCATCTAACAGGGACGCTATGGACTTTCAGCTGGTCAGTGACTACAAGCCGCGCGGCGATCAGGGCCGCGCCATCGACGAGCTCATCTCCGGCATTGCCGCCGGCGAGAAGCACCAGGTCCTGCTCGGCGTCACCGGCTCGGGCAAGACCTTCACCATGGCCAAGGTCATCGAGCAGCTCAACCGCCCCGCCCTCATCCTCGCCCACAACAAGACCCTCGCCGCCCAGCTCTTTCACGAGTTCAAGCAGTTCTTCCCCGCCAACGCAGTCGAGTACTTCGTCTCCTACTACGACTACTACCAGCCCGAGGCCTACATCCCCGCCGGCGACCTCTACATCGAGAAGGAAGCCACCATCAACGAGGAACTCGACAAGCTCCGCCTCTCCGCCACCCGCTCCCTCTTCGAGCGCCGCGACGCCATCATCGTCTCCTCGGTCAGCTGCATCTACGGCCTCGGCTCGCCCGAGGCCTACTACGGCATGCTGCTGCTGCTCGAAAAAGGTCAGAAGATCCGGCGCGAAGACATCACCCGCCGCCTCGTCGAAATTCTCTACGAGCGCAACGACGTCGACTTCCGCCGCGGCACCTTCCGCGTGCGCGGCGACGTCATCGAGATCTATCCCACCTACGACGAAAACGCCTACCGCATCGAACTCTTCGGCGACGAGATCGATTCCCTCTCGCAGATCGATCCCCTCTTCGGCACCGTCCGGCAGAAGTACGCGCGCCTGCCCATCTACCCCAAGTCCCACTACGTAGTCCAGCCGGAGCGCAAGAAGAACCGCCGTCACTTCCATTCTCGACGAGCTCGCGTGGTGGGAGAAGGAACTCGAGACCGCAGGGCCGCCTCGTCGAGTCGCAGCGCATCCATCAGCGCACCCGCTTCGATCTCGAGATGATCAAGTCCGTCGGCTACTGCCACGGCATCGAGAACTACTCGCGCCACTTCTCCGGCCGGCTCCCCGGCGAGCCGCCGCCCACCCTGCTCGACTACTTTCCCCGCGACTACCTGCTCTTCATCGACGAGTCGCACGTCACCGTCCCCCAACTCCACGGCATGTGGCACGGCGACCGCTCGCGCAAGCAGAACCTCGTCGACTACGGCTTCCGCCTTCCCTCGGCCATGGACAATCGCCCACTCAAGTTCGAGGAGTTCGAGACCCGCACCGACCAGATCATCTATGTCTCCGCCACGCCCGGCCCCTACGAGCTCACCAAGTCTGCCGGAGTAGTGGTCGAACAGATCATCCGTCCCACCGGCCTTGTCGACCCGCAGGTGGAGATCCGCCCCGTCCGCGGCCAGATCGACGATCTGCTCGCCGAGATTCGCGCCCGCGTCCGCCCGAAACCAGCGCGTCCTCGTCACCACGCTCACCAAGCGCATGGCCGAAGACCTCGCCAGCTACTACTCCGAGGTCGGCGTCCGCTGCCGCTACATGCACTCCGAGATCGAAACCCTCGAGCGCATCCGCCTCCTGCGCGACCTGCGCAACGGCGAGTACGACGTCCTCATCGGCATCAACCTGCTGCGCGAAGGCCTCGATCTGCCCGAAGTCTCGCTGGTCGCGATCCTCGATGCGGACAAAGAAGGCTTCCTGCGCAGCTCCGGCTCGCTCATCCAGACCATCGGCCGCGCCGCCCGCCACATCAACGGCCGCGCCATCCTCTACGCCGACAAGATGACCGACTCCATGCAGCGCGCCATCGGAGAGACCGACCGCCGCCGCGAAATGCAGAACGCATACAACGAAGAGCACGGCATCACGCCAACCTCCATCATTCGCCCCCTCGACATGTCCCTGGTCAACATCCTCAAGGCCGACTACGCCGACCTGACCGAGCAGGATGCCGACTGCCGGAGTTCCAACCCGCAAGGAACTCGACACCTACATCGCCAAACTGGAATCCGACATGCGCGAAGCGGCCAAGAAATTCGAGTTTGAAAAGGCGGCGCAAGCTTGCGCGATCACGATCAAAGACCTGCGAACCAAGGAGTTCCTCTTCGGCTAGGTTTCATCTGTTTTTCCTTCGCCCGGTCTTGCGCAAAATGACCCGGTCTCACTGCTCTGCTTTTCCTCTCATCGCAATCAGCGCAAATCATCTCAAAATCTGTTTCGTTCCTTCTGTTACATTCATCTGCGGAGTTCGAACGCATGCTCAATCGATATCTGGTAAAGAGCACCCTCGTCGGTGCACTGGGTGGTCTGCTCTTCGGATTTGATACGGCTGTCATTTCCGGAACAACACATTCCCTTACACTGATGTACGGCCTCACACCGAAAACGCTCGGCTTGACGGTGTCCATCGCGCTTTGGGGCACGGTTATTGGAGCTATGAGTGCGGGAGCGATCGGCCAGAAATTTGGCGGTCGCGAAACCCTTCGAATTACCGCGATCCTTTATGTCATTTCGGCGATCGGCTGCGCATTTGCATGGAGTTGGCCAGCCTTGGTCATCTTCCGTTTTATCGGCGGACTCGGTGTTGGCGGATCCTCCGTCCTGGGCCCGGTCTATATTGCCGAACTTGCGCCCGCCAAATGGCGGGGTCGCCTGGTCGGCATGTTCCAGATCAATATCGTTATCGGCATCTTGCTGGCTTATTTCTCCAATTACGTGATTGGCACGTTGAATCTAGGCTCCCATGAGTGGCGCTGGCAGTTAGGAGTAGCCGCGATTCCCGCCATTTTGTTCCTCATCTTTCTATTCGGCATTCCACGAAGCTCCCGATGGCTTGTCACCCAGGGTCGCATCGATGAGGCACGTTCGGTACTGCAAATGATGGGGTCGCCCGAATCTGAGGCGGAACTCCGCGAAATCATTGATTCCATTCATCTGGAACGGTCGGCCAAATCAGAACCGGTCTTCTCAATGAAGTACCGGCTGCCTCTCATCCTCGCCATCACCATAGGCATGTTCAACCAGCTCTCCGGAATCAACGCCATTCTCTATTACCTGAACCAGATATTCGAGCAGGCGGGTTTCAGCAAATTATCCGGCGACCTGCAGGCAGTCGCCATCGGCTTCACCAACCTTGTCTTCACGTTTATCGGTATGGCCGTAATTGACAGGGTGGGCCGCAAAACGCTGCTGCTCATTGGTTCTATCGGTACCGGCATCTGCCTGGCGGGAGTGGCTTATGTCTTTGCCACGAATCAGCATAAGGGTGCGTTGCTTTGGCTACTGGTTACCTACATCGCTTTTTTCGCGGTTTCACAGGGCGCCGTTATCTGGGTTTATATAGGGGAAGTGTTTCCTAATCGGGTACGCGCCAAAGGTCAGAGCATTGGGAGTTCCGCGCACTGGATCATGAACGCAATCATCGCTTTCATTTTTCCCCGCATGGCAGCCTCTTCCGGGGCGTATCCCTTTATGTTTTTCGCGGCAATGATGGCCGTACAGTTCTTCGTAGTGCTGTTCATATATCCAGAAACAAAGGGCTACACTTTGGAGCAGATGCAGCATAAGCTCGGCATTGAGTAGCGCTTTTATAGCGTGGTAAAGCGTTTGCGCACGATTTTATTTTTTCGGCAATCCCACTTTTTTCGTTGCTTTTTGTACTGCACTTCATTGATTGTCTCTAGTTGAGTGCAACCGCTTAACAGCACGATGCATCTCTTATCTCGAGGTCCTCTGGCCGAATGCATTCCGCTGACAATATCACTCTGCTTGTAGACGACAATGCAATTCAAGCCTCCACTCGCACTGCGATTCTGGAACGTTCCGGCCAGAAAGTAGTCGTTGCATCCGATGGCTCAAGTGCCCTAGCCCTTTTGGAAGATCCGCAAACGTTTGACATGCTGGGCTTGGTCATTACTGACCACCTGATGCCGGGGATGAATGGCATCGACCTCGTCCGCAGGTTGCGTGCGATCTTGCCGACAGTGCCCATTCTTGTTCTCAGCGGCCTTCCAAATCTTGAAGATGACTACCGCGGTCTCAATGTCGTCTTCAGAAGCAAGCCTTTTCCACCTGACGCACTCATTTCGCTCACCAGACAAATGCTCGATGAGCCTCTGGGGCGTATAGCGTAAACGTTCTCAGTTCCGGTCTTGCTCGAGAACATCTCGATTTGTATCGAGCGTTCAGCGTACAGTCCCGTTTCAAGATTGTTCCACTGCATTTCGTTTCCCAAGATGCCCGTCTGCGATGCCTCCACAGAAAGCGTACGACACGGATATTTGGTCCCGGTTTTAATCTTCAGAAAGTAGACTTGCGCTACCCTGACCCTGCGCGAGGAACCCGTCATGCCTCCTACTCCCGACAAGGCCGATCCGATTCTGCCTGCCCGGTCTCTTCTCCAAAGCCTTTCGATTAATTGCCGAATCACTCTCTACCTGCTCGACAACCTCGATCCCGCCGCGTGGCGTGTTACGCCTCCGGGAGCCAACGGAAGGGACATCGCGTCTGTGTTTGCACATATCCACAGCGTTCGACTCATGTGGCTGAAGGCGAATGGCCATACTCCTTTCCCCTCCGCCGTAGACAAGGAGACGGTGACAATTGCCAAAGCTCGCAAGGCATTGGAAGAAAGCGCCGTGGGGCTGGAAATTTTGGTGAGAAATTCGGTCGAGGGCGACGGACGCATCAAGAACTTCAATCCTGACGTCTATGCCTTTGTGGGCTATCTGGTAGCGCACGAAGCGCATCATCGCGGGCAAGCCAGTCTGCTGGCTCGATTCGCCGGTTTCCCCATTTCAAAGCAGACAAACTTTGGTATGTGGGAGTGGGGCAATCGATAGCACGGAAAGGCCCTGTTGGCGGAAGAGGCTCTTGAGTTTCTGCTAGCAAAACTCCTAGTTGTGACTTCCCTCCGCGGCGAGTACCCTCACTGAAACGATGTGAAAGAAGGGCTCGGACTGAGTACAAACCGCTCATCCCAACCCATGCTCAGACGCAGTCCCGGCATATCCAATCGCATCTTTGCCGGGATAAGGAAGGGCAATCTTTCCACGCACGAGAACGGGAGACGTTTCGATGGCCGATAAGAAGAAAGACAAATCAAAGAAGGATAAGAAAAGCAAGGAAAAGGACGGCAAGAAAAAGAAGGGGTTAAAAAAAGGCTCCAAGGCCGAGAAGAAGCCGGAGCCGCCGCCCGCTCACCCAGCCGTCACGAGTGCGGCATATGCAGATGGGACTCCCCTTGATCGGGTCCAGTATCTCGAAGCCAAGCTAATCCTGAAGCCGGATCGCTTCACTTCTGTTCAAAGCTTCCGCGACTTTGGCAAGCTGGTGCAGCAGGCGGCCAAGAAGACGAAAGTCGGTTTCATTGAAGACGCAAGAGCTCAGCAGCGACCCGAGATTCGCGAAATCATCTTCGGTGACACGCCCGATTTTCGTTTCTACAACAACGCCTTCATCCTGCGGAGGCGCGTCTCTTACGTTGACGGCTTCCCTGTTGGAGATCCGGAAGTAGTCTTCAAATTTCGCCATCCGGATGAACAGATGGCCGCGGGCTTCGATGTCCGACCGCAAATTGCCGGGGAATACCAGATCAAGTTCAAGGCAGAGGTTCTTCCTCTGAAAGACGAGATTGGCGGCTTCCGCATTTTGTACTCGCATAATTGCCAATTTGGTATGAGCCAGATGCACGAGTCGGAAAGAACCACGATGGCCACTCTGGTGAGGGTCTTCCCCGCACTTTCAGCGATTAAGAAGGCCGACGACGAGAAGATCAGTCTGGTCAATGAAGGCATCGTGGAAGAAGTGCTGCTGCCATTGGGGAAGTTGGACTTCGGCACAGGATTGGTTGGTAAATGCGATATCGGTCTCTGGCGTACTCGCGGAGAACACAAATCACTCGTAGGCGAGTTTGCATTCCAACTCAAATTCTCTGACAAGACGACCATCGCCGAGAAGCAGAAAAAGCTCGTGGCCCAGTTTTACATTACGCTGCAAATGGCTGTAAAAGATTGGCTTGCACTCGGCGTCACCAAGACGGGTATGGTGTACCGTCTGCGCGGAAATGAGCCGCAGAGTCATGAGTAAGTCTCTTGGGGCGATCGAGGCGAGATTATCGTGAAGTTGTCGAGCTTCGTTCCCAACGACATCACTGGTATTCGTTTCGCCGTGAACGTGTTCATCGGGTCGGCGGTTCTTTGGTTTTTGCTGAAAAACGTCGCTGACACGAACCCGGTGTGGGCGATCGCGTCGATGATCGCCGCGTCAGATCCACAAGTGAAAGAAGCTGCCCGCATGTTCAAAGCCCGCATCATCAATGTTCTCGTGGGCTGCGGGGTGGGTTTGTTCTTTCTGATTGTGGGCGGCCACCGCGACTGGAAGTTGCCTCTGGCACTTGCGGTTACCGTTTTGATTTCGACTTATCTAGTACGAATCACAACAATGTGGCGGCAGGCGCCAATTACGGCGGCCATTGTTATTGCATCCGGAATCGTCCACAATTCCAAGCTCACGGGCATCGAACATGGGCTGCACAAGGTGGCCGAAGTACTGATGGGGTGCCTTATGGGGCTTGCTGTGAGTTATTTGATGTCGCGAATATGGAAGGTTCCGGAAGCGGTGAAAAAGCCTGCTACTTGACTATTTTCGGGGAAAATCGCGGAAATAACCTTGCTCAATATTGCATTGAAAAGGGCACTTATCGTGCAAATATAGCGAGCTTTTGCAAATTTGTTGTGTGATCGGGATCACTTTGCGGCACCCGCCCTAAGGTGCGACAATCAGCTTAGGTTCCTATGGCGACATTCGGCAGTTTCGCTCTTCTGCTCGCTCTGGTGCTCTGCGCCTATAACCTGTTCGCGGGCGCGATCGCCCTGCGGCAACTTTCGACAGGTCATTCGGGGCGAGTTTCGCCCGAGAGGCTGGCAGAGACAGCCCGCCGTGCCGGCATCGGCAGCTTCTTCGCCGTGAGTGCGCCGCCGTTGCGCTTGCTTTACGCGGCATTTACCAACGACTTCTCCGATTGCTTACATCCTGCACCACTCCAACCGGGCGCTTCCGGGGCCGTACAAGTTCGCGGCGCTGTGGTCCGGACAGGAGGGTTCGCTGCTGCTGTGGGCGTGGCTGCTGGCGGCGTATGGATTTGTGCTGCGGCTGCGCCATAAGGTCGACGTGCGGCTGACGGCCTATGCGTCGACGATCCTGGCGGGCGATCCAGGTCTTCTTTCTGCTGCTGCTGAACTTTGCCGCGCACTGCCGTTTTCGCTGGTATCGGGGCCGATGCCCGCCGGACGGTTTCGGGCTCAATCCTCTGCTGCAGTATCCGGAGATGGTGATCCATCCGCCGATGCTCTATCTCGGCTATGTGGGATTCAGCGTGCCCTTTGCCTTTGCCCTGGGCGCTTTGATGATGCGGTATCCCGGTGAGAAGTGGATCCACATCACGCGCCGCTGGACGATGGTGACGTGGCTCTTCCTGACCTGCGGCATCGTGCTGGGCACGCACTGGGCCTACGCCGTGCTGGGATGGGGCGGTTACTGGGGATGGGATCCGGTCGAGAATGCCTCGCTGATGCCGTGGCTCACGGGCACTGCGTTTCTGCACTCGGTGATGATGCAGGAAAAGCGCGGCATGATGAAGAACTGGAACGTGTGGCTGATCTTCTCCACCTTCCTGCTTTCCATTCTGGGGACGCTGCTGACTCGCTCCGGCATTGGTGAGTTCGGTTCACGCGTTCGCGCAGTCCTCAATCGGCACCTGGTTCTGCGGCTTCCTGGTGATCGTCGCTGGTGGTCTGCATGTTTACCTTTGTGCTGCAGCGCGACCACTTGAAGACAGAGCACAAACTGGAGTCGCTGGTCTCGCGCGAATCCAGCTTCCTGTTCAACAACCTGGTTTTGCTGGCAGCTTGCTTCACGGTTCTATGGGGAACGCTGTTTCCCGGTGCTCTCCGAGTACGTGCAGGGCAACAAGGTCACGGTGGGCGCGCCCTTCTACAACCGCGTTGCGGTGCCGATTGGACTGTTCCTGCTCTTCCTGACCGGCATCGGCCCATTGCTCGCGTGGCGGAGTTCCTCCTTCAAGAGCATTCGCAAGAACTTTGTGCTGCCGACGATTGCGGGAGCTGTGACCGCGATCGTGCTGATGGTCGGCGGGATTCATCCCTGGGAAGATCAGGGAACGTTTTATTCCGTGGTCTGCCTCTCGCTGTCGGCGCTTGTGACCACGGCCATCGCTCTGAGTTTCTGCGCGGCGCAACGGTGATTCAACGCCACAGCGGGCAGAATCTTTTCGCTTCGATGGTGCAGCTCACTCGCCGCAATACACGTCGCTATGGCGGATATATCGTCCATTTCGGCATCGTGGTGATGTTTGTCGGGATCGCCGGTTCAGCCTTCAATCGCAACGTGGAAAAGGAACTGGGTTTCGGGCAGAGCATGGATATCGGGCCCTACCAGCTGGTGTGCCAGAGCTTTACGCAGGACACCAACCCGAACTACGACACTGAATTCTCTTTGCTCGATGTTTATCGCGGCGGCAAGAAGAGTTACCAGCTTGCTCCGGAAAAACGCTTCTATCAAGCGAGCCAGCAGACGCAGACGATGGTCGCGAATCACTCGACGCTCGCCTTGGGATCTTTATGTTGTTTATGAGGGCAAGAATCCTGAAAGTGGCCTGCCGATTATCAAGGTGTTTCTGAATCCGCTGATCACGTGGATATGGATTGGTGTTGGCATCGTGGTGTTCGGTACGGGAGTTGCTCTAGTACCGAATATGACGGCTGCACTGGCATCGCAGAAAAACCGCATTCCCGAGGTAGCTGCAGCACCGGCGGAACCCGCATTGAAGGGCGGCGACTGATGTTGAAGGTTCCGCGCCTGTCGAAATCGATTCTGCGCACCGTCCAGGCAACGCTGCTTGCGGTGGCCGTGGTTTTAACAATGGGTGCCGCCGATCCCGCGTCGCGCTTCAATAGCCTGGGTCACCAGATGATCTGCAGTTGCGGCTGCAACCAGGTGTTGCTGGAGTGCAACCACGTTGGCTGCCCTGCATCCGAGGGCATGCGCAACGAGTTGATGGCGGGCATAGAAAAAGGTGACAACGACAACCTGATCCTGCAGTCGTTTGTGCAGAAATACGGCCCCACGGTTCTGGCCGCGCCGAGCACAAAGGGCTTCAACCGCATCGCGTGGATTATGCCGTTTGCAGTTCTGTTGCTGGGCATTATGGGCACGATGCTACTGGTTCGGAAGTGGAAGCTGCGCACGGTGGACATGCCGCAGATTCCGAACACTCCGTCTTTCGATCGCCTGCGCGATCGCATACGGCACGAGACGGACGAGTTTGAAGGAGATCCCCGGACATGAGCACCATCGCCTGCGGAGTGATGCTAATCGCCATTTTCGCTTATGTTTTTTGGCCGGAGCGCCACGTGGAAGCGCAAACAGAAAAGACGCGCCTCGACTTTCTGGAAGAACGCCGCGACGTTGTGTATGACAACCTGAAGGATCTGAACTTCGAATATCGAGCGGGCAAGTACCCGGAAGAAGATTATGCAGCGCAACGGGCGACGCTGGAGAACGAGGCAGCCGAGGTGCTGGCCGAGATCGATACGCTTCGCCAGGTGCAACCACTTTAGGCGAGCAGCGCTCTCCTGGTGTGCGCGCCCAAGCCGCAAAACAATTTAGAATCAACGGAACCTATGAAGACCCACAGACTTGCGTACGTACAGTTTGCACTTTTCCTTCTCCTGGCTGGCCCGCTTTCTTCGCTTGCAGCATCCCTGACGGGATCGGTGACCAACAAGACAGTGAACAAGCCATCGGTTGGCGATACGGTCGTTCTCCTGAATTTGACAAGTGGCATGACCGAAGCTGGCCGCACAAAGACCGATGCCAAGGGCGAATTCACCTTCAATGTGCCCGATGCAGGTCCGCACCTTATTCGCGTGGAACATCAGAAGGGCTCCTACTTCAAGCAGGCTCCTCCGGGAACGCAATCCGTCGAAATTGATGTTTACGACGTGGCGCCAAAGGTGGAAGGAATTACGACGGAAGCCAACGTGATCCGCATGGAGACGGACAACACTGGTTTGAAGGTCACGGAAAATTATTTTGTGAAGAATGATTCGGCACCACCACGGACACAATTCAGCGATCATGCCTATGAAATCTATTTGCCGGTCGGCGCAAAGATTGACGGCTCCGCTGCGATGGCTCCCGGGGGCATGCCGGTAGCATCTTCCCCGGTACCGCTGGGTGATGAGGGGCACTATGCGTTTGCCTTCCCTATCCGCCCAGGAGAGACGCGGTTCCAGGTGAGCTATTCCGTTCCCTACACCGGCAGTTACAAATTCACGCCGAAGATGGCTATCGGTTCAGAGAATCTTGCGGTGATGTTGCCGAAGGCGATGAAGTTTTCTCCAGGCGGTTCCACGAAGTTCCAGCCGGTGGATGAAGACCCGACGGCGCAAACCTTTGTGGCGAGAAACATTGCGCCGGGCCAGCCGATTGAGTTCACCGTTTCCGGCACGGGAGCGATGCCGCGTGAAGCGCAGGGCGCACCCTCGGGCGGCGAAGCGCAAGGCGGCGGCGCTATGGGCGGCAGCCCGGATGGTCCAGGAGAAACAGTTGCGGCACCTTCAGGGGCAGGCGCCGATACTCGCCCTGGCGGCGGTCTTGGCGTTCCGGTTGGCGGGGAGGATCCCATCAACAAATATCGCTGGTGGATTCTCGGCGGCCTTTCGGTGATTCTCGCAATCGCCGCAGGAGTTCTGCTGCGGAAGCCGAGCTCCCCTTCCTGCGCCCGTTCCGGCGGGTCACTTTGTGAGCGCTCCGCCACTGTTTCCGCCCACTTTCCAAGTTGCGAGTGCGGCAGCGGCGGCACCGGCAACGATGCTGGCGGTTTTGAAGGACGAGCTATTCGCACTTGAAACAGAACGGCTAGAGGGCAAGATAAGCGACGCAGAGTATGTGCAGCTAAAAGGTGCCTTTGAGACCGTTTTGCGCCGCACATTGGCGCGGCAATCACAGTAAGCTGCAATCGGTGTTTGTCCGGTAACAGCGTTCGTTTTTTGCAATCGCATCTTTCAGCGCGCACACTCGTCTAATGAAGTGAAGGTGGCTTCAACTATGAACGGCTTAAAGACGGCTTTCCTGCTTACGCTGATGACGGTGATTCTGGTGCTGGTTGGCGCGTACTATGGTGGCCGCAACGGCATGATTCTTGCGTTTGCATTTTCTCTGGCAATGAACGCCTTCAGCTACTTTTACTCGGACAAGCTGGCGCTGGCCATGTATCACGCGCAGCCGGTGACGCGGGAAGAGTTGCCACGCGTTTACCAGGTGGTCGAGCGGATGACGCAACGAGTGAACCTGCCGATGCCGAAGATTTATGTGATCCCGAGCGACTCTCCCAACGCTTTCGCTACCGGGCGCAATCCCAACCACGCTGCGGTCGCAGTTACGCAGGGCATATTGAATCTGCTGACCGATGAGGAGTTGGAGGGGGTGCTGGCGCATGAGCTGGGACACGTGCGCAATCGCGATATTCTCACCAGTTCCATCGTGGCCTCGCTTGCCGGAGCCATCACCCTGCTTTCCAAGCTGGGCTACTTTGCCGCGCTGTTCGGCGGCGGTGGTGGACGAGATCGAGACCGCGGCGGCGGGATGAGCGGACTGTTCATGCTGATTCTTGGGCCGATTGCGGCGACGCTGATCCAGCTCTGGATTTCGCGCACGCGCGAGTTTGAAGCGGATGCAACGGGCGCGCACATCACGGGGAATCCTTATGCGCTGGCTAGCGCGCTGGAGAAACTGGATGCGTATTCGAAGCGATTGCCCATGCAGGCATCGCCGTCGAATGCTCACATGTTTATCGTGGCGCCGATGCTGGGCGGAGCGACGTTCGCCAATATGTTCTCGACGCATCCTCCGATCGCCAAGCGGATTGAGCGGCTGATCGGCAGGACGTCGGTCCAGGGGCAGGAGAGGTAAGTACGTGGGCGGAACGGATAGGGCTGGCGAGTTGCCAGCCCTTTTTCGTTGGGCGGTGGAAAGAACAAGATCGGTCAGTCGTCCGATAACAAATCGGCTGGGAGTCGAGTCGAAAGTATCGAGGATTAATTCTCGGGGCTTAACTTCGTTCGCTGAATCTGGTCGCCCAAAGGCGGGTATCTGCATGAAGCGCTTTTCGCTGCTGCTCGTGTTGCTGCTGATGACTTCCGGCGGAATTGCTTTCCCTCAAGCGAAGGCGAAGAAGAATGCTGCGCAGCTGCCGGCGGCGTTCCGAACGGCGACGTACTTCTACGTTGAGAGCATGGACGGCGGGCCGTTCAATCCGAGGTTGCTGCCGGAGGATCGGCAGGCGATCTCCGATGTACAGAATGAGATTCAGGATTGGGGCCGCTACACGCTGGCGCTGGAGCGCCATCAAGCGGACCTGGTATTCGTGGTGCGCAAGGGGCGGATTGCGAGCGTGACCGGACTTGGCGGGATTAGCGTGGGCACCAATCGTCCGCAGAGCACCGCACCCGCAGCAAATCCCGGCGACGCTTCGCAGACCACGAGCGGGGACAGCACGACGGTAGGAGTAAGGGGGGAAGCTGGGCCTCCAAATGATCTGCTCTGGGTCTACATGGTGAAGCCGAATGGGTCTCTGCTGGGGCCGATCTGGCAGAACACCCACAAGGATGGGCTGGATGAGCCGGATATTCCTCTGCTGAAGGATCTGATCGAGGAGATCGACGCGACGTATCCGAGGCCGCCTCCAAAGCCGGCGGCCACGCCTGCTCAGCATCCGTGAAGACGGCGGAGTGAGCTAGTACAATCAGCCTTGCATGAAAATTGTTTTGCGCACACTCATCCTGCTCTGCCTGGTAACCTGGATTGGCGCCGAGCTTTTCTTTCCGCTCGTTGCCTACTTTGCCTTCACGATCCTGACGCCGGATACACATACAGCGGGGCGCATTGTTGGAGCGTGCCTGCGGGTGATCCATTACGAAGGCCTTGTCGCAGGGGCGCTGCTGGTGGTGCTGATTGTGCTGGGCAAACGCATCGGCATGGTGTCGCTGAAAACTCTGCAGATCGCGGTGGTTCTGCTGGTGGCGATGGTTGGGCTGACGGCGTTCTCACAGTTCAGCATTATTCCTCGCATGGAAACATACCGCATTGCCGCGGGTGGCTCGGTAAATGCGGTTGCTGTCGACGATCCCTCAAGGACAGCTTTCGAGCGGCTGCACAAGACCTCGGAGCACGTGGAGGAGGCCATTCTGCTGTGCGGGCTGGTGCTGGTGGGCGTGCTGGCTATGCCGGAGAGTTCTGATCGGTATACGGCCTGAGACTTGCAGCGGCTTGGCCGCGGTGTTGCGCGAGCTTAAAATTCCCTCTCAATGCCTTTCGTCTCCCGTATCTCGCCGATCTCCTGTATCTCTCCGGTCCCCTGTATCATGGAGAATTGAACCAAGCACTTGAATTCATTCCAGGAAGACCATGAAAACTGGCATTATCGGTCTGCCCCAGGTGGGCAAGACCTCGCTCTTCAAGATCCTGACCAAAGCCAAGGTTGAGGAAAAAGCCTTTTCGCGCGAAGCGCATATCGGCATCGCCACGGTACCGGATGACCGTCTTGCCAAGCTGGCCGAGTTATACGACCCGAAGCGCACCATCTACGCGACGGTGGAGTATGCGGATGTTGCCGCCGTGGGACAGGAAGCGCTCAAGGAAACGGGCCTGCTGGCGAATTTGCGGAGCGTGGATGCGCTGATCCACGTGCTGAGGGCGTTTGAGGATGATTCCATTCCTCACGTCGGCGAGATCGATCCCCTGCGCGACATCAAGAACGTTGAATTCGACCTGATGGTCAATGACCTGACGCAGATCGAGAAGCGCCTCGAGAGGCTGGAAAAGGATCTCAAGAAGCAGAAGACTGACGAACTTGTAAAAGAGAATGCGCTGCTGCTTCGCGCCAAGGAAGAACTGGAGAAGGAGAAGCCGCTTCGCGAGATGGAGTTGACCGCAGATGAGAAGAAGCTGATTCGCGGCTTCACGTTTCTCTCGCAGAAGCCGATTCTCTACGTGCTGAATATCTCAGAGAGCACGACGCTTGGGGCGGACCTTGAAGCTGCCGTTGCCAAGTACAAGCTGGAAGAAGTGGCGTCGCGGCCATCGGCAGGGGCTACGGCCATCTGCGGCAAGGTGGAGGCCGAGTTGGCGGAGATGGAAGACGAGGAGGCCGCCGACTTTCTTGAGGGATACGGCCTGACGGAGAGCGGTTTGCGCAGGTTGATCCGGAAGTCGTATGCGCTGCTGGGGCTGATCAGCTTCTTCACGGTGGGTGAAGATGAATGCCGCGCATGGACGGTTCCCTACAATTGCCGCGCGCAGGAAGCTGCCGGAGCCATCCACACAGATCTCGAGAAGCACTTCATCCGCGCCGAGACAATCCATTGGGACACGCTGCTGGCCGCAGGATCCGAGGCAGTGGCGCGTTCGCAAGGAACGCTTCGCCTCGAGGGCAAGGATTACCTGGTGAAGGACGGCGACGTCATCAACATCCGGCACAGCGGATAGACATTTGAAAGACAGTTAAGCGTCCAGCAATCCCCATGTCCAATTTCACGCTCTCAATCATTCTCGGAGGCTTTGCCGCACTCGCAGATGTGTTCGGCGGCGTGGTGCTGGTGCGTTCCAACATGAGCAAAGCCTACCTGCGCTATTTTGTCGCACTGGGCGCAGGGTTCATGATGGCGGCGGCTTTTCTGGAGATGATTCCTGAGAGCTTTCATCTCTCCGCGAAGTGGGCTCCATCACTGGTGCTGGCGGGATATTGCATCATCCATTTTCTTGAGCACACCATTACTCCCCATTTTCACTTTGGAGAAGAGACGCATCCGGGGGAGTTCCTCTCCGTTCGCACCAGCTACTCGGTTGCGGGGGGATTGGCGATTCACTCTCTGTTTGACGGGGTCGCGATCGGATCGGGATTCGCGCTCTCATCCTGGCTGGGCTGGGTGATTTTCCTCGCGGTATTTCTTCACAAGGTTCCAGAGGGCTTCACCGTGGCCTCGGTTATGCTGGCAAGCGGACGCAGCCGTCCAACCGCTCTCTACTCTGCCGTTCTGTTGGCAATCGCAACCATTGTCGGCGTTCTCCTCATCAGCCTGTTCCCTTCGTGGGTGGAAGTAGGGCTGCCGCTTTCTGCGGGCGTAGCCATCTATGTTGCAGCGACAGACCTGGTGCCGGAAGTGAATCGCGAACCCGGCATTCGCATGGCGCTGATCTTCTTTGCCGGTGTGGCAATTTTCTTCCTGATCCGCCTCTTCGCGCCCTCGATATAGGGACTGCTATGCTCTCGAGAGCGCGGAGACCTCAATGGGGCGAGTGGAAGCTTTCAGCGACGGCGTAATCGCCATCATTGTGACGATCATGGTGCTGGAACTGAAGGCGCCGGAAAATGCCAGCTTTGCTTCCCTGATTGCGATCTGGCCGACGATGTTGGCATACGCGCTCAGCTTCTTCGTGGTGGCGATTATGTGGGTGAACCATCACCACATATTGCGGACGGCAAAGCGGCCGGACGCGGCGCTGCTTTGGGCGAATAATGTGTTGTTGTTCTGGATGTCTCTGATTCCGTTTGTGACGCGCTATCTCGGGGATAATCACGGAGCGCCACTTCCAGTGGCCGTATATGCGGTCGAACTGGCGATTACATGCGTGGCGTTTAATGTCCTGCAGAGAGTGCTGGCGCACCACAATCATGGAAATGAAGTGTTGGAGCGGCAGTTCCAACGTATGCAGACCAAGGGCATTTACACCATTGCTGGGTATGGGCTCGCTGCTCCCATGGCGTTCTGGTCGGCTCGACTGGCCCTTGTGGTTCTGATCCTGATTCCGGTTTTCTACTTTCTACCGGAGCGTAAGCTTCTGTCCGACTGAGCTGCTTAAATGGCGACAGCAAGACGCGTGGCAGGGCGACAAGGCTGCGCTGCAATTGCCGGAGGAGCTTTTGGGACCCATCCCATGAAGGTTGAGATTTCTGCAGCCAACTTCTGGGGATCAAATGGCTTGGTGAGCACGCCGGCGACGGGAAGAGCCTCTAACAGCTTTCGTTCGGCGGTGAGCGCCTGGGCGGTGAGCAGGAGCACCGGGATGTGGGCGGTAAGCAGGTTCGCTTTCAGCATTGCAAGTGTGGCCCGCCCATCTGTGCCCGGCATTTTCATATCGAGAAGGATGGTGTCCGGCTGCTCCAAAATGGCCTTGTTCATCCCCTCGCGGGCATCCTGAGCTTTGACGACCCGCCACTGAGCAAATAGTTCCAGACTAAGAGCGGCTACTT
The DNA here is from genome assembly GCA_963816335.1 of uncultured Acidobacteriaceae bacterium. Taxonomy (GTDB): domain Bacteria; phylum Acidobacteriota; class Terriglobia; order Terriglobales; family Acidobacteriaceae; genus JANXZS01. Next base: position 359,414 of record CAWFKA010000016.1, on the reverse strand, counting down.
CCCGAATATCGTCTTCGTCATCGATGATAAGAACGGTTCGCAAGTAAATACCCCGTGGTCTTTCTTACAGCATCCGGTAATTTATACGCGCTCAACCTTGTAGCAATTACACTCGTCGATATTAACGCGTGGGTCTATACAACTGCACTACGACCCATGTAACACTTTTGTGGGATAAGGCTTGGAATTATGCCCTAGTTAAAGCATTGAGCAAGGCCGCAGTGGTATGCTTTCTGCGCTTGAAAAATCGATTTAGGAGAACAATGTGTGGCTATTAGGGATTGACGTTGGAACAGGTGGGACTCGGGCAGTGATTGTGGACGAACGAGGCAAAGTTGTGGCTTCGGCCTCGAGCGAACACGCGGCCTTTCGTTCTCCCAAACCGGGATGGGCGGAGCAGGATCCGGAAGACTGGTGGCGAGCGACGCAGGAAGCTGTCTCCGCCGCCCTTGCAGCGGCGCGGCGGGACACGAATTCCACAGCCAACGTGGATGGCATCGGGCTCACGGGCCAGATGCATGGAGCGGTGATGCTGGACGAGGATGGAAAGGTGCTACGGCCGGCGCTGATCTGGTGTGACCAGCGGACCGACGCGCAATGCGATTGGCTGCATGCACGGCTGGGCCGGGAGCATTTAATCGAGCTCACCTGCAATCCTGCGTTGCCGAACTTTACGCTGACGAAACTGCTGTGGGTGAAGGAGCACGAGCCGGAAGTGTTCGCGCGGATTCGCCATATTCTGTGCCCCAAAGATTACGTTCGTTACCGGATGACGGGAAAGTACGCGATGGATGTGCAGGAAGCGTCGGGGACATTGTTGCTCGATGTGACACATCGCGAATGGTCGTCGACGGTGGCCAAGGTTGCTGGAATTCCGGAAGGGTGGCTGCCGGAACTATTCGAGTCTTCCGACATCTGCGCCGAGGTGAGCGCCGAGGTCGCCGAGAGTCTGGGGCTGAGGGCGGGTACCCCGGTGGTGGCGGGCGCGGGAGACCAGGGCGCTGGAGCGGTTGGAATGGGCATCCTGATGCCGGGATCGGTTTCGGCGACCATCGGAACCTCCGGAGTGGTTTTCGCCGCCACAGACAGCCCTGTACGCGATCCCAAGGGCCGTTTGCACACATTCTGCCACGCTGTTCCGGGCAGATGGCACGTGATGGGCGTAACGCAGTCGGCGGGGCTATCGTTCCGCTGGTTTCGCGAGACGTTTGCGCCGGGTTCGTCGTATGACGACCTGACGGCGGCGGCGGCATCGGTTGCGCCGGGGAGTGACGGGGTGATCTGGGCTCCTTACCTTCTGGGCGAGAGAACTCCACACCTGGATTCGCAGGCGACGGCGGCCTTTGTGGGCATTACTGCCGGAAGCACGCAGGCGCACTTTGTGCGGGCAGTGCTCGAAGGAGTGGCGTACTCGCTGCGGGACACCTTCACGCTGTTCGCCGAACTGGGGATTCCGGTGAAAGGCGTGCGGCTGGGCGGTGGGGGTGCGCGTGGTTCCCTGTGGCGGAAGATCCAAGCCAGTGTCTATAACCACGCCTCAGAGGTATTGGTGGCGGAAGAAGGCGGTGCGTTTGGAGCGGCGCTGCTGGCGGGGGTGGGAATCGGCGTGTGGCCATCGGCCGACGATGCCTGCCAGACTGCCCTGGCTGTCGCGGAGCGCATTGAGCCGGATGCTGAGGCGGTAAAGGCCTACGAAGCGGGATACAAGGTGTATAGGCGACTGTATCCAGCACTGCGAAGTTTGCGGGATTGAGGTATTGGCGGCGAAGGGAAGGCCGGTCGGCCTTCCTTCACTGTTGGCTGGCTGTTGCAACTGCGGATGCCAAAAACGCTATTCCGGAACCTGCCATCCTGCCAGGGTCTGGGAGAGTTTCGCCTTGCCCGTTCCCTCGCCTTTGATTGCCTTCCCCATCTCGGGAAATGCGGACTGAATTGCGTCCGACTTCGCCCAGATGGGCACATCCATCAGCGTGTAGTGATACTCGATCTGTGTCTCCGGGAAACCATTGACCTTGACCGGATCGGTGGAACTGTCAATGCTGGAGATGACGCGGTGGCCGTAGCAGAATCGTGCGGTCGCGCGAGAGCCTGCGGTTGTCAGTGTGTAGCGATTGACGTGCAGATCCTTGTCCTCGGTGCGATCAAGCATGCCCGCATTTTTGAGGGCTTCGAGCGATTTCACGCTGACTGTGTCGCTATCTTCCGTTGCGCCAGGCTTGGCGCTCACCGAGAACGGAAATCGCAAACCGCCGGGGAAGAGACAATCGTCGTGGCTCGCATAGTATCTGTTCAGCGCCGCAGTATAGTTCTCCTTGGTGGGAGCCGTTTTTGACTGACAGCCCGCAATCGTCAGCACCAGGGCGCATGCCGCCATAATGTTCAATACCAATCTGCTGGATGAGATCATCGTTCCTTTCGCCATCGTTGCTCCTTTACCAACAAACTTCGATATTACAGCCAGACCTAATTCTGCGCCCCCGGACTGTGTTCCTTAACTATTTGACTTGGATGCTGTTATGCCGTGAAGCGGCACGCCGAATCGGATTGCAGGCTCTGGCGCTGCGGTGGCAGCGTGTCAGGTTACGTGTCAGGGAAGCACTTCTTCTTTTCGCGGCTGTTCTCAAGGAAATGGAAGAGGGCGGCCGAAGTGCGGTCACCCTCGATGCAGCAGCGTTACTCAACCTTGGGCTTGGCGCGATAGCCATCCCGAGCGATGACGTCATACTTGAGCGGCTTGTGCTTCTCGTCCTGGATGCGCAGCGGCTGCCCTTCGGCGTCCACCAACTCCACTCGCAGCTTGCGATAGGTGCCGTCCTGGGCGGCATTGGTGGGCCGGTAAGTGATCTGGTACTGGTTGCGGATGGTGTCGTTGATGGTGTGGAAGATCTCCGGCATTTCGCCGGTGAACCTGGGGAAGAAGGCCATCCCTCCCGTCATACGGGCGAAGGTGGACATCTGATTGTCGGCCTGCAGATAGTCCAGCTCCGTAATCGGCCCCATTCTGCCCTCTGCCTGGATTCGGATGTTCTGACCTGTGCCGATGGAAAAGATGGTGACATTTGGGGTGGCTTTGACCTTTTGCAGTATCTTGTCGAGGTTGATTTTGCTGAAGGTATCGCGTCCGGTGGCAATCAGGATGATGTATTTGCGGCCCTCGACACGGCTCAGGCGGTCAAGGGCTTCGTAAAGCGCGTCGAAGAGATTGGTTTCGTTGAATCCCGGAATCTGCAGTGTATTCAGAGCGTTGTAGACCACGCGCTTATCCTGGGTGAAGTCGGTCAGGATCTGGGTGTGCATGTCATAGGTCATCACCGCAACATAATCATCTGGTTTAAGTTGTTGCGCGAAAGCATAGGCAGCATTACGCATGTCGTAAATGAAGTAGTAGCTGTTCGCCGCAAATTCGCAGAGAAGGACGGCGGTAATCGGTGCCTGGGTGCGTTGAAATCCAATGACCGGCTGGGAGACACCGTCTTCAAATACGCGGAAATTCTCCTCCTTCAGACCGGGGACGAACTGGTGCGTTTTCTGCAGAATGACGCCCACGTCCACGGTGACTACCGGGACGTCTACGTGCAGCGAGTAGGTTCCCATGCCGGGAGGGTTCCTGACTTTCGGTTCGACGGGAGCGGGAGGCTCATCTGTCGTGGTCTTTTTGTGGGGTACGGCAACAGGGCCGGAGTCACCGCCCGGTCCACCGGCCTCCGGAATTGCCTGATCGTCCGGCTTTTGCGGTTGCTGCTGGCTGGCGGGCGTGTTCTGGGCTTTGAGTGCGGGCACCAGTGCCCAAGGCAGCGCCAGCATCGCAAAGAGCGCCATCAACAGGGCCGTGCGGGTGCGCAAAGTAAAGCTTCGAACGATCGATATCATAACCAACCCCGGGTTTGTGGTTCGCGCTGCCCTATGCGGCAGCCGCGGTAACAGCTAATCTGTAGACGTGCGAAACCGCATTAAGGAAACAACCCGCCTGATTTTCGCCGTTGGCCTTTTGCTTTCGACGAGCCTGACGGCGCAAGTCCCAACCGGGGCGCCGCCTTCTTCCGCAGGGATTTACCCATTGGATCATGTTCACCGCGGTCTGCGGGGAGTGGCTTACACCGTTTTTGAGGGTACACAGCCGGAAGCAATGGATGTTGAAATCCTCGGAGTACTGACGGGAGCGCTGGGCCCGGGCAAAGACATGATCCTGGCACGGTTGCACGGCACCAAACCAGAGTATACCGGGGTGGTTGCCGGGATGAGCGGCAGTCCTGTTTATGTGGACGGCAAGCTGCTGGGAGCGCTCTCGTATCGTATTGGCCAGTTCAGCAAGGAACCCATCGCGGGGATTACTCCCATCGAGCAAATGCTCGAGGTGAGGCAAGAGGCTGGAAACGCCGCGAGATCGAACGGAAGGGCTGTTTCCGCGGCACAGGGCTTTGTGCCGATCGAGACTCCGCTGGTGCTCTCAGGGTATAGCCCCGAGGCTGTGAAGATGTGGCAGGACAGCTTTGCGGGAACGGGCCTGATGTCGGTTGCCGGAGTGGGGGGAGGTGCCTCCACGCAAGCCCAGCCTGAACCCATTGTGCCGGGTTCGGCGGTGAGCGCGCTGCTGGTGCGTGGTGATCTGCAGATTGCGGCCACGTGCACGACGACCTACGTGGATGCAACCCAACTGCTGGCGTGCGGCCATCCGATTACGCAGTTCGGCTCTGTCTCTATGCCGATGACGAAGGCACTGGTGCTGGCTACGCTGCCCTCTCCGATGAACGCCTTCAAGATTGTGAACACGACGGAAACGGTAGGCTCGATTACCGATGACCGCCACTCCGCGGTTCGAGGCAGTTTTGGCCAGAACGCCCGCATGGTTCCAGTGACGGTTGAGCTGCGCGGAACTACGACTCCACACACGCTGCATTTTGAAGTAATCGATCAACCCCAGATCACTCCGGCGGCTCTGATGGTTTCTGTATACCAGGCGCTGATGGACTCCAATGGATTGGGCGCGGACACGAGCTTCCATATTCGCGGGAGCATTGATATCGATGGCTTTCCCCCGGTGCCGCTGGACAACTGGGTGGCTCCCCAGGAAAACCAGGGCGCGAACCTGGGGGCGGCAATCATGGTGTCAGAGAAATTTGCGCGGCTCTACAGCAACAGCACACGCCAGGGATCGATTCGAAGTGTGACGCTGAACGTGGAAGCAGTTCCCGAGCGCAGAACGATGCAGTTGGAGGGAGCGCGGACATCGAGCCTGGAAACGCATGCCGGCGACACCATTACCGTGGAAGCGACGATTCGGCCGTACCGCGGCCCGGCAAGAAATATTCGCATTCCGATCGTACTGCCCGCTTCGCTACCGGATGGCCCTATGCGGTTACTGGTGAGCGACGCAGGAACGCTTGACCGCATAACCCAGCCCAGCCGGGCGGGGGCCAGACCACTCGACATGAGTGCAACCATCGCCCAGATTGAGGGCACGCGGGCGAATGACAGGCTATACGTAACCCTATTGACACCTGCTGCACAGGCATTGCTGGAAGGCCGGACATTACCGGAGCTTCCCGTTTCCATGGCCAATGTGTTGGAACCGCTGCGCAATTCACAGGAAATGACATTGAACGGGGAGTCTGCGATTCCGGTAACATCAGTAGCAGTAGATGCCGTACTCTCAGGTCAGCAGGTTATATCCCTACGCATTGACTAAGTGTTCTTCGCGATCACTCGCCAACGTCATAGGACTTGGCTGAGCCGCAATCTGATGTTCCAAGAATGAAGGGCTGGAAAAATGGGGTCGATAAATGGTTTCGCCGCGCACGCTGCCGGTGCTGAATTACTGCCTTACAAGTATTCACCCGGCGCTTTAAAGCCGAACGAGGTGGAGATCGAGATTTCCCACTGCGGGGTTTGTCATAGCGATATTCACCTGATTAACAACGACTGGGGATTAAGCGAGTTTCCGTTTATTCCGGGTCATGAGATTGTCGGCACCGTCTCAGCGGCGGGCGCGGAGGTGAAGACTCTCACGGTCGGTCAGCGAGTGGGCGTGGGGTGGCAATCTGACTCCTGCGGAATTTGCGAATGGTGCCTGCAAGGGAAGGAAAATCTTTGCGCGAAGATGCAAGGCACATGTGTGCATCGGAATGGCGGCTATGCCAGCGCTATCCGTGTAAATGCAAAATTTGCGGTACCTATCCCGGAAAAGCTGAAGAGTGAAAGTGCCGCGCCGCTGATGTGCGGCGGAATTACGGTGTATAACCCGATCCGCACGTATGGCGTGAATCCTTCGTCGCGAGTGGGCATTGTTGGGATAGGCGGCCTGGGGCATCTTGCGCTGCAGTTTGCGCGTGCGTTCGGCGCCGAGGTTACGGCCTTCTCTACTTCTGAATCCAAAGAGAAGGAAGCGCTTGAACTAGGTGCGCATCACTTTGTGAATACCCGGGAGAGCAAAGCCTTGAAGGCGCTCGCGGGCTCATTCGACTTCATCCTCTCGACAATAGACGCGGACCAGGACTGGTCTGCCTACGTGACTGCGTTGCGTCCGACTGGCAACTTCTGTTTTGTAGGCGCACCGGACAAGCCAGCGTCATTTCCAATATTCCCGCTGATCTCCGGAATGAAGAGCATTACAGGCAGCCCCATCGGAAGTCCGCTGCTTTTGCGCGAGATGCTGGATGTGGCTGCGCGCCACGGAGTGCAGGCAAAGACGGAACGCTTCCCCATGGCGAAGGTAAACGAGGCCATTACCCGGGTGAAGAAGAATCACGTGCGTTACCGCGCAGTGCTTTCAAATTAGCAGGGCGGCCTTTCGAGGTCACAATGTATCGGCAGGCGGGGTGGCAATCAGCCACCCTTTTTGCTGCCTGAGCGCAGACAACCGTTCGATGCCTGCGTTCTAGTAGACTCAGAGTCAGCATGATTCGACCTTCCCTGCTTCTCTCCGCGAGCGTCCTCCTGATTGCGTCTGCGTTCTCCCTTCCCTGCCGCAGTTTCGCGCAGGGCACCAAGCAATGGACGCAATCGCGCTTCGATGAATTTCAGAAAGGCACGCCGCAATCGGTCATTCTGCGCAGCGACGGAGCGCTGGAAACGGGGAGCGAAGCACGCGAGGTAATCACAACTCCTTCGACATACATCTGGTCGATCAGCTCCGATCGTGCGGGGAATGCATACCTGGGGACGGGCGCGCCGGCAACGGTTCTGCAGATTGCGCCCGACGGCAAGTCGACGACCTTGTTTGAGACGAAGGATTTGTCGGTGCAATCGGTGCGCGTGGGGCCGGACGGCGCCATCTATGCCGCAACACTGCCGAAGGGGCGGATCTACAGGCTGCATGCGACTACGGGCAAGCCGGAGACGGAGGAGACTGCGAAGGTGGTCTTCGATCCTGAGAGCACCGAGGAGAAGCCACGCTACATCTGGGATATGGCGTTTGACGCACAGGGCCGGCTCTACATTGCTACAGGGGGGCCGGGGGCGGTATTTCGCTGGGATCCGGCAAAACCGGCGAACAAGGCTGAACTATTCTTCAAGAGCGACGAGCCGCATATTCGCTGCCTGGCTTTTGCGCCCGACGGCAACCTGATTGCGGGTTCGGACGGGAGCGGCCTCGTCTACCGCATCGATAAGGCGGGACAGGGCTTCGTTTTGTTTGACGCGCCGCGACGCGAGATTACTTCGCTGGCCATCAGCCCATCGGGAACAATCTATGCGGCAAACGTGGGCGACAAGAGCCGCAACAACCTGCCGCCGCTGCCGGTGCAGGGTGTAGCGAATGTGAGTACGACGATCACGATTGTGCAGCCGGGATCGATACAGACATTCAACGGAAACACGATTATTCCAGACGGCACGGAGATCTTCGAGATACCGGCGTCAGGTGCTCCGCATTCGCTTTGGGCGAGTCACGACGACATTGTGTACTCACTGCGCTCCACGCTGCACGGGCTACTGGCCGCGACCGGCAATCGTGGCCGCGTGTATCGGATCGATTCAGTCAGCAGCTTTGCGGACATCGGACACCTGAAGGCGTCGCAGGCGGTTGGATTCGCCGACGCGCCGGATGGGGTTCTACATTGCGACCAGCAACACTGGCAAGCTCTACCGGATGAACACCGCGGCGGCAACGGAAGGCAGCTTTCAGAGCCAGGTGTTGCGATGCCGGGCTGTTCTCGCGCTGGGGACGCATGGAAACGGAGGATGCGACGGCGGGTAAATTTGATCTGTATGCGAGAAGCGGGAACGTGGAGAATCCTGAGCGCAACTGGAGCCCGTGGCGAACGGGTGACCATGGAGCAGGCGATGATCCCGGTGCCGTCCGCGCGATTCGTGCAATGGAAAGCGGTGATGCGGCCGGGGGCTCTAATTGGTGGCAGTCACGGTGAATTATCTGCCGGTGAACGTGGCTCCCGTGGTGGACGAAATCGTGGTGCAGCAGGGAGCGCGGCTGAGTCCGCAGAATCGCACCGACGCCTTCGAACACGGTGACGATTACGTTTCCATCGGCGCAGAACAACAGCATCAACTTTCCGTCAGACCCAGGCACCGCACCTCTGACTGCGCAGAAGGATCGCACAGCGATCACGGGGCGATGGTCGGCCCACGATGACAACGGCGACGACATGGTATTCGATGTTTACTACCAGGGCGACGACAATCAACCGTGGCTGCTGCTGAAGCGCAACGTAACAGATCGCTATCTTTCCTTCGATACAGCAAGTTTGCCGGACGGAAGCTTACCGCATTGAAGATTGTGGCCAGCGATGCGCCGTCGCACTCTCCGGGAGAGGCATTGACGGGCGAGCGGATGAGCGACCGATTCCTGGTGGATACGACCTCTCCTACGGTTTCGGGATTCACGGCAAAGCTGGAGGGCGCCGGCATTCACGCGACGCTCGAAGCGACGGACAATGTGACTCCGATTGCGCACGCGGAATACTCGTGGATGCCGGACCGTGGCAGTATCTTGAACCGGTCGGTGTTTTGTCGGACTCGCTGCACGAGCGGTATGACTTCCGCGCGGCACTGCCGTCGCAGGTGGAGAATGCGAGCCGGCGGCAGTCTCCGAGCACGTTCTTACCGTTCGCGTGTATGACCGGCGCGACAACGTTCGTAGCGCAAAGATCGCTGGTGCGCTGAACGATATGCGCTTTGAACTCTTTATCGCGGCGAGATACCTGAAGGCCAAGCGGCGTCAGGCGGTGGTCGGCGTGATCACGCTGATCTCGATTGCCGGAGTGGCTGCGGGAGTGGCTTCGCTGATCGTTGCGCTGGCCATCACCAACGGCATGCGCCGCGATCTGCAGGAACGCTTGCTGGGATCGACCGCGCACGTGGAACTGATGCGGGTGCAGAGCGACGGCATTCGCGACTGGCGCGCGCTGACTGACCGGCTGCGCCAACTGCCCCATGTGACCGCGGCCGCTCCGGGCCTCTACGGACAGGTGCTGATATCGCGCGGCGCTCGTTCGGGCGGCGCGCTGTCAAAGGCATTCTTCCGGCTGAAGGAACGCACCGTCAGCGATCTTGCTGGCGAAGGTGACCATGGGATCGGCGCAGCCACTGGCCGAGGCCGACAACAGCGCCACAACGGATCCCAATCGCGCAGAACCGCCCCTGGTGATTGGCTACGATCTGGCCGATACTCTCGATGCGAAGGTGGGCTCTTCCGTCTGATTACGAGTCCGCAGGGCGAACTGACACCTCTCGGAATCGTGCCCAAGTACCAGCGCTTTCGCATCGCCGGGATCTTTCGCTCCGGGCTTTTATCAATACGACTCGAGCTATGCGTTTCTGCGATTGCAGCGATGCACAGGCGCTTTTCGGCGAACCGGACCTGGTGTCGGTGATCTCGTTCAAAGTGGACGATATGTATCACGCGGATCGTATAGGCAAGGAGATCGAGACGGCGGCGGGACCGGGCTTTCTTACGACGAACTGGATGGAGCAGAACCGCGAGTTGTTCCGTGCACTGCGCCTGGAACAGATTGTCACCTTTATCGTGATTGGCCTGATAGTCTGCGTGGCCGCACTGAATATTCTTATAGCGCTGACAATGATGGTGATGGAGAAGACTCGGGACATCGCGGTGCTGATGTCCTTCGGAGTGCAACCGTCGCAGATCCGCCGGATTTTTTTGATGCAGGGTCTGCTGATCAGCGTGGTGGGTACGGCGATTGGTTTGGGCTTGGGTATCTATTAGCGTGGATTGGCGGGCATTATCGCTTCATTCACCTATCTGCCGAGGTGTACTCGATCGACTACCTGCCATTTGCGCCGCGATGGGAGGATGGGCTGATCGTGGCGATTGTTTCGCTTTCCGTTTCGCTGCTGGCGACGCTTTATCCTTCCGCCTCGGCGGCCCGCATCGCACCTGCAGAAGCGCTGCGTTACGAATAGCACTTTCGTGAGTGAGGAATAGAGCACCTTCCGCCTGCAAGCCTGATTACATGGAAGGATGGAAACCCTTCCAAACCGGCCCGCGTCTTCTTCGACGACGGCGCCTGCGATGGCGGCGGAGGTACCGCCGCTGGTTCGCGTGGAGCACCTGCGGAAGGAATACATAACCGGCCGGGGAAAGCTGGTTCTCTTTGAGGATGTGAGCTTTGAGGTGCGCAAGGGCGACCTGATGGCCATCGTCGGGCCAGTCCGGCGCGGGTAAAAGCACACTTTTGCACATGCTCGGAGCGCTTGATACGCCCTCCGGCGGTGACGTATACTGCGCCTCAAATCAATTAAGTTCGCTGTCTGCCAAGCAGGCAGCGGTATTCCGTAACCGCGAAATTGGCTACGTGTGGCAGTTTCACTACCTATTGCCGGAATTCACGGCTTTAGAGAATATTGCCATGCCACTTCTGGCCCGCGGAGAAACGAAGGCAGTCGCTTTCAAGAGCGCGGAGAAGTGGTTGGACGAAGTGGATTTGGGGGACCGGGCGAGTCATCGAGCGGGCGAGCTTTCCGGCGGGGAACAACAACGTATTTCGCTGGCACGTGCACTGGTAACAGGACCAAAACTTCTGCTGGCAGACGAACCTACGGGCGATCTGGACAACCAAACGGCGGACGCGGTGTTTCATCTCATAGAACGTCTTCATCACAGCCATGGACTGACATCTCGTGCTTGTGACTCACAATCTGGGACTTGGCGAGACGATGTTCCAGGGTTTTGCGGTCTGGACAGGGCAGGATGGAAGAGGTCACGCCGCTGGAAGTTTGATTGTGGGTCAAAGCCCACTTGAACCCTTTTTGTTCGAATTCGCGTCTTAAGTAGACTAAGCTGTAATGCAGGAAACTAAGGATGGGATGTCAGCCGGGCCTGCAAGTTGTTGCATCCACGGTGGCGCGGCAGAGCTAAAACAGGCAACCGCTGACCAGACTAAAGGGTCTTTCCTACGAAATAATCAATTCGTGGGAAGACGGTAGGGAGATGGAGCTTTTCGTCGCTGGACTTGAAGTACAGGGCGCAAGTGCCCTGCGACTCCGACAGCGAGGTGGGCTCGGCTTGAAGGGGGAACATGTTCGAACGGTATACAGAAAAGGCGCGTCGCGTCATCTTCTTCGCGCGGTATGAAGCCAGCCAGTTTGGCTCGCCATACATTGAGACTGAGCACTTGCTGCTTGGCCTGCTGCGCGAGGACAAGGCGCTAACCAACCGCTTTCTCCGCTCCCATGCTTCGGTTGAATCAATTCGCAAGCAGATTGAGGGTCACACCACCATTCGCGAAAAGGTATCGACTTCAGTCGATCTTCCGCTTTCGAACGAATGCAAACGGGTGCTGGCCTATGCCGCGGAAGAAGCCGAACGGCTCTCTCACAAGCATATTGGTACTGAACATCTGCTGCTGGGTCTGCTGCGTGAGGAAAAATGTTTTGCCGCAGAAATCCTTCACGAACGAGGACTGAAGCTGCTGGCCATTCGCGAAGAGCTGGCGCGAGCCACACAAGAGAAGGCACCACCTTCAGCCCGCAATCGTGAATCCAGTCTGCTGGCGGAGTTTTCGCGCGACCTGACACAGGCCGCCATGGACAACCAGCTTGATCCACTGGTTGGACGCGATCTCGAACTGGAGCGCGTGGTCCAGATTCTTTGCCGCCGTACGAAGAACAATCCTGTGCTGATTGGCGAACCCGGCGTAGGCAAGACTGCGATCGTAGAAGGCCTGGCGCAGAAGATCGCGGACGGCGAAGTGCCCGAGCTTCCTTGCTGATAAGAGGGTGCTTGCACTTGACCTATCGCTGATTGTCGCCGGCACGAAGTATCGCGGCCAGTTCGAAGAACGACTGAAGACGATCATGAAGGAGTTGATGGAGAACCAGAATTCCATCATCTTCATCGACGAGCTGCACACGCTGGTGGGAGCCGGATCCGCAGAAGGCTCGCTGGATGCGGCAAACATTCTGAAGCCTGCCCTGTCGCGGGGCGAGATTCAGTGCATCGGCGCAACGACTCCTGCGGAGTATCGCAAGTCGATTGAGAAGGACCGTTCGCTCGAGCGTCGTTTCCAGGCTGTGAAAGTGCCGCCGCCGAATGAAGAAGATGCCATCCGCATCATCATGGGCATCAAGGATCGCTATGAGAAATTCCATGCGGTCAGCTACACAGACGACTCGATTACGTTCGCAGTGTCACATTCGAATCGATACATTCCGGATCGCTTTTTGCCGGACAAGGCGATCGATTTGATCGACGAGGCGGGTGCGCGCGTAAAGCTGCGCCAGACTTCTCTGCCGGAGGAAATCACCGAGGTACAGAAGCGCATCAAGTTCATCGTCCATCGGATGGAGAATGCGATTGCCAATCACGAATTCGAGAAGGCGCGCTTCTACTCTGACGAAGAACGCAAGGAACGCGAGAACCTGCGCGCTCTCCGCGACAAATACCACCTTGATGATTCAACGGCCGGGATTGTTGGCCGCGAAGACATTGAGGATGTCGTGAGCCGCTGGACGGGCGTGCCGATCACCTCGATCAAGGAAGAAGAAACACAGAAGCTGCTGCGAGTCGAGGAAGAACTCCACCGGCGCGTTATTTCGCAGGACAAGGCGATCTCCGCGCTGGCACGGGCGATTCGCCGCTCGCGTGCTGGCCTCAAGAATCCCGCGCGTCCCATCGGATCGTTTCTCTTCCTGGGACCGACGGGCGTTGGCAAAACGGAGATGGCGCGCACGCTGGCGCAATTCCTCTTCGGCAGCGAGAAGGCGTTGATCCGCTTCGACATGTCGGAGTTCATGGAGAAGCACTCGGTGTCGAAGCTGATCGGTTCGCCTCCGGGATACGTTGGTTACGAGGAGGGTGGTCAGCTCACAGAACGCGTGAAGCGGTCGCCATACTCGGTTGTTCTGCTGGATGAAATCGAGAAGGCGCATCCGGATGTGTTCAACATCCTTCTGCAGGTATTTCGAAGATGGTCAATTACCGACGGCCTTGGCAACACGGTCGACTTCAAAAACACGATCATCATCATGACTTCGAACATTGGCGCTCGCCACCTGCAGAAGAAGCAGGGACTGGGCTTCCAGTCTGAGCGCGAAGACATGGTGATGGACAAGATCGAAGAGATGGTGAAGAGCGAGGTGAAGAGAACCTTCAACCCCGAATTCCTGAACCGTCTGGACGAAGTGATCATCTTCCTGTCGCTGTCGGATGCGGACCTGATCCAGATTCTCGAGTTGCTGGTACAGCAGCTGAACACCAACCTTGCGCAGAAGGCAATCACGATTTCGGTGAACGAAGATGCCAAGAAGTGGATTCTGGAGAAGACGCTTATCGATCGTACCTACGGGGCTCGTCCGCTACGCCGCGCGCTGCAGCGCTACGTGGAGGATCCGCTCTCGGAGGCGCTGATCGCCGGTGGCATTACGGAACGTCCAGCGTTCCTCGAGGTGTATCTCGAAAACAACCAGCTCTTCTATCGTTCCATCACGGACGTTGGCGAAGAGACAAATCGAACGGCATTCTGCTCTTCAGCAATTAAGAGAAAAACGGGCGATATGGAAAAGGCCCTGTCCACGGACAGGGCCTTTTTTTGTATGCGTGGGAAATATCTAGGTGAGGTCGCTAACCCGTTTGGCGACTGTCTGGGACGCTCGCTGAGCTGAGTTGACCAGATCTTCGACAACGTCGCGTCCGCGGCTGACGACATCACCGGCACGATCGCCTAGATCTCCGCTCACGTCCTTCACATAGTCGGTGGCATCATCCAGTTTGCGGCGGATTTGCTTCCGCGTTTTTGCACCGGTTTGCGGCGCATAGATGAGAGCAACAGCAGCGCCAGCAGCCACACCTACCGCAAACACAGCCCAAAACTTCAATGTATCCATAAATCCTCCTTCGCATTAGTGGCGCGTTTCTCTATCGTTTAGATTCGGATTCGACGGCGTTAGTTGTAAGCAGGCTATCGCTCTATTCCTGCCAGCGCGGTACAAGCATACAATGATTGACTTGGGCTGAATACCGACTCCGGGCGGTGAGATGAATTGGCCCAGCTCCGTGGAATCAAAACCTTCGTGGGAGAGATGGATGACGTGTGTGCCTGGTAGTTCGAATCGTGAGGTCCTTTCAAGCCGGATCGCTTTTTCTTCGATGTTATTTTTAGTCGTTTCCATCGCGTTTCTTCCCAGTTCGTCGACTGCCCAGGACGCGGGGCCGCGGCCTTCCACCGTGCTTGCTGCTGCGGACCATCGAACCGCTACCAGCCTGAATGGCGAGTGGCAGTCGATTATCGATCCTTATGGAAATGGTCTTTACGATGGCCAAGGCCAGATTCGCAACAATGGATTCGCAGAGAATAAGGAGCAGACTTCTCCCGGTCAGCTGGTTGAGTACAGCTTTCAAAAGTCGCCGACATTGAAAGTGCCAGGCGACTGGAATACACAGCGCGAATCGCTGATGTTTTACGAAGGGCCGCTTTGGTATGAGAAGGATTTTGCATACGAACCGGTTGCCGGCCACCGAGTTTTTCTTCACATCGGCGCGGCAAACTATCGATCCTATATCTGGGTGAACGGCATAAGAATCTGCGATCACGAAGGCGGCTTTACCACCTTCGATTGCGAGGTGACGAGCGCGCTGAGGCATGGGAAGAACTTCGCCGTGATCGCCGTAGACAACACCCGCATCGCTGACGGCGTTCCCACCCTGAAAACGGATTGGTGGAACTACGGCGGTCTGACGCGCGACGTCTATCTTGTGGATGTGCCGAACCACTACATCGATACTTTCGACCTTCATCTGAAGCGGGGCACAACGGATCGCATAGAGGGTTGGGTGCATGTAGAAGGCGCGAGCGCAGGCACCCAAGTGAAAGTGAAGTTGGCGGCTGGCGATCAGAAGCTGAGCGCGACTGGAAGTACTGCCGCTGATGGCAAGGCTCAGATTTCGATCGAGGACGGCAAGCTGCAATTGTGGTCGCCGGGGCATCCGACGCTCTACCGCGTGACACTCGAAGCAGACGGAGACAAGCTCGAAGACGACATCGGCTTCCGGACCATCGAAACGCGCGGCACGCAGATTTTGCTGAACGGTCAACCGATCTTTTTGAAGGGTATCTGCATTCATGCCGAGGCTCCGTACCGCACTGGGCGCGCTTACAGCGAACAGGATGCAGAAACCCTGCTGGGATGGGCGAAGGAACTTGGCGCGAACTACGTGAGGTTGGCGCATTATCCGCACGACGAGAAGATGACCCGCTTGGCGGACAAGATGGGCATCCTGGTGTGGTCGGAGATCCCGGTTTACTGGGCTGTGCCACTTTGATGATCCCGTTGTGCTGAAAAAGGCTGAGGCGCAATTGACGGAAGATGATTCGTCGCGACCGCGATAAGGCATCCATCATTCTGTGGTCGGTAGCCAACGAAACTCCGAGAACTCCCGCGCGCACGACATTTCTCACTACACTGGTGGGGATGCTCACGAACAGGATCCTGATCGCCTGGTGACCGCGGCGCTACTGGTGCGCGGCGAGGGCAACACAAAGATCGTGGACGATCCGCTGGGCAATGTGCTCGACGTGATCGGCGCCAACGAATACATCGGCTGGTACGAGAAGACGGCCGCGGACGCGGACGATTTCAAGTGGGACATACGTTTCCAGAAGCCGATGATCATGAGTGAATTTGGCGGAGGCGCCAAGGCCGGGCTGAACGGTGACGTCTCCACTCGCTGGACGGAAGAGTTCCAAGCGAATATCTATGAACATCAACTGCGATGCTGAACCAGATCCCTCAACTGCGCGGAATGACGCCCGTGGATCCTGATGGATTTTCGCTCGCCGTTGCGCGAGCTGCCCGGCATGCAGGACTACTTCAATCGCAAAGGGCTCATCTCTCCCGACGGCAAGAAGAAGAAGGCTTTCTTTGTGTTGCAGAAGGCTTATACAGACAACACAATCGGGCACGCGGAATAATCCGGCTTGTGAAATCGCAGGGTCATCCTAGCTACGGGGAGAAGAAGCTTGACGACTAAGGATCGCAGAACATTCTTGGAATGGTCGGCGCTGGCGTGGCCGGCGTAGCGATGACGGCCGTGGAAGCGAAGGAGGTTCGCGCTGAATCGTCGTTTGGCAATAGGAAAATGCTGCGGGGACGAATGGCGGCCATGCTCTCTCAGTTCGTGACTTTGGTGCGACGGGCGATGGAAAGACTATCGACTCCACTGCGATTAACGCGCCATCGACAGGGCCGCAAGCAGTGGTGGCGGCACTGTCGTTCTTCCCTGGCGGAAACTATCTCTGCTATTCCATTCATTTCAAGAGCAACGTGTCGCTCTATCTCGAACAGGGAGCAATCATCATTGCTGCCGATCCTCCTGCCGGCCGGACAGAGCGGCGGATACGATCATGCCGGAGCCGAAACAGGCGTGGGAGGAGTACCAGGATTCTGGACACAACCATTGGCACGACAGCCTCATCTGGGGCGAGAACTGCATGATATTTCCATTCTGGGTCCCGGAAGAATCTGGGGACGCGGACTAAGCAAAGGATATGGGCCGGGGCCGACTCAGGTGATCCCGGGGTGGCAAACAAGGCCATCAGTCTGAAGCTCTGTCACAATGTCCTGCTGAAAGATTTTCAGATCCTCTTCGGGGGATGGTTCGGCATACTTGCGACCGGCGTAGATAATTTGACGATCGACGGACTGACAATCGACACCAATCGTGACGGCATGGATATCGACTGCTGCCGTAACGTGCGCGTCTCCAATTGTCGATCAACTCGCCCTACGACGACGCCATTGTGCCCAAGAGCAGCTTCGCGCTGGGTTATAACGCGATCTACCGAGAATGTGGTGATAACGAATTGCTACGTGACCGGGACTTACGTAGAGGGCACGATGCTGGACGGAACATGGAAGCTTTTCGACGCGGACCGACCCATTCACGCGACCGGACGCATCAAGTTCGGCACAGAGTCGAATGGCGGATTCAAGAATACTACGATCACCAATTGCGTCTTCGAAGGATGCTCGGGACTCGCGTTGGAAAGCGAAGATGGAGCCCTGCTGGAAGACATGACGATCACCAACATCACGATGCGTGACATGCAACCGCTCCGATCTTCATTCGGCTCGGCAGCAGACTTAGGGGGCCCGCCGGAACACAGGTCGGCGCGGTGACGCCGAGTCTAATCAGCAACATCGTCTGCTCAAATTCCGCCTCGGAACTTGGCTGCGATCCTGAGTGGAATTCCGGGTCATCCCATCGAAGACGTGACATCTTACGAACCTCTACATTCAGCATCGAGGCGGCGGGGCGAAGGAACAGGCCGCGCTCACACCCCCGGAGAAGGAGGCTGCATATCCTGACCCCGCAATGTTCGGCGCCGATGCCTTCGCAGGGATTTTTCATTCGGCACGCAAAGAACATCGACATCTCGAATGTCCGCGTCGTTGCCATCTCGCCCGATGAGCGGCCGACCGTCGTACTTCAGGATGTCGATGGCGCCGACTTTTTCCAGATCCGAAGCGGTCGAGTCTGCATCGGTGCCTAAATTTGTCTGAACGACGTGCGCAACTTCAGCGTCACGCAAACGCAAAGGCGTCAAAGACGCGACGATCGAACACACGAAACATGAGACTCCAGACGCGCAGCGCTAGAGCGAGATGCCGCGCTTCCAGGGGATAAAGTCGTTCTGCCCGATGAGTTCCGCCTTCGTCTGTCGCCTTCCGCCTGCCACTTCGAGCGCCATGTCGAGAATTGACTCCCCTGTTTGCTCGCACCGTGGAGTCACCGGAAATAATTGCGCCCGCATCGACGTCGATGATGTCGGACATGCGCGCAGCCATTGCGGAATTGGTTGTCGCAACCTTCATGACCGGCGCGATGGGATTTCCGGTTGGTGTGCCCAACCCGGTTGTAAACAGAACCATGTTGGCGCCCGCTCCCACCTGCGCAGTCACGCACTCGACGTCGTTCCCCGGAGTACACAGAAGATTCAGCCCCTGAGTGGTTACGTATTCCGGGAAAATCCAGGACGTCCATCACGGGCGATGCGCCACCCTTTCGCGCGGCCCCGGCGGACTTCATCGCATCCGTGATGAGCCCGTCCTTGATATTTCCCGGCGACGGATTCATATCGAAGCCGGAATGAACCGCCTTGGCGCGAGCTGCGTATGTAGTCATCAAATCACGAATCGCTCGGCCACCGGTAAACTGACGGACCGGTCGATCAGGTTTTGCTCGACGCCGCATAGCTCCGGAAACTCGGACAGGATCGACTTGCCGCCGAGGGTCGACCAGTATATCTGAGACATAGTCCAATCGCCGGATTGGCGGAAATACCCGAGAATCCGTCGGATCCTCCACATTTGAGAGCCATGGTGAGTGAGCTGAATGGTGCGGGAGTCCGCACGAGTTTGGTCGCTTCCGCAAGAGCGGCAAATGTCTTGCAATTGCGCGGGTGCAGCACGCGGATTAAGACCCGAGGCCTTGTTTTGCTGATCGAAAATCAAAACGGGCTTGCTGGACTTTCAGGATCGCGACGTCGAATCTCTTCCTGGAGAATCGACACTTCGGAGTTTTGACAGCCGAGACTCAACACGGTTGCGCCGGCCACATTGGGATGTGAATATAGCCAGCGAGCAATCCGCAGAGCGATCTCGCATCCTCGCGTGTACCTCCGCAACCGCCCTGGTGAAGGAGAAACTTGATGCCGTCGAGATTTTTGAAAAGCCGCGCCGGAAGAGCGCCCGGGGCATTGTCGTCGACGCGCAGCCTTAGATTGAAGAGTCGCGAGTTCCCTCACCTGCTGGCGATATTCGTTGTGACGGGTGTAGCCGAGCTCTTCTTCGAAGGCCTCGCGGAGCAGCTCGACATTGCGGTTCTCGCAGAAGACGAGTGGCAGAACGAGCCAATAATTTCGAGTGCCAACCTGACCATCCGCACGGTGATATCCAGCGAAAGTACGCTGCTGCCACTGCGAAACGTTCGGGGCGAGCCACTCACTGTGATGGCGTTCAGCGGAAAATCCGTTTGTTTCGTGTCGGAGATTTCTGGTTGTGAGGACGCCTCCTGCAGGAACCGCTTCGGTGAGCTTTCCGACTGTGACGCCGTACATCAAGATCGGCGCGCCCGATGGCATGTCCGACTCAACGAACTTGAACTTTGCCGGGACCGCCGCCGGAAGCTTGATCTTCCTTCCGTCGAAAGTAATCGTCTCGTCCGCGGGCAGCGGTGACAGGGCGACGAGTACATTGTCACGTGAATCGAGCTTCAGAACTTTGTGGTTCTCTGATATTTGCTCCATCTGATTTCGCTCCACTCGAAGAGTATTGACGCTCACCGCGGACGATACCATCCTGCACTATGCGGGTGTTGTGTGTCATTCGATTCGATTTCAACTCATTTGGAAACAGGATTCACGGATGCCTGAATATACGCGTCCACCCGGAGGCCTATCGGGATTTCCACTCCGGGATCCAGTTGGATCAAGGTCTCCAGAATCTTTGTATCGACCTTTTCCGTCGGCTCGGAGGTCTGGACATTTTTTCGACCCAATTCTTTTCCGACGCGAATCACATGGCCGGCAAACTTCTGTTTGTCAAAGGCGTCGGCTGTCACGTACGCGGGCTGGCCAACCTTAACCTTGGCTACTTCCGTTTCGTCGACATCGACGCGAACGCGAAGCATGGAGTTGTCGCCGATCGTGACGATCGGATCGGGCACGGTCGATGAGTTGCTGACGCTTTCACCTGAACGATGATGCTTGCGCAGAATGACTCCGTTGATAGGCGAACGGATAAGCGTTTTCTCATAGCGCGCCTCCGCCTCGGCCACTTGAGCCGTGGCGAGATCGAGAGCGGCTTCTGCGGCGGAGCGATCCTCCTCGCGCGGATTGTCGTCGATGAGGGAATGGTGCTGAGCGGACTGTTGGTACTGGGCCGCCGCGACGTTGAACTGACGAATGTAGCGCTCATTTTCCTCGCGGGAGATGATGCCCTCGTAAAGAGTTTGTCGTGACGCTCCATTTCGGCGCGGGCATTCTCCATGACGGCCTTGTTCTCTTCAACCGTGGAGGCGGCTTCCTTGCGCTCCTGGGAGCGTGCACCATTGATCACCTTGCGCAACTCCGCCTCGCGTTGGCGAACAATCGCCTGCGAAGAAAGCACCTGGGCGTGCAGATCTGCATTCACGAGGATGGCTACGATCTGACCCTCGGTTACGGTGTCGCCCTCTTCGACAAGGACCTGCTTTAGTTTGCCGCTCAGTTCGGACCCTACTTTTATGTCCTCGGAGTTTGGTTCGACGCGTCCCGGACCGGCGACGAAATCCCCACGAGAAATGGCGGCAACGGCCGTGCCTGCCGCCTGAGCAGTCTGTGCCGAACGGCGCATGGCGACTGCGATAAGAACAACCGCGATTAGCACGGCCATACTGGCGATTATCAGCTTTCTGCTCATAGTACCCTCGCTGCGATCGAATCTTGTAAAGCAAGCGGAACGGCGCACGCGGAAATATGACCGTTCACACTTTCAGTTGAGGCAATATGCCCATCTTCAATGCGAATGATGCGATCGCCCATTTCGAGCACGCGGCTGTCGTGGGTGACGATGGCGACGGCACGGCCACGGCGATGGGCAAGATCGCGCATGAGTTGCATGATATTTCTACCGGTGTGCGAATCGAGCGCCGCTGTCGGTTCATCGGCAAGCAGCACTTCGGGATCGCCGACAAGTGCGCGTGCTAGCGCGACACGCTGCTTTTGTCCGCCGCTCAAATCAGCGGGAAACGTGTTGATCTTGTCAGAAAGGCCCACCTCGTCAAGTAAATCGCCAGCGGTTTTGTGCGCACGGATGCCGCGAATGCCTTTCAGGTCGAGTGCGATTTCAACATTTTCAATCGCAGTAAGCGTGGGAAAAAGATTGAACGCCTGAAAGACAAATCCAATATGACGAAGCCGGATGGCGGGCAATTCGCTTTGACTGAGCTTCGACGTCTCAATGCCGGCAACTTCGACACTTCCGGCGGTAGGACTCAGGATGCATCCCATTACCGACAGAAGCGTGGTCTTCCCGCTGCCGGACGGGCCCATCAGCAACAGGACTTCGCCACTGCATACGTCAAGATCCACTCCCTCAAGCGCGGTGACGCGAGAGAGTCCTTCCTCATAGATTTTGCTCACTCCGCGCACTCGAATCGCAGTCTGCATGGTTCTCTCCGCTGTTTAATTCTTGAAGACCATCGCAGGGTCGAGATTGATGACTTTGTGAATGGACACGATGGCCGCAATTCCGCACATGATGGTGGTCAAAAAGAGGATGACGACTGCCGTTTGCCAGGTAAAAATGATGGCCGCGCCGCCGGTTTGGGCGCCGTGCACGACGAAGATGCTGACGAACATGCCCATAATGAAGCCGATGACAGCGGCTATTCCGGCCTGCTCAAGGATGACGCGGTAGACATAGCTGTTGGGTGCGCCGATGGCTTTCAACGTGCCGTATTCGCGGATGTGATCCATGGTGGTGGCGTAGATGGTCTGCGTGACGACGACGATTCCGACGACCAGGCCCAGGACCGCTGCAATCAGAACACTTACGCCTGCGCCGGTTGTAAACATCCAGTAGCTCCGCGTTTTCCCGCTGAAGGTATCGGTTCTGAGAACGTCCACATCATGAAGTCGGGCGGAGAGTAGTTCGGCCAACTGATCGACATTTGTTCCGGGCGATGCTTTCACGAGAATGAAGACCGTATCCCTTTCCTTGAGGTTCACCATGTTCTGCGCGTTCTTGAACGTGGTGAAGACGTAGGGCGACGTGGTGAAGGAGCGAATGCCTTTTGTGAAGCCGACGATTCGAACACGATGATCATTAATCTCGAACGTTTCTCCGACGTGAGTTACGCCGAGTTTCTTTCGGTAGATTTCATCGATCATGGCAGCATCGGGATTGCGCAAGTCCGCCAGATTTCCTTCGACTACGTTCCAGGGGCCGCCCATCGGATTATCAAGATTGAAACCCACCAACTGAACGCTCTCGTGGCCTCCATCGGCGCGCTTCCAATTTCCGAAGCGAACGATGTACTTCTCCGCCGAAGCTACGCCGGGTGTGGCGCGCACCTGGTAGAGCTTTCGCTCGCTGAAAGGTACTCCCTGCTCAATGTATGGGATGTGGCGAGAAGCCACCCACAGGTCGGCACCGGAGTGGTCGATAACGGCGGTGGTGGTTACGCTGAAGCCGAGAAACAACCCCAGTTGAATCACCATCAGCACCACGGCGAACGTGATGCCCGTAATGGTGACCGTCAACCGGACCTTGTCATGAAAGAGATTTCGTCGCGCGATGGGAGGCATAGGCTAAGCTCCTGACCGCATCAAACCACTCATCAACGCATCCATCATTGCCTTGTGGCGATCGGCAAGAGGGCGCCAATCGATCCACTGGTCCTGATCCATGGCGATGGCAAGTGAGGCGACGCCGTGAACCGCAGCCCACAACGTCTGTGCGATCAACTGAGGGTCAGTCAGTTCCGGGCGGAATGCTCCGGCTTTTAGCGAGTCGCGCACCAGGGCAAGCAGAAATGCATAGGCATCATCATTTGGATTTCCCCTGCTGGCCAATTCCTCCTCGGTAAATTTCAGCGATCTTGGATGAGAGGTCATGAACATGAGCCGGTAGTGATTCGGATTGGCCACGGCAAATTCTACGTAGGTGCGGCCACATGCCGAGAGCCTTTCTCCCGGATCCTCGATTTTCACCAGATTGCGGAATGCCTCAGAGAGACGATGGAAGTCCTGATAGCAGACTTCGCGAAAGAGCGACTCCTTGTCGGCAAAGTGCAGATAGATGGCGGTCGGCGAGTACTCAATCCGCTCCGCCACTTTGCGCATGGTGACGCCGTCATATCCGTAGGTAACGAACAGTTCGCGCGCAGCGTCGAGGATCTTCTCTCGGACCTCGTTTTTCTCTCGGACTCGACGTTCCTGGACGGTCATGCTGGCTCCGCTTAACAGCGTTAACTTAACAACGTTAACTTTATGACCGGCGATTTCCTCTGTCAAGAGATCGCACGATTAGAATTTGATGTTGAGAAAGCCACGCAGCTTGCACGAGAGCAACAAGAAACAAATGGTGGTGGGTGGCGCTTGCGGCTTAAGTTATAGAAATTGCTTGGCTAGACGGTCTAGCAGATCCTCTGTTCCAGTGCAGAGGCCTGTATGGACGGCTGACGGCTGAAGGATGGTGCTGCGGGCGGAAATCAGCCAATGGAAGCGCTCGCGTTGCGGCAACTGGGCTATTGGGCCGGCGGCGGCGTCCCCTTCACAAATGCGCAGGACTGCGTCGAGATGATGGCGAACCAATTCCACGTCCACGTCCGGGAAGAGTGCGAGAAGTCGCGGCTCGTCCAGACGAATTCGGGCCGCGAGATAACGTTTCTCCAGGCAAAAAACGATGACCGCGACGTTGATGAATTCCTCGCGTTCGACGCGGGGTACGACGCGAAGGGTTGCGTAATCAAAAGAGGCGTGCGTGGGCATGAATCGCCTCCTGTTCAAAGATAGATGACGCGGCGAGTCGACGGGTAAAGAAGTCAACGTAGGCGGCTCGGCGTTCAGCGACCGTCGATTCGTCCGCACCTGGCGTGGAGCCAGTCACCGGGCACCTGCTCAATGACTTCTGCGATTAATTTTGGGGTGAGCCTGTTATGCGCCAGAGTTGCTGCCTGAGTGATCTCCGATGCCCAGGGCAACAGCACGTGATCCTTAATCTCGGGAAATGGCGACTCCGCCTTTTGCATCATGGTGGCGGGATTGTGGTGAAAGAAGAGTGCTGCGCCGTGATCGATGAAATAGATTTTGCGGTGCCAGACGAGCAGGTTCGCATTTCGTGCTGTGCGGTCAACGTTCTGCGTAAATGCGTCGAACCAGACGGCGAGCGAAGCCTCCGCAGACGACGCTTTGTCGCGCGCTGCCGGATCGAACATGAGGGAGCCGGGAAGATAATCGAGCGCGAGGTTCTGGCCGTGGCTGGCTTTGAGCAGATGGCGGATTTCCGCGTCAGGCTCATTGCGGCCGAGCATGGAATCGACATGGATGAAAATGATTTCCGGAATCGCAAGGCCGAGGGCGCGACCAATTTCTCCAGCGATGAGTTCTGCAACGAGGGCTAGCGTGCCCTGCCCCGCACCGCGGAACTTGACGACGTACAGCCCCAGATCGTCCGCTTCAACGATAGCGGGGAGCGATCCCCCTTCTCGAAGAGGCACGACGTAGCGGGTGGCGTTCGCAGTTCGCAACATGGAGTTTTCAGTTTAGCGGGTTCGCCGGGTATTGTTTGCATTACCGCGTGCGTGGGTGTCGAAAGTGACAAACGCTGAGAGTCGAGCAGGTCGTCAAGCAACGAGAGTTTGACCGGGTAGATTGAATTTTCTACTTCCGGCCCTCATCATATTCAGTGACGGAGCGAACAACATGCAGATATCGTGGCGTCTATTGTTGAGGGTGTTGCTGGTCGCGGTTGCTGCGGTGCTCTTATGGGAGAGGTTCGGAGCGCATCGTCCCCAGGGCCCCCTTGGAGGCGTGACGGACCTATCGAAGACCTCGCCCCTGAACCAGCCAAATGGCGGCCCGGTGAGCGAGGAAGCCTATGGCGTTTACTCCGCGCTCTACAAGGAGCCGATGGATCAACCGCTGGCCTTCGCCGAGGCGTCGGTGACAGACATCCCCCAGGTGGACGGCAATTGCCTGAAGCCGGGAACGGACGAAGAGCGGCAGATGGCGGATAGCTTTGTCGCCGCAAATCAACAGACCCACCGCTGGGAAAAGAAATTCTCAATCGCCCAGGGCTACCGTTTGCTTTCGACAAGTGAAGTGGCAATCGCCCGGCAATGCCGACTTGAGAAAGACGTCACTTCACAGCAGTGCAAGCCTTACGCCGATTTGAAGACAATCCGCTTATTGGGGGTGCCAGGCTTTGACCAGGCACATTCGCGGGCGCTCGTATCCGTAATAAAGAGTTGCGGCCATCTCTGCGGCAGCGGCGGCATTTTCGCGGTTGAGAAAGTTGGAGACAGTTGGATTCGATCGCCTGCGTCGGATTTCACTCGCGACTGCAATTGGATGTATTGAGATTCGTGCGCCGGGAGCAACGAGGACAGTTTTCGCGGCGCAGAAATCGCTAAATGGGCAAGGGCCCAGGCCTCGAGGTTCGCTACCAACTCAGCTTGTCAGGAAGAAACTCCGCAAACAGTTCATCGTAGTACGGCTTAAGCTGTTTCAGATCCGGCTTGGTGTGACCCTTGGAATACAAGTCGTAGGGATTGAATTTCTTCACCCACTCAAGCATGGCGCGGTCTTTCTCATTCGCCAAATGCTGGTAAGCGCCATGGCTGTGCCACGGATAGAACGAATGGAAGCGCAGCATGTAGAGTGCTTCGTCGCACAGATATGGCTTCATCACCTCCGCGATGTAGCCGTCGTGACCGAAAGACATGTGCACGTTTTCCAATCCGCAGTGTGGTTCGTAGATGCCGTACTCGGACTGATATAGAGGATTCGCGGCGTCAGCATTGTTCTTGAAATATTCCGGAAAGACGATTTTGTCGGACCATGCGCAGCCGACCGGAAAGGTGTCGCCAACCACTCCCCATTGCGGCTCGCCATACAGGCACAGGCATTTACCGAGATCGTGGACAAAGCCTACGAGAACCATCCACCGAGGTTGACCGTCGCTGCGAATTGCCTCTGAGGTTTGCAGCAGGTGTTCGATCTGCGTGAGGTCAGTGTCCGGGTCGCTGTCATCTACCAGCGTATTGAGATACTCCGCCGCTTCCCAAATCGTCTTCTTACCCCGAGTGAGGCCGAAGTACTGCGCTTCTTTGCCGAGGACATAGTCGACCGTCTGCTGCTCATGGTTCAGGCGATAGAACTCTGCGACGCCGGGGGTTGCGGTTGCGTCATACTGACGGAACTCATCTTCAGATTTTCCTTCGCGGTAACGGCCTTCGAGGAAATCATCCCATTCTTCAAGTTGCTTCAGCGGATTGAGAGCATTCGGAGCGATAGAGTTCATGTCGATTCACCGTCGATAAACCAATCTGCGATATCGCACTGCCTGACACTTATTATGAATCGGACTTGGCAATTTTCAAAACGTCAGAGGCCGATTAAACATTTGAAACGGATCTGGCAGCTTTCCATAGGGCCCAGATGGATGCGGCGAGGGTTAGAACCAGGATCAAAGTTAAGATGAAGATCCACCGGAAGCTCATATTCAAGGGAGGGATTGAGGCATTCCAGCCGAGCCAAATGAAGATACCAATGGCGATGGCGACAATGACATAGTCCCACCAGTCTCGACGTTTGTCGCCGGTTCCCGCCGCCTCGCTGCTATACCTCTGCAAGACGCGCTGATAATCCAGATCGTACCGTGTGCACTCTCGCAGTAGCGCATCGTTGGTGGAGCTGTGCTCGCGTTCAGTTGCAACCGCAGTGCTGATGGCGAGGGCTCCAAGGATCATCACGGCGGAGCCGAGGAGGACAAGCAGTTTGTGCCGGCTATCCGCCCCCGCGAGCTCGCCGAAGACCAGAGCGCCCCAAGCCAGCCCCCATAGCTGGTTGGTGTTGGAAAGCGGGATTGCGCGGCCAATGCCGATGTACTTTGTTGCGAACTGTTGAAACAGATCCCCGATGACCCAGACAAAGCCTCCAAGAAACAGCCAGAACAGCATGTGCCTTGTTTGTGTGAGGTGAAAGACTGGCGACTGCAGGCCGCCGTCCAGCGCAAGGACGAGCGCGAACACAGTGACCAGTTCGCCCACAGTGAAAATCGTAACGAAAGAAAGCGGATTCATTCCGCTGATGTAGGCTTTTCGATACGGCACGTACATGCTGCCCCAGAGCAGGCTGGCACCGAGCGCGGCGAGGATGCCGCCGACCGCTCGAGGAGCCGGCATAGTGCCCGTGTGGATGGTGCTGAATCCCAACATGATTGCCGCCGCCACAATTGCCAGCGCTCCGAGAACTACCTTTGCGATATTCCTGCGATCCGCATGTTTGAGTTCGCCGAACAGGAGACGTCCCCAAAGTATGCCAACCAGCGAATTGGTATTCCACAGAGGAAAGGCAATCGTAAGTCCGACGTCGCGAATGGCAAATACGGTGAGCGTATTGGCGACTGCCCAGAGCGCTCCCGCGAGAATTGCCCAGACAATGAGGTGCTTATTCTCAGTCAGATCGACGAAGACAGAGCGCGTGCCCTTGAGTAATGTTGGGATCGTCCATCGGGCGATGAAGACGCCGGAGACCATGCACAACGAAATCGCAAACGGCGAGAACCCTGAATTTACCAGCTTGGTTGGAGCTTCGGCGGCACCCAGCCAAACGCCCGCCGCAAGACCACAGAGCACACCAATGGTGTGGGTTCGTATCGCGCTTCTTGGTGCAATTGCCTTTTCCATTCTGCTTTTCCGGGATCCCCTCGTGAGATTTCCAACCATGCTTTTGTGAATCTAGTGAAGGGTGATCAGCAGAGCCAGGCCAATTAAAAGTGCAGACAGGGGAACAAGAAAATGACTATCAAAACAGATTGCTTTAACGGTTTGCGAAGTTTTCATCCCATCTCCAATTTAGATCCATCCGGCGGGACTAAATAAGCCCGTGAAGCATTACGACGACATAGTTGATGAAAAGAACATAGCCGCTTCGCTTACATCGCGCTACCGTAACGATTGCACACCAGAGGTGTCAACTTATGGCGGAATTCGGCGGGAGTTGGCTTTGGGGTTGACGCTGCTATTCGATGGAATTGGAGTTGATTTCGAAGTAATGATCCTGGCGGATTTGCTAGGCGTTGGAGGTTGCGCAGATTGCGCTCTCGATGCGATTCCGCCCGGCGTATTTGGCTTTGTACAAAGCGCTGTCGGCGGCCAGCAATAGCATACTGTAATTTGAATTTCGATCGGGGAGCTGCGTTGCGCATCCGATGCTCACGGTGACGACGCCGTGCGCATTTCCTTCATGAGTAGTGCGTTTGTTTTCGACAGAGCGTCGGATCTGTTCGGCGATTTCCCAGGCGCCGACGCTGTTTGTATTTGGAAGCACGACTGCGAATTCGTCGCCGCCATAACGCGCGAGGAGATCCGCTGGGCGGTGTACTGCTTCGAGCGCCGCTTCAGAAATCTGGCGGAGGCAGTTGTCGCCGGACAGATGACCGTAGATGTCGTTGAACGTCTTAAAATGGTCTACGTCGATCAATAGAACGGATATATCGGAATGTTCTCGAATGGCGCGCCGCCATTCGAAATCAAGCGTCTCGTCGAGCCGTCTGCGGTTCGCAATTCCGGTGAGACCATCCTGGCTGGCGAGGTTCTCCACCAACCGAAATGCCTTGTTCAGTTCTTCTTCGGCAGCCTTTCGATGCGAGATATCGCGGACCACGTTCACAAACCCGACAGGCACGTCCGTCGCAGAGTCGTTATAAAGACGAAGGTTAGCTTCCATCCACCTGTAGCCACCATCTTTCATCCTGCAACGATACGGGAAGATCGTTGACTGCTTACCCCGGCGGCACTCCTCGAGCAATGCCGAGAACTCCGCTTCATAGTCCGGATGAATGATTTGTTGCTCGGTCTTCCCTACGAGTTCTTCCGGAGTCCATCCCAGCGTTTCAGTGACCGCAGGCGAAACATAACGGCGAACGCCGGTGACATCCATCAAAACGATGATGTCCCTTGATACTTCGGCTAGAAGCCGGAATCGAGCTTCGCTGGCTTCGACGTTACGCTCGAGACTTCTTCTTTCGGCGTTGACCACCTCGATGATGTAGAGCATTAACATCGATATCGCTATGAAGAACTGAAAGACGAGCGCGTGCATGGAAATAGAAACGCGCGGAACCATTGCGACCGGGCCGTGTCCCAGGATGGTGAGAAAACCTCCCAGGTTCGAGACGATAAGTAGACCGAGCGCTGAACCCGCCAGCCCCAGGCGGACTCCCAGGAGGAGCAGCGACACCATCACCAGAAACAGAAACGGGTATTGCGTCTGCCAGAACACGTAGCCAGTGGTTGCGCAAAGCAAGCCGAAGAGCAGAACGATTTCCTGCCAGCTGCGGCTGGAAAAACTTTTGCGTTGTTTGAAGGCAAGATAGAGCGGGGTGACCGTGGCAATACCGAGTGCATCCGCTGTGAACCACTCCTGAAAAGAATGAAGCAGAGGAAGAGAAAAAGTTTGCGCTGTCTGAAAGGCTGAAAAAAATGAAGCGATCGCCGGTGCGACAATCACGCCAAATAGAAGGAACGACTTTAACTGCCTGCGGTGGGTGAGGTCGGGCTTCGGCGAAATTATCCGATAGAGAGGAACAGCGGCCACAAGCACTTCGGTCATGTTGCACAGACCGAGATATACTGCGGCGTAATTCGTGCAGCCTAGAATCCTATTCAGGCTGGCATCAACCATGAGACCAACGGCGAGAAAAGACAGCCACTGCCGTCGGGGAGCGCAAAGCAAGACGCCAAGCAGTAGCCCATTGGATGGCCACAGGATTGTGACGCCTCCGGCGGCCCAACTCCGTTCGTTGATAAGGGAGGCTGCTCCCGAAAGACAGATCAGCGCCAGGGCAAGCCCTGCTAATTGCCAGACAGACGGAATGCCGCGATTCTCCGTGTGGTGCGGCAGCAAGCGATCAGCCATTTTCTTCAAGTGGTGAAAAGCATTTCTAAATCGGTGACAGCGCCCGGTTGTTCGCCGCTGACTCTCCACGCGAATGGGATAATCAGAGACACCCTTAAGATTACAGGTTAGTGAGGCGATTTCAATGGATAAAGCGGGACCAGGAACAATTGCAGACTTGCTTATGCCGCACGACCGGAAGGAAGATCGCCTGAGGTACTTTATGACTTGCAACCTAGTGCCTGGTAGTTTGGAGACGGTGGCGGCCTGGGAAACTATCTCTTGTAGTGCGTGGCACTTAGAGAGCAGCGGTGCCGTAGGACGACTATTGAACATTTAGCCAATGTTTATGCGGATTTACGAAGGACTTGCCAGAGCTGAAATGAATCTTAGACCTGCCACTGGAGGAAATGCCTGATTAGTTTTACGGCGACGGTCAAGACGAAAACTCTGTGGCCGACGATAAGCACTTTCTACTTTATCGCCATGCCCCTTCGAAGAGTCGCTTAATCAATCAGCAACCTGAATGCACGAAAAGAAGTCGGGGCGGCCGCGAGCTTGAGTTCTTAATCGAAAGGTAGCTCCTGCAAGTAGTCCGTCCTCGTCCCTTGTGTTTCCTCCGGCAGTGGTGATGAACATGTCGGAGTAGTCGTCGCCACCGAAGGTAAGGCTGGATGCTTTTCGCGCCGGAACGGAGATGCGCTTCTCAATCTTGCCTTCGGCGGAAAGACGAACAATGCAGGATCCGTCCCACAGCGCGGACCAGAGATGGCCATCGGCATCGAGTGCTGCTCCATCCGGAAGTCCTTCTGCTTCATTGAAGCTGGCAAAGACACGCTGGTTGGAAAGTTCACCGTTTTGAGCGTTGTAATCGAATAAGTAGATTTCGCGGGCGAAGGAATCGGTATAGTAGAAGCCCCGTTGCTCCTGCGTAAAGGCCATGCCGTTCGAACAGCCGATCCCTTCGAGAACTATATGGATGGTACCGTCGAGGTCCATGCGATAGAGTTTGCCCTTACCCGTGCTGCTCGACATTGTTCCGCAGAAAACTCGACCCGTGGGATCGGCAATGACGTCGTTAAATCGCGAGGTTCTTTCTGCTTCGATCCCGTGATGGATTTTGGTCAGCTTCCCGTCATGCCACGTCGCGACCGTTCCCTTATCCATGAATAAGAGTAAGGCGCCGTCGCTCTGGATGGTGAAACCGCCTATTGGCCTTCCTTCATGGCACTGCTCGTGGAGACCGGTGGCTGGATCAAAACGGAAGAGGCGGCCTCTGGGAATATCGCACCAGTACAAGCGCTTTTCCAGCGGATGCCACAGTGGGTTCTCTCCGATCTCGCAAGCGTAGTCCGCGATGCACTCGAGCTGTGACTGTTCTGCGTCGATGGCTTCGGATGACATAGTTCGATTTCCTGGTTGGCGAATTTGGATGCCGTCTCGTTAGAACAGTGCCAGGCCTACTCTTACTTTCTGCGTTTCTTCTGTGAACCGGGAGCGCCAGGATTCATATAGGAAATAATTGATGGTGCTTTGCTGGAATGCGTCTTCTTTTTCTACCGAGTTCGGAGTGCAGACGTCGCGATTGAAACTACATAGGAGCTAACGAACGCAGTATAGTCTTTTTCAGTCAATGGGAACTTACTTTTGGATCTACCTGATTGTTGCTTCCGTGCTTCGTTCCAATCATCACGCTATCAATTCTTGAGAGGTAACGCGAATGTTAGGGTTCACACGGCGTATGTTGTTACGGATGGGAAGCGTCGCTGCTGGAGCGGCTCCGCTGCTCCCTCTTTTTTCATCCCAGGGAGCGAATGCTCAAAGCGCCCCAGGGAGCGTCTTCCACATATTTGCCTTTCAATGGAAGCCCGAAGCAACCGACGCGCAGAAGGAAAGGGCGACGCGAGATATTGGGGCGTTCCAAGGCGTAATTCCGGGTCTTCTTCAAACCCATGTTGGACCAAACATTTCGCCGCGAGGAAAGGGTTATACCTTCGGCGGCATGATGCAATTCAAAGACCAGGCCGCCCTCGATGCGTATGTTCAGCATCCGTCGCACCAAGCGCTGCTTAAATGGCTTGTTCCGCTAATCGACGCCATAGAATTGGACCTTCGCGCGTGATCGATAAATAGCATGGCGGGCGAGGAAGCAGTCACACCTGATCGGGTTGGTGGAATCGTTTCAACCCAGATGGAGAACTTGAAATGAGCAGGATCACGAAGTGTGCATGCAAGGCGCTCGCAATGGTGGGCGTAATGTTTCTCTCCATGGGGTCGAGCACGGTGCTTGGGCAAAATGGTGGAGATCCCTTGAAAAGCGGGTTCGAGAATCCACCGAGTGGGGCGAGGCCGCGGGTGTGGTGGCATTGGCTGAACGGCAACATCACGAAAGAAGGAATTCAGCTCGATCTGGAGTGGATGCACCGAATCGGTATTGCCGGATTCCAGAATTTTGACGCTGCGCTCGGCACCCCGCAGGTAGTGGAACATCGCCTGGCATACATGACTCCGGAATGGAAAGATACTTTTCTGTATGCCACAAAACTTGCCGACCAACTTGGGATGGAAGAGGCGATCGCGGGTTCTCCGGGATGGAGCGAGACTGGCGGCCCATGGGTGAAACCGAATGAGGGAATGAAGAAGTATGTCTGGAGCGAGACGCAGGTAGAAGGAGGCAAGCCTTTTTCTGGTAGGTTGCCGCATCCACCGTCCAACACTGGCGCGTTTCAGAATATGGGGAACCATGATTTGCCCAGCGAGGGCGATCCGCTCAAAGGACTGGAGTATTACGCAGACAGCGCCGTGATTGCCTATCGTCTGCCGGACAGCGACGTTGCCGCTGTAGCTTTGACGCCCAAGGTCACTACCAGTGCAGGCACCATTGATGCCTCTGCTCTGAGCGACGGCGACTTTGTCCACGGTGTGGAGTTCCCTTCTGCTCCCAATGGCGAAACGTCCTGGATCCTGTACGAATATCCAAAACCTACAACAATTCAGGCGATAACTTATGTCAATGGCGGCAGCTTCGATCCCATGACGATGTTCCGGGGCTTTGGCGAAAGCGGCCGCAATCTGGAAGCCAGTGACGATGGAAAGACCTTTCGTCAGGTGGCGCATATTGAACTGAATGCAGTCGGCTTTACTAATTCTTTTCCTCCCGTGACTGCTCGTTTCTTCCGTGTCACGTTCAGGCTGGCGAAGGCTGCTCCTGAACTCGATACAGACCTGGGTGTTCCGCAGGCACTTGAAACGAACAAAATTCGCGTGGCTGAGCTTGTTCTTTATCCGGGCGCTCGTGTGAATCGCTTTCAGGAGAAAGCTGCTTTCATTCCACAATCGAACATTGCTTCGATGGCGACCGCGCCTGTCGCACCGGCGGACGTGATTGATAAGTCGAGTGTGCTTGATCTTACCGCGAAGATGAGCGCAGACGGCACACTGGAATGGACGCCTCCAGCAGGGCACTGGATGATCGTGCGCCTGGGTTACTCACTGCTCGGCATCAGCAATCATCCTGCCTCCGCCGAGGCCACCGGCCTTGAAGTCGACAAGCTAAACCACACGTATGTGAAAAACTATATGGATGCCTATCTCGGCCAATACCACAGCGCGCTTGGCGACGAATGGATGGGCAAACGGGGATTGAAATACGTCATCACGGATAGCTGGGAAGCGGGTTCGCAAAACTGGACCAGCGATATGATTGCGCAATTCACGAAAGACCGCGGATACAGTCCCATCCCGTGGATACCCGTCCTAACAGGACATATCGTTCAATCTGCCGAGGCTAGCGATCAATTTCTTTGGGACTTTCGTAAGACCATTGCAGACCTGATTGCGAACGAACATTACGGTCAGATAGAAGCAACCCTTCACGAACACGGTCTCGGCCATTACGGCGAGTCACACGAAGCGAGACGCGCCTTCGTGGCGGATGGCATGGAAGTAAAGAAGCTGAACGAGGTTCCAATGTCTGCGATGTGGACGCAGACTCCGGGAGTTAACAAGGATCTTCCCGGGGCAAATGCAGATATTCGCGAGTCAGCCAGCGTTGCCCACATCTATGGCCAGAATCTAACCGCGGCGGAATCGATGACCGCGGTTTTGGCGCCGTGGGCATGGTCACCTGCGACTCTCAAGCCGACTGCGGACAAAGAACTCGCTGAAGGTGTGAATCGCTTCGTGATTCATTGCTCGGTGCACCAGCCGCTTATCGGTAAAGTTCCGGGACTGGGACTAGGACCGTTCGGACAGTGGTTCACGCGGAACGAAACCTGGGCTGAACAGGCCGCGCCGTGGATCAACTACCTGGCGCGAAGCTCTTACATGCTGCAACAGGGCCGCTTCGCCGCTGACTTTATCTACTACTACGGTGAGGATGACAATCTCACTTCGCTCTTCGCAAACAAGAATCCTGATGTACCGTCGGGCTACGGCTTCGACTACATCAACGCCGATGGCCTGATCCACATGTTGTCGGTAGATAACGGCAACGTTGTAACCAGCAGTGGCATGAGCTATCGCATACTCGGCCTTGATCCAAACAGCATGCAGATGTCGCTGCCAGTGCTTCGTGCCTTGTACAAGCTGGTGGAAAGTGGCGCAACGATAGCCGGACCCAAGCCGACAGGCGACCCCAGTCTTTCGGACGACCAGGCGGAATTCACAAAGCTGTCATCGCAACTCTTCGGCGACGGAACCGGGGAACACACTGTCGGCAAAGGCAAAGTCTACGCAGGACAGACGGTGGCAGGAGCGATGCACAACCTCAAGCTGGCGCCGGACTTTGACTACAGCAAGCCTGAGGCCGACACGGACATGCTGTTTGTCCATCGCAAGCTGCCGAACGGCGACGTCTACTTTGTCGACAATCGCACGGAGCGCAGCCAGAGCGTGAATGCAACGTTCCGCGTTGCTGGAAAGGAGCCCGAGTTGTGGTACGCGGAAACCGGCCTGAGTGAGTTGGCCAGTTATACGATCGCGGATGGAAAGACCACGGTTCCATTAAAGCTGGAACCATGGGGCACTGTCTTCGTCGTCTTCCGTAAGCCCACAACGACCAAGTCCGTTACGGTTCCGGCTTCGACAGAGACGACGCTTGCCACGATGGAAGGGCCGTGGAACGTGAGCTTCCAGGCGGGTCGCGGCGCGCCTGCTACGGCAACTCTCGACAAGCTTACGTCGTGGAGCGAGAACTCTGACGCCGGCATTCGCTATTTCAGCGGGCTGGGCACTTATAACAAGACGATCGATGCGCCGGCGAGTTGGTTTACGCCCGGCGAAAAGATCTGGATTGACCTTGGCGACGTGAAGAACCTTGCCGAAGTAACGGTGAACGGCAAACCCGTTGGTATCGTGTGGCACACGCCTTACCGTGTGGACGTGACGGGTGCACTGAAGCGGGGTGCTAATGAGGTATCCATCAAGGTAGCCAACGCATGGGTGAATCGCATGATCGGCGATCAGCAGACTGGCGCCACCAAGGTGACGTTCACGGTGATCCATCCGTACAAGGCGAATTCTCCACTGTTGGCTTCGGGGCTTCTTGGTCCGGTGGTGGTGATCAAGACGGCGAAGAAGTAGTGCGCACTGAATGTTGAGTGGAATCGGAAGCGGCGGAAGAAAGGGCTCTTATTCCGTCGCGACTTTTGACTCTGCCTTGAGTGGGCGCAGGCAAAGGATGATTCCGCCGGACACAATCAGCGATACCGACATGAGCAAAAAACCAGCACGTGAGTTGTGCGTAACAGCCTGAAGTAATCCGACCATCCATGAGCCCGCAAACGCTCCCAGCGCGCCAAAGCTGTTGACGAGGGCCAACACTTCTCCGGCCACGTTGCGGGGCAGCATCTCCGGAATGATGGCCCAGAACGGACCGTATGGCGCGTACATGCAGCCTCCGGCAAGAATAAGAAATCCATACGCCCACCAGAAACTGTGGTCTGCCATTACGTACGATCCGAAGAGCGCCACGCCCGACAACAACAGGAATGGCCACACAAAACGCTTCCGCCTGAGAGTGCGATCCGAAGCATGCGCAACCAACATCATGAGGATGATGGCCAACAGGTAAGGAGCCGCGCTCAACAGGCCAACTGTCTCAATTCCCTTGGCCGCTCCCGCCTGAATGATTGTAGGAAGCCACAATACGAATCCATACAAACCCAAACTCCAGCAAAAGAACTGGATGCACAGCAACTGAACACTGGGCTGGCGCAACGCCGCCGTCAAACTCGGCGCGTGCGCAATCTTTACTTCTTCCGCTGCCATGCTGCTCTTCAATTCTTCGCAACTTCGTTGGTCCAACCATGAGACTTCTTCGGGACGATCACGGGCCACATACAACCAGACAAAAGCCCATAACACTGACGGCAGTCCCTCGATGACGAACGCCATTTGCCAGCCAACGGCTTTGATCAGATATCCTGTGACGGCTGACATCCACAACACCGTGATGGGATTGCCGAGGATCAGGATGGTGTTCGCCCGGGATCGCTCTGCCCGCGTGAACCAGTTGGTGAGAAGAATCAGCATGGCTGGAAAGATCAGGCTCTCTGCCACTCCGAGGAGCAAACGATCCAGCGCAAGCAGCCAGAATTGATGGATGACTCCGGTGAGTGCAGCCAGCAGGCCCCAACCAATAAGAGAGTAAAAGACGAGCCGGCTGACGCTCTTCCGTCGCGCATAGGCTATGCCGGGTACTTGGAATAGAAAATATCCCAGAAAAAAAAGCGAACCTAGGAAGGCCGACCGGGAGCTGCTGATATTGAGAGTCTCGGCCAGTCCCGCAGCAGCGCCGAACCCATAATTTGCGCGGTCGAGATAGGCGAGACTGTACGTGACAAAGACTGCAGGCAGAAGATAGAGCCAGCGCCGCCGCAATTGCTTCTTTAGAAGCACATTGTCTTCCGTCTGGGGATTCAGCACAGAAGATTTATAGCAGCTTTTCTCGCCGGTTATTTCTCGACGTGGTCGAATCCTCAATCCGATACAGAATTCGTTCAAGTCCTGCCTGCGGAGCAGCTGACGTCATCCAAGGCCCACAATCTCCAGAGGGCCGTCGCCGGCGCTTTGGACGTGGCATTGGACATCAAAGTTCGGCCGCATTTTTCCAGTGTTCAAGTGCCGGTCTTTCGATGATCGGACGCACTTCAACGCCTCCGACGCGCGCCGGGGGAATTCGGGATGCCAGCTGAATGACTTCGTCGAAATCCGTGGCCTCAACCGCGACAAACCCGGCGATTTGCTCCTTTGTCTCTGCAAAGGGCCGTCCATAACCAGTACATTTCCATCCCGCGTTCGCAGGGCCTTGGCTGTACGCACCTGATCAAGCGGATGGGCCGCAAGAAGGTTACCGCTCCCGCGCAAGTCATTATCGAAGCTGAGCGAATCGTCAATCAGGGTTTGAGATTCATCGTGCATTCCGCTCTTTCTCATCATAGAAAATCAGGCATAGATACTTCATCGTCTTCTCGTCGGAACTTTTTCTACCAGTGAGTCGTCCGGCGCATTGCAACTTCGACATAATTTCTCAACGGCTTCGAGATATTCATTACTACGCACTGAGAGCAGTCGACCTTGGTTCAGAAGGTGCCGGATTCTCTAGTGAATCGGCCCGAAGTGCACATCTTCCGGAGCAGAAGGCTGATCGAAAAATTGAATGGTGGTGGCCGGACCCAGATCAAACGGTGGTGTCCATGAATTCAGCACCCACACCACTTTTTTCGCAGGGGTTATTTCTAGAGCCTGCAACGTTCCTTTGCGACTCTCTGGCGTCGAGTCCCACTCATTCACCCAGTTGTTTACCACCGTGTTCCCGTTCGGCAATCTCCACGCCTGTTGCAGGCTGGCGAAATGGTAGTCTGGCACATCCGAAGGGCTGAACGTCCACACCGAATCGCCACTTCGGTTGATTTCGCGAACACCCGTGCGATCCGTGATCAAAACATTTCCATTCGAAAGCGGAGTGACACCCCAGGGCACCGAGGCAGGAAATGACCGTAGTTCTTTCCCGTTGAAGTCGTACTCCGCGACTTTATTCAAGTCCATGTGCGCAATCACCAAAGTTCCGTCGGAGGTCAACCGTGCGTGGCGAATTTGTCCGTGGGTGCTGGGCGGTAGTTTTGTTGGGATGCTGAATTCTTTTTCGGTTGCGCCGGTAACTATATTTACGACGCGAACTTGCGCCGGGTCCCCGTTCTGCACGAACAGGACGCGTTCTTTTCCGATGGGAATGGCGGTGTGAACTTCGTATCCGGCGGGAGCGTCGTAGGCCCAGATCACCTTCTTGTCAGAAGTAATGAGCGTGACACCGAATTGATGCGCAAAGAGAATCTTGCCGTCGGAAAGCATGACCGCGTCGCTGATTTCTCCTTTGCCGGCGGGGTCGCTGTATGTCCAATCTATCTGGCCATCGCGAACGAGAAAAATCTTGCGGTTCTTCGATTCTCCCGCATACAAAAAGTCGTGCTGCGCCAAACCTTGGCCAGGTAGGGTTGCTGAAGTGAGAGGCGCTGCCGTGGAGGCGGGTGCCTGGCCATAGAGAAAACAAGAGATTCCAATAAGTGCGACCGACATAACCAATCTGAACATCGTTGGGCTCCCGCGTTGCACAGACAAGCTGCGCCTTTTTGTCAGGCCGATGGTTATCAAAGGATTTTCGTCTGCCTCGGGGCGGAAGAATCCGCCCCACGACGCAGAGGAAGTTGTTTAGCGGCCTGTGATGGGCTCCAGCCGGAACTTGTATTCATACTGGGTGGCTGGCAACGAGAACTCCTTGTGGATTGGAGCGCCCCAACTGTCGTCCCCGCCAACGCCCATTTGCCGATAATCCAAATTCACAGTTATATCGTCGGACTGGACGATTTCGGATGGGTGCTTATGCCCTATTTTTACGGGCCACTTGTCGTGTTCGAGTTCTGACATACGGAAGGGCCACGCGCTGAAGTTCAAAAGCGGCACCCCTGTGGCCTTCAAACCGAATCCTTGATCATCGGTAAAAGAGACCCATCGGATGTCCGTACGATTGCCGGTCTCCTGCGGTTCGATGTATGGGAACCAAAGGTTATCGACTTTGTCTTTATAAATACCAACGGCGGATCCGAGATTGCGATCCCAATAGTTCTCCTGCGGACCGCGTCCGTACCATTCGACATTTCGCAAAGCGCCGATCACGCTCATCTGCATTCCGACGCGCGGCAGATCCGGAATTGACCCTTCGCCAGCCTTAAACGAACTCACCACGTCAACTGACCCATCGCCATGGATGGTGTACTCGTATCGCTGGATTGAGTTGCCAGCCGGCAATTTGGAAACGGCCGTCACTTTGACTTCGTTCGGAGATACCTGCACGCCTTCCACGCTCGTCGTTTCACGTGCGGGAGCAGCGATCTTCCATATTGCCTGCCTCCGCGGCATTTCGTTTCCACGATCGTTGTCCGTGGGAGCGCGCCAGTAGTTCGGCTCTAACGGAGAGGTTAGTAGCTCTCTGCCGCCGATGTTATAGGAGGAGATGGAACCGGAACGCTTGTCAATTCCGATGGAGAATGACTCGTTCGAAACAACCAGTTCATCCGGGATATCGACCAGTTTGATCGCAGCCAGGTTGTCGGTCCGCGGTGACGGCGCAGGCTGTGCCTGGAACGGGACCTCGAACTGATCCCATGCAACGTTGTGGCCCTTCGCAGCCCAGGGTTCATCGTGTGCCAGATTGAAGCTGACGGTCAGGAAATATTCCGCGCCTGGCGTAATCGTTGGCTGCTTCAGATCGAGGGTAATATCTTTCGTCATCCCCGGCTGTAGGTCGCCGACCGCCACATCGCCGCCTTGAATTTTCCTCCCGCTTTCTTCCAGAGTCCATGAACCCTGGACGAAACCGAGGTCGAGGAAGTTGTACTTGTTGCGGATTCGTACTTTCCCGTTCACGAGGTCGACGGGATCGACCTTGATGCTTGAGTAGGACTTCTTCACTTCGAGCAAGCCGGGATGGACGGTGCGGTCGGGCAGAACGAGTCCATTTGCGCAGAAGTTGTCGTCGTTCGGCTTGTCGCCGAAATCGCCTCCATACGCCCAGAACTCTTTCCCATTGCTACCCTTCTTGCGGATTCCCTGGTCGACCCAATCCCAAATAAATCCGCCATGCGCCCAAGGTTCGGATTCGAAAAGGTCCCAATACTGCTGGAAATTTCCTGTACTGTTTCCCATGGCGTGAGCGTACTCAATCTCAAAGAACGGACGCCCCTTGCCGTAAGTGTTGTAGTACTTCACTATGTTTTGCGGTTTGGCATACATGGGTGAAAGCACGTCGCCGTGGATGCTGTTCCCTGGCTCATAGATGATGAAGAACTCTGGATGGTTCGTATTCGCCCACTTTTTCGCCGCTACGAAGTTCGCTCCGAATCCTGCTTCGTTGCCCATCGAGAACGCGATGACGGAAGCGTGATTCTTGTCGCGCTCGATCGTGTGTCGCAGGCGATCGACGATTGCGTCCCGAAAATCTTCGCCATCCGATATGGGTTGTATCTGGTTGGAGCCGTAACCATGCGACTCAACGTTTGCTTCGTCGAGGACGTAGAGACCGTATTTATCAGCGAGATCATACCATTCCGTCACATTTGGATAATGACTAGTGCGAACGGCGTTAATGTTGTTCTGCTTCATCAACTTGATGTCCTGGATCATCGACTCGCGCGTCATTACTTGACCGGTGTCAGGGTCGAACTCGTGACGATTCACGCCCTTGATCATCAGCTTCTTGCCGTTGAACAGAATCTGATTGCCCTTGATCTCTGACTGCTTGAATCCGACATTCCAGGGAATTACCTCGATGACGCCGCCCTTGGCGTCCTTTAAGGTGAGAATCAGTTGGTAGAGATAAGGAATTTCCGCAGACCACTTATTCGGGCTCTTGACGACCTGCTGCAAATCGATGGCGGTCTCTTTCCCTGCGGGAACCTTCACTTTCGAGACTGTTTTGAACACTTGCTTACCAGAGGCATCGAGAAGCTTGCTTTCCATCGACGCTGCAACATTGCCTTTGCCTACATTCTGAAGGCTGACATGCAGCTTGAACGTGGAGTTTTCGTAAGCGCTATCGAAGGGCGTCTTCACCTGGAAGTCACGGATGTGCATGGCAGCCCGCGAAAGGAGCGTCACATCCCGGAAAATGCCGCTCATCCTCCAGAAATCCTGATCCTCAATGTAGCTGCCGTCGGACCAGCGATATACCTCTACCGCGATCAGGTTGTTGCCCGGCTTGAGATACTTCGTGATGTTGAACTCGGAAGTCATGCGGGTGTCCTGGCCGTAGCCCACCTTCTGACCGTTGACCCAAACGTAGAAGGCTGAGTTCACGCCGTCGAAGAGAAGGTACGTCTCGCGGCCGTTCCACGAATCGGGAATGGTGAACTCGCGCCGATAGGATCCAACAGGATCGCGCTGCGCGTACGCCGTCCACGAATGATCGTCGGGCGTATCCGTTACGCGCGGAGCATCGCGCTTGAACGGGTAAGTAATGTTCGTATAGATTGGCGTGCCGTAGCCCTGCATTTCCCAGTTCGACGGAACTGGAATTTCCTTCCATGAGCTGACGTCGAAGTCGGGCTTATAGAAATCAAGGGGGCGAAGATCAGGACTCTTGACCCAGTTGAACTTCCACGTGCCGTTGAGCGACTCGACAAAGTTCGAAGCCTGATCTTTCCCCGTTGCAGACGATTCATCTGGAAAAGGCGTGAATGTGGCGCGTCCCGGTTCTTTGTTGATGCCAAATACGTGCGGATTTTCCCAATCGGGGGGCGCTGCGGCGGCATTTTGAGCGGGCACGTTGATGGTAAATAGAAGTGCGAAGGAAAGTGCAAGAAAGGAATGTCGTTTCATTTGAGCTCTTCTGTGATGCTTTTATTGTCGTCGGCCGAATTGTACTATTGCGACGATGTAAACGCTCTCAGACGGTCTTTTTGGGCCGAAATTTCCGCTCGATCAAGCCCAGCAAATGGGTACGCCAGCGCCTTCGTCAGCGAGCCTGCTCCAGAAATGATTTACTCGGCCGCCGTCTCGGAGTAAGGCGGCAGGAGCGCGCGATGCGACCAGCCGCGTCCTTTTCGCTGCTGAAGATGAACTTTAGTTCGCCGCCCTTCATGAGTTCCTCGTGGGTTACGATAGCTGCGATCGAGCGACCTGCCGTTGAGCAGCACGTCCTTCACAAAGCCTTGTGCCTCGCTCATGTTCTACGCTCTCGATGGTGAGCGACTTTCCGTTCGGCAGATGAAGAATCGCGTCGATCGACGAAGGGGCGGCCGAGAACGTACTGGTTGGAGCCGGGCGCCACCGGATAAAAGCCCAGCGATGTAAAAATCAGCCACGCCGACATCTGCCCCAGGTCATCATTGCCCACCAGGCCGTCCGGCGACGGCTTGTATTGCGAGTCCACAATCTGCTTCAGCCGGGCCTGCGTCTTCAGATGGCGCGCCGGCGTACATGTAGAGATAGGCAAGGTGATGGCTCGGTTCGTTGCCGTGAATGTACTGGCCGATCATTCCGGAGATGTCTTCGACGTTGGCGTATTGTCGCAGGATCCACCTTCTGATCGAACATGGCATCCAGCTTCGCAACCAATTTCTCGTTGCCACCCAACAGATCGATCAGTCCTTGCTCATCCTGCGGTTGATACCACGAGTACTGCCAGGCGTTGCCTTCGGTAAAGCCGCTGCCTGCGCCGGCCTTGGCGGGATCGAATGGCTTGCGATATTCGCCATTTTCCAAGCGCGGCTCCACAAATCCGTCTGCTGTGTTGAAGTTGTTTCGCCAGTAATGCCGACGCGTTTCTCGAAAGGTCGCAGCGACCGCATTGTTGCCCATCGCCTTGGCCATGCGCGCAATCGTCCAGTCATCAAAGGCGTACTCGACTGTCTTCGAGGCAGCTTCATCGTCATGATCGACCGGCACATAGCCCAGCTTCATGTAAGCGCCGAGATTGCCGTATGGCGCATAGGTTGCGCTGGCCACCATGGCATCGAGTGCTGCCTGAGTGTCGTAGCCGCGAATTCCCTTCATATAGGCATCCGCGATGATCGGCACCGAGTGATAGCCGATCATGCACCAGGTCTCCAGTCCCTGCAAACTGCCACACCGGCAGAATGCCGAATGGGCTCTCCTGTTGCGAGACGATCAGCGACTTGCACCAGATCATTGGTGCGCTGTTCCGGCTCCAGCAGCGTCATCAATGGCTGTTCCGCGCGATAGGTATCCCACAAGGAGAGCGACGACACGAAGCGGAAGCCTTCGGCGCGATGCACCTGGTTATCCGGTCCGCGATATTCGCCGTTCACATCCATGCTTGTGCTCGGCGCCATCATAGCGTGGTAAAGCGCGGTATAGAGCGACTTCTCCATCGCCGGCGAGGCATGGAACTCCACGCGACCGACAGTTCCTGCCCGCCACATCTGCTGCGTCGCTGGCGCGTACCCGTCAAACTCGAAGTCCGGCATCTCCGCGTCCATGTTCGCGATCGCGTTTTCTTCACTCACCGGCGAAAGCGCAACCTTCACGACCAGCGGTTCGGAAGAAGGCGCAAAATCGAAGACAGCTTCCAGCCCGCGTCCCTCTATGCTCTGGGTATCCTGCGGCGAATGTTCCGGGCGTCTTGAAGCCGTGGTATGGCGGCGGATTCTCTTCCCGGTTGTAAAGCGCGTGACCCGACATGGCCGCGGAAAATCGCATCGCAAAGATACAGTTGACGCCCCGGAGCCCATCCACGGGTCTCCCGCATTCCGGTCACGGTGCCGTCCTTGCGTATCCGTATCCGAGACCACAGCACTTTGCCGGGATAGTTGTAGATGCTGCTGCGCAGGTCGAGCAGAAGATGACGCTTCGCTCCCTCAGAAAAGGTGTAGCGATGTACGACCGACGCGTTCGCTTGCGGTCAACTCCGCTCGCACTTGCCCGGTGTCCTGAAGGAACACAGCGTAGTAGCCCGGCTCGGCGTGTTCGCTCGCATGGGAGAAACGCGAGCGATATCCCGGCATGGGCCTTCTCTGGATCGCCCGGCTCCAGCGGCACATCGTCGCCGCTGACCGGCATCAGCAGTACATCGCCAAGGTCGCTGTGGCCCGCGCCTGAAAAATGCGTATGCGAGAAGCCGAGAATCGTCGTGTCTTCGTAGCGATATCCGGCCGCCCACTTATAGCTCTGCTTGAATGGACGAATCTGCGTATCCGGCGAGAGCTGCACCATGCCGAACGGCGCAGTCGCTCCCGGAAACGTGTGTCCCTCCGGGCCAGTGCCGATCAACGGATCGACGAGCTTGAGCGGGATCGGGAACCTGGGCAAATCCGGTTGAGACGGCAAAAAGCAGGGCCACACAGAGACGCGTGTACATGCTACCAAGGTACGAT
Source organism: uncultured Acidobacteriaceae bacterium (assembly GCA_963816335.1). GTDB lineage: Bacteria > Acidobacteriota > Terriglobia > Terriglobales > Acidobacteriaceae > JANXZS01. The sequence continues at coordinate 314,947 of CAWFKA010000016.1, read as the reverse complement.
AATCCGCACCCTCTCTGCTATCTCTGCTCTTCAACAGTGCTCCCACGAGTGTGGCGGCTCTTTCCCCCGCCTTTGGGGGCGATGTTCAACGGAATATCGCATCCCTGAAATCCATGGAGCAATGGGCCTCGCCGTGATGAACGCTAAAAAGTTCTGCTTGACACAATCAGAGTTACAGACAATTAGCCTTAAGACTCAGCACGTATCTTCGTGGCTCTCAACTTTGGATTCGCTTTCTGAACCAAGGATTTCTGAAGACTACTTAGTTACTCTGACCTCTCAAAGGCGTCGTTGCATTGCGCAGATTGAGAGCCGAGTACGTTTGTTACCGGACTAGATCTCGCGACTACCGTTGCATACTTCCTTCGTACTCACCACATCATGACTAGTTGAAAGGTGCGTCAAATGGGCCTTCTGTCCGTGTCACTGCGAGCTTTTCTTCCTAACTGCTCAGGAGTGCGAGCCCTCTAAGTACAACTAAAGTTATCCCCGATGAGACAGAAGTCGACTAATAGTAATTACCTGCATGCACGATTATGGAACTTCGTCGGTATCCAGCTTATGGAACGAGATCCCGACCTGAATGGGGATCAATCCAATCGTCGACGAATGAGCCACACAGTGGCGAACGAGGGCCCGCATGCAGTACCGCAAGTCTCTTATTACTGCTCTCTCTCTTGCGATTGTGGCCGCAGCCGGCATACGAGTAAACGCCCAAGCGCACGTTGTTGAAAACCAGACTAACTTTGTTTACGTAGATGCAACGACTGGTTCCGATAGCAATTCCGGCACTCTAAGTTCCCCGTTTAAAACGATCCAGGCCGCCATAAATAAAGCAAATACTTACAACAGGGCTTCAGTAGGTACCAAAGTAATCGTCAATCCTGGGATCTATCGGGAATACGTCGTCATCGGCAACAACAACGCGACGGCCGCGACATTGACAGTCGAGGCAGCTAGAACCGGCACAGCCATCATCGCAGGGTCAGATGTGTTGACCGGGTGGACTCAGCAAAGTCCCACGATCTACTCCGTCAACTGGGCGGCGAATCCTCGGACTTGTACGATTCCCTCATCCTGGCCAACCGACTTCGCTCCCATTGGCCGCCGGACCGAAATGATAATTGTGGATGGCGTTCCGCTCACACAGGTCATGTCCTATTCAGACCTGGTTCCCGGAACCTTCTACCTAGACGGAACAACGAGCACGATGTTCGTGTCTCCGTCGAGTTCTACCAACATGGCGACTGCCGTGGTAGAAGCTGCGAAACGTCCACAGACGCTTACGGTATCTGGGCGATCCAATGTGGTGCTTCGTGGCCTGGTATTTCGTCACGCAGCCAACTGCATGAATGTCACCAGCGCGGCCGTGAACTCGAGTAACAACATTCTTGTTGATGGAATTCAGGCGACTTGGAATAACTGGATCGGCTTCGGAGTCTTCGGCAGTACCAACATAACCGTGCAGAACTCTGTCGCAAACTACAATGGTGGCCTCGGCTTCTCGGCAACCAAGGACCAAACTACTCTTTTCAACTTCAATGAAAGCGACTACAACAACTGGCGCGGCGCACAGGCTGCCTACTATGACTGGGCGATGGGCGGCACAAAGTTCTTCCAGATGCGCAGCACAACCGTGCTGAACCACTTCGCCTACAACAATCTGGCAGAGGGGCTGTGGTTCGACACGGATAACAAAGGCATCCTCATCGACAATGCCACCTTGTCTGGAAACGTACAGGCTGGCCTGCAAATCGAGAGGAATGAAGGCCCGATTACTCTCCAGAACAGCTACTTATGCTATAGCGGTCAGGGCGCGAACGTGCTCACGAGCGCCAATGTGACAATTAAGAACAACACTTTCTATAACAATGGTGGGACGAACAAGTTTCAGGGCGATATATATATCGCCGGTACAGCTGGTGGAATTGTCATCAATGACTGGCAAACACACCAGGCCTACGATTTGTTTACGACAGGAATGGTCCTATCAGGAAATACTTTTCAGGACTCCTCAACAAATCAGTTCGTATTTGGAACCTATCTGGGCGGAACAGACTGGACCAGTTTCTCGACGACACTCAACGCCAGCAATAACAAGTGGTATAACTCCGCGACAACGAACGCCTTCAGAATTCCGAATGGTAAAACAGTCAATCTGGCGGCATGGCAGAGTGCAGTTAGTTCGGATTACAGTTCCGCCTGGGCGCTTCCATCCACGTCGCCTGTGGCTGCTTGCGCGGCACCTACAGCATCCTTCGCGGATTTCAGCGTCGTCGTAGACAATCGCTCCTACACGATGTCGTCGGGCGTGGCTGTCGCGAATGTTAACGTAAGGTCGTTTGGATTTGGCCCCGTGAGCCTAAGGGTTTCAGGGCTGCCAAGCGGAGTGGGCGCGTCCTTCAGTCAGCAGAGCCTGGTTAGCGGGACTTCCGCAATCACTTTCACTTCCTCATCGGCCGCGGTCGCCCAGACGGTACCCATCACACTTTGGGCCACCAGTGGATCCCGCGTTCATAGCGTGACGTTCTACGTGCAGGTACGCCCCTTCGCAACAACGCAGACGACTCCCACAATCACTTGGCCTACTCCAGGCACGATCACCTATGGCACTCCGCTCAGTGCAACGCAACTCGCCGCCAGCATGAGCGTCGCTGGCTCCTGCAGTTATGCTCCGGTTGCAGGGACCGTGCTTGCGCCGGGTACGAAGACGCTGACGGCCACTTGCGTTCCTGCTGACACGATTGCTTACAAGACTCCGGCGCCCGCAACTGTCTCTCTCAACGTCAGGAAAGCACAACTCACCATAACTGCATCGAGCGCGACGGTAAACCATGGCGACGCTGTGCCGATCATTACTCCATCTTTTAGCGGCTTTGTGAATGGCGATAGCATCGCTACGTTAACCACAGTTCCAACTTGCACCACGTCCTATACGCCAGCCAACGCTGCCGGTTCCACCGCAACCACAGATTGCTCGGGCGCTATCAGCTCCAACTATGCCATGAGCTACATAGCTGGAACTGTTACCGTATCGAGCACGAAGTCATCGCAGACCATTAACTTTACCCCGCCTGCTACTCCCGTCAGCTACGGAGCGTCGGCAATTCCACTGGTTGCCTCTTCAACTTCGGGATTACCAATCACCTTCACTGGCACCCCCGGTGTCTGCGTCGCCTCCGGGAATACTGTGAGCATGGTTGGCGCAGGCGCATGCGGCGTTACAGCCAGCCAAGCGGGAAACGCAAATTACGCAGCAGCGCAATCGATCACGCGCTCCATCATCGTGGACGGAGCCGCGCTCGTCATCACCGCATCGAGCGCGACGGTGAACTATGGCGATCCTGTACCGATCATCACGGCATCGTTTAGCGGCTTTGTGAATGGAGACAACGCTGCATCTTTGACCACGGCACCCACCTGTACCACTTCTTACACGCCAACTAGTACGGTTGGTTCGACCGCACCCACGAATTGCTCGGGCGCGGCAAGCGGTAACTACTCCATTCGTTACGTACCTGGGACATTGAGTGTCAGCGCCACCAAGCCTCTACAGACAATTACATTTCCCCAGCCTACCACTCCCGTCAACTACGGAGCGTCGGCAATTCCATTGGTTGCATCTGCAACTTCAGGATTACCTGTCACCTTCACCGGTACGCCCGGTGTCTGCGCCGTCTCCGGTAATACCGTGAACATGGTTGGCGCAGGCACATGCAGTGTCACGGCCATCCAGAGTGGGAGCGTGAATTATGCGGCAGCGCAATCGGTAACGCGCTCCATTACTGTAAGTCCAGCCACATTGGTCATCACCGCCTCGAGCGCCACGGTGAACTATGGGGATCCTGTACCCATCATCGCGGCATCGTTTAGCGGCTTCGTGAACGGAGACAACAGCGCATCGCTGACCACGGCACCCACTTGTACCACTTCTTACACGCCAACTAGTACGGTTGGTTCGACCGCACCCACGAATTGTTCGGGCGCGGCGAGTGGCAACTACTCCATTCGCTACGTGCCTGGAACATTGAGTGTCAGCGTCTCCAAGCCGCAACAGACCATTACATTTGTCCAGCCTGCTACACCTGTCACCTATGGAGCGTCGGCGATTCCATTGGTTGCGTCGTCCACCTCCGGTCTGCCGGTCAGCTTCACCGTCACCGCAGGAGCATGCGCCGTCTCCGGGAATTCTATTAACTTAGTTGGCGCAGGCGCATGCAGCATCACGGCCATCCAAGATGGGAACGTGAATTATGCAGCAGCGCAATCAGTCACGCGCTCCATTACTGTAAGTCCAGCCACATTGGTCATCACCGCCTCAAGCGCCACGGTGAACTATGGGGATCCTGTACCGATCATCACACCATCGTTTAGCGGCTTCGTGAACGGAGATAACAGCGGATCGTTAGCGACGGCACCCACTTGCACCACCTCTTACACTCCAACTAGTACGGTTGGCTCGACCACACCGACGAATTGTTCGGGCGCGGCGAGTGGCAACTACTCCATTCGCTACGTGCCTGGAACTCTGAGTGTCAGCGTCACCAAGTCTCCGCAAAGCATCGCCTTCCCTGAGCCTGCAACTCCGCTCACTTATGGTGCGCCGTCATTTCTCTTGTCGGCAGCATCTAGCTCGGGACTGCCGGTCAGCTTTAACGGCACTCCCGGTGTCTGCTTCGTCAACGGAAATACGTTGAGCATTGTTGGGGCAGGCGCATGCACCGTCACAGCCAGCCAACCGGGAAATACGAATTACGCGGCTGCACCAACGGTATCGCAGGCGATCGCTGTAAATCCTGCGGCACTGGTTATCACAGCTTCAAGCGCGACCGTATCTTACGGAGATGCCGTCCCAACTATCACAGCGTCATTCGGTGGTTTTGTAAACAGTGACACCGCCGCATCGCTGCTCACAGCGCCGTCATGCTCTACCGCTTACACGCCGAAAAGTTCACCCGGATCCTCACCAGCAACTAATTGTATGGGCGCAGTAAGTGCCAACTACTCCATTCGTTATGTTGCCGGAACCGTAACCATCGACAATAATTCGAAGACTTCCCCTGGAAATACGTCGAAACCCGTTTTCTCATTGGCAGCCGGGACATACACATCCGCACAGGTTGTAACGATTTCGTTCGCTACACCCGGCGCGGCGATCTACTACACCACCGATGGAACAACTCCTACGACTAACTCACCCCAATACTCTGGGCCTATCACGGTATCGGCGTCGGAAACAATTCAGGCAATCGCTGTGGTATCCGGATCTCCAAGCAGCGTGGCCAGTGCTAGCTACACCATCGCCACAGCTCAGGCTGATTCGGACTTCTCCGTGGCTGCTTCCCTGGCTTCCCTATCTTTGAAGGCTGGAGAAAGCGGCAATGCTACGATTGCAGTCACGCCAACAAATGGATTCCATTCTGCAGTCTCTTTTGTATGCCTGGGACTGCCCGCTGGAACAACCTGCAGCTTCTCCCCTTCTTCCGTTACTCCAGCAGGAGGAGCTACTTCAACAACGCTGACGCTGACCACCTCTAAAACGATGGCGGATCTCGGGCCGGGTTCACATACGCGGTTTCCGACAGCTGTTCTGTCGGTGACGCTCTGCCTGGTTGGCTGGAAGAGGCGCCGGATTCAGGTATTGCTGCTGCTCGTATTGAGTGTGCTAGGAATGGCCGTGCTGAGCGGTTGCGGTGCTACCTCTTATTCCATCGGATCAGCTGCGGCGAAGCAAACCACCGCGCTGATCACAGTTTCAGGCGTGGCAGGAACTGTGCAACACGACGCAACCATCAGTCTTACGGTGAACGGAGTGGGTCAGTAATTCATCGCAGAAGCAGAGGGTAATCCCCCCGGAGTGCTGGCCCATGGGGTCGGCATTCCCGGTGGGAGGGTTAGTCCGACTCTTCATACTTCAAAAGTTGACCATCCTGCGCTTTTCGCGCATCTGCCTGCGCACACCAGCCATAGCGGGAAGCAAAAAAGCGAACTCTACTCCAGCAGTTCAGATTCGAACCGCAGATAGATGTCTCGCTGATGGCTGAGGTCTCTTTCTGATTGCAGTGCGGCAATCAGGGCACTCAGCCGCGGCGTAAGGACGATCAGGTAACGAGCCTCCGGTCCGGCAGTATAAGTGTGGGCGACGCCTGCGGACACAAATACGGTCGTCCCCGCACCAGCGACTTCCGTCCTGTCTTTATAGCGAAAAATCAACTCGCCTTTCAGCACGTGCCACGCCTCATCGTCAGAGTGATGAACGTGCAGTGCAGCCGGGCCGCTTCCTCGCCATTCATGTATCTCAAACGACCTGCCGATGGCTGAGTAAGGAGTGGTCATAGCCCTCCATTCTAAACAACGAATCTGTGTGCTACCCGGGAACCGATACTTCAGCCGGGCCCGTGGGAACTTAAATAAATCAAAGCTGGTAATGGAACAAAGCGGGGATTTGCCGGTCGGACGGGAAATTTGATCCAAGTGGCCGTCGGCGATATGCCTGGACCCAAGCTGTGCATCATCGCCAAGTATGCGGGATCATTTGCAGCGCGAATTTCTTTCGGAAAAACGCTGATAGGGAGGGTTTGTTAAGGTCCCCAATATTGCCCTGATCCTGATCGCGGCGAGTTTGATCCAAGTAGCCCGTCTTTGCGGCCGCGAAGCCACTCTCCGGAGTTGAGAATCGTCCGTGACCACCTCAACAGTTTTCAATGTTTGAGTAACGATTACACCTTAAAAATTGCTTCAGGCATTTTCTTGGCGTGCCCCCGATGCCTACCTCACACCATGGCAGTTTCCGTTAGGCGCGCAACTTCTCACCTCCACAGGTCGCAGCGCAGCCCAGATCGCGGGTGAGGTTGGCCACGAATCCTAGCCGGCGTTCAACTGAGCCTTCAAACGCAATTCAATTGTCCGCGCGCTCGCTTTCGGTTGAAGTCGAGCGTCGAGGCGGCCGATTGGAAGCCGATGTAAAGTTAATAACCGTTCCGACATTTGCTCCTCACTTTTGCCCTTTTGCGAGTTTCTCGGCGATCGAGATCCCACCCGCTCGTAGTATGCCTGGGACATTGAAGTGTTCCACGTAATCCGCATCGGACACCAGGTTGGGCACATTCTCAAGGTGCAGCAAAACGGGAACTGGGCTCACTGCAGCTGCGAAGATCGACCACAAGGCCGCGTCGCCGCTGGCGAATACCTCGATATTTTGGTGCTTCCCGTTTAGATAGGTGATTGCTGTAACAATATCCTGCACTCGAGCAGCATCGCGGGTGACGTTGAATGTTAGGAACCTCGGATATCCGGCAGCTGCATTCGCTCGTTCCTCATCGTCCGCATCCCCGGCCGGCTTCGTCGCAAAGGCCGCCGGATTGTCTCCAATTCGCGGTGCTCTTGCTCCCGCTATCTGGAACACATCCAGCAGCAAGATCGTCATTCTCGCTTTTTTCAGGCGGCGTACCAAGTCTGTTTCGAGGGCGGCCGCCGAGCCGTTCGGATCCATGACGATTGCGGTCTTGCCAGTTCCCGGAATCCAGATTCCCTGAACACGATCCTTCTTCAAAGGTCGGCTGAGAACGATGGATTGGCCATCGCGCCTGGCGATCACGTCCTCGGGAGTCTCCACCATGAGAGTCCGCTTCATCCGGTTGCGAAGAAACGTAGCGTCCTGTATCTGGTTGTTCTGAGCCTTTGAGAAATCCACCCAAAGATGAAATACGCCGGATTGGTCGAGCGCGTTGACAGGCAGAGCATGATTCGAAAGCACCATCATGTCCTGCAGCATAGGCACAGAGATGTCGTGCTCGGAAAGCTCCTTAGGATCGCTCAAACCTGGGTTGTTTTTCGCAAAGAAGCGGTAAACAGCTTCGCGACTAAGCGCGTTGAAGTTGTGCTCGTCATTGATCTGGACAACCTCTACCTGGTCCCCCTTTCCGTAAAGGTTATAAATTCTTTGGATGGCTGGGAACTCCTGCTTCGGAACATTGTGTGTCCAGTCCCCTGTCGCCGAAACCAGCAACATCGGCTTGGGTGCAAACATGGCGGCTATTTCAACATTGCTTGTTTCGAACCTGAGTCCGGGAGCATTCTCACAGAGGTCTCCACCCTGCATAATCGCCGACACCATGTTGACAGGCGATGCGAACTGCAAACGATCATCCACAGCCGCGAGCAGAAAAGTTTGCGTTCCCCCGCCGGAGGCGCCCGCGATGCCCATACGGGTTCTGTCCACGTCGGCGAGATTCTCAAGGAAGTCAAGCGCACGAATAGAGTTCCAAAGCTGCAAGCCGAGGGGTCCGAAAGACCACAATCGCTGCTCGGCGCCGCCAAAATGGTGGGGCAACTGAATCGTGTCAGTGTACCCGACCATGTCATAGGCAAATACGACATACCCCTGTCGCGCAAGGCTGATGCCGAAGGAGGGTCCGGAGTAGAGCCGCTGGTTCTCGAGTCGACCATACGGCCAGTGTCCTTGCGGATTGAGGATGCCCGGATGCTTCGCGTTTTCGTTTCGTGGTCGATAGAGATTTCCTCCAAGATAAAACCCTGGCAGCGTTTCGATCATCACCTTCTCGATCGTGTAATCCTTCTCCACTATCCTGCCGAATATCTGTGCGTTCAGTGGTGTCTTCTCCGGCATCGGCGATAGCCCCGCCGAAACCAGAATCTGATCACGAAGGAACATCCTGCGCTCTTCCCAAACTTTCAGGCTGGTGAACGCTGGCAAAGAGGCGGGGGAGTCCGTCGTCCTGATGTCGGTGTTCCTTGAGTCCTCTGGCGGCACGTCGACCTTGGATTGCGCCGCTACATTTTGAGGAATTGCCAAAGTCATCAGGGCCAGGACAGCGATCCAGATGCTTGATCGAATTCGACCGCTAACGGGATTGCGCGTATCTTCCATTTTCACCTTGAAACTGTTGACAGCTTGAATCTATGCAGGTCGTCCAGGCGAAGACCTACGGACCACACGGCGATAGCGCACCTGCCGCGAACAGCTCGCGCATGCACGAACTGTGTTCAAATTCGATTTGGAGATATTGATTCCCGAATCTCTCACTTGACTCATGGCACTCCGTGGCCCGACCATTGGCCTTCGGAAGCCTGACACGTGACCAGGGCCCGTAAGAATCATCAAGCGGAGGATACAGAGTGGCATTGAAGAGTGGCAATCGCAGGGATTTTCTGAAGGTAGGCGGCGGGGCGCTGGCGGCAACCGCGTTCTCGTGGAGTGCGTCCAGCTATGCCAGCATCATCGGCGCGAACGACCGCGTCAAGGTGGGCGTCATCGGTTGCGGCGATCGAATGAAAAGCTCCTTGATCCCCGCCTTCCAGGAACATGCCAAGGAACTGAATTTCGAGTTTGTTGCCGTCTCGGATTTGTGGAATCGCCGGCGCGAAGAAGGCGTCGCCTATATTCAGAAGGTGAGCGGCTATCCCGTCACCGCGGTTCGAAATAACGATGAACTCTATGCTCGCAAGGATGTCGACGCTGTCCTGATTGCGACCGCCGATTTCCAGCACGCGCTGCACGGAGTAGAGGCAGTCAAGGCCGGCCGCGATGCTTATGTTGAGAAGCCGACCGCGCACACCATGGCTGACGCGCGCGAGTTCCTCGCCGCTGTCAAGAGCACCGGCAAAATTGTCCAGATCGGAACGCAGCGCCGCTCGACGCCAAGCTATCAGAAGGCCGCGGAATATATTCAGTCCGGCAAGTTTGGCGATATCGTCATGGTCGAGATGACCTGGAATGTGAATCAACCCGGCCGATGGCGGCGTCCGGATGTAGTGCCGCTTTTGAAGGAGCAGGATACGGACTGGAAGCGCTATCTTCTCAATCGCCCATACGAGCCCTTTGACGCCCGCAGGTATCTTGAGTTTCGTCTCTTTTGGCCCTACTCCTCGGGCATTCCCGACCAGTGGCTGGTCCACCAGATCGACACGGTTCACTGGTTCAGTGGCTTGCCACATCCACGCAGTGTAGTTGCCAACGGAGGTATTTATCTCTGGAAGGATGGCCGCCAGAACTGGGACACCATGACCGCCGTGTTCGACTATGGGCCGCTCGACGATCCTACCAAGGGCTTCCAGGTGCAATATTCCTCGCGCTTCACCAATTCGGCAAGCGGTGTCAGGGAACTCTACTACTCCAACGGCGGAATGATCGACATGGACAAGCAGCGTGTCACTCCCGATGGTGGCCTGCAGGCGCCGGAAGCCGCGGCTATGGGCATGAAGCCGAATTTGTTGCCGAGTTTTTCGCTGGTCGAAAAAGCCGAGTCCGTTTCCAGCGGGGCCGATACCGGCGGCGACCCTCAGACCTCGGCCAATATGCGTAACTGGATGGAATGTGTTCGTTCGCGCAAGACACCCAATGCCCCAATCGAAGCGGGCTACAGCCACTCCATCGCACTTTGCATGAATGTTGCTGCAATCCAGACCGGAGAAAAAGTCACCTTCGACGACAAGAATCAGCAGGTCATCGCAGGAGGCAAGGTCTTTGCTTAAACGGATCATGCTTAGCTTGTTGGCCGCATCCTATTTGTCGCCGGGAATCGCTTTCGCCGCCCAATCCGTCAAAGGCATTCAGGTCGTGGCAGACGAGCCGCATCGACGGGTAACCATCACCATCGACGGAAAACCGTTTACCTCGTACATCTGGCCAACGTCGTTGAAAAAGCCTGTCCTCTACCCACTTATCACGGAGGATGGCATCACCGTCACGCGGGGATATCCACTTGAGCCTCGCCCCGGCGAACGCGTGGATCATCCGCACCACGCGGGCCTTTGGTTCAACTACGGCAACGTCAACGGCTTCGATTTCTGGAACAACTCGGACGCCATCAAACCCGCAGACCAAACGAAGATGGGCACCATCCTTCACACAAAAATCGTTTCCAGCAGCAGTGGTGCGAATCGCGGTGAACTGGTCGTCGAATCAGTTTGGATTACTGGAGAAAATAAACAGATACTTCAACAAACCACCCGCTACATCTTCCAACGTCGCAATGGAGCGCGATTCATCGATGAGATCGTCACGCTGAACGCCCTCGATCGCGCTGTCTTCAAGGACGACAAGGAAGGCGTATTGGGTTTGCGCGTTGCTCGCTGGCTCGAGTCTCCGGAAGAAAAGGGTGGCACGTTCATGGACGCGAATGGGAATCCTACCCAGGTTGAAGCTCCTGCCGGTCTAAACCCGTCCACCGGCGTATATCTCACTAGTGAAGGCACGAAAGGACCCGCGGTTTGGGGAACCCGCGCCAGATGGTGCGCCCTTACCGGCAACACTGGCAGACACATCGCCACCATCGCCATCTTCGACCACCCGGAGAACCCCGGGTATCCGACCTACTGGCACGCGCGCGGCTACGGACTGTTTGCCGCCAACCCTCTCGGCCGCAGCATCTTTTCATCCCACTCCGACCCGTTTAACTACACGCTCGAGAAAGACCAGTCAGTGACTTTTCGATACCGGATCGCCCTCTACTCAAATACCGCCACTTCTCCGGCTCTGAGTCAAGAGGCCGCAAAGTTCGACTCTGACTACCATTAGAGAGAATTTCGCGAATTTGATTGATGTTTTATCCGGTCGTTTCTCGAATCAGCACCGGGCCGTAAAACAGTGGAAGTTCGTGAAGATTCCGTAACCATCCCACATCAAACTAGACGATGAACGGTTCCCTCTTACATCTACAGAACGACGCACTACTGGACAATCCGATCTGGAACTCGCTCGTGACCCGTCATGCCCACCTCGCACTCGGTGAACATATTGGGAACGGTCTCGCCCGTCGCTATCCTCGCGGCATAGGCCCACTTTCCGCTGTTCAGGAACCAACACCCGAGGCATTCACGGACCTCGCGGCTATCGTGCCGGACGGCGATGTCGCTGTTCTCTTTCTGGACGATGTGCCGGAGGTTCCATCTGGCTGGGAATTTCTTCGCGGTGGGACGCTGGTCCAGATGGTCTGTCCCACGATTCAGGCTTCCCTTGACAACGCAATTGTCTCGATGGGGCCTGCGGACACGGCCGAAATGGTAGCTCTCGCCGAGATCACCGAGCCGGGACCGTTTCGTGACGAGACCCCAACGCTCGGAGGATATTTGGGAATTCGCGTCGACGGTCGACTCGCCGCAATGGCCGGCCAGAGATTGTCGCCAACCGGATTCGTGGAAGTGAGCGCCGTATGCACTCACCCGGATTACCGCGGCCGCGGCTACGCCCATGCTTTGGTCGCGGCGGTCGCACGGAAAATTCACCTCGAAGGACGTACGCCGTTCCTGACCTCATACGAATCCAACACTGGAGCCATCCGCATTTACAAGCAAGTGGGCTTCGTACTTCGGCGCACTTTTCAGCTCGCGGTCCTCGAGCCACCATCCAATCACGAAGTTTGAAGACGCGAGAAGCTGCCGGCGCGCGGCCCATCGCACGTTAGCTCTTTGTTCCACTGGAAGAAGCACCTAAGCCGTGGTTTTGAGGGATAAGGGATCAATCTAAAAGCGGATGGAATAGCTGCTCGACATTTGAAAATTGCCTTGCGAAACGATGTACTGTGTCGAAAGCAAGCTGCCAAGCGGGTACGTGGTGGGGTCTGGCCGGTTCGTAAGATATCGCACCAGTGTAGTGCCCACGTCCAATCGCAAAGTGGCTCCTTGCTTTGGGTAGTACTCGACTACTCCGCCTGCATCGGTCGCAAAGCGGGTGAGATTGCTCTGAGTGCTTCCTCCCTCCTGTGTCATTGCCTTTTCGTAATAGATGAAGCCCGGACGTACTTTCGCAAAAATGCCGACGTGCTGGGTGCGTGCACCTAGTCGAAAACCAAAAAGCCCTTGGATCATCGGCTTGGTGCCCTGTTGTTCCGGGATGAAGTTAAGCGAGCTGTCAAAAGCGATTGCGCGCGAGAAGTTATAGCCCAAGTTCGAGCCGAACCCTGACAAATTCCTGCGGCAGGTCACACTGGAGCAGGAACTGCTGACTACGGGAAGACTAATGTTCGTATACTGGGGGCCAAGTTCAATGTGGTTGAGCGGAGTCGATTCGAAATTCCCAAATGTGGATGGAAAATGCGATCTGCTATTCGTGACGAAGCCGCTTTCGGACGAGGGCAGATCCCATGGAAATTTGCCGGCGAAAATTGCTGCGAAGCTGCGACTTGGCTCTAAAGCAGTGCGCAGTATCCTCCCGCCAAGAATTCGATGATTCACCGCGACCGGCGCGGCGATGTACTTGTCAATCGTATCTTCCCCAATTACCCACGCGGTGCCAACCAGGGGAGTCACCACAAAGTCGGTCCAACCAGTGTTGTTGGTAGGCGGCTTGTGGAACTTTGGATTATTCAGGCAATAGGCATAAATGCCGCAGTTGGGGACGTATGTGAAGCCGCCCTGGTTGCCAATCGACGTCTCGCTGAGTGGTCCTATCTCCAATTGCGTGGACCAGGCCGCAGACCAGAGAGTCGCTTTCAGACGGCTGGTCCAATACCTCGAATTCTTGCCGATTGCCACCTGGCTGCGGGGGCTGTTTTGCAGAAACGTCCTTGCGAACACAGCGCCTTCCAGCGGATGGCCAACATCATTCACGATAAAGTCGTCGCCGTCGCCCCAACGGTGCATATCATAGCCTTTGTAGGACGCGAACCAGTCGTGAAAAAAGGGCTTATGCTCGAGGTTCCATTGCATCCCTGGATCGGAAGCAACGCGCCAAACATGGTAGAACAAATTCTCGCCGAACGATTGCCAGAATGCGCCTTTGAAGTTGAATTTTTGCGGCCTGTCCGGCGGCAGGGGCCTATTTAAAACAACGAATGATCCCGGCGACAAACTCGCTGGCGCTGCCGACACATTGGAGGCTTCCTCGGTTAGAGGTACATAGGAATGCGGACTGGAGATTACCGTTGCATAGGGGGGAATCAGAGATTTCGCTGAATCACGGAACGACATAACTCCGGCCGGGTCCGCAACTCCAGCCGCCACGAGTTGCGCTTGCGTTGGCAGATAGCAAAAACCTATTAGCAACATGACAAGGCACTTATTTCTCAACGTGCGTCTCCATGTGCCCTCCGCTTCAAAGGATGGCGGCACTCCAGCCTTCTCTACCGAATTGGCACGGTGATTGGATGGGGTACCGAAACCACCCGTCGCCGATACGAAGTTTGCGGTAGCGAGAATCTGGGAAGTAAGCACTTAAAACGCCCTCCCTCCTCGCATAACGAGAAGCGTGAGCCAGGAGACGGACTCATCGCACTTTTGTGTGCCTCTTCGCCCGAGCTCTTATGAAGTCGGGCGCGTAATCTGGACAAATTATCATTGAAGGACTAGCAAAACATAACTAGGAAAACTCCTAGAGATAGGACTAGAACTGTGCTCGTGCGAGCCTCGCACGAAAGCAAAACTGAGAGCATGAAGGTTGCGGGTCGTATGAAAAAATTGATCGCTGGGATACCTTGGAACAGTTCCCCTTCAGCCTTGAACCTTCGTCGGGATAGGGAGGCGCCGCCTTGGCTGTAACCGTCCAGCTTGGGGCCCTAAAGTAACCCTTTCAGGCGGTCCGAAAACCGGAGTTCCACCCGCCATGCTGTCAGTTAAGGTCAATTGCCTCAATTCATTTTCACATCGTACCTCCGAATGGACCGGTAATGTTGTTTCTAATTACGATAGTCACGCACAAGTTGTAGTTTCAGTTTCCATTTTGGGTGTTACCCTTGCGAACTGCAGATCACCCATCAGTGCTAAAGAAGACGCAGGAACTGCCGGGCTGGGGAAAACTCTCTCGGGGCGCCTAATTAATTGAGTGTCTGCAGGGCCCGGATGATGAGAAGCAAAGATGTTTTACCGCAATCCTCTGGAACTCAGGAGGAAGTAGCAAAAGATATTGCCCACCTCTATTCGTGGGCGAATACTCAAGACTCCCACTACCGAGACTTCTCCCGACAAAGAAGAGAACAGCGGGTTCAAGCTGTTCGTCCGGCGGTGGCAACGGAAGCCACGATCGACCCCAAACCGGCTCTCCCAAATGTGCCAAAGCTCGCGCTGGCTGAGCCGGCGGTAATTGCACCCCCCGCAGCAAATTCCCTGCCGGCGAATCCGCTGCCAATCAGACAGGTTCCAGTTCCGCAACCGATTCCCCCGCCCGCGGACGGTCTTCCCATCGCCCAGTGGTTCGCACGCAAACCAGCGAACGCAAAGCGGCAACCGAGGGAGGACACATCGGGTTTCCAATCGGGAGTGGCGGCGATCTATTCGCTGGCCGGAGGAGTCGGAAAAAGTACCCTCGCGGCCAATCTTGCCGGCGCACTCTGTTCGCACGGCGAAGAGACTCTGCTCGTCGATGCTTCCGGGCTCTCACTACTCCCTTTCTTCTTCGGAGCAGCCGAATTCAAAACCGGGATCCGTACATTCCTCGCGCCCGGCGCTGACCAGCTGCCGGTGCACGTGTACTGCATGGAAGACGAGAACGCGGGATGGATCGAGACCGACGTCAAACCGGCGATGCGTGCTTCGCAACGCACGATATTCGACGTTGGCTCCCTGCCTGAGGATGTACTTGGCGAGATTTTTGGGATGTGCGCTGTGATTCTGGTGCCGCTGTTGCCCGATCTGAATTCCGTGCTGACTATTAGAAAAATCGAAAGTGGGATGGCTTCCCGGCGGAAGCGCGGAATAGCAGTGCCATCTGTCTATTACATGTTCAACGAGTTCGACGGGACGCGCGAGATTGACCAACAGGCACACGAGATCGCGAGCCAGCAATGCGGCGATCGTCTGTTGTCGCAGTCCATTTGTTTCGGATCAGAGACTACTGAGGCACTTGCTGCCCGTATGACGGCAACCGACCTGGCGCCTGCTTCGGATGTGGCCAGAGACTACCGAGAAATTGCCAAGTGGCTCCGCGGTGTGGCGCCTGCACGAAGATTGAGTGCTCCCGCTGCACGGTGGAGTGAACGATGAGGCGGGTGCTCGGTCACTGGAGGGGCTTTGGCACTGGGTCGACCTTCGCAGCGCGCAGTGTCCGTTTTATTACCTATTCCGTCATCCTCTTCCTGGCCTTTGAATGCATCACCATTGATTTTCGCTGGCCGGAGCAGACCGTGCTGGGCATCCTCACCATTGGCCTGGCAATCGCGATACACAAGACCTCCAATTCAGAATTAGTGACGCTGGCCCTGATGTTCGCGTCCATGCTCGCGACAGCGAGGTACGGATATTGGCGCTGTGTCACGGTGGCCCACATGTTCACCCATCCAGACCGCCCGGTGGGGTGGATCGACCTCGGGTTCATGTTGGTTTTGCTGGGAGCCGAATTTTACGCCTTTCTCATCCTGATGCTGGGATACATCCAGACGATCCGCCCTCTGCGCCGCGCACCGGTGCCACTTCCGGGGGACCTCGAAGAGTGGCCGGATGTGGATGTCCTGATTCCCACCTATAACGAGCCGCTGGCCGTCGTACGATCCACTGTCTTTGCCTCCATGAATATCGATTATCCGCACGACAAACTCCATGTGTACGTGCTGGACGATGGACGGAGAGACGAGTTCCGAAAGTTCTCCGAGGAAGCAGGAGTCGGGTACGTAACCCGCGACAACAATAGGCACGCGAAGGCTGGCAACATCAATAGCGCCCTTGAGAAAATGACGGCGCCCTTCGTGGCTATCTTTGATTGCGACCATGTACCCACCCGAAGCTTTCTGCAGATTACGCTCGGGTGGTTTAACAAGGACAAGAAGCTCGGCATGTTGCAGACGCCTCACTTCTTCTACTCTCCTGACCCGTTTGAGAAAAATCTTGACCAATTCGACATCATTCCCAACGAGGGCGAGCTGTTCTATGGAATTCTCCAGGACGGCAACGACCTGTGGAATGCCACCTTCTTCTGCGGCTCCTGTGCGGTGCTTCGTCGCACAGCACTCGACCAGATAGGCGGAATTGCCACCGAGACCGTTACAGAAGACGCGCATACCTCCTTGCGTATGCAAACTCTCGGCTGGAATACGGCATACATCAATATCCCCCAGGCAGCAGGTTTGGCGACCGAGAGTCTTTCCAGCCATGTAGGGCAGAGAATTCGCTGGGCCCGGGGCATGATCCAGATCCTCCGCACCGACAATCCGCTCTTTGCCCATGGACTGAAATGGCCCCAGCGCCTTTGCTATTTCAACGCCATGATCCATTTTCTTTATGCCATTCCCCGGCTCATTTTCCTGACCGCGCCGCTGGTTTACATGCTTCTGGGACGAACGAATATCCCCGGCCACTGGATGGCGATTATGGCGTATGCCCTGCCGCATCTGTTTCTTTCGAACGTCACCAATTTCCGGGTTCAGGGAAGGCACCGCCACTCTTTCTGGAACGAGGTCTACGAGACAGTACTTGCGCCCTATATTCTCGGCCCCACAGTTCTGGCGCTCATCAATCCAAAGCTCGGCAAGTTCAATGTCACCGCGAAAGGCGGCATTGTGCAGGAAAGCTATTTTGACTCGCGAATCGCGCGGCCGTATGTCGCCCTGATCCTGCTGAATGTCCTGGCTTTAATCATCGCCCCCATTCGCTTCTTCCTGTGGGATTCATCGAGACCCGGCACCGTGGCGATGAATGTGTTCTGGATTCTCTTCAACATGGTGATTATCGGCACGGCCAATGCAGTCGCGATCGAGTCACGCCAGCGTCGAGCAGACGTTCGTGTTCGGTTGAAACTTCCCGTCGAGGTTCGGCTGCCCAACGGAAAGACCGTCGCGGGAGAGTCGATCGATATATCTCTCGGCGGTGCGTCTCTGAAGCTGTCGTCGTCGCAAATACTCATGGAGGGCTCCGCTCTTACTGTTGTCTTTCCGTTAAGTAATGGCGTGGCCAGCCTTCCAGCCGTCGCTGTCGAAGACTTAAAGACCGGCAAATTGGGAATTAAGTTTGCGAAACTCACGATCCAAGAAGAGGAACTTCTGACGCTTGTGCTGTATTCGCGCGCGGATACATGGCTGTCGCGAAGTGAAAATCGTCAGGTCGATCGACCCTTCATTAGTTTTCTGCGCCTCATAAAACTATCGGTCCGGGGAGTGGGCTACGCACTCGCGACTCTTATCCCCAGGAGGAAACCTGCTGCCGCAGTAGCCGCCGGGGCGACGGCCATGCTGGGTTTGGCTGCAATTCTGACGGGAGTGGGTGCATCGAGCCTTCATGCTGCCCCGACCAAGCGCTTCGCCGCGACAACGACGCAAGCAACAGGCACCACGGAAGGGGACTTCCAGAAGACCCTCTCTCTCGTGGACCTTGGCGTTCCCGAGTCGATTCAATTTCGCGGCGTGAACGCTTCGCGCGTCATACGATTCGCGCTTCCGCAAAGCCAAATTGTCGAGCACGCCAAACTGAATTTGCACTATTCGTTTTCGCCTGCATTGATCTCGCAATTGAGTCACTTGAACGTAATGCTCAATGGCACGCTGGTATCCACGCTTCCGGCTCCTTCGAAAATAAATGCCACGCAGGATTCATTGACGGCGACGCTCGTTTTGCCCGCCGACCTGATGGTTCGCAGCAATCTTCTGACGTTTGAGTTCATCGGGCACTATACCCAAAGTTGCGAAGACCCTGAGAATAGCGCGTTGTGGGCCAGGGTCGAATCGAATTCAACACTTGAGTTGGCGGGAACTCTGCTTCCCTTGACCGACGATTTGAAGTTGCTCCCACTGCCGTTTTACGACGGGGAACTCACTAGCGGAACCGCCACCATCCCCTTCGCTTTCGCATCGCAGCCCAGCTCAACCGGACTTCAGGCGGCCGGAATTGTGGCCTCGTGGTTCGGAGTGGTTGCTAAATCGCACGTACTCAATTTCCCCGTAACCATTGCCTCGGACCTGCCCAGAGGCAACCTGGTTCTGTTCCTCGAAAATTCTTCCCAGTCACCTCGCGAGCTTGGATTGGACGCCGGTGGGGGACCCAGCATCTCCATTCGAAGCAATCCGAGCGACCCCTACGGCAAGGTGCTGGTGATTGCAGGCGATGACCCGGCACAGCTGCTTATCGCGGCCAGAAGCCTGGCACTTGAGAGCGGACTGATGCAGGGCCGCATCGCCCATATCTCCGATTTTCAATTACCACCGGCGAGATTAGCGGATGACGCTCCTTTGTGGATGAAGACCGCTGTCACGTCGCCACTCTTGAATTACTCAAGCGGTACGTTACAGAGTGACGGATCAGGGCCCATGCCCGTTTATCTGAGGATCCCTCCTGACCTCTATTACGGCGACAAGACTTCCCTGCCGCTGAACGTTGACTATCGCTACAACGCGATTCCAATCGCAAATGGATCGACTTTGCGAGTATCTGCTAATGGTTCGCTCGTCAATGAGCTGCCGTTGCCGCATGAAAGCACTCCCAATAAGGAGTTGTCGGAAAACGTAATGGTGCCGCTGGTAAACATGCGGCCCTTTGCAAACACTCTTCTTTTCAACTTTTCATTCCAACTGGCCAAAAAGGGCAACTGCCAGGATACGGCTCCGTACAACCTACAAGGAGCGATTCTGCGCAGTTCCTATCTTGATCTGCGCGGACTGAACCATTGGGCGGCAATGCCGAACCTCGAGCTGTTTGCGAACGCGGGGTTTCCCTTCTCGCGATTCGCTGACCTGTCCCAAACCATTGTTGTGCTGCCCAGGATGGCCTCCCCCCAGGAGACAAGCGCGTACCTAGGCTTGCTAGCCTATTTCGGCGGGCAGACCGGCTATCCAGCGCTTCGCGTGCGGGTGGGCGATGAGGAGACTCTTAAAAGCGACGCTGATTATCTCATCCTCGGCTCCGCAGCCGATCAATCAGCATTCCAGAGCCTGAACGGACAGTTGCCTGTGTCGGTTCGGACGGATGGCCTTTCGGTGAAAGATACCGGCGGCTTCTTTGCGTTTGCGGAGCGCGCGTGGTGGCGGTTCGCTGAAATGCGACCGAACTGGTGGTGGAAGCTGGGACGCCCGCAAGATGAAAGCGGCGCGATGGCGAGTTTAGGCGATCTTCCCGATGCAGTTATTCAGGGCATCGAATCTCCTTGGGTGGCCAACCGCTCGATCATAACTATCGCCTTTAAAGATGATAACGCGGCAAATGGATTCGCCGGCGCTTTCATCAAGTCATCGGCTTCCGGCGACATCAGCGAATCAGTGAGCATCCTGCATGGCACCGGCTTTTCCTCTTACCGCCTTGGCCTACGCTTCTATCACGTAGGAGCGCTGCCGCTCTGGTCCCAGGTGCGCTACTGGCTCAAGGAATTTCCCTGGCTCATCGTCGTGCTGACATTTCTGCTGGGGCTGTTCGTGGTTCCGTGGACCATGGCTCGTCTGGATCGCAGAGCCCGCCTTCGTCTGGAAGCGCGAGAGACATGAAACCGTCGTGTGCGCTGATCGGGCTACTCGCGCTGGCGATAACTGCCGGAGCCGAGGCACAGAGTTCGTGGCCTTTTTGGGACCACTATGCAGCCCGGTTTATCACCCGCGATGGCAGAGTGGTTGATCCAGATCGCGACTCAATGACGACATCCGAGGGACAGGCCTATGGCATGTTTTTCGCTTTAGTGGCCGATGATCGTCCAATGTTTGAAAGCCTTCGCTCGTGGACTGAGGCCAATCTTTCCCATGGCGACCTGGGCGGCACACTTCCCTCGTGGAGTTGGGGCCGCGACGACACCGGCACATGGCGGGTTCTCGATCCAAACTCGGCATCCGATGCCGATCTCTGGATGGCCTACAGCCTTATACAGGCGGGCCGTTTATGGAGGGATCCGCGATACTCCCGCACCGGCGAAGCGCTGCTGGCACAGATTGCAAAACAGGAAGTTTCCGTGTTGCCGGGTGTTGGCCCTGTGCTTCTGCCCGGTAAGAACGGCTTCCACCCCGCGCCGAATCGATGGATGCTCAATCCCAGCTATCTACCACTGCCAGTCCTGATGGGAGTGAGTCATGTAGCTCCCGCAGGTCCGTGGAAGAAGATGGCTGAGGCGCTTCCGGTCTGGATGGCTGAAGCAAGTCCGCGCGGATTTGCAATGGACTGGGTGGAGTACGTGGACGGGCATGGATTTAGTCCAAGGACGGGACCCGGCACCGCCGCTCCACAGGCTCGGGGCAGTTACGATGCGATCCGGGTCTATCTGTGGGCGGGGATGGCGCCGAAGTCAATGCATGGAGGCGAAAAGACGGTCCGCATCTTCGCTGCGATGTGCCATCTCCTCCGTATGGATCCGGTACCGCCGGAGAGCATCGGCGCCGGCGGCGCAGTCTTGAGCACACCGGGACCGTCAGGATTCTCAGCAGCTCTTTATCCGCTGTTGCGGAGTGCTGGAGAGATGCTTACCGCCGAGGAACAACTGCATCGAGTGACCTCGGAAATCGATCGCCGCACAGGCCTTCTTGGAACACCAGCCCACTACTACGACCAGAATCTCGCGCTTTTCGGCCTGGGTTGGCAACAACAGTTCTTTCAATTCGCCCCGGACGGGACGCTGAGGGTTCGATGGAAAAAATAACGTCCAGAGTATCTCTAACGTTGTGGATCGCAGCCGCCTGCATTTTGGCTTCCACCCTGTTCAAGCCGGTCTTGGCACAGACTGCTGCGGAAAAAGTATTGCTATCCCGCGCAGCGTCGCTGGCGCAAAGTGGCCGTCTCGACCTTGCCGTCCAGACGTGGCAGCAGGTTCTGCTCTCCGATCCAACCAATCGCGAAGCCCTGCGAGGAGCAGCCAAGGCCGAGATGCAACTCGGCAAAGACGAGGAGGCCAAAGCATACCTGGAGCGCCTGCGTGCACTTGGAGGCAGCAGCAGCGACGTCTCTTCGATTGAAGCCATGCCCCGCGTGAAACCGCTATCGGTTCGCCTGAATCAGGCTAGCCGGCTGGCACAGGACGGAAAGTTCGCCGAAGCGATGAACATCTATCGCGACATCTACGGCAACGAACCTCCGGCCGGTAATACCGCCTTGAGCTTTTACGACACCGAAGCAGCCATTCCTGCGGATAGAGCCCATGCCATCGATGGCTTGCGTAAACTCTCCAAACAGTTCCCTGCAGACCCGCGCTACTCGATTACCCTGGGACGAATTCTCACGTACGACACTAAGACTCGTCCCGAGGGCATGGCAATCCTCGAGAAATACGACAGCAGCAGCCAGGCGCAGGACGCCTTGGCGCAAGCGAACAAGTGGAACAGCGCAGGCGCGCAGCGAGCCAACGACACAGCCAAAGAAAAGCCCGGCGCGGGCGAGGCCACAGCGCCATCAGAGAGGCCGCCTGCAAATTCCCCCGAGGCCGACGCGTATCGTGCGTTGAACGCAGGCAAACTTTCGGATGCTGAAAGGCGCTTTACAGCCCTGTTGGAGGCGCAGCCAAACAATCCGCAGGCGCTTAGCGGGCTGGGTTATGTCCGCATGAAGCAGGGCAATTTCGCCGAAGCGGCAGATTATCTTGCTCGAGCTCGCCAAGCCGGCGCCATGGGCAAGGGACTTGAAAACGCATTAACGACTGCACGCTTCTGGAACCAGATGAATGTTGCCAACGACACTCTAAAAACAGGAGATGTAAAGGCCGCTGCAGATCTGTACCGGAAAGCCCTCGACCTCAATCCTGCAAACCCGGACGCGGCTGAGGCACTCGCCGGCACTCTAGTGAAACTGAAGGACACATCCGGCGCCATAAAAGTGTATGAGAGCGAACTACGCAGTTCCCCGTCGAGAGAGACGGCATGGCGTGGATTGCTCTTGGCCCAGGTCGCGGGGGGAGATGCGCCCGGCGCAATCTCGACGAGCCAGCGTATCCCGAAGGCCATCGATGCGCGCTTGCAGCGAGACCCCGAGTATTTGCTGGCGCTCGCGAAAGCGAATACGGCGGTGGGACAAAAGGCCGAAGCGGACCGAATCCTGCAGACCGCTCTGGGTCTTCCGTTTCCGAAACAAGGGCGCGAATTACCGGTGAACGAACAGCTGCAGTTTGCGTCAATTTTGATGATGGCCGGCCGATACGAACCGGCTATGCAACTATATCGGCAGATCCTGGCCGCAGAGCCGGAAAATGGTGGCGCGTGGATGGCCCTTGTCAGCGCGTCGCACGAATTGCACCACGACGACGATGCACTTACTTCGATTCGCCGCATGCCACCGTCCGCATACCAGGCGGCCATGAAGGATGTGGGCTTTCTCTCCCTGGTGGCAGCCATTTACCAATCGCTCGGCTCCCGGGATAAAGCCCAGACTTACATCGAGAGAGCCTTGGCCATCAATCCAGACCAGACCGACCTTCAGTTGCAACTCGCATCCATCTACGTTTTTGGAAGCAGCCCGGAGAAAGCCTATGCAATCTATCGCGGCGTGCTGGATCGCAACGCGAAAAACGCCGAGGCATGGAGCGGTCTCGTCACTGCCCTTCACCAGGCGGATCGCGACCCGGAAGCCTTGCAGCAGGCTGCGGCAATACCTGACTCAGTTCGCATTAAGCTCGAGCGGGATCCGGGATTTCTCGAGACTCTTGCCTCAATACAGTCTGCAGCGGGAGAACACCGCAGCGCGCTGCGCACGTTTGATCAGATCGCGCAGTTATATTCTGACCGGCACATGGATTTGCCGGTGGATGTGCAGATTCAGTATGGATGGCTTCTTCTCAAGGCCTCGGACGACCGCAAGCTCTATAACCTGGTGTCAGTCCTTTCGCGAGTCGAAAACATAACGGAGGAACAGCGAACTGCGTTTTACAGCCTCTGGGCGTCGTGGAGCGTTAGCAGGGCAACTGCGGCAATGAAGGCCGGGAACACGCGCCAGGCAATCGCGATTCTTGAAACGGCGGCTCGCGCATTTCCGCAGAATGCCGACATCTACCAGGCACTCGCCGGCGCATACCTGAAAGATGGCCAGGCCAAGCGTGCCGTCTCCATTTACGCACTGATGGACATGAATAATGCAGGCTTGGGCCAATACCAGGGAGCAGTGGCGGCTGCCCTGCAGGCGAAAGATATGAAGCATGCCGAACCATGGCTTGCGTCGGCACTCCTTCGCTACAAACAGGATCCCACGATTCTCAGGATGGCCGCACAATATGAACAGGCGCGCGGAGACAATCGACGTGCCGCCGCTTACTACCGTGCCGCCCTTGAAGCGATGGGGCCCGAGCCGCTCGAAGATCTCCTGTCCAACGGGAACCGCTCCAAGGGTCTTCCCGGCGAACCCGCCAATCAGCCATCACCTACGCAGGACCTGATGCGATTGCTTGCGCCGGATAAACGCGTCTCTCAAGGAAACAGGCCGGTTGGGATTCCGGACGCGGCCGATCAGGACAACTGGGCTCCCGTGCAGCGGGCTCAGACGTTGGGCGACTATGCCGCGAACGATGGTACTTCCTACTCGCTGCCTCCAGTCGTAGCATCGCGATCGGCTGAGTACGAGCAACCTCGCATTCGTATCGTGGCTTCGGCCTCCCCGCTCCATGATTTTGAGTCCCGCCCACAGGAGGTGCAAGGCTCCGAAGACCTTCCGCCAATACCTCCAACCCATCAGACGAACAGCCGACGAGCTCAGACACGGCCCTCTGCAGTCTCCTCTTCCAACGAGGACCTTTCAACACTTGGCTCCCTCAACGCCGACGATTTTTCTGACGCGGCAAGGAAATCCAATGTTCAAGTAACGCCGTCGACAAGTCCAACTGTTGCCACACAGATCCGCTACGCGGACGGACCTGCCGCTGAGAGCGGAGATTCCGCCGGCAAATTACAGAATGCGGTCAGCCTGCTGGCTCCCCATCCGGCACTGCTTCCATCCACCTCTTCCACCAGCCGCGTCAACTCTGACGCAGACCAGCCGGTCGTTTCAGCACAGCCGCCGATGGCTGCCTTGGCGGAGTCCGCACCCAGCAGCTACGCCTCTCCTCAGACAAACTACAGTTCTATCCAGGAATTGCCTCCCCTGCGCGGCTCCAGCATGGAAGTGGTAAAGGTCGCCAAGAGTCCGCGCGAGGAGATGGAAGATCAACTGGCTTCGATCGAAGGCGGCTCCACTCCTTGGATTGGGAATACAACCGGCATAAACTACCGCAGTGGTCAACCCGGCTATGACCGGCTTTCGACTTATTCGTCTCAGGTTGAAGAGTCGTCGCTAATGGGACCAGGCGCCCGCTTCACCGTCATCGAGAGGCCCGTCCTACTCGATGCGGGCACGGCAACTGGGGCAGAAACAGTCCTGCAGGGCACCCTCCCCCCGGGCAGCGTTCCCTATTTTCAGTCTGCTTCCGGCATCGGCGGAGACGTTCAACTGCGCACCTCAGCCTTCGCTGCGGGCCTGGGCTACACACCATACGGATTCCTGATCAGCAATGTAACGGGGAGCTTCTATCTCCACCCCCCCACCTCCCATTTCACCCTCACGCTCGATCGAGACGCGATCAAGGAAACTCAGCTTTCCTACGCAGGATTACGGGATCTCGGAAGCACAACACCAACCTATCCCGGCAATGTTTGGGGAGGTGTGGTGACAAATGGCGGCACCTTGCAGGCGACCATGGGTGACAGTAAGTCGGGGTGGTTTATCGAAGGCGGTGGCCAGCATTTGACCGGCCGGAATGTCCCATCCAACAATCGGATCGACGGCGACGCAGGTGCGTATTGGGCGGCATGGCACGATCCTGCCTACGGATCGTTGACGGTCGGCATGAATTTCTTTGGCATGCACTACGGGCAGAACCTGCGTTACTTTACCTACGGCCAAGGCGGATATTTCAGCCCCAGTGCATATCTTCTCGCTGGCGTTCCACTGACCTTCGATGGGCATAACGGCTCAAGATTCCATTATCGGGCCATGATGAGCCTTGGAATGCAGGCGTTTCAGGAATCCTCTTCTCCCTACTATCCAACCAGCCCTGCCCTTCAGGCGGCGAGGGGAAATCCGTACTACCCGGAGCGCACCAGCGTCGGAGGCAACTATAACTTCGAAGGCGAGGGCTCGTATGCCATCGCAGACCACTGGTATGTCGGCGGATTCCTCGCATTTAACAACACATTGGACTACGCCAGCGACAGAGTCGGCTTCTACTTTCGCTATACGTTTAAGCCACAGGTCTCTGGCGAAAGTAGCGGACCTACCGGATTGTTCCCGGCGCAGGGTTTGAGGCCCATGCAGGTTCCTTAGACGTAGTACTTTCAATTTCGCAGGCTCTAGCAAATTTCTGCAAGTTGTCGCGTATCTTCCATTGTGTCAGCAGTCACGAAAACGGCTCTTCATTGCAGACGACTGCGCCCGGCATTTGATCGTTGCGAGGATTCACGTTCGCCATGGAGGCTCCCGGCTTCTCGTAAGGTGCATCGGGACGTGTATTCACATTCACGTTCACAGTGCGAAGGCGATTTGAGATGGCCCGGGTTGAAATTTAAGCGGGCCATTTTGCTTCGTCCACTACAGAGTACTTGGATCCAATTCTTGGTCAGTCACCGTGTAGACCCGATCACCGGTTCCTGCCACGACAACGGGCAGCCCTCTCCGCCGCTGAAGACCGTGGACAAACCAACGCAGAAAACCGACGGAAACATCGACGTCTACTTCGGCCCGAAATCTCATGGTTCACTCTGGCGCTTCTCGCGCAAGAAGCTTGAAGCATGGATGCAGGACGAAGTCTGACATGGCACAGACAAAAGTCGGCGAGAAAACTTACTGCCTTTTTTGTTTGGATGAATCAATCACTTCAAGAACAGCTTTGCTGCTTTAAGGCCGTTGGCTGATCGCAACTTCGGACTTAGTGTGCGACCGTATACATCCATTGTGGTTCTGACGTCCGCAAGCCTCATCAGGTCTTTCATTGTGCCAACCGAAACTTTCTCCGCATGATCCTCAGATTTCTCTCATAAGTCGCCATTCCACTTTGTTCTAAATAGCGAATGCGCATTAATTGATCTTCACTCAAGGAGTCAATTACGAGATCCCTATAGCTAGGGTGGACCCACCCAATTCTCCGTTCCGAGCCCGTAACGTCGTAGCCAATGTGAGAAATGTCTTTGATTCGAATAAATGCCTCGTCGAGTTCCTCTAAAAGCATATCGATTGGTTTGGAATACGGGACCGGACTGATCGCCGAGTACACTTTGGCGATACTATTTGGGTTATTGCCTAGCTGTTCATCGAGTAAACTCACGAGGATCCATTTTTGGTCAGACGGGAGCTTGAGAAACGATTTTTCCATCATATCCGTGTACTGCTCGATTGCCTTTTCAACGCTCACCTTACAACTCCTGGCAAGAGGGAAAGCAGCGGCAAGAACAAAGAACCTTTGAGAGTCGCTGCGAATCCCATCCATTTCCTGCAAGAGTTGTCCCAAAATCTCGCCTGCCAACGCATCATTCTGGCTAGGGTCACCTCAAACTCAGGGCACGCAAACGGGAATTTCTCGCAGCGATTGAGCGAGATCCGTCTCGTAAACGGGGCGCAACTCTGAGTCGCCAAGTCTAGGTAGGCTGCGCGACTTCCATATCTCATAAATCGCTGGATAGACCAACAACTCAAGCACGAACGATGAGAATATCCCGCCGACCATGGGGGCGGCGATGCGCCTCATGACATCTGAGCCTGTTCCGACCGCCCACATGATGGGCAACAGCCCGATGCAGGTGGTGGCGAAGGTCATGAACTTCGGACGCAGGCGCTTGGCGGCTCCGTGGATGATTGCTTCACGCAGGTCTGCCAAATTCCTGAGGCGGCCATTGGACTTGGCCTCGGCATACGACAGATCAAGGTAGAGGAGCATAAAGACACCAGTCTCGGCATCCACGCCCATCAGCGCGATGAGTCCGACCCAAACCGCCACACTCATGTTGTAACCGGCAAGATAGAGAAACCAAACTGCTCCAACGGCAGAGAACGGCACTGCCAGTAACACAATCAACGTCTTGGTGACGGAGCGAGTGTTCATATACAGCAGCAGCAGGATCAGAAGCAACGTCAGCGGCACAACATACTTGAGACGCTGCTTCACCCGCTGCATGGATTCATACTGGCCGCTCCACGCGATCGCGCAGCCGGGAGGAAGGTGAAGACTCTTGCGTAACAGGGGGCCTGCCTTGGCAGTGTAGCTCCCGATGTCGTGTCCGGCGATGTCAACATAAACATATCCCGTTAGCAGACCATCCTCGTCCCGAATCATCGACGGTCCAGTCGAGGCGTGAATGTCGGCAAGTTCAGAGACAGGGATTTGGCGCTGCCCGCCGGCGGGAACCGTCACGCGGCCCAAGGCCTCAAAGTCGTTGCGAAAATCGCGCATGTAACGGACATTCACCGCGTATCGTTCGCGGCCCACCACGGCGGAGGCTACGTTTTCGCCGCCGATGGCGTTGGCAACAGCCTGCTGGGCTTGCTCAACGCTGATTCCGTACCGCGCCAGTTCGTCGCGTTTCCAATCAACGTCCAGGAAGTGCCCATCGCCAGTTCGCTCGGCAAAAACACTGCGTGTTCCGTTCACCCCGGAAAGAAGAGTCTCTACCTGTCTGCCGATTTCCTCGATCTGGTTGAAAGTCGCGCCAGAGATCTTGAGTCCCAAGGGTGTCCTTATGCCGGTGGTCACCATGTCGATGCGTCCTTTAATTGGCATCGTCCATGCGTTCGAGACCCCCGGGATATGAAGGGCCTTGTCCATCTGGCTAATCAACTCCTCCGACGATAGGGTATCTGCCGTAATGTGGCGGAACAGCGGTTTCATCCACTCCGGCGTCCACGAAGAATACCAGGTGGGAACGCGCCGCCAATTGGAATGCGGCTTCAAAATGATGACAGTTTCGAGCATAGAGAGCGGGGCCGGGTCCGTCGCGGTCTCGGCGCGCCCTGCCTTGCCGAGTACAGTTTCCACTTCGGGGAATTGCATAAGGATGCGGTCAGTGATCTGCAGCAGTCGCTGCGACTCTGAAATCGAGATCCCCGGCACGGTCGACGGCATGTACAGGATGGCGCCTTCATCAAGCGGCGGCATGAACTCCGCACCCAAATGAAAGAACACTGGTATCGTCAGCAGCACGAGAACGGCTGCTGAAGCCACCACGGCCCACTTCCAGCGCAACGTCCATGCGACGACTGGTTCGTACACTCGTATGAGAATCCGGCTGATAGGGTGCTTTTCCTCCTGGCGAATTTTGCCAACCAGCAGACCATTTGTCGCCCGGCAAAGCCAGGAGGGCCGAAAATCGAAGCGCTCGACGCGGGTGAGCAAGAGCCGCAATGATGGGTCGAGCGTGATCGCCAGTAGCGCGGCGACAACCATCGCGAATGTCTTGGTGTAGGCCAGTGGCTTGAACATGCGGCCTTCCTGCGCCTCGAGCGTCAACACTGGCAGGAAGGAAATGGCGAGCACCAGAAGAGCGAAAAAGGTCGGGCCAGCCACTTCCTTGACCCCCGATGTCACTACTTCGCGATAGTCGCGTTTTTGCCCAGTCTTCTCCCATATCTCCAGCTTTTTGTGAGTTTGTTCGACCACTACGATGGAGGCGTCGATCAATTCACCGAAGGCGATCGCCATACCGGCCAAAGACATGATGTTGGCGCTGATTCCCATCAGTCGAAACGGAATGAACGAAAGAAGTACGGCGACGGGAATGGTTACGATGGGGATGGCCGCGCTGGGAAAGTGCCAGAGGAAGAGCAGGATGATCAACACCACGGTGAGAATGACCTCGATCATGGTGCGTCTCACCGTGGTGATGGAACGGTGAATCAATTCAGAACGATCGTAGACCGGGACGAGTTTAAGTCCGGGCGGAAAGCCGGGTTCGATTTCCTTGATTTTCGACTTGACGCGGTCGATGACCTGCAGCGCGTTCTCGCCATTGCGCATGATCACGATGCCCGAGACCGCTTCTCCCTTTCCATCCAGTTCGGCGACACCGCGGCGCAGGTCGGGTCCCGTGGTTACTTGTCCGACATCCTTGATACGAATCGGCGTGCCGGTTTCGCTGGCGCTAACCACGATATTTTCGAAGTCTGAGAGCGACTGCGCGTATCCGCGGCCTCGCACCATATACTCCGTCCCACCGAATTCCAATAGTCGTCCACCCACTTCGCTGTTGCCGGCGCGGACCGCCTCGATCACTTGGTTGATCTGGATTCCGTAGGCTCGCAGCCGATTGGGATCGACATTCACCTGGTATTGCCGGGTGAAACCTCCGACCGGTGCCACCTCAGCGACACCTCGCACTGCCTTCAGGTAGTAACGCAGATACCAATCCTGGTAGGTGCGCAGGTCCGCTAGGCTCTGCTTCCCGGTGGTATCGACCAGCACGTACTGAAAGACCCAACCCAGGCCCGTCGCATCTGGCCCGAGCTCGGTTTTCACTCCGTCCGGCAAGCGAGGGAGCACGCTCGACAGGTATTCGAGAGTGCGGGAGCGTGCCCAATAGAGGTCAGTACCGTCGTCAAAGATGACGTACACGTAGGAGTATCCGAAATCGGAAAAGCCTCGCACAGCCTTCACATGGGGCGCGCCCAGCATGGCCGAGACAATGGGATAGGTGACCTGGTCTTCGACGATATCGGGGCTGCGGTCCCAGCGGGAATAGATGATGACCTGGGTGTCGCTCAGATCGGGGACGGCGTCGAGCGGGACCGTCATCATCGCCCAACATCCGACCCCGCAGGCGACAGCAACCACCGCAAAAACGAGGAATTTGTTGGCGATCGAAAAATCGATGATGCGGTTGATCACCGGCCGCTCCTGTTACTCGCCGGAGCCCCCATCTGCCCGCTTCCTCTAAGCATGGCCAGTTCTAGATGGTGGGCCTTGCGGAAGTCTTGCCGGCAACTCCGCGAACAGAAATAGTAGGTCGTGCCCTGATAGATCTCTGAATTGCCCTCAGCCGTTGCCTTCGCCCGATCGATGTCCATCCCGCACGATGGGTCTTTAGCCCATTGGGACGGCTTGGCCTTGGCCCCAGACGGTGCCTGGGACTCATTCGCCGAGGTCGCGTGCTGTGGCGATTTCATCCGGCTCTCGGAATCCAAAAGGAATGTACCGCCGACAACCACACGCTCGCCAGGGGCCAGTCCGCTCAGGATCTCGATGCGATCGGCGAAACGCCGACCTACTTCCACCTGCCGTGGTTCGAAGACGCCATTCCCACGATCCACGTAGACATGCTTGGTCATTCCAGAATCAAGCAAAGCATCCACAGGCACGGTCAGCGCGTCAGGAGAATGGAGTGCGAGACCGACATTGACAAACATGTCGGGCTGTAACAAGAGTCCGGGATTGTCTGTTTCCAATCGCACCTGTAGAGTGCGTGTCGCAGGATCGAACTGGGGCAGCACATTGCTCATGCGGGCTCGCCACTTCTTTTTCTGAGCGGGCTGAGAAATTATCACCTCTACCCCCGGACGCAGCCCCTCGGCTTCGCCCTCGTGGAAACTCGCAATGACCCAGACACGACTGAGATCTGCGATGCGATAGAACTCGGCACCCTTATCGACTCTCTGGCCCGAGGTGATGTTCCGGGCCAAGATAATGCCGTTCGCCGGAGCTACGATCTGGATCGACTCCGCGACCTGCTTCTTGGCAACCAACTCCTTAAGCTGATTGTCGCTCATGCCCAAAGCACGCAGACGGCTTGCTGCCAGCTTCAGCGTCTGGTCCTTCCATTCTGCCGGAGAAGCATACTCGTATCGATTCTCCGGCGCTCGGTTCCAGTTTGAAAGAAAGGTCTGTTCACTGGTTAGGAACTCGGGAGAACTGAAGCTGGCGAGGACCTCGTTTTTCTTTACGAGACTGCCAACGGCATGGTCGAATGTGTCAAGTATCACTCCATCTGTGCCTGCAGTCAGCCGATAGGCGCGGGTTTCATCGGCCACCACTCGACCGGGTATCGTCAAGTGGTTTACCCCTGAAGTCCTGGTCGCCCCCGAGACACGAATTCCGATCAGTTGTTGTTGTTCGAGGTTGACCTTCACAGCGCCGGCAGGCAAGGTGCCTCGCTCACCAGCAGCAGAATCGGTTCCGCCGTCCTCATCCGAATACACCGGCTCAAGCTGCATGCCGCAATCCGGAGCGGTCCCGGGTCGGTCCGACTTGTAGGACGGATGCATCGGATCGGTGTAATAAAGGATGTGCCTCGCGCCCACATGTGCGGCGGAGTCCTTAGCCTGGCGATGTCGGCCAGCCTGGTAGGACACGGCCAACATTACGATCAGCACAAAGGCACCGAAAGCCTTCTTCATAAATGGCACCTCGGATTGAACCATGAGGAAGGGATCCCCATCTTTTGGGAGCCATTTGTTTCGAAAATGTCCCCCCATGACTTTCGGCAGATCGACCACATTTCGGCAACGCTCATCACCGTGCTCTCGACGTTCCCGTTGCGTGAAGGACCCGTCTCGCACTTAGCCCATTTTGCATTGCTCTGCGGGTACTAAGCGGTTGCGCGGAGACCAACCGCGGCTTTACTCCGGCGGACTTTGCAATTGAAGGCGTGGGAACGACCACCGGACTTATGACTCCGGAGAGCGCCTCCGCGTAGGCTTCAGGCATCACGCGGCGATAGGGCTGTGTGACAAGATCCACCGGCGACTGAATGGCCGAAATCTTGAAGACGTACTTCTCACCTGCAACCAAAACGTCAGGTGGGACGACGACCATTGTGAGAGTTGTCAGCAGGTCTGCGACCCCGGTGGAGTTCCAGTTGCCAGAGGAGTCGCCGGTTAGGTGGTAGACCGTTATCCGATACGCTGTGGCGGTGCCAACAGTCGGCGCCATCCATGTAAGCGTCAGCGGGGCGGAGACACTCGCCTGATCCTGAAAGAAGTCTCCTCCGTTGACTGTAGCTGCGATCACCGGACCGATGGCCGGCAGGATAGGCTGGGAACCTGTTGGCAGAGTCGTCGTTGCTTGCGACTGCGCCGCCAATATCGTTAATGGTTGAGAGGCGCCCGGCAGGTCATAAGGCGCGGTGATGGAGTGCGTGTAGGAGAGAAAGGGCGTCCAGCTTTTCGGGAATGGGTTACCGAAGTGAATCGGGTCCAGCTTGAGATCAGTCTCAATCGGATCCGTGGACGACTTCAGTAGCAACTGCGGCTGATAATTGGCTATAAGTTCATCGGAACCAAAGGAGACTACACCCACATAAAGGTCGGTCGAGTCAGGCACCGCCCTGGGGCTCATCGCCTTTTCTAACGCCGCGAATGACGAGCCGTTGATGTTGCCGGTGAGATTGCCGGTCTGTGGCACGTTGACCATCGGAGCTGGGATCGCCGTTATGGCACCGTCGGCAACCGTGACTGGCAGCGGGCCGGTCGACTTCACCAACACGTTGAATTCCTGATCGTCAAAGTCTTTTGCTACCATCTGCGAGGCGTACGAGAGGTCTCCCTGCGCCTCGTCGATGATGGGGTTGTAAGACCAATCCATCAACATAGTTGTCGTTACCTGACCATCCTCCTCCGCATCCGGGAAGTTCCAGTCCTGAGCGTACGCAGCGTTGGGCGACACGAACGAAATCAGGTCTGGGCTCTCCCAGGACTGCAGGTTCGTCAACCGCAGACTGACCGATGACCCGGGAAGAGCGTAAAAGAGCTCCACCCGGCCCTGGAGGGCAAATCCGAGATCGATGGCGCTGCCGCTTGTCCAAAGGTAGGTGCCGTTATACTGCAGCCAATAGTAGCCTGCAGGCACCATCGAAAGCGTGTACCTGCCACTGTCCTGTTGAACCGCTTCCAGCGTATTGAAGCCTCCATCCCCATCGGGAACGAGCGCGTTCACAACAATGGAAGTGTCCGTGGGAATAAGCTGCGGGCCTTGGGCGGTGAGGTACTTCACCACGTTCGTAACCTGCACGATTCCGGTGGGGGTAACGGTCCAGCTCTGCTGCTGCACTCCGCCCAGGGAACTTGTCGCAGTCAAGGTAAAACTGTTCGGCTTCCGGGATTGCTCGGCAGTTGGTGTCCACTCGAGGATCCCGTTCGAAAAGCTGGCGCCCGCTGGCGACTCGTCGAGAGAGATAATGACAGTGCCGCCGGAAGGATCGACGGCCGAAGCCAAATAGCTATACGCATCGCCCTCGTTTGCAGCCGTGGGTGGAGTGCTTGAAAAGTTCGGCTGTGACGCGACCGTTATCACAGCCGTCGCCTTCTTCGATTTGTCCGCTTGCGAGGTTGCCAATACGTGATAAGTACCGATAGCGCTGGGCGCCTGGTAGACCCCGCCTGCAGTAATTGCGCCTCCCGCTGCACCCTCCTGAACCGACCAATCTACTGCAGTGTTGGCGGCGTTGGTGACTGCGGCAATAAAGGTGACCGGCGGCGGCGCCACATTGGTCAAGGATATTTGAACGCTTGCGGGACTAATCGTTATCGCAACCGCCGATGTTACGGTAACCGAGGCCCTCGCTGTTTTGGATGGATCGGCGTGGCTGGTCGCGACCACATGATAGATGCCGGTGGCGATGGGAGCCAGGTAAAGCCCAGCTGCGGAGATCGCGCCGCCCGCTGCACCTTCCTGCACCGACCATGACACAGTGGAGTCGGTTGCATTAAGCACGTTGGCTGAAAAGCTCTGAGTAAGACCGGCATTCACTGTTGCCGTACCGGGCGTAATGGAAATGCTCATCGGTAGCGATTTGTCCCCGTCATCGCCGCAGCCGGCCAACAACGCCAGCGCTAACGAAGCAGAGATCGCGCTGGAGCGCACCCATCTTTGAAGCTGAAGACCCATGAATTCCATTCGCCAAGCTCCCTCCTGGGGAGTCATCAATGAAAAGCGGGGGGGACGAGATCATCCCTCCCGCGAATTTAGCTATTGACCAGTGCCACTCAGGGTTACTGACTGAGAAATCGCCGGGGTTGAAACCGTCACATTCACTGTTGCGCTCTTCGCGCCAGTTGTGGTCGGTCTGAAGGTTACCTGGATGGTGCAGCTTGCTCCCGCACTAACCGTTGCCGGAAGCCGACCGCAACTATTCGTTTGGGCAAATTGATTGGTCCCGGCGATTGCGATGGCGGAGAGCGTCAGCGGAGCGGCACCGGAATTGCTGAGCGTTACCGTTTGCGATGCGCTGGTGGTGTTTCGTGCCACGTTTCCGAACGAAAGCGTGCTCGGCGTCAGCGTGAGGACGGGGAGAATGATGGTGCCGGCCATGGAAACGGATTGGGCCGCAAGCGGTGATCCGAAGCTGACACTCAACGCGGCAGCCTTGTTGACCGGCGACGCCACGCTGGGGCGGAAGCTGAGGCTGGCGTTACAGCTTGACCCGATTGCGAGCGATGCCGGTGCTATTGGACAGGTGCTGGTCGAGCCGAACTGATTCGAATTCGTCCCGGTCAGGCTGAGGGAAGTGATGGTAATCGTCCGGTCTCCCGTATTTGTTACCGTCACGTTCTGGGTCGCAGAGACGGCGTAGAGCGCCGCACTGAAGGCAAGCGAGGCTGGCGTCACCAATGCGCTCGGTCCCGATCCGGAACCCGCACCGCTCAATGAAACCGTCAACGTTGGAGTGGTCGGATCGGACTCGCTGATGATCAGCGATGTCGACCGGACTCCATATGCTGTCGGGAGGAACGACACGCTGATCGCGCAGTTTGCGCCCACCGCCAGGCTGACGCCGCAGGTGCTCGTTTTGAGAAAATCGGCTGAATTCCCTCCGCTGATTGATACCGAATTGATGGTCATCGTTGAGCCGCCGGTGTTGGAGAGCGTCACCGTCTGAGCTGCACTGGTTGTATTTAGCAACTGATTCGCGAACACCAGCGATTTGGGTGTAATGCCTGCGCGCGGTGGAAAGAACGGGAGCGCTGTGTTGGACCAGTTCGATATTCCGTTGCCGCTGTAAGCCTCCACTCGGTAGTAGTAGGTCTTATTGGAGGAAGCCGTATTGTCAGTAAACGAAACGGTCGTTCCATAACCCGGGTTTGAGGCAATGGGAAACGCTATCAATCCAGTTGCAAATGCCGAATCCAGCGCGCGCTCGAGAGTGAAGCCAGTTTCGCTTAGTGAGTTGTCGGTCCACGAGAGCCGGACACTTCCGGATGCATAATTCGCTGTAGCAACGAGGTTGGAAGGAGCATCGGGAGCGACCTGGAAAATCATCGGACGCATCATGTCGTTCTCTTCGTGGCCGAGGAGATGGCAATGCCAGACGTATTCCCACCCATAATTGATATCGGCATTCGCGATTGAGATTGGATTGCCATCCACCGGGTTTATCACCGTGATGCTTGAGCCCGGCGGTTTGGTTACGTCCAGAGGACGAATACTGTCGGGAATTGGCCAAGGCAGATTCTGCTTCAACGGTCTCAGGGCGACGATCGCGTCTTCCAGCGGATTCATGCGAACCGTCTCTTTCCATCCGACCTCATTTGCGTCAGGTGGCCGAACGGAACCGTCCCAGCCAACGCGGTTGATCAGTTGTACGTCGAACAGGTGAAAATGAATGGCATGAGTATCCACACCATTGTGGGTGATCTTCCATACCTGCGTCTCGCCGTCGGCAAACTGTTCCGTGGGAGGATCCACGTAGCCCAGTGGAATGGTCATCTGCGTGTTGAAGTTGGTGAAGGGCAACTCGATTCCGAGAGTCGAATTCATCCTGCCATAGTCGAGTTCGAACAGTTCCTGGATTGCCTTGCGCAGAATGGGCATTCCTACCGCCATCGCGGTAGCGCCTCGTCCTGTTGATTTCGGATCCGCAGTGATCGCAATCGTTGGCGTGGAGGTGTAGCCTCTCCCTGCCTTCGTAATGTTAATTGCGGTTACTGTCCCATTTGCCACCGTGGCAGTTGCAGTTGCTCCGGTGCCACCACCGCCGGTGATAGTGACCGTAGGACGAACGAGGTAGCCACTGCCGCCGTTCGTCACTAAGATTCCCGTAACCGCTCCTGTAAACAGAGAGGTGTCCTGAATCCTGGCATAACTATTCGGGAAAGTGGTCCCATAGACGGGGCCATACACTGCCTCGGGAACAATAGGCACATCTTGCGAAGCGGCAAACGCGACCGGCAATACGCCCTGGAGTTTAGAGCACTCTGGATGGTTCGCACAGGCGGGGTCGAGGTTGAGGCTGGCCGAGCCGGAGGCCGGTCCTGTCAACCGGAACTGCATGATCGTACGAGTGTTGGGTCCGTAGCCTGGCAATGTGGTTGGAGCGCCGCCCGTGTCCGTCTGGTCCGGATCTCCCGTGTAGTAGTCGATGCGTGTGTCAAATGCCGGAACGGGCGCGGGCGCATCATTGTAAAGAATCACGTTGGTGCAGGAAGCCGGCGCCTGGGAAAAGTCGACGACAACATCTGCCCGCTCCGCTGGACCCAGTAACAATCCGTGGCTGGCGATATTCAGTACGACGATGTCTCTGCGGTTGTAGTTGTAATTGGTAGGAGTGGGAGGGATCACCACCGGGTTGGGCAGGAACCCGCCCTCGGTGCCGATCTGCACCATCACCGGACCGGCGGAGGCCGAGTCGGGAACCCCGCCATCCCGGCCATCGGTAGGCCAGTTGGGGGGCAGGCCCAGACCGGGTGCCGCGGTCACCATCTTGACTTCCGTGTTGGTTCGCCCATCCGCTGTGACAACGCTCGGATCGGCGCAATAAAGCTGTAGTGAAATGTGGCGGTCGTTGCTGGCGTTCAGAATCCGTAGTCGATACGGCTTCGGATCGACAATTTTATATGGATAGGCCATGCCGTTAACGACCGGCGTGTCCATAAAGGACTCTGGCGTCAGCGAGGGATTGGGAGTACCGGGACAAAGCTGCGAGGGATTTTCGGTGAGCGGGCAGGGTATCTCTCCTGCCTTCAGCGAACTCGGATCCATCGGCGGCCAGAACCAGGGGCCCCAGTCCCAGCGGCCCATCGCGTTGGCTCCGGAGAGGTCGGAGGGGTTCTGGTTAGGCATGTAGACATGCGGGAACCACAGGTTGCCCGCCGTGAAGTTGCCAGACAAGTCCTTTGGCCCCCAGTTCCAAGTGGGATCCTGGCTGGCTAGTTGTTCCATGCCCGGCAAAAACGTCTTGTCCTGGATAATGAGCGCTAATTCGTCGGAGGGAACGGTCTCCGCAGGAACGATGATCGCGTTGCCCACAGGAGGAACGATCGTGCCGCCCTTTACTAAGGCCTGCTCGACTGGATCTTGCAGCAGGTAGCCGCCCGCCTCGCCAGCGTACACGTTGAGACGGGTGATGCCGTAGGCGTGGTCGTGATACCACATCAGCCGAGCACTCTGCTGGTTGGTGTAGAAGAAAGTCATTTCACCTGGTCCCGCGGCCGGCATATCTGGCACATCGCGAACGCTCACGCCCTTGGGATAGTTGGTGCTCTCGCCGGCTGGCGTGGTCCACTGGTGGGGAGTGCCATCGCTGATCCACGGCGTGTTGCCACCGTGCATGTGCAGGTTGCCGCGGTTCTGCGAATACGCGGTGCCTTTCGGACCGGAGCCCGCTCCCATTACCGTAGTGTCGACGGGCAGGAAGAGGTTCCCACCCTGATTTGCGGGCAGCTTGTTGGTGAATTTTACTCGTACAGGGCGACCCTTTTGTGCAACGATCATCGGTCCCAGGTACTGCACCGGCGCCGGAGTGATTGAGTTGTTTCCCGACGAGTCAGTGCCATTATTGGTCTGGACGTATCCACGCAGGAGCGTGGCATGGAGGTCGGAATGCATCTTCTGGGAATACTCAACCAGCGAGATTTCGTAGTAATCAGAGTTGGCGTAGGTCTTCGTGTCGGGCACGGCGACGGGAATCGTCGGTAGGGGATCGATAAACTTGCGCATGCCACCGACGTATCGACCGGTGGTCGTATCAAGCACGGGGAGTGGGCTGTTCGCATAGTTGCCAACACATCCAGACATGTAGTCAGGCATTCCGCCAGGATTCATCGACGGAGCCGAACAACCTGGCAGCAGCGCAATAGGCGAAGCCGCAGCGGGGCGTGCTGCAACGGAAAAACCCATCTGCGCGTGAGGGGTGACGGGATGGGCGCTGCTTCGCTTGGCAGCCGCCCGTTGCGCGGCGGCTTTTCGGTCCGCGGCAGTCAGGCAGCGCATGGTTCCGGCTGCGCATCTGGTAACATTTCGTTCCGTTGCACGGGCGCCGTTGCCGGAGTGAGCAGGGGTTCCAATGACACCTGGCTGAGCCACGGTGAGTTTGTTCTCTGAGGATCCAGCCGTAGCATTGGTTAATGTTTGTGGGTCGTTCGCGCGAGCCAGCGAAGATGTAGTTGGCTTGGATTGTGCATAACCGAGAATTCCGCAGCACAGTAAGATCACAGTCCCCATAAAACGTTTTGTTAGGGTCGATCTCTTGTGGTTCATTCTTGCCACTCCTTGCATGCTCACAGCTGGCCGCTAATTAAAGTTTTCGCTCAACACTTCTGATCAACTATCGGCATATCCTGATCGAATCGTTTTAGGTGCACTTGCATCAGGGTCGATGCGATTTGCGCTAGCGATATTGAACCTGTCCCGTCCCAGTTCGCCGGAATGCGAAGTCGCGAACGACTCGATCCGAACTCGGCACCCAATAGGCTCGGAAGTTTCACGCTCGGCGGATTCAGTTCGTTGGTCGCGAATGAAAGAGAGGAACGATCGGGAGGGTGTAATTTTTACTTTGGCAGGACGAAAATTGCGCGCCCATAGGTGCGGAGCATCTCCACATCGAGGAGAATGCAATCTGACCATTCCTGCACGGTTCGATGGAAATCTGTTTGCACTTGCCGTGTCCGGAATGTCAGTAGGGAAGCAGAGATCTCGATGCTGCGTGATTGTTATTTCTAGAGTTTCTTCGGCGGCACCGATTTGTCTGATTTGCTCTTCGCTGTTGATGATTAAAACAAAGCACTGCATTTTTTCACTTCGTGTAATTTCTTTAACTCGCCCGTAATTTTTACGTGGCCTAAACTGTCGCAACTACTGTCGGCGCCGAATTCGAATGGGTCTATACCACTTTTAGGGTGGGTGGCCAGGTCATAGGTGGAGATGCCGGTGGTGTAGAACAAGTCCGTAGGCAAGCCGATGATGGCCTCGACAAGATCGTTCTCCAGAACATAGCGCCGGATCTCACTCTCCCCACTACCCGCGCCGCCGGTGAACAGTGGCGAGCCATTCAGGACGATGCCGAAGCGGCTGCCTCCATCCACGGCTGGACGCATTTTGTTGATGAGGTGTAACAGGAAGAGCAATGAGCCATCGCTGACCCTGGGCAGGCCGGGGCCGAAGCGTCCATTGTAGCCCTGCGTCTCGTGCTCCTTGCGGACAGCCTTCTCCACCTTCTTCCATTCAACGCCGAAGCATGTGTGCATCTGGGGTATAGTCCAAACTGACGGTTTAACCTGACACATTTTGCGTCAGAATAGGCTCGTTATCTTAAGTTATTGACGCTCGCTCCGGACGGTCACAGATCCCTTCCTGACATTCGGAAATAAGAAGAGCATCCGAAAGTCCAATTCTGATCACGCTGCTGGACTGGATTTCTTTCCTGCGTGACGGCGGACACTTATTTCAGAGGCGGCGTAGCCAGAAGATATTGGAGTGTTGGAACCAAATGAAGTTGAATCAGGAACTATTGCAGAAGTTAAGCACCGGAGTAGCTCTCGGTATTCCGGTACGGTAGCAAGCGATGTCATGACGCTAGTTGAGGCTGGCATCTACTTGAAGTGCAATCCGAAGACGGTAACGCGAATGGCAGTGAATAAGAAGATCCCTTCGCGTCTGGTCGGTTCACTCTGGCGCTTCTCGCGCAAGAAGCTTGAAGCATGGATGCAGGACGAAGTCTGACATGGCACAGACAAAAGTCGGCGAGAAAACTTACTGCCTTTTTTTGTTTGGATGAATCAATCACTTCAAGAACAGCTTTGCTGCTTTAAGGCCGTTGGCTGATCGCAACTTCGGACTTAGTGTGCGACCGTATACATCCATTGTGGTTCTGACGTCCGCAAGCCTCATCAGGTCTTTCATTGTGCCAACCGAAACTTTCTCCGCATTCAACCAGTACGTATAAGAGTGACGCAGAGAGTGCCAGCCGAACCCTTGCACAGCTGCTTGGCGGCCGCAGGTTTCAGATATCGCGTAAGGATCGTCGATGCCGAATACGGTCGTCCGGTTCTGGGGCTGGCGAATACAACTCCGAATCCGAATCACGGCTTGAAGCCCACTCAGCCCACCTACTTGCCAGCATATCGTCCAGTGGCAGAGCGACTCTCGGGCGACAGTCCTTTGAGGTTCTTCTAGGTTGCCGTGATTGTGTTGAGAGTGGCCGTGGCCTTCGCAGCCAGAGTGTTCGAGTTCATAGCGTCTACAACGCCCTGAACCTCATTCCGCACTGATGGTTGCGTGGGATATAGATGCCCAGGGAATGCCTGAGATGTGGGTTTCCGTATACCATCAGGAGGGGTAGAATAAATGCGAACTCTAACGAGAATCCACCATTGCGATGAGTAACTTTACGAATACTACCGGTACGTTAACGGTTCCGTTTTATCTTTATCGGCGTGCCTCACCAGTGTGCAGCACGGTAGGCAGACTCTATCAATAAGCAAAGCTTTATGGGGG
This sequence comes from uncultured Acidobacteriaceae bacterium, assembly GCA_963816335.1. GTDB lineage: Bacteria > Acidobacteriota > Terriglobia > Terriglobales > Acidobacteriaceae > JANXZS01. Next base: position 273,465 of record CAWFKA010000016.1, on the reverse strand, counting down.
TTGGCTGGGCAGCCGACCTCACTGCAAGTTATTAATTGCAAATAGGATGCGGGAGTAGTTCAGTGGTAGAACGCCAGCTTCCCAAGCTGGATGTCGCCGGTTCAATCCCGGTCTCCCGCTCCACACGCTATTCAGCATATCGATCCAGGGTTCACCCCAGTCGCTTTCTTCCAGGCTAGTCTACTGTCCGCATCCACTTGGCGGCCTCACAACCCATCTTTCTTCACTGGCGTTGCATACCCGCCAACCAGGCGCGCCACTAGGACAGCGAGATAGAGTTGGCCTAGGATCGCCTCGCCAACCGCGAGGCCGCGGGCAACTGGAGACACTGGGACAATATCCCCATATCCCAGCGTAGAGAGTGTCACAAAGCTGAAGTAAACAGCCTGCTGAAGCGCGAATTTGCCTTCCATAAGCCCCACGCTTTGCAAAAGGAAGGATCCCCTCGCCAGATCTTCAATGATCAAGTAAAAAAGGGCGAAAAAGTAACCGGCCAAAAGGTACGCACTCAAGGAGGCGAAAACATGCTCCGAGTTAGGTCTGCCCTCTTTCAGGGTGAAGAGAAACGAATTCAAGGCTGCTGCAAAGGCGAGGAAGATGAAGAGGACCCTCGCGACGTGGGAAGCCCAATGAATGTCACCCAGTTCAGCGACCGACTGCAGGATGATTGCAGAAAGTATCGTCGTCAGTAACAAATACCGTACCCGATGTGTCGCAGCACTGACGGCGGCAGCTGACAAGCTGAGAATAAGGAGCGCTTCTGAAAATTTTCCGGATAGGTGAAGAGCTTGGATGAGAGGCGAGAAGAAAAGTGATACCAGCAAGGTGATGAAGAGAATGCGAAAGCGAACGGATAGATACCCTCGACTCACGAGATTCCAGGAGCTATCCATCCAATTCTTTCCCCGTGCATTCACCACTGAACCCACCTTTCTAGATCCTGTCGATTGCAAAAGCGGAGGTCTGAGGCCATGCTACGCGAATCTATAAATTCTGAACTTAGCAACACTCGAACATTAGCTAACACACATTCGTAGATAAGTGGACCGGCGCGATTAACGGTCCGAAACGAATGAACGTATTAGTCCTTCTCCCGCATCAGCATTGACTTGGCCTCAACCAGTTCTTCCATCTTCTTCGAGTCTACCGTCGGATACTTTAGGTTCAACGATGCGAGTGCCTCGATGATAGCCGCTGCCACAACGATCCGGGTATACCACTTATTGTCCGCGGGAACCACATACCACGGAGCCGATTCTGTAGCGGTTGCGCGAATCGTTTCTTCGTAGGCCTTTGAATATTCGTCCCAATGCCCGCGTTCTTTCAGATCAGAGGAAGAAAATTTCCAGTTCTTCGACGGATCGTTCAGCCGCTCAAGAAATCGTCGCTTCTGCTCTGCCGCGGAAACATTCAGGAAGAACTTGCGAATTACAGTGCCGTTGTTCGCAAGGTGCCTTTCAAATGCGCGGATATCCTGGTAGCGCTCATCCCAGATTTTTTTGGTTATCAGTCTTGCGGGCAGTCGCTGCGTTTTCAGAATCTCCGGATGCACCTTCACCACCAGCGTCTCCTCATAGTAGGAGCGATTAAAAATTCCAATCCTGCCGCGTTCGGGAAGTTTGTTCTGGCAGCGCCAAAGATAGTCGTGGTCGAGATCCTCAGAAGATGGCGCCTTGAATGAGGCGACCTGGCATCCCTGTGGATTGATTCCCGACATCACGTGCTTGATTGCTCCATCTTTCCCGGCGGCATCCATTGCCTGAAAAATCAGCAATACAGACCACTCGCGATTCGCGTAAAGCACATCCTGAAGCTCAGCCAGCGCACTGACTCCGAGCGCGAGTGCTTCCTTCGAACGCGGCTTGGCTTCGGCTTTGAACCTTCCCGTGCTGGCCGGATCGTAGTCCTTAAGTGAGAATTTCTTGCCGCTGGAGACGCGGTATTTTTTCGAGAGTGCCGTGGAGAGCCTCACAACTTCACTCAATTTCGGAGCCCGCGGCCCCGTAAACTGCCGCAATTCTGTTTTTGCTTTCGGCATCAAATTCTCTCCCCTAACCATTTTTGCTTCGTCAGGCAATCAAGTCACGATTCCTGTCATCTAACGAAACCAGATAATCCATCAGGCTTTTATGGGTTGCGCAGGATGATAACACGCCGCAAAGCGTGAATCGATAGCAGCGCGTGCGTCAGTTGAGGAAATCAGCAGCCGCGAAATCTTGAGTGCACGCCCGGGCCCCGAAAACATTTATCCATTTGTTTCAAAAAGTGGAACGTTCTTTGAGTTAAATCGTCAAAGGTGTCCAGTGGGTGATTTTCATCACACTTGGCATTTTCTAGTCGAAATACAGTAGTGATTGCAGTCAGCGAACCTAGAAGAAAAAGAGATAATTTCTTAGTGGAAATTCCTTCCCCTGTTGGATTGATTCGAAGACTGCGTTGGATGTGGCGATCGCAACTCCTGGCGTGCGTACTCGCGGCTTCGTGCCTCCATGCCTCGGCGCAGACTTTAGGAATTACAGATGCTTCATCGAATGATGTAGCAGTCTACGCATCGCCGGCGGAATTACCTTCCGCACCGTTACCCACCCACCTCGGCATGACTTCGAATGACTTCGCGCCATCGGTCGAAGGGAATGTTCTTCCTCCTGACAAGCTGGACATTCGTCCCATCGTCCTCACAAACAAGAGCACGATACCCCAACCAAACAGTCAGACCGGAATAGCCTGGGGCAATTTGACTGTGGGATCGATGAATTTCCTCACCGCTCAGCACCTGTTCCGGTTGGCAACCGAGCAAGGTACCCGCGATGAGCTGGACGGCCCCTTTCTAAAGGACTATCTGAATGCTGTCGGAAACCTTCATGGCTGGGCTGATGGTGACGAATTCTATGTCAATTATGTTGGCCATCCTATGGAAGGAGCCGTCTCAGGCTACATATGGATTCACAATGACCGTCGATTCCGGGCAGCGGAAATCGGCAAGAATTCCTTGTACTGGGAAAGCCGTATGCGCGCTACCGCTTTCTCCTATTTCTATAGTGTTCAGTTTGAGATCGGTCCCGTCAGCGAAGCCTCCATCGGTAATATTCAAAGCCTTTACCCCCAACAGGGATTCGTGGATCACATCGTCACACCCATCATCGGCACCGGATGGATCTTGGCCGAAGACACCGTGGACAAATACCTCATCACAAGATTCGAGCGGAAGGTAAACAATCCTTACCTCCAGGTCCTTGTCAGGGGCGTTCTGAACCCTTCACGTTCTTTCGCGAATGCAATGGAATTCCGAGTGCCCTGGTCTCGAGACACGCGGCCAGGTCCGTTTAGCGGACATCTGCAGGAGTTTTACGAAGCAGATGCTGACGGATTTATTCAGCCGGAACCGTTGCCGAGAGGGCCTATTGAGGGCGAATTTGGTGTGCCGCTCATTCAAGTGGTAATGAATGCAAGGGCTGATCTGTATTGGACCCAGAATGGAACTAAGCCTTGCGTCGGCGGCGGCGGCGTGGCAACTGTCCAGGTGCAGAGACAGCTGCAGCTGGTGGCGGATATAGGCGGGTGCAAGGTGCTTGGACTGACCGACCGATGGAGCGGGGACACACTCACTTACACGGCTGGCACGCGGTGGACTCCGGCACCCGCTTCGCGTTGGAGTCCATTTGTTTCGGTGGTCGCAGGCGGTATGGCGGGAAGTTACGAGCGGGACCGGGTCGATACCCGCGATGCAGAAAAGAAACTTGTGTCGAGCACGGCTGAGGTTGTCAATACAAATAACTTCACCATGAAATTCGGCGCCGGATTGGATTACCGGCTGCATCCACTGGTGGCGCTGCACCTGGCAACTTTCGAATACAAACATGTCTGGACGCCGCAGGACGCTTTTCTACCCGTCAGAAATGGTATGACTATGAGCGCAGGAATCGTTCTGCGCTGAAGGGAACAAGCCTTCGAGGAATGTTCCTTCAGAGCGGATGCAGGCCTCTGTGGAGGCTGACTAGAAGACGTGAAGAAGCATCAGGACAACAATAATGACCAGTATCAGGCCAATGCCACCGCTCGGATAGTAGCCCCAGCCTCTGCTATAGGGCCAGGATGGAAAGGCGCCGATCAACGCCAGCACCAGCAGGATGAGCAAAATCGTAATCATTGAACTTCCTCCGCGCTTCGAATAACAATCGTCATTCACTTGATGCATTTTTCGTCGCGCGGAGATGCTTGCACACCGCTCTAACGCAGAATTCATTCGGCTTTAGTTAACATTCGTGCGCGAGAGAAAATCTTCGCGAACATCGGCCGAGTAAGCCGGCCCGTGTTCGTGTTCTGAAGCGACGGATGGTAACTCGCGATCACCCAGCGGGCGGGCTCAATTTGATATTCTGCGCCATGCGCAAAAAGATAAGCCGACCGCCGCTCGATCTTTCCCCCTCTCACAAGATGAGCAAGGTAAGCATCGAAAGCGATGCGGCCCAGGCACACGACAACGCGCAGGCGCTTGAGCAACGCAAGTTCGTCATCAAGGTAGCTGGAGCAGTTCGCGATCTCTTCGGGCAGCGGCTTGTTGTCCGGAGGTGCGCATCGTACCGCGGCGCTGATCCACAGATCGTGCAGCTTCATTCCGTCATCCCTCGAAGTGGATTTAGGCTGCGAAGCAAAGCCCGCGTCGTACAGCACCGGGTAAAGGAAGTCGCCCGAGCCGTCGCCCGTGAAAGGTCTTCCCGTGCGGTTTGAGCCATGTGCCCCGGGGGCCAGTCCGAGGATCATGACGCGTGCCTGAGAATCTCCAAACGAAGGCACCGGCTTTCCCCAGTATTCCCAGGTCGAGTAGGCTCGTCGCCGAACCAACGCGACCTGCGAGCAATGGGAGCGCAGCCGAGCGCAGCGTTCGCAGGCGACGATCTGCCGGTTCAACTCATCCAGCGTTCTAGAGACGGTCCTGGGCATTCGCTGATTTTAAAGCCAAGTGCACTACGTTACCCTGGGCGAGTAGAATGGGGGGCGATTTTCTATGGGCGCGCCCGGGTGATAGTCTTCGCTTTCCGGGAAACGTCTCCCGGAAGAGACCATCTCCTAATTTCCAAGAAGGACCAGAGCCATGTGCAAGGGATTCATTCGCAATCAGGTCGTTATTACTTTAGCGGCGGCAGCCCTGTTCGCCGTCGGCTGCAAACAAGCCGCGCCGCCCCAGGAGGCAGCCAAGCCCGCTACTCCGTTCGCCGCACCGGAACCGACAGATATGGGCGGCCAGAAGATCGTTAAGCTTGAGCGGGCACCCACTTCGAACGGAACCAAACCCGAATTTCTTAGCGCGACCATCCTTCCAGGCAGGGGAATGAATCTGTTTCAGATCAAGGCCAATATCCCCGGCAAGGGCGTGGTGGATGTCTTCACGTCACCGTCCCTGGCCGACGCTGCTGAGCTTCTCAATGGCAATGAGGCCGATGCCTACGGGAATAAGAGCTTCAGCCTCGGCGGCGCCTTCCTGGTTCCCTACCCCAACCGGATCCGCGGCAAGCTGTCCGCGGATAAGAAAACGATCACCACTTCCTGGCACGGAAAGACACTTACTTTGCCCGCAAACTGGGCAGGCAAGCTTCCGAATGCAGAACCGCATGCCATGCACGGTTTGATCCTTGCGAAACAGACAGACAACGTTGAGGTCAGTCCGGATGGCGCGACCATAACCGGAACGATCCACGCCGGCAATTTCGGAGGATATTGGCTCTCTGAAACCGACTTGACCATCGTCATCAGCTTGACGGCCGACGGCGTCGAAAGCACGATTACCGCGAAAAATGTAGGTAAAGAACCCGAACCCATGGCCATCGGCTGGCATCCCTACTTCAACCTGCCGAGTGGCAACCGCACCCAGGCCCGCCTGCATATTCCTGCCGAAGTTATGGCACAGGTAAATAACTATGACGACGTCTTCCCCACAGGAAAGCTGCTTCCCGTTAAGGGCACTCCCTATGACTTCAACGCTCCCGACGGCAAAGCGCTCGACGATCAGTTCCTCGACGATAACTTCGCCCATCTCAAGCGTACGAATGGAGCGGTTGTTGTTGACGTGATCGATCCCGCGGCGAGCTACGGTGTTCACATCGAGGGGCTCTCCCCGCAGATCAAGACCGTGCAGGTCTACGCGCCCAAGGAAAAATCGTTCATCGCAGTCGAAGAGCAGTACAACTTCGGCGATCCTTTCAGCAAGGTCTGGAAGGGCATGGATACCGGCATGGTAACGTTGAAACCCGGCGATTCAACTACGTGGAAGGTGCGGCTGCAGCTCTTTGTCCCCGCCCCTGCCAAGTAGGCTCTTCGGCTAACTGACAAATCGGGGGGCGTCGCTGGCAAAGTGACTCTCCCCGCTCTATGGCGAAACTTTCTCAGCCTCCGTGCTGTCTCACTTAATACAAATAACTGTGCCCTGCTTTAACTATGGTCCTGATTCGATGTATGTGCTGTGGATATAAGACTCTCGGCGCCCCTGACTGCATGGGCCTTTGCCCAGTTTGCTGGTGGGACGACGATGGACAGGATGACTCGGACGCCTACGTTGTCCGCAATACTGCGAATGGCTCTCTTAGCTTGGCCCAGGCCCGTCAGAATTACCAGCAAATCGGCGCGGCCGACGCCCGATTTCTCCAACACGTCCGCGCTCCGCTTGCGGAGGAATTCTAGCCGCTGTCCAATTCCAGTCTGACACGAACATCAAAGGATATACGTCAAGTTGATTCCTCTTTTGACTGTGTCCTCATTTCCCTCAGGCCGTGGTTTGACCCCCATCTGAAAGCCCCTTACCATGTAGAGTAGACCGTCCAACTCCGCATCTGTAAGTACGGGGCGGCACTCGCGCCCCGATGCAATTCCCTAGAACGTTGGACGCACGCATCTGGAAGGCACAAGTTGAGCTCAACTGAGACACTCGAAACCACTCCGAATCCCGAATTGAATCCCACCGCCGACACCGGGGGGGAGCTTGCCTCCGCCCATGAAAGCCACGATCATGAGGGTCACGATCACCAACATAGTCATGGACCTGTACTGAACCCCGCATGCCTGCGCGAAGTAACGATCGAAGTGCCTGCGGAAGAGGTCAGCAAGTCTTTTCGCGAGGTAACCAAGCGTTACCAGAAGATGGCCCGCATCCCTGGCTTCCGCTCCGGCAAAGTTCCCGAATCGCTCATCCGCACCCGCTTCGCGGAACAGATTCGGCAGGATGTTATGGAAGCCCTTGTTCCGGCACGCTTCCGCGAACTTATTGAGCAGGAGAAGATCCAGCCCGTCTCCCAGCCTCAGGTCAGCGGATTGAAGATCGAAGACGGCCAGCCAATCGAGTGCAAAGCCGCTTTCGAGGTATTGCCAACCTTCTCCGTGGAGGGCTATCAGGATGTAAGGATCGCGAAGCCTGAGACCGCTCTCACCGAGGAGGAGTATCAATCCGAGCTTGAGCGTGTTCGTGATTCGCGCGCTGCCATGGAGCCCGTAATCGAAGACCGCGCTCTGGTCGATGGAGACTGGGCGCAGATTACTTTCCATGGCGAGTTCAAGGCCGATGGTGAAGAGACGCCCGCGGGCGAACCTGTAAAAGGTGAAGATGTGGTAATCGAAGTCGGCGGCAAAAATACATTGGAGTCATTCAACGATGCGCTGCGGGGCGCAAAGCCGGGACAGGAATTGAAGTTTGAGGTTACCTATCCTGCCGACTTCAATGAGAAGAATCTCGCCGGCAAGACCGTTGCCTATGACGTCGAAGTGAAGGCAATCAAGAAGCGCATTGTGCCTGAATTGAACGACGAATTTGCCAAGGAACTTGGCGAGTATGAAACCCTCGACGCATTCACAACGAAGTTTCGCGAGCACCTTGGAAACGACAAGCGGCGCCGCCTGGAGGCGGAAACGAAAGACAAGATGATCGAAACGTTGATCGCGAAGTACGACTTCCCTGTTCCGGAAACTCTGGTGCAGCACCAGGTGGATGCACGCATCGACCGTGGGCTGCGCGCTCTGGCCCAACAAGGGATGCGTCCCGAGGATATGCGCAAGCTTGATTTTGATCGGCTGCGGAATGCTCAGCACGATTCCGCTCTTAACGAGGTCAAGGGCTCCATGATTCTGGATCACATCGCGGATGACGAGAAGATCGAGATTAGTCCGGATGAGGCGGAGCAGGAATTACAGATCATCGCATTGCAGTCACGGGAACCGGTTGAAGCACTACGGGCGCGTTTGACGGAAGACGGCAGCCTAGCTAGAATCCGGGAACAATTAAGAAGAGAAAAGACGGGAAATCTGCTCTACGACAGACTGGTTTCCTGAGTAGTTTTGAGCGGGATTTGTTTGCCTGGGCCGGCAGAGTGTAAACCGGCTCCTGACTCCACGTTATCCACCGGAACGGTTGGTTCCGGAGAGCGAGAGTAAGAGAAAATGGCACTAGTACCCATGGTCATTGAGCAGACGAGTCGAGGCGAACGCGCCTACGACATTTATTCCCGTCTGCTCCGCGATAATATTATTTTTCTTGGTACCCCGATTGATGATCAGATCGCTAACCTGATCATTGCCCAGATGTTATTTCTCTCCGGCGAAGATCCGGAGAAGGATCTTCAGCTTTATATCAACTCCCCGGGCGGATCGATCACTGCGGGTCTGGCAATTTATGACACAATGCAATTTATCAAGAATGACGTTGTGACGTATTGCATTGGCCAGGCGGCTAGCATGGGAGCCTTTCTTCTCATGTCCGGGACCCAGGGCAAGCGTTTTGCCTTGCCGAACTCACGAATCCTCATCCATCAGCCATCGATGGGCGGACTCTCGGGCCAGGCGACGGATATTGATATTCACGCGCGCGAAATTCTTCGTATTCGTGAAATCACAAACCGGTTGATGTCGAAACATACCGGTCAGTCATTGGAACGAATTGAGAGAGATGTCGAGCGCGATTTCATCATGAATGCTCCGCAAGCCAAGGAGTACGGCATCATTGATGAAATCATCGACCGGCCTCGGACCTGAAGTCGAAGTCGGGCACTGGTTTTACCAGAAGGAGTTGCAGCATGAAAACCCGCACCGGATCTGACGACACACTTCGTTGTTCGTTCTGTCATAAATCGCAGGACGCGGTGGCGAAGTTGATCTCATCGCCTAGCGACTATCCGCGTGCTTACATCTGCGATGAGTGCGTTGCCGTTTGCAACTCCATTCTGGAAGATGACCGCACCGAAACTCAGCCGGGAGCCGCTCCCGCACATCTGCCCAAGCCGCAGGAAGTGAAGGCGTTTCTCGATGAGTATGTAATAGGACAGGACCAGACAAAGAAGAAGCTCGCCGTGGCCGTCTACAATCACTACAAACGCATCCAGATGAACCGGACACGCGGCAGCGATGTGGAGCTATCCAAATCCAACATCCTGCTCGTGGGACCCACCGGAAGCGGCAAGACTCTGCTGGCCCATACCTTGGCGAAGATGCTTGATGTGCCGTTCGCGATCGTCGATGCGACAACGCTCACCGAAGCCGGTTACGTTGGCGAGGACGTCGAAAACATCATCCTGAAGCTGCTGCAGGCCGCGGATGGAGACGTTGCCCGCGCACAAACGGGAATCATCTACATCGACGAGATCGACAAGATCGGCCGCAAAGATGAGAACCCCTCCATCACACGTGACGTTTCCGGTGAAGGAGTGCAGCAGGCTCTTCTGAAGATCCTTGAGGGGACCGTCGCGAATGTACCTCCACAAGGTGGACGCAAGCATCCCCACCAGGAATTTACCCCCGTCGATACCACTAACATTCTTTTCATCTGCGGTGGCGCATTTGTCGGCCTGGAAAAGGCGATTGGCCGTCGAATCGGCAAAAAGGCTCTCGGCTTCAAGGCCCTGACCGAGAAAGAGACACTCGAGGCTGCAACGGCACGCAATCAGCGCGACGCCGAGCTACTCCGCCAGGCTCAGCCACAGGACCTCATCAAGTTCGGCTTGATCCCCGAGTTCGTCGGCCGTCTGCCCGTAATCGGAATCCTGGACGAGTTGGATGAAGCCGCGCTTGTCGAGATCCTCACCAAGCCGCGCAACGCGATCATCAAGCAATACCAGCGGCTCTTCGAATATGAAGACGTCCAGTTGACCTTTACGGACGATGCCGCCCGGGCCATTGCGTGCGAGGCATTGCAGCGCAAGGTTGGAGCACGCGGGCTGCGAATGATCCTCGAGGAGTTGATGCTCGATCTTATGTATCACCTTCCCAGCAACAAAAAAGTAAAGGAACTCGAAATAACAGCGGAAATGGTAGCCAAGCGCGATCTTTCCGTAACTCTGCTTGAAAAGGCGGGCTAAACGATTCCCTGCGACAGGTCGAGTTGTGTTATCTTTTCCCCTCGATCAAAGTCCAATGAACAGGTTAGGAATGCTCTACTTTCTTTCACGCCACGAATCCAGCAATAGGGTTTCGCATCGAGTTGGGTCTTTCCTCATCTAAAGGTAGGAACAGGAAGCGAAAGGGAAACGGCGTGACACAAGCCAAGGAAAATCGCGACAAGAACGAGCTCCGTAAGCTTCCCATGATGCCGATTCGGGACATGGTGATCTTCCCGTACATGATGCCCCCGTTTGTGGTGGGCCGCGAGTCGAGTGTCCGGGCCCTGGAAGAAGCGCTCTCCGGCGATCGCAAGATCTTTCTCGCCACGCAACACGATGCCAGCGTGGATGAGCCCCGGCCGGAAGATATCTACACTGTCGGAACCATCGGAAACATCGTCCAGAGCGTCAAAATGCCGGACGGAAACATCAAGGTCCTGGTCGAGGGACTCGAGCGCGCCAAGGCAGTCGACATCACTGATTCGGACGGTTTTTTTGTCGCCACCGTTCGCACTGGCGTCATCCAGCTTGAGGTCACCCCGCAAGTTGAACAACTGATGCAGCGCGTCACGTCCCTCTTTGAGCAGTACGTGAAGCTGCAGCAGTCCTTGAATTACGAGACGATGATCGCGGCAGTCCGTATGGATGAGCCCGCCAAACTGTCGGACACTATCGCAGCCAATCTGCAACTCTCAATCGAAGAAAAACAGGAGTTGCTCGACATCTTTGATCCCGCAGAACGACTGGCGCGGGTAGCCGATGTCCTCGATGTGGAAATCGAAAAGTTGAACATGGACCGCAGCATCCAGTCGCGCGTAAAGCGGCAGATGGAGCGCGCCCAGAAAGAGTATTACCTCAACGAAAAGATCAAGGCGATCCAGAAAGAACTCGGCCGCGGCGAAAAAAGTGAGTTCGACGAACTGAAGAAGAAGATCGAACAATCCGGTATGCCGAAGGACGTCTTCGACAAGGCGATCCTTGAACTGAAGAAGCTCGAGGCCATGCCGCCCATGTCCGCCGAGTCGACCGTCTCGCGCAACTATCTGGACTGGCTGCTTGCCGTGCCGTGGAAGAAGAAGTCGAAGGAAACGCGCAGCATCGATCACGCCGAGAAGGTTCTGAACGAAGACCACTACGGCTTGGAAAAGATCAAGGAACGCATCCTCGAATTTTTAGCAGTTCGCCAATTGGTCAAGAATCCCAAGGGCTCCATCCTCTGCTTTGTTGGGCCTCCGGGCGTCGGCAAGACTTCGCTTGGAATGTCGATAGCCAAAGCGACAGGACGAAAGTTCGTTCGCATGTCGCTAGGCGGCGTGCGCGACGAAGCAGAAATTCGCGGCCATCGCCGTACCTACATCGGCGCGCTCCCCGGTCAGATTATCCAGTCCATGAAGAAGGCCGGTACACGCAATCCCGTGTTCATGCTGGACGAAGTGGACAAAATGGCTTCTGACTTCCGCGGCGATCCGGCATCCGCACTGCTTGAAGTGCTGGATCCCGAACAGAACACCAGCTTCCAGGACCACTACCTCGACGTGGAATACGACCTCTCGCAGGTGCTCTTCGTTGCCACCGCCAACGTGCTGCATACCATCCCCGGCCCGCTGCAGGATCGCATGGAGATTCTCCGCTTGCACGGCTATACCGAGGACGAGAAGCTAGAGATTGCCAAGCAATACCTGTTGAAGAAACAGCGCGAAGCCACCGGCCTCAGCGAAAAGAACATCGTCTTCAGCGAAGATGCGATCGTTGAGATCATTCGCGGCTACACTCGCGAGGCTGGCGTCCGCAACCTCGAGCGCGAGATTGGCAACATCTGCCGCAAGGTCGTGCGTCGCGTCATCAAGAATGGCATCAAGCACAAGGAAGAGATCACAGCAGCAAACGTCAACACGTTCCTTGGCGTGGCGAAATTCCGCGACTCTCAAGTCAACGAAAAGAGCGAAGTGGGACTGGTCACAGGACTGGCCTGGACAGAAGTGGGCGGCAGCATTCTGTCGACCGAAGTTCAGGTACTCGACGGAAAAGGCAAGCTTACGCTTACCGGCCAACTCGGCGATGTAATGCAGGAATCAGCGCAAGCTGCTCTCTCTTACATTCGCAGCCGTTCGCACCACCTCGGTCTGCCCAAGGACTTCTATCGTGCCGTGGACATACACATTCACGTGCCGGAAGGTGCCATTCCCAAGGATGGCCCATCCGCCGGCATAACGCTTGCTACCGGTCTTGCAAGTGCGCTTACGAAAATCAAAGTGCGGCGCGACCTGGCAATGACTGGAGAAATCACGTTGCGCGGCAAGGTCTTGCCCATTGGCGGATTGAAAGAGAAGTTGCTGGCGGCACATCGCGCCGGCATCTTTGAAGCAATTCTGCCGCGCGAAAACGAGAAGGATCTCGCGGACCTTCCCGAGAATCTGAAGAGCGTAATGAAGCTGCATTTCGTCGATCAGATGGACGAGGTCCTGAAGATTGCCCTCGAAGCTCCTCTGCCGGATCTGAAAGAGGAGACGCCGGAAGCACTTGCTTCGGTACCTCCGCCGCCCTCTCCGGAACAGCACGCCCACCAGTAAGTCGCAGACAATCGAATCACAGAAACCGCCGGAAGGTTCCCGCCTCCGGCGGTTTCTGTCTGATCGCAAACCGCTCCCCGTATACTGGAAGCATTCATGCGACTTTTCCCTCGCTTCCTGCTTTCCGCACTGGCTCCCGAGCAGTTTCCCCAATCCGCAGTGCCGGAGTTCGCCTTTCTGGGCCGCAGCAACGTGGGCAAATCCAGCTTGATAAACGCTCTGGTTGGCTCAAAGGAAGCAAAGGTTTCCTCCACGCCAGGCCGCACGCGCGCCATCAATTTCTTCGCGCTCTACGATTCTCCGAAGCAAAGCAATCCGCGCTTTCTCTTTGCGGATCTTCCCGGCTATGGATACGCCAAAATCTCGAAGTCGATCTCCTCAGAGTGGCCAAAGTTCATTGAGCCTTATCTTGCAAGCCGCGCTCCCCTGGCGATGTGCGTTTGCCTGGTGGATAGCAGAATCCCAGCGCAGCCAGGTGACGCTCAGTTGATCCGATACCTCGCAGCAACTGGTCGCAAATTCCTCGTCGTCGCAACCAAGGCGGACAAGCTATCGGGAAATACCCGCGTGAAGGCGCAGTCCACTTTAAAAGCGGAACTTGAAGTGGACAAGATTTTGATGATCTCCGCCAAGACAGGCGCTGGTATGAAGGAGTTGTGGGCCGCAATTGAAACTGCGGCGGATGAGGCGTCTGCTCAGCGCTAATTCTGCCCCGTCGCACACAGGTTCAATGGTTCATCGCCTAAGTTCCGGGCGTGATGCGCTCTTCCCTCTCGCCCCGTCGAATCACAACTTCTGTTTCGATTCTTCCTTCTCGTTGTGCGGTTAGAATTGCAACCGCAAACAAGGTGAATTCCGTCTCCGTCATGTCGACGTACCGTATCGATTGAGAGCGTCGTCCCAGGTACCTGGGAGCAAGGCGAAGCCATCTTCTACGCATCTCGTCGCCCAGCACCTCAGCAGCAACGCTATCGAGCCTCGGCAGCCACAGCACAGGATATTCCGGGACACGCCAATACACGCCTTCTACCGGCCCATCTTCAGCCGGGGGCAAGAGAGTCATACCCCGCTCCACAAGTTGTGATATCGCATCCCGCTCTGTGCCGCCTTCTTTGCGAGACAGGGCCATCACATCCGGCTGAACGCCCCTGGCGGCGAACTCCTCAACGGTTCCGGCAAAATCCTGCTCCAGGCATACGGCGACTGGGAGCTTCTTGCGGACTTCATTTTTCAGGATTCGCAGCGCTTCGTCGAGACTGTTCACAATAAAGTCACAGACATTGTTACGTATGATTTGCTTGACCTGCTCCGGGTCGGATGAAATTCCAAGCGTTGCAGCGCCTGCAATACTCGCCGCTAAAACAGTCTTCGACGCACGGTCATCCACCGTTCCGCAAAATATAAGCCTGCCGGCAAGGTCGGCATGGAAATTCGCCTCTGCAAGTTTTGTCACCGCAACAAAGCGCTCGTAGACCGGCGCAGGATCGAAGACATTATCGAGATGAAAAAGAGCGGAGGGTTCCGTCATAGTCACACGCCGCTTCTGGCATGCGGCAGGTAATACGCAAAGTCCATCAATTCACTGAATCTGCTTCACCAGGTGTTGTAGAGTTCCCCGTTGGCGGAGGCTTCCTGCGATCCGCTATGCACATCATCGATGCCGGGTTCCGTCTGGTCCAGTGAATGCAGGGAGTCGCTCGTATCCGTAACCCAGGTGGTGTTGCTTCGTGTCATGGGGTCAACCGGAAGTGACTTCAGATACCCGGCCTGCACAAGATCATCTAGAGACTGCGGCGCTTTTTCCTTGTCCACAGTATAGGCATCGATTGCCTGTCGAAGCACGTGCAGATCCTCCTTAAGAACGGCTTCCTTCGCACCCTTCAAGGATGACAGGTAATTGGGAACGGCGATCGCCATCAGAACGCCGATGATCAGCATCACGATCATCAGTTCGACCAGGGTGAAGCCCGACGCGTCTTCTGACCAAACCATTGCGTGGCCGATGCCGCCGAATTGTGTGCGTCTCTTCAATCTGGAAGCCAGAATCAAACCCAAGCGTCTCACCATTCTGAATACTTCGTTCCGTCGATAGCTGTACGTTGCGACTTGGAGTAGACATCGAAGACATTCTGTCCGCCCCACGAATCGCCTTTTGGATCATCCTGCATGGAGCGCATTCCCCACTCTGCCTTCCCCGTCATCGGGTCAACCGGAATGCGACGTAGAAATTTCACTTTCTTGCCCTGCACGTCTACCCCGTTTACAAGAGTGTCGCAGGTCAGGAGGATAACCTTCCGTGTCGATCTTCACCTGGAAGCCACCGCGTTCCGCAGCGTCCTTGTAGTGATCGATGGCGTCGCGCATCTGCCACAGGTCATAACGCAATTCGCGTTCTTTCTCGCGCTGAACCCGGAAGCGCGCAACCGGCACGGCGATGGTCGCGAGCACGGCCAGAATTGCGACCGTTACAATCAGCTCTACCAGTGAAAGTCCCGCCTCCCGATGGCCGCGTGACATGTTGCGATCCCTCAAGGCATTACTCCACGTGCACAACTGCGGGCGACCCAACGGCCTGAATTGCCTGCTGCGCACTGTTTTTAGCACCGGGTCGAACAATGCTGATGTTCGCATCTCCGGCCGCCTTGGCCTGGAACGTGAGGATGCACACGGTACCCGTTCCTGTCACACCGCTCACACCCGGCGGTCTGGAGGCGGAGATCGCTACCCCTCCATTTCCGTCGTCTCGATGCACCAGCGCAACCGATTGCCCATCCCTGCCGAGCAGCGTTCCCGTATCGACATTCGTCAAAGTCAGCTTGCTGGCGTCGTATTGAATCTGCATGGGGACAGAATAAATATCCTGTCCGCCGAATAGATTCACCGCCACCTGGAAGGTCGAGTTGACCTTCTGCGTACTCTGTGCTGGCGTCATCTGCAACGTCACCAGGTTCGCATTCGGTGGCTGCACAGCAGGATTGATCGCGTTATTCGCTGCGGTAATGGCGGACTGTCCGGGCACCGGCTGCACGCCCACGCCGAATCCTTGCTGTCCACCCGCCGCTGCCTGACCCGATGGATTTGGCATGGGTGCCGCAACCGGCTTCAATGCTGCCGGAACATCCTGCGGCTGCAAACGCCGTATCTCAACCGTAGTTCCCGTGCCCGTGTCGATGCTCTGCAAGTTCAGCGCAGTGAGCGCCGAGGCGCGCACAACGTGCGGAATCAGCAGAAAGATTACCTCATCGTTCTGCACTTCATGGCTCTGCGACGAGAACAGGTACTTCAGCAGCGGAATCTCACCCAGCCCCGGAGTGCCCGAAACATTCCGCAGATCCGACTTGACCATGATGCCGCCAAGAATATTCGCCTCGCCTTCGCGGAGACGGATGACCTGCTCGATTTTGCGCTGGCTGATAATCGGCTCCGTAACGCCGCTGATCGTCACGCTGCCGTTCTGCGACGACACTTCGATATGCAAGTTTCAGCGTCACGTCGCGGTCATAGTGCACCGTCGGAGTTACGTCGACATTCACGCCGACGTCGAGATACTGGAACTGTGTCTGCACCGCGCTGACGCCGATGCCTGAACTGACGCCGTTCGAAAATGATCCTGTAGCCACCGGAATTCGCGAACCGATCTTGAGTGTTGCCTTCTGATTATCGGTGGCGCGAATACGCGGATTCTGCAGAATTCGCGTGTTCGTATCCGTCAGCAACAAGTTCGCTGTCGCCTGTCCAATCGTGACGGCGAAGTTGGTTGCATTCAGGTTCGCGAGCGTATTCAGCGTAAGGTTGTTGGTCGTCTGGGTGGTGCTGACGGTTGTCGTCCCGTTCGTCGCGGAATTGCTGCTGCTGGTGGCATTGCTGCCCACCAGCGATACGGTCGCCGTTTGCGGCAATGTGATTCCGATATTCCGCAACTTGTCGCGATTCACTTCAAGAACGGCTACATCCACCACAACTTCAGGACGCGCCTTATCTAAATCCGAAATCAACTTCTGCGCCAGCAGCAGCTCGTCCGGAGTCGCCCGCATCACGATGGCATTCTGGCTGGGCACGCCGTAAAGCTTCGCGTTGGCAAGAACATTTCGCAGCGCTGTCTGAATGTCGTTCAGGTCATTCGCCTGCGCCGCATTCGATAGATAAAATGTCTGCACCGCCTGCTCATCCAGTTCAGTTCGCTTGGCGCGAGTATTCTGCGCAACAAAAATCGTGTTTGAAGTCACCGGCCGCCAGAATGTGCCGGAGACTGTGCCGATAATGCGCAAAGCATCAAACAGCGAGACGTTCGAAAGATCGATCTGGATGCGCTTCGAGTTATATTCCGGATCGAAAAGCACATTGATGCCGGAAGTCTTGCCCACGGCCTGGTAAACAATCTTGCTGTCTTCCGCCATGTGAAGCGTGATCGGCTCGTTCGACAACGGCTTCAACTGGATTGGCGACTGCACTTCATTCAACGTGTTTCCCGCGCTGGTTGCAACCGACGATTCCCCTACGCTCGAAACTCCGCTGGCGCCACTGCGCTGCCGAATCCGGTCAATCTCCTGTTTCGCCACTTCGGCAGTTGGATCAATCTCCAGCGCGCGCATGAACTCGGCGAGTGCCCCGGCATCGTCGCCGGTCGCGCCGATCTTCTGCCCCAGGTGAACGTGGTACTCCGCAGCCTGAAGGCGTGTCTTGTAGTACGAAGTGCGATACTCCAGGTTCTTGGGATCCTTCTGATACGCCTTCTGGTAAAACTCGTATGCGGCGGGAATATCGTCTTTCGCTTCAGCAGCCTGGCCCTGTTTGTAAAGGGATGAGGCAGACTCTGCCACGGCCTTGAACCAGGCAACCCCAAGTACCAGCGGAAGACAGCACACAATGGACAAAACCCATCCCGAAACGGATTGGCGAATTTTAAAGCGGAATTGGCGTTTCATCGAACTCCAGAGTGGCAGGGCTGGTCCTGGGTGAACACCGGTTTGCCGCAGAAAACCGATGAGTCAGCACACTCGGCTTCTAAGGTAAATGGACTAAAAAAAATCAGGCAAAACTCCATACCGAAGTTTGAGCGGAAGCCCTCAAGAGCGACGCGTTTGAACTGCCGCTGTTGGGCGATTATACCATTGCATTTACGGGTGTTGCGCCGGGCCTGAGAACTACCTCCTGTGCGTGCTAGCATGGAGGTTCGGACCGTATGCCACGCCAATCCAGCCATTCCACCGAGAACGTTCCCCAGAAGCCCAGGCCGCGCGACCCGGTCGCTGCCGGAACCCGCGACGCTGCCGTCAATCGCGCCGCCAGTCACAACTATTTTCTGCTGGAAAAATTCGAGGCCGGAGTGGCCCTCCGCGGAACCGAGGTCAAATCCATCCGCGAGGGCAAAGCCAACCTCAGGGACTCCTATGGAATCATCAGCAATGGAGAAGCCTTTTTGCTGAATGTCCATATCGGCCCCTATTCTCACGGAAATATCTCCAATCACGATGCCCTTCGCACCCGGAAACTGCTGCTTCATCGGGACGAGGTGCGCAAGCTATTTGGAAAGACGCAGATCAAGGGGCATACGCTCATCCCAACCCGGCTCTACTTTAAGAATGGCAAGGTAAAGTGCGAATTGGCCATTGCCAAGGGAAAACAGGACTGGGACAAACGCGAGACGGAGCGTCGGCGCGAAGCGGACAAGGAAGCACGCGCAGCCATCGCGCACAGCAAAGGAAAGCTCGCCAGATAGACCGGATCGATTCAAAACTCAAGAGAGGGATATGAAGACACAACTGCTCCAGAACGAAGCGGCGAAAGCCACCACAGAACTCCTCGTCGTATTTGCCGCCGATCAACAAACCTCGAAAGACGCAAACGCCAAGGCTGAACCCGTTTTGCTAATCGAAGATGCAGCCCTGCTCTCAGCCGCCGAATCCGCACTCTCCAGTGGCGAATTTAAGGCCGGCCAGCGCTGAAACTCTTCTGCTCCACGCTCCTGCCGGCCTGAAGGCCAGCCGCCTGCTGATCGTGGGACTGGGCAAAAAGGCAAAGGCTTCGGTCCACGATATCCGCAAGGGCGCCGGCACCGCCGTACGCTTTGCCAAGCCGCGCTCCATCCGCGAACTCACCATCGCTCTTCCCTCCGGAGAATCGTTCCCTGCACATGCCACTGCCCGCGCAGCCGTGGAAGGCGCGCTTGTCGGGGACTTCGATCCGGACACCTACCGCTCAGACCGCAAGGATCAGAGCATCCGGAATCTGTCCATCCTCAGCCCTGCCAGCGCAAACCAGGCCGAGGTCAATGCCGGATATACCGAGGGAGTCATTCTCGGTGAGTCGCAGAACTTTACCCGCACGCTCGTAAACGAGCCCGGAAACAAGATGACTCCGACCGTCCTCGGCCAGAGGGCAGCAGAGATGTGCAAGGAAGCCGGCCTGAAGTGCGAGGTCTTCAGCACGGAAAAGCTCCACGAGGAGAAGATGGGCGCCTTCTGGTCCGTCTCCCAGGGATCGGCGGAGCCGCCTGCGCTCATCGTCATGACCTACGAGCCGGAAGGAGCGCCCGCAGAGCCCGTTCTTGGACTGGTCGGCAAAGGCATTACCTTTGACACCGGCGGCATCTCCATCAAGCCCTCCGACGGCATGGAGAAGATGAAGTACGACATGGCCGGCGGAGCCTCCATGATCGGAGCCATGCGCGCCATCGCCGCTCTGAAGCCCAAGGTCAAGGTCATCTCCGTCGTCTGCGCCGCGGAGAACATGCCCTCCGGCACTGCTTACAAGCCGGGCGACGTCATCATCGCCAAGTCCGGCAAGGCAATCGAGATCATCAATACCGACGCCGAAGGCCGCATGGTACTCGCCGACGGACTCACCTATGCCAAGCAGCTTGGGGCTACCCACCTGATTGATGCGGCTACCCTCACCGGCGCCTGTGTCGTAGCTCTGGGCACGACCAATGCCGGCATCTTCTCCAACGACGACGAAACATACCAGCACTTCGCCGATGCTCTCACTACGTCGGGCGAACGCTTCTGGCGTCTTCCGGTCGAAGATGAATACAAGGAGCAGATTCGCTCTCACATCGGCGACATCATGAACACAGGCGGCCGCTGGGGCGGCGCAATCACAGCTGCCATGTTCCTGAAGGAATTCGCCGAGGACACGCCCTGGATTCACCTCGACATCGCGGGCGTCGCCTGGATGGAAGAGCAGAAGCCCTGGATCGCGAAAGGACCCTCTGGAACGCCGGTTCGCAGCATCGTGGAGTGGGTTCGCAGTTACGCAAAATAGAGCGATCTAAATGCAAAAAGGGCGCATCCGTCATGGATGCGCCCTTTCCCTTTCCGTGGAGGCCGGCTAGCTGGCGACTTTCCATACTTGGCTGGTGCTGAATTCTTTGATCATCTGCTCGTTGAACTTCGGAAGATCATCGGGATTGCGGCTGGTTATCAGTCCCTGGTCCACAACTACTTCTATCGTCCACCCAATTCGCGCCCGCATTTCTCAGATCCGTTTGCAACGAAGGCCAGGACGTCAGCGTGCGCCCCCGCACCACATCGGCTTCGATCAACGTCCACGGGGCGTGGCAGATGGCGGCCACCGGCTTCCCTGCATCGAAGAACGACTTCACAAACGCGACTACCTTTTCGTTCACACGTAGCTGATCGGGATTGGCAACACCACCCGGAAGCACAAGGTTGTCGTAATCCCTCGGATTCGCATCCGCTATCGTCTTGTCTACCTTAATCCTGTCGCCCTGGTCCATGTGGTTCATACCCTGAATCTTTCCCGGGTTGATGGATACAACGTCTACGATGGCTCCCGCCTCTTCCAGGGCTCGCTTGGGCTCTGTCAATTCCAGTTGCTCAAAGCCATCCGTCGCTACAATCGCGACTCTTTTCCCTCTCAACACATGCTGCTGCATTTCATTTCCTCCACTTCTTTCGGACAGAAAACTGCCAGTGGATAGGAGGCACTCCAACCGCGTGACGTTGCCAAACGAATGTCAATGTCACCGCATCTCAACATGCGCCGCATATCATTTGAATTTATAGTTATTCCGGAAACGGCAGGCATCCTCGGCGGAGCCTGTTCAAGGATTTCAGCCAACAAGGAGAGACGATGCCATCCAGGATTCAACGCCGCAGGTCCACCCTCCTCCTCGCACTCATGCTCGGGGGTCTGGGCGCCTGCAATAGTTCGAAAAATGTTCAACTGTCCGGGGCTGGCAGTTCCTTTGTTTACCCAATCATGACGCGCTGGATCGCGAATTACCACGAACTCAATCAGGACGTTCGGATCAACTACCAATCCATTGGATCGGGCGGAGGAATTGAGCAGGTAAAGAAGGGTACCGTAGATTTCGGTGCCTCCGACGCCGCCCTCAGCGACGAAAAGCTCAAGGGAATGCCCCCTGTCCTGCAAATTCCTGAAAGTGCAGGACCGGTCTGCATTACATACAATATTCCTGGCCTTCAGCAGCCCCTGCGTCTCTCTGGGGAAGCGCTGGCGCAGATCTATCTTGGCAAAATCACCAACTGGCACGATCCTGCCATTGCGCAGGATAATCCCGGCGTTTCCCTGCCCAGTCAACAGATCGCTGTAGCCCACCGCGCCGACGGCAGCGGCACCACCGCCATTTTCACAACCTACCTGGCTGCCGTCAGTCCTGACTGGGCCAAGCAGGTGGGCGCAGGTACAGCCGTCAACTGGCCTCTGGGACTGGGCGGTAAAGGCAGCGAAGGCGTCACAGGACAGGTCCGGCAATCTCCGGGTGCTATTGGCTACGTCGAGTTGACCTATGCGCAGCAAAACAAGCTGCCGGTGGCCCAGATCAAGAACAAGGCTGGAAACTATGTGGAAGGCACAGCTGCGGGAACAACCCAGGCCATCGAGGCGTTCAGCGCCCAACTAGCCAAGGATCCCAGGATTCCCATCGTCGATCCTCCAGCCACTGCGGCAAATGCTTATCCCATCTCTGGACTGACGTTTCTCATAGTTCCCAAAGATGGCTCCAATGCAGTAAAGCGGGCGGCGCTAAAGAAGTTCATCCTTTACCTTATCTCCGATGGGCAAAACGCCGCAAATAGTATGGGTTACGCTCCTCTTCCCGATGGGGTCCGCCAATACAATCAGCAAACCCTAGGCCAGATGCAGGCCGAAGGTCAGCCGCTTCCCTAACCCTCGCAGGAGGCCTACATAACCTCTGGGGCCTTGATTCCCAGCCAGCCCAGCGCGCGGATCAGCTCCCGCTGGGCTACGGCAGCCGTCGCCAGCAGCAACTGCTTCTTCCCTGCATCTTCTTCGGTCAGGATATGGTGACGATGGTAGAAGTTGTTGAACTCCTGCGCCATTTGGAAGGCGTGCTTTGCCAGGTACGCTGGCTCGGCGGTCTGGATGCATTGTTCCAGCAGAAGTGCCGTCTTTGAGGCTCGCAACCACAGAGACCAGATATCTTCCGCGCCTTCTTCGGCTAGATACGCCCCCGTACCATCAGCAGTAAACGCCTCCAGAACGGCTTCCGCCGTCGTCCCAACCTTGCGGAAGATGTTCCTGGCACGCACCACCGCGTATTGCACGTACGGCCCGGTCTCCCCTTCAAAACTCAGCGCATCCTTGAAATCGAAGGCGATGATCGAATTCCGCGTGTACTTCAGCATGAAGTAGCGCAGTGCGCCGACGGCGATCTCGTTTGCAATCCGCTGCCGCTCGTCAAGATCCCGATCCGGCTGACGGGAGTCAACTTCGCGCTGTGTGGCCTCAATCAGCTTATCGAGCAGGTCATCGGCCTTCACGCCGAATCCTTTGCGCCCAGATACCTCGATGAATGGCCGCCCTCGATCCGCTTCTGAAACCTCATATCCAAGTTCGAGCGCGCAACGCGGTGTAAGCGCAACCATCTCATAGGAGAAATGCGTGTACCGGTCCGCCTCAGTCGTGTAGCCCAGCCCGCGCAGTGCCTCAATAACGTTGCTCTGCGGATCGGACTGTCGGCTGTCGATCACGTTGTAGATCGCCTGTGCACCGCCGAAGTGGGGATGCTCGGGCACGCCGACTTCGTCTGAGATCCAGCACTCCCGGTCCGAGTATTGGAAGAATGGCTTATACCCGAAATCCCGGCCAAGCAGGCCAAACTTCCACAGATGATAGGCAATGTCCTTGCCCACATATGTCACCGTGCCGTTCGAGCGCACAATCACCTTCGCGTCTTCGTCTGGCCCGATGTCTTCTTGTTCCTGATCGTTATCGCCGTTTTCAGCCTTAGGCACGCGAAGCTCGGCGCCCGTGCGGCCAGCACGAGTCATCACCCAGCAGCCCTTGTTCTTGCCTTCGGTCTCGAAGTAAAGCACACCCTTGGCCTTCAATTGCTCGAAGGCAAGATCCCAGAAATGCAGGTGCAGGATCTCGCTTTCGCGAGGTAGCAAATCGTATTCGATATCCAGTCGAAGCATCGTCTCCAGATGTCGTCGAAGAACGGCGGTAGAGAGAGTTTCGGCAATCTCCGACGTCTCATTTCCGCCTTCTTCCAACTGGTGCAGCGTGTCCAGACGAATCTTCTTTTTTGCCTTCTTCTCTTCGTCGCTGCCCTGTTCGTACCAGGCAGACACCCGCGCATACAGATCCCAGCAATAGAAATCCACCCGCTCGCCACGGTCTCTGAGAACCCCAAGCAGACCCCTCACCTCGTTATAGGAGAGCCTCTCAAGATGCTGGAGTCCAACCACCACGTCGGCTACCTGCACACCGGTGTTGTCGATGTAGTTCTGGACGTCAACCTTCTGCCCGTCCGCGCGCAAAAGACGCACAAACGTGTCGCCCAGAATAGCGTTCCGCAGATGCCCTACGTGTGCTGCTTTGTTAGGGTTAATGCTCGTATGCTCAACTAAAACATGAAGTCCTGAGAGCATCGCTCCACTCTGGTCGCGTGCCACCGCCTCAAGGGCAGCAGCGCGATCCAGCCGAGCGTTGATGTAACCGGCTCCCGCTAACTCGAACGATGCAAATCCCGGCAACGGAGCAAGCTCCGCAACCAGTTCCTCGGCGATCTTTCGCGGCGCTTTTTTCAGCCGCTTGGCCAGCTCAAACGCCACAGGCAATGCATATTCTCCGAAGCGAATCTCGGGCGGCTGCTCGATGACGAGATTGGGGATATCCAAATCGTATTTTGATTTGAGGACGGAGCGAACTCGCTCCTCAAGAATGCGTTGCTGCTGTAGATACACTTGGAACACCCACTCTGGCCCGCGCGTTGAGGCACGCGGAAATAGCTGATTTTGTTGCTGATTTTAGCAGAGTTATGAGCCTTATCCACACCATTCCCGGTTTGACGCTCCTCCGCCCTGCCCCTAAGATTGATTAAGAAATCCGCGTTGCGCGAAGTGCTTCTCGAAGGCTCATGCCCAGCAAACCCAGGTTCTATCTCACAACACCGATCTACTACGTCAACGCACGGCCCCACCTCGGCCACACCTATACAACTGTGGTCTCTGACACCATTTGCCGCAGGAAGCGGGCCCTTGGATTCGAGACGCGCTTTCTGACCGGAACGGACGAACACGGCCAGAAAATCGAGCGAGCCGCTCAAGCCGCAAACTGCAGCCCCTCTGAATTTGCAGCCGGAGTCTCCTCGCAGTTTCGCTCGCTTTGGGACCGGATGAACCTGAGCTATGACGACTTCATCCGCACCACGGAAGAGCGCCACATCCGTGGCGTGCAGAAGCTATTCAGCGTCCTGTGTGACAAGGGATTCATCTACAAGGGCACCTATACCGGCCAATATTGCGTGTTTGACGAGCTATACGTGGATGCGCCTCCGGGCTCGCCCTGTCCGGACTGCGGACGGATTACCGAGACCGTGAGCGAAGAAAACTACTTCTTCAAGCTTTCAGCTTTTGAGCGACGCCTCGCAGATGTCTACTGGGACCCAAACCGCCTGGGTCCGGATGGGCAGCCGGAAAGCAAGGAAGGCAAGATCGTCATTCTGCCGGAAACGCGGCGAAACGAAGTGCTTTCTTTCGTTCGCGGCGGCCTGAAAGATCTCTCCATCAGCCGCACCAGTTTCAGCTGGGGAATCCCTGTTCCCGGTGATGAAAAGCACGTCATCTACGTATGGATGGATGCGCTCGCCAACTACATCACGGCTCTCGGATACGGCACCGACGACACCAGCGATGACTCCAACTTTAAGAAGTTCTGGCCCGCTGACGTTCACATGATCGGCAAGGAGATTAGCCGCTTTCACTGCGTTTACTGGCCGGCATTCCTGATGGCGGCTGAGCTTCCTCTTCCAAAGAGCATAGTGGCTCACGGATGGCTACTCTTTGAAGAGAGCAAGATGTCGAAATCGCGCGGCAATATTGTCCGTGCGGAGACGATCCTCGATGTTCTTGGAGCCGACGCACTGCGCTACTTCCTGATGCGCGAAGTTGTGTTTGGCCACGATGGCAGCTTCTCGTTTGACTCGCTGGTGCAGCGCTACAACTCCGATCTCGCCAACGGATATGGCAATCTCGTAAGCCGCACGCTCACCATGATCGGAAAATACTTCGACGGCGTGGTGCCAGAGGCGACTGCGATCGACGCGACGATTCAGAACCACGCCGCGGACATTGTGGAGCGGTTCGGCGTCGAATTTGAGAAGTTCAATTTCTCGCGTGCGCTCGAGCTGGTTTGGGACTTGATCGGCAAGGTGGACGGATTTCTCACCGCCTCCGCGCCATGGAAAAAGGATCTTGCCGATGGCGAACAGCGCCAGTTCGTCGCCAACACACTCTATACGGCGGCTGAATCCATCCGGGTCATCACGGCCCTCCTCTATCCCATCCTCCCGGACACGACCGCACAGATATGGCGTCAGCTGGGGCTTGAAGATATCAAGGACTCCATCGGGCGGCACGAACTCGAAAACATCGCATGGGGCGGATTGAAATCCGGAACCAAATTGGGAGAGGTCTCCCCTGTCTTCCCCCGCGCGGAAAAGGACACGGTCAATCGTATGCAGGAACTCGAAAAGAACAACAACAGCAATCCGCTCGCAGACTCCGGCCCCCCCCAGCCCAAAGTGGAAGAATCTCCGGCCGAGTCCTACGCGCACACGGCAGTCGCGCCCGAAGGTGCGCCACAAGATGCACCTCCGGCAACAAAGGCTGTGAAAGCCACGCCTGCCACGGCGGTACATTCCGCTCACCACACCTCCAAATTCGTCTCCGCTCTCGAAGGCGTGGCCGTGGCGCTGTCGGAATCAACCAGCTCCAGCGCGGCCGCAGCAGCACTGGGAGAAGCATTGCTCGGCGGCTCCTCCGATGAGTCCGCGCCGGTGCCACCAGTCGCTGCGGCTCCCGTGGTTCCCACGATCGAGAAAATTACCATCGATGATTTCGCCAAGATTGAGTTGCGGGTTGCACAGATCCTGGTGGCTGAACGAATTCCGAAAGCGGATAAGCTGCTTCGACTCGAGGTGGACCTGGGCTACGAACAGCGCCAGATCCTGGCCGGCATCGCTGAAGCCTACACACCGGAGTCGCTCGTCGGTCGCAAGGTTGTCATCGTCGCCAACCTGCTGCCTCGCAAGATGAGGGGCCTGGAGTCCAACGGCATGATCGTCGCCGCGTCCCTCGGCGAACACGGCAAACCGGTTCTTGCCGGATTCCTCGAAGACATCGAAATCGGTGCGCGCCTTAAATAAATCGCGAGGGTCATTTTTTGCTGGTAGATTCGCACGCACATCTCGACAGCAGCAGGTACGACGAGGATCGCGAGGCGATGCTTCACCGGGCCTGGGCAGCAGGCGTGGGAACGGTGCTCTCGATCGGCATCGGCGATGGTCCTGCCACCATGCACCGCGCTCTCGAACTCAGCCGCCAGTTTGCAGCGCAGCCCGGGATGCCCCGCATTTTGGCCACTGCTGGCATCCATCCCCACGAGGCCAGCCTTGCGGACGAACTCGCGTTGGCCTCCCTCGACCAATTGCTGCAGGAACCGGAAGTGATCGCCTGCGGTGAGATTGGGTTGGATTACTACTACGACCACTCTCCCCGCGACGAACAAAAGCGCGTCTTCAGCCGCCAGATGGAAATTGCCGCGGCCCGAAAGCGCCCCATCATCATCCACTGCCGCCCCTCCGATAACAGCACCAACGCCTGGGACGACACCCTGGAGATGATTGGCCAGCGAGTGGGCATCTACCGGCCTCGGCGGCATTCTGCACTGCTTTACCGGGGAATGGGTCCATGCCCAGAAGGCTCTGGAACTTGGGTTTCTACTTTCCTTTGCCGGTAATGTAACCTTTCCTAAAGCACAATCCATCCGCGAAGTTGCCCAAAGGGTGCCGTTGGACGGTATGCTCGTAGAGACCGATGCGCCGTTCCTGGCTCCCCTTCCCAATCGCGGGAAACGAAACGAGCCGGCATGGGTACGGGACGTAGCGGCAAGAATTGCGGAGATTCGCGGTGTTGACGCGGAAACGATCGCTTCACGCACCACGGAAAACTTCGAGCGGTTTTTCGGCCTCGCACCAGACAAGGTGCAGTAGGCGGACCCGCCGAGGTGGTTTTCACGAATAATGGTTATGCGCGGTATGCGCGGATATGGGGCATAGAGAACGCAATGGCAGCAGAGAATTCCTTTGATATCGTCAGTAAGGTAGATGTGCAGGAAGCGCGCAATGCAGTCGATCAGGCCATTAAGGAAATTCGCTCAAGATTTGATCTGAAGGACTCGCATTCCGAAGTCACCATCGAGGGCAATGAAACCATCCAGCTGGCGTCAGCGGATGAATACAAATTGAAGGCAGTCATCGAAATCCTGCAGCAGAAGCTGGTAAAGCGGGGCATTTCTCTGAAATCGCTGGAATACGGCAAGGTGGAGCAGGGCGCCGGACAAAGCGTTCGCCAGAAGATCACTCTGAAGCAGGGCATCGCGATTGAGAAGGCCAAGGAGATCGTGAAACTGATCAAGGACTCGAAGAAGAAGGTTCAAGGATCGATCCAGGGCGACTCCGTGCGCATCAGCGGCAAGGACCGCGACGCATTACAGGAGACAATTGCAATGCTGAAAGGGCATGATTTCGGTATCGATATGCAGTTCACCAATTACCGGTCGAACTAGTTTTTAAAGGCCCTGGCCACAACGGGTTTGAATCGAATTTTTAGTGAGAAAGCACGATAGTCAAACCCCGGAGAACTCGGGCAGCGGCTGGGAGATTGAGTGAATACACTGGCGATAGCGACGGCGAAAGAGGTCTTTGACCTGCTCGGCGATGATCTGCGCGCGATTGAGCGCGAGTTGGGCGCCGACGCAGTGTCGAACGTCGGAGCTATCACGGAAATTGCCGACTATCTTCGCGCCGGCGGCGGCAAACGAATTCGCCCGCTGCTCCTTCTGCTCGCCGCCAAATCCCAGGGCTACACCGGACACGGCATGATCCGGCTGGGCGCCGTGGTGGAGATGGTGCACACTGCGACCCTCGTGCACGACGACATCATCGATGGTGCAGATATGCGCCGCGGGAGGCCTTCCGCCAACACAACCTGGGGCAATGAGAAGTGCGTCCTTGCAGGCGATTGGCTCTACATGCAGGCGTTTCGCGTGTCTCTCGAAGAACGCAGCTTCAAGGTTCTCGACCTGCTCATCAGCCTGACGCAGCAGATGGTGGAAGGCGAACTTCTCCAGATCGAGAAGCTCGGCCTCGCCATCTCAGAGAAAGAGTATTACGACCTCATCTATCGCAAGACTGCGTGCCTATTCCACGTCTCCATGCGGCTTGGATCGGTGCTTGCCGGGGCGACCGATACACTCGAAGCCCAGCTTGGCGAGTACGGGCGCAATCTCGGCCTGGCTTTTCAGATCGTGGACGACGTCCTTGACCTGACAGCATCAGAAGATGTGCTCGGCAAGCCGGTCGCCAGCGATTTGCGGGAGGGAAAGGCCACCCTGGCCGTCATCCACTCGCTTGAACACGGCACCGCCGAAGAGCGCGCGGCAATTCTGCAGGTGCTGGACGACCGCAGCTTTGAGCGCGTGCAACATAAGCAGATCGTCGATATTCTCGTCCGCAACGGCTCCGTTGAATACGCCATGCAGGCGGCCTTCCACTTCGCAGAGGTCGCACGCACTTCGCTCGGCTCGCTTCCCTACTCCGACTACAAGCGCGCGTTGATGTGGGTTCCCGACTTTGTCGTAGCCCGCGAGAAATAGCCCTCTAAAATCCTGACCTCAACCCAAAGCTGGGCAGCACTGTTTCCACGCTGCCGGCCAGTTCACGGTCGTGATACTCTTTCGTGGCTTAGAATGAAGTGGCCATCAGGGCTTAGATTGAACTGAACGACGAACATGACCGAGCCAACGACACCAATCCGCGTACTGATCGCCAAGCCCGGTCTGGACGGGCACGACCGTGGCGCCAAGGTCATCGCCCGGGCGCTGCGCGATGCCGGCATGGAAGTGATCTACACCGGCCTGCGCCAGACCCCCGAAATGGTCGCCGAAGCCGCCCTGCAGGAAGACGTCGACGTGGTCGGCCTGTCGCATCCTGTCGGGGGCGCATAACGCCATCGTGCCGCGCGTGACCGCCCTGCTGAAAGAGCGCGGAGCCGGAGACATTCTCGTCGTGCTCGGCGGAACCATTCCGCAGCAGGATATTGAATTCCTGAAGTCGCATGGAGTGGCCGCGATCTTCGGCCCCGGCACGTCGCTCGACGCCACCGT
This sequence comes from uncultured Acidobacteriaceae bacterium, assembly GCA_963816335.1. Classification (GTDB taxonomy): domain Bacteria; phylum Acidobacteriota; class Terriglobia; order Terriglobales; family Acidobacteriaceae; genus JANXZS01. The sequence continues at coordinate 243,866 of CAWFKA010000016.1, read as the reverse complement.
GAACTTCATCCGCGACAACGTAAAGCCTCGTGGCGTCGCAGCCTGACTTACGTCTATCGAGTCTGCGGCTCACCATCCGGATGCGGCATGGATGCTCGAATGGCATCGCTGTACTTTACCGGCAACGCCTTCTTCGTCATCGTGTGATCGCACACCACGTGCACCGTTTCGCCTTCCGCCAATAGCAGTGAGTCAGACGCGCGCAAGACGCGATAGCCAAACTTCAACATGAAGCTGCGCATGCCCGTCACTCGCGTCTCAATCACGATCTCGTCATCATAACGAGCGGAGGCCCGGTATCGACACTGCGCCTCAACCACCGGCAAATGACAGTCGTCGGTCAGTTCCATTTCCTTGTAATCGAAGCCGAGCTGTCGCAGAAGCTCAACCCTGCCGATTTCAAGCCAGATGAAATAATTCGCGTGGTAAACAACGCCCATCTGGTCGGTCTCAGCGTATCGAACGCGAACCGTGCTGCGGGAAGGTGCGTGAAATGACATGGTGATTCCAGTGTAACCACTCCGCAACCTCAGGCGGCATCGAATCAGAATGCAGCGAGACCGTTCCCCTGTCGCTGCTGTGATTCAATGGACCGTTCTCCTGCCGGAAGGGCAAGCCGCAGGATCCCGGACCACGCGTATCTCGGGGCCGCAAATGGAGATCCGCTTTTTCCCATCCCGCTTCTTTATCGCTCTCGGCCTGGAACGAAGGCTGGATGAGCAGGCGCGCGTGCATCTCGGCTATCTCCTGTCGAACCTGCTGGTCCTTGTCATGCTGCCGCTGGCGCACTTTTTACCGCACTTCTGCGCCTTCCGCAGCCTGACGGGAATACCCTGTCCCGGTTGCGGCGTCACCCACGCCCTCATGCTGGCGCTCGCGTTCGACATTCGTGGCAGCCTGCTCGCCAATCCCGCAGGCCTGTTGATTGCGGCTGCCATCTTTTTTCAACTCTTCTTTCGCCCGCTGGCCATCGCTTGTGGAAAGACCTCGCCCTTTGTCGCAACCGGCTCGCGTTGGCTGGCAAAGCTCGCGGTCGTAGCGCTGTTCGCGAGCTGGATTTTCACCTTACTTCACCTGCACTCTTAATAGGAGAATCACGTGACTGTTTCCTGTCCAAAATGCGGCACTGCAACTCATCGCGCGTTCTTTCCGCTGTGGGTCATCCTGATCTCGATCTGCTTCTTTCCCTTCGGACTCTTATCGCTGCTCGCCGGCAGAAAGCCGAGCCAATGTCCAAACTGCGGTTTCTCCTGGCAGGCCTAGCCCGCAAATGACAAGGCCCGCGCCAATGGCACGGACCTTGTCTGTAAGTCAGATTGTTGGCTAAGGACGCAGCTTCGAGAAGATCGATAGCTTCGCAAAGTCGTTGAACATTACGAAGACCGCGAAGAGCACCAGGACAACGAAGGCCACTTGGTAGATGCGCTCTTTGAACTGCTGATTGATGTCGCGCCGGATGAGACCCTCGATCATCAGCAAGAGAATCAGGCCACCGTCGAGAATGGGAATTGGCAGCAGGTTAAAGATGCCCAGGTTCAGGCTGATGACCGCCATCAGTCCAATAATGGGCTGCCAACCCGGCATGGTGACTGCCAGACCTGTCTGCTTGGCGATGCCGATCGGGCCGCTCAGGTTCTCCATCGCAATGTGGCGTGTAAACATCCGCTTCAGAACTTCCAGAATCAATCCGGAATTCTTGATGTTGAATGCCATTGACTGCCGAACCGCGGGAATCAGACCCAGTTGCTGAACTTTGAACGGCGGCTGCATAGGCTCGAAACCAAGCCGGAAGATGTGATGTCCGGTACCATCGTCTGCCATTGCTGGTACCAGGTTCAGATCGAGTACCTTGCCGTCGCGGCCGACCTTCAGCACGACAGGCTTGCCTGCGTCCTGCTGCAGGTATGCGAGCACAGCATAGACGGAGTGGAGTTCCAGTCCATTGACCGAAAGGATTTTGTCGCCGGGCATCAATCCTGCTTTCAGGGCAGGCATGTTGGGCTCAATCGCCTTCACTATCAGCGGCGTTTCCTGCACACGCGGCAGCAGCCCCAGGTCGGGCATGTCGAAGTCGTCGCCGCGGTCTTTGTTCTCGATGTGAAGCTGAGTTGTGATGCGGGCGCCATTCCGGTCCAGAACAAGGGGCACCGTCTGGTTCATGTTGATCAGTGCGCGAATGCGAAGCTGTTCCCACGTGGGATTCTCGGTACCGTCAAACTGAACGATTCGGTCTCCCGCCTGGATACCGGCCTGCGCCGCAGGCGTGTTCTCCGGAACGAAGTCGGGTACAGCCGCCATAGACGGATAGAGCGGCACCTCATCGTGCATCATGTAAAAACCGGTCATCAGCGCGAACGCCAGAATGAAGTTGGCCGCCGGTCCGGCAAGGCCAATCAAAATGCGTTGCCAGCGAGGATGCGACGTGAACTCCCCGGGGTCGCCGGAGTGCTCTTCGTTGGGGTTTTCCCCCGTCATCTTCACATAGCCGCCCAAGGGCAGCAGGCTGATCCGGTAATCGGTGTCGCCGCGCTTGAAGCCGAACAGGCGCTTGCCAAAGCCGATCGAAAAGACTTCCACCCGCACGCCGCAAAGCTTGGCGACAGCGAAGTGGCCGAACTCGTGAACCAGCACCATGATGCCGAGAACCACGAGCATGGAGAGTGTTGCAGTAAGAGCGAAGGGCATAATTTAGGTCGAACCTATCGTGTTCCGTGCTGGCTGTTTAACCGAGTGGAGCAACTGCAGATTCACGCCTAGCGCCAGCGAGAACCCGTTCTGCAATTCGGCGTGCTTCCTGGTCGAGCCCCAGCACTTCCTGAATCGTCGACGGGTGGCTCTCAGGCGTTGCTTCGAGCACTCCTTCGATTGTACGCGGAATGCCCATAAACGGGATGCGTCTTTCGAGGAATGCGGCCACTGCAACTTCGTCGGCGGCGTTCAAAGCAATGCAATGAGCGCCGCCAATTTCCGCCGCCTCATAAGCTAAGCGAAGACATGGAAAACGCTCGAAATCCGGTTGCTCAAATTCGAGGTGCCCAAGTTGAGCCATATCAAATGTCAACTCTGATTCGATGCGTTCCGGATAGCTAAGGGCGTAAAGAATCGGCAAGCGCATATCCGTTACTGAAATTTGCGCAAGGATGCTTCCGTCGACATATTCCACTAACGAATGAACCGTCGATTGCGGATGCACTGTTACTTTGACGGATGACGGAGGCAAATCGAATAGCCGGCAGGCCTCAATAATTTCGAGGCCCTTGTTCAGCATGGTGGCAGAATCGATCGTAATTCTCTGGCCCATCACCCATGTGGGATGTTTGAGCGCCTGTTCCACCGTGATTTGCTCGAATTGGTCGAGTGCCAGTGTCCGAAACGGACCACCCGAGGCCGTGAGCCAGATGCGACGAACTTCGGCCTTGGTGCCGCCGCGCATGCACTGGTGAATGGCATTGTGCTCGGAATCAATTGGCAGCAGCGGCACGCCCTTTGCCCGGGCCGCACGGGTAAGAATCTCCCCTGCAGCCACCATGCATTCCTTGTTGGCAAGACCAATCGGCTTGCCGGCCTGCACGGCGGCGTATGTCGCCTCCAGCCCGGAAACGCCGACGATTGCCGAGACCACGAAATCTACCTCGGGAAGAGTCGCGACGTAGACCGTCCCCGCGGTGCCGTGAACCACCTCAATGCCCGTTGTACCCGCCGCCTTCAATCGGGCAGAAAGTTCCGCCGCCAGTTCCTCTGTCGCCATGGAAACAACGCGCGGACGCCAGCGGACACACTGGTCAAACGCCGAATCGATATTCCGCCCGGCCGCCAAGGCAGCAGCGGCAAATCTCTCAGGGTAGGACTCGATGATGGAGAGGGTGCTCGTGCCGATGGAGCCGGTGGAGCCGAGAATCGCGACCTGCTTGATAAGTCTGTTCACTGAAGGGCGGCCTGCACTAAAAAGGCTGCTGCACCAGTTGAGCGTACCACAGCACCGGAGCCGCCAGTAGCAGCGCATCAATACGATCCAGCATGCCTCCATGCCCCGGTAGCAGCGTTCCGGAGTCCTTCACGCCTGCTCCCCGTTTCAGCGCCGATTCGACCAAATCGCCTACTTGGGCGGCTATATTCAGCAAAACTGCTAGAAAAATCCATCTGTAAACCGATCCGGGATATGAAAGCAGGCTGCTCCCGCGCCGCGCCAGCACCGTCGCGAGGTAGGTTAAGACCAGTGTTATCAATATGCTGCCGACCATCGATGCAACCGAACCCTCCCATGTCTTGTTGGGGCTGAGTTGGGGGGCTAGTTTATGTTTGCCGTAGGCTTTTCCGATGTAGAGGGCCAAGGTATCCCCTGACCAAACCACACATAACAAAAAGGTTAGGAGAGACGGCCCGTTTTCCTGCGCGGCCAGCCAGGGAATGGTTGCCATCGACAGCCCGATGTAAACCAAACAAAACACAGAAGATCCAACGTCCTTCAAAATACTGTCCAGCGGTCCGCGGAACGCACAATACACGAGAATTAGCAGGCTAAGACCACTTAGAACAGGGGGTACTTCATAGGATTGGCGGAAGCTGAAGTAGAGGAGGACCGCGATCGAACCCAGCACCAGGATCTTGGGAGTGCGGGCGCCGCTCGCGTTCGCCAAACTCAGGAATTCCCATGCCGCCGGAAGGGCGACGACTCCAGCGAGGATCGGCATCAGCCAGAATGGGGCTTTGAAGATCAACACGAGAACCAGGGGAATGAGGACGACCGCAGTGATGATTCGCTTCATTTCTTGAGAAGCATACACGCAGCGTCCCACTCCTGACCCGCACCGACCTAATTTGCTACCGGGCCGTAACATCTGTTATCAACACGCAGTCCCCCGTCGGGGCGAAAAGGGGTCCTGGAAATGGCGCAGCGATTGATTCTCCCGCGGCTGCTACTTTGCTGCACTATTGCAATCAGCAGTTACGTGGCGGCACAGTCCGTTGCCACCATCGTGACCGTACAGCGCAAGGCCGGGAACACGGACGCAATCCGGGGCGAAAACGTGTTGGTTTTCGAAGGCGGAAAGCGTACTCCCACCACCGTCTGGAAACCCTATACCGGGAGCAATTCTGCACTGCAGTTGCTGATCCTGATCGACGACTCCGCGGGCGGGGGCCTGTCCGGCCAGCTGAACGACATTCGCGCTTTCATCCAGAAACTGCCGGATAGCGCGGAGGTGGGCGTGGGATACATGCTGAACGGCGGGGCGAATATGGTGCAGACCTTCACCAAGAATCATGAACTCGCCGCCAAGTCTCTGAGAATGCCGCAGAGCATCCGGGGCGGCGGCAGCCCCTATTTCTCCCTCTCGCAGGTAGCCAAGCAATGGCCGGGACAGGCCGGGAGCAGGCATGAGGTCCTGATGATTACCGATGGTGTGGATCTCTACGGTGGCCTTGCGTTCAATTCCAACAACCCCAACGTGCAGTCCGCGATCCGCGATGCTCAACGGGCCTCCATCCTCGTCTACTCCATTTACTGGCGGGGGGCCGGGGCGCTGGCTGCAGACCCTCAGATCGTCTCCAGCGGGCAGAACTACCTCAGCCAACTTACGACCGACACCGGCGGCAAGAGCCTCTATTGGGGTTCGGGCAATCCGGTTTCGTTTGTGCCCATGCTGAGCGAACTGAGCGGAATTCTGATGAACCAGTACGAGCTTGGATTCGTGGCTCACACGAAGCCGCAGAATGGGCTGGTTTCACTTCGACTGAAGATGGAGACGCCGGGGATCAAGCTGGTCGCTCCGGCGAATGTTCCGGTACCCCAGTAGAGTGCTAGCCGCACAGGCGTACTAAAAGCAAAACCCATGTCGGCACGCGAGACATGGGCAGCAGCGTCGGCTCGAAGTGGAAACGCAGGTCACTCCACTTCGCTTCGCTCCGGTCGGGATGACAATTCTTGTTGTGCGCAGCAGCGTTGATGGTCAACGCAATTTGGACATTTCAGCGGTTAAAAGATTCGCCTTAGCGTATTTGCGAAGGAGTAGCATATGAAATCTTGAAAGGATTTGGAAATGATCGTCTTGCGACAGGTGTTGCTCGTAAACATGGCATTGGTCCTGGTTTTGATATTAGCTTGCAATTCCAGCAAGACTCCAGATGCAGAGGTTCCTACCAAACAAAATACGGCTGCGCCTCAGAACAGCACAGGCCCGGACATTGATATCAACTGTGTGATCAGTCGCCTGCAGAAGCCGCCGGAATCGTTCCACTACTCGTTCAGTGACGTATCCGACAACCCGTGGTCGGAGGAAGCCGATGTCACGCCGCAAATGATAAACGGTAGTTTTAAGAGCAACTACGTGCCTGCGCCGGTTCAGTTGCATGACACCCCTGAGGATATGCCGCATAAGTACCAGTGGGCCATCGCGCGAATGGCCAGCTTGTTCGCGCTTGTGCGTGGCACCTCCGCCGTGGTGAACGAGGGACCGGAAAAAGGAGTGAACGGCTACGATACGACTAAATTCTCCATTGATACAGCGCGCGCGAGTGCGACAGAGCAGGCGTTGAACTCGGCCACCCTTGGTCCCGGAGGGTTCGTAAAGGGAACAGTTTGGGTAATTCCGGACGGGTGCCCGGTAAAGTTTGTCATCGACGAGGAACTGCATTCAAAGGATGGGAAAGTGTCCGGAAAATCTCATTACGAAGAAGCCATGATTCGGAAGTAAACGCTGAAAGGCTTGCTTTATTGCGCAGACCGAGTCGCTCGGGACGGCATAGAGGCGGGCCCCACTCTTGAACTACGATGCGACCCGCGCCACGCGGCGGCTTTGAAGCGTAAACGCAGGTCCCTCCACTTCGCTTCGGTAGGGATGACAATTTTGTTGAGGGCAACCGCGTTTCCCACTCAATCCAACAACTCAGTAAATTGAACCAGGTTGAACCCTCACAAGCCAACGGATGGCTTGAATGGCCACCGTTTAAGGAGCCACGGCGTTGGCGGAGACGTCGCTGGTTTCCGCTTCCCTGCTGTCGCTCAGCCCGCCATAGCGGCGTTCCCGCCGCTGGTAGTCTTCGATCGCCTCTAGCAGATGCTCGCCACGAAAGTCCGGCCACAAACGGTCGGTGACGTAAATCTCTGTGTAAGCGATCTGCCACAGCAGGTAGTTCGAGATTCGCATCTCGCCGGAGGTACGAATCAGCAGGTCAGGATCGGGCATGTGCGCTGTGTACAGATGGCGGTGGATGTCTTCTTCCGTAATGTCCTGGGGCGGGATCTGTTTGCGTTGGATCTCTGCATAGAGCGTGCGAAACGCATCCACTATCTCGGATCGGCCGCCGTAGTTCAGTGCCAGGGTGAGAACCGTGCCTGTATTGGAAGCCGTGGTCGCCTCGGCCCAGCGCATCTTGTCCTGCACTTCCGGCGGCAGTTCGTGGATTCGGCCGATGTACTGCAGGCGAATGTTGTTGTCCGCCATGCGGCGCACATTGTTGTCGAGGTAGCTCTTCAGCAGCCTCATCAGGAAATTGACTTCGGTCTTGGGACGCCGCAGATTGTTCTCGAGCGAGAATGCATAGAGTGTGAGCCATGGAATTTTGACGCGGGCCGCAGTCTCAACCACGTATTGCACCGCCTCAGCGCCCTGCTGGTGGCCCAGGAATCGCTTGAGGCTGCGTTTGCCCGCCCAGCGCCCGTTGCCATCCATGATGATGGCAATGTGCCGCGGCAGGCGGCTGGTATCGAGACGGCTGTATATCGCCTGCTCTTCAGGCGTCAGCAGTTCCACGTCACTGGATGGAGGGAGTGGCAAGAAAGAGCCTCTTCAACATCGACCGTAGCACAGGCGGTTAGCCGCCGCAAACGATGCGATGCCTTCACCAAATATAGCCCTTCAGCGGCGCGCGTGTAGTCAAAGCGCAGCGAATCTCTCAGCCACTCTCCCGTGCTGGAGAGTGGCGCGACATTCGCTGATTTTTTTTAGGCTGTGCGCCGGTTCCTGCCAGTTGCCATGTCGCGCACCTGGTTGAGGAAGATTGACCTTTGCATCGCGTCCAGTTGAGAGGCATACGACGCCAGCTCGGAGAGAAACGGATCGGCAAAGATGGAGACTGTTTCTTCCTGGCGGCGGCTGCGGCCATCGCGCAGGAGGTCGCAGATATTGACCTCGAGGGCATTGGCGAGACGCTGTAAGGACGAGAGGGTAGGGCAGGCCTTGCCATTCTCGATCTTGGAGATGTAGGTGCGGGGGACCTGCATTCTTCCTGCGAGCTGACGCTGGCTGAGGCTGCGGCCGCGGCGGATATCGCGGACTGCACGTGCTACCTGCGGGCCGCCGTCTTCTTCCGGCGCTTCCAAGGCGGCAACGACCAGTTGCGGAGCCTTGGGTAGCGGCTCTTCCATCTCAAGGGGTTTGTGGCAGCGGCGGCATAGTGAGTTCACTGTTCGGAACTGCACCAGACTGCAATGATCGCAACGCAGGACCTCACGTGCCTCTACGGTTGATATGGTAGTTGCCATAATTGTAACGGAGCGCCAGAGCGGACGATCCTTGGCAATGGAAGGCATTGTAAGCCGTGATTGCCAGTTCTTGTTTACTCTGGTGGCACGGTACCTTTGTTGTCAAGTGAAAACTGTGAGTCAACCGGAAAATAGTCGATAAAACCCGGACAACTCCCAAAATAACAAGGAGAGAAATGGGAACGGGAATCTACACACGCCAGCGAGCCTGGGACTTGCTGAAGGAATACACACAGAGCGAAAGCCTGCTGAAGCATGCGCTAGCCGTCGAAGCCTGCGTTCGAGCGTATGGCGAGCGGGTGGTGGACGAAAACGGCATGGTGGGCGAGGAAGCGGCGGCGTGCATCGAGACCTATTCGATGACCGCAGTGTTGCACGACTTCGACTACGAACGTTACCCCTCACAGGAAGAACACCCGTTCGTGGGCAATCGTATTCTCGCGGAACAGGGCTGGCCGGAAGAGATCCGCACAGCCATCATGGGCCATGCCGATTATTCCGGTGTGCCGCGAGAGATCCCACCTTGCCAAGACACTCTTTGCCTGCGATGAACTGGCCGGGCTGCTGACGGCCTGCTCACTGGTCAAACCATCGAAGTCAATCCACGATGTGGAAGTGGCCGGGGTGCGGAAGAAGATGAAGGACAAAGCATTCGCTCGCGGCGTGAATCGCGACGACATTGTGCTGGGAGCGTCCGAGCTAGGCGTAGCGCTCGACGAGCACATCGGATTTTGCCTGCAGGCAATGCAAAAGAATTCCGCAGAGCTTGGCCTGGGAGGAAACGGCCGGGATATCGGCAAAAATTCCTGAAGTTGGCGGAGCGGGAGTTCACTCGCGCTCAAAACGGGTATGGCTCCGCCGTCCGTGTTGCAGTGACATCAAAATTCGCGAACGGCGCAGAGAACGGCGAGTAAAGAGCCGTTAAACTACGCGCAGAATTTCGCTGGCAGAAAGAATATCGGCGGCCCGAATCGTAAAACAGCTGTCCTGCCGGAACTGCGGGTATGCTCCCGGCATGTTCGTTTCGAGCACGTCCACCATGATGTCCTCGTACTGAACGTCCACTGAGTTGACCTTCACGATGGCCATTTCCCCATCTGTCAACTGCAGCACTACGGTCTTGTTCTGCAAGTTTCTTACTTCCCCTATTTGCACGTACAACCTCCACGACCCTGCGATAGGAACGCCGAGGAGTGACAATAGAGCGATTCAGAGAAGGCACGCAATGACCTGTCAGTGGTATATCCACCGGCGTGTCAGGAGTATTTACGCTGACCGGAAAAGGCAGCTTCCGGATTTACGTGTTGCGATCTTTGAAACTATCTAAATTGCCCGGCTGGATCAATCCAGCTCTCTTCGGGTCCCAACGCCTCCGAAATCCTAGCCCTCCTCGCAGAAATTCGCCAGTGGGGAGGAAGAATTTGTTTTGGGGGTAGCTACATAGCTATCATCCCGGTGAATTGGACGTCGGCTAAGGCTGTTTGGGTGCCACGTCCGAGGCGGAATTCGGGGCTGTGGAAATCTTCTGCGGGACGGGGTCGATGGCGAAGTCAAAGACGAGTTGTCCAAAAGAGCCTCCATACTTCAAGTCCGAGCGCAATCGTCGCGCGAGGATGCTATGCTGACGGGTTTTGAGGCACTTTCCCGATGAACGAAAAGACTTCCCCGGAATCCCCGATTTCTGGCCCGGCAAAGCTGAATAACACCTTGTCCTCCAAACTGGACATCGTCCTCGGCGCGCGCGCGCGGCAATTCTGCGGGAATGCTGGCGCTGCTGGGGGCGATCCGCCAGCAGGAGGCGACGATTCGCGAGGGCGGCGGCGAAAAGGCTATCGCCAGCCAGCACGCCAAGAACCGGCTGACGGCGCGGGAGCGGCTGGGGCTGCTGCTGGACCCCGGAACGGAGCTTCTGGAGCTGGGTCTGTTTGCCGCCTTCGGCATGTACGAGGAGTGGGGCGGAGCGGCCTCTGCCGGGGTTGTAGCGGGCCTGGGACGCGTCGCGGGGAGGCTGGTGATGGTTATCGCCAACGATGCGACGGTGAAGGCTGGGGCCTTCTTCCCGATGACGGCGAAAAAGGTGATCCGGGCACAGACGATTGCCATGGAGAACCACGTCCCGACGCTCTATCTGGTTGATTCTTCAGGCATATTTCTGCCGCTGCAGGAGGATGTTTTTCCCGACCAGGACGACTTTGGCCGGATATTTCGCAATAACGCGGTGATGAGCGCCATGGGGATTCCGCAGATCACGGCGATTATGGGGATGTGCGTGGCGGGGGGCGCTTATCTGCCGGTTATGACGGACCATGTGCTGATGACCGAGGGCAGCGGGCTGTTCCTGGCTGGTCCGGCGCTGGTGCAGGCGGCGATCGGGCAGAAATACACGGCGGAAGAGCTGGGCGGCGCGGCGATGCACGCCGAGATCTCCGGGACCGTGGACTTCAAGGAGCCGAACGACCATCTTTGCCTGGCGCGATTACGGTCGCTGGTGGCGAGGCTTGGGGATCGCGGACGGGCTCCGTTTGACCACGCGCCTTTCGACGCAAAGCGGGATGAGCCGAAGTATTCGGCCGACGGGTTGTATGCGCTGCTGGATGCGGATCCGGCAAAACAGAATTCCTACGACATGCGCGAGGTGATCGCGCGGGTAGTGGATCGCTCGGAGTTTGACGAGTACAAGCCGGACTATGGCCGCACGGTTTTGTGTGGATATGCGCGCATTGGCGGATATGCCGTGGGCATTGTGGCGAACCAGAAAGTTCACCAGCCGCAGATCTCGCATACAGGCGAAAAAAGAACCGAGTTTGGTGGCGTGATTTACGCGGAGAGCGCGGAGAAGGCTGCCCGCTTCATCATGGACTGCAATCAGAATTTGATACCGCTGATTTTTATCCACGACGTGAACGGCTTCATGGTGGGCCGCGACGCGGAGTGGAGCGGGATTATCCGCGCCGGCGCGAAGATGGTGACGGCGGTGGCGAATTCGACGGTGCCGAAGATCACGGTGATCGTTGGCGGATCGTTTGGCGCGGGAAATTACGCGATGTGCGGCAAGGCGTACGATCCGCGCTTCCTGTTCGCGTGGCCGACGGCGCGGTACGCGGTGATGAGCGGAGCGTCGGCTGCGTCCACGCTGGTGGAGATAAAAATCAAACAGCTGGAGCGCGGCGGCAAACACCTGAGCGACGAAGAAAAGAAGGAAGTCGTCGACTCGATCAAAGCGACCTACGACGAGCAGACCGATTGCCGTTACGCCGCGGCGCGGCTGTGGGTAGACGCCATCATCGATCCGGCAAAGACTCGCGACGCGTTGATGCTGGCGCTTGAAGCGGCTTCGCTGAATCCTGAGGTAGCGAAGTTTAATGTCGGGGTGATCCAGACGTGAGATGGCGGCGGATAGGGATAGCGTTCGGTCTGGATTGCGAATCCCTCCTTGAGCCTAAAGGTCCACCTTTGCTGCTTTCGCGGGTTCGCTGGAGCGGAAGACCAGCGTGTGGAATTCCTGTTCTCCGATTACGCGGCGCAGTTCTCTAAAGCCGAACAATGAAAGAAACGTGCAGAAGATGATCAGGCACCGCGCGCCCAGGTCATCGAGCCTTACTTCGCGGAAGGCTCTGACGATGTCGCCGTGATGCATGAGCTGTTTGACCAACTCTTCTACCAGATGGAAGGCAAACACGAGCAGGCCATAAAGGAGGGCTTTGTAGAAAACGGAGTAGACCAATGCCCGCGCTTCATACTTATGGACAACTTTGACAAAGTCTCCTATGAGGATGACTTTTGCAATGATCAGGGCATTGAGGAGAGCGAAGCCATAGTCAAGTGAAACACTTGCGTATCCCTTCAGCAAAAGCCCTTTGTAGGTAACGAGGGCGCAGAAGAAGAAGCCCAGGTAAACGAAGAGAAGCAGCAATTCATAGCCTTCGTGGATCACCTTCTGCTTCATGGTTTTCTTCGGTTCGGTAGTGTCGGCCATCTTTTTCGCCTCTTTCGGTGAAGATTCACTTCGCGCGGCCCCGGATGTTTCCACGACTGTACGACCATTTTTGTCAGCGCCGCAAGTGAGACCCTTGCACCTGGAACAGACGGCAGGACACTGCTTTGCTATCTTCCCAATTTGGATGAACGGATATTCTTGGAGCATGAGTCCGGCAGCAAAGAGAAAACCCCGCAAGAAAAAGAAATCCGCGAACTGGCTGGTGTGGTGGCCGGTGGCGCTGGGCGTTCTGGTGACTCCCTTTACGGTGCGCGCCGCCGGGATACTGGCGCTCACGGGCCCCGCCGCTTTGCGGATGCTTTACCCCTTTGCGCTTATACCCGCCGAACATGCCTTTGGCCTGCGCGAGTCGGTGGCGGACGCTGTCTCGCAGGCGATGATGTGGCTGCAATTCCCTCTTTACGGCCTGCTGCTGGTGCTGCTTGCGCGCTGGAAGCGGATGAGCATCGCGGTGGCGATTGTGGTTGCGCTTCACCTGGCGGGAGTAGGCGGCCTGTGGCTGCTGAATAGCGCTTCCCGATAGAAAAGTACAACGAAAGCCTAGTTTTTATTTCGCACCAACGGTGTATCGTTTTCCGTTGCGCGAATTCGTGTGTGCGCCGGGGCTGAGTTGCTCTCACGAATTGGATGGCGCGGGGGAAGGCAAACGAATGCCCGGAAACCGGCTTCTGAAACGAGTGATACTGACGGAAATGCGGCTGCGCTTCCTGATGTGGCTGGCGGCCCTGGTGATTTTTTTTATGCTGCTTTCCGCAGCCTTCTTTTACCAGTGGCACCGGTATGGCGATGTCCGCGCAGAAGCCTTCGGCAGCCTGCTGACCTTCTTTGCTTCGATTGTGACGGCGACCGTAACGCTGGCGTATTTGCACATAACGAGGCGGTCGCTCGTCGCCGCAGAAGCGGCGATCCAGTTACAGCGCGAGCAGTGGCAGATGCGGATGACGGTGAAGCCGCGATTCTGGATTGTGAAACAGGCGCTCGATCCGGCGGCGAAGGTCCGCGAGAAGAACGTGACCTACCGCAAGGATATGGCCTCGCGGTATCGCAAGGAATCGGCCCACGGTAGTTTTTACTACGACTCAATGAACTGGCCTTTCTACGGCGTGGATGTGTGGAACGATGGCGAGCGTTCGATGCGCATCTCTCATTACAAAATGTGGATTCGCGATGAGGAGTCGATTACGATTACGCGGCCGGTGGTGGGATTCGTGATACCGCCGAACGAACTACGCTCGTTCACGGTGACGGAAGAACTGATTGCGCTCGCGTTTCGAGGGCGCACTTTCACCGAGCGCTATGAGCGCATGCCCTGCGAAGAGACGGTGGTGGGACTGAGGCTGATATTTTCCGACTGGCGCGGAGACGACCACTCCAGTCATGATGAGTATTACCTGGTCGCCGTCTCGGAAGAGAACCGCGAAGTGACTGTCGACCGTCTGGAGTTGAGGACTTGAACCGCGAAATTAAAGTCAACAGGCAAGTCAAAATCATCGAGTGTCCTCGCGACGCGTGGCAGGGCCTGTCAAAGGCGATCCCAGCGGAGGCCAAGGCGGAATACCTCCGGATGCTGGTTGGCGCGGGGTTTCAGCACATTGATGCAGTGTCGTTTGTATCGCCCGCGGCGGTTCCGCAGATGGCGGATTCGGAGAAGGTGCTGGAGTATCTCGACGCTCCCGATGAAGTGGAGATTATCGGCATAGTGGTGAACGAAAAAGGCGCGGAGCGCGCGATTGAAACCGGGCGCGTGCAGACTCTGGGATTTCCCTATTCAGTTTCGCCTACGTTTCTCAAGCGCAATCAGAACCAGACGCCGGAAGAGTCTCTGGACAAGCTGGAAGCGGTGGGGCAAAGAGCTTTTCAGGCGGGGTTGGGGCTGGTGGCGTACGTCTCGATGGCGTTCGGCAATCCGTACGGCGATGAGTGGAATGCGGAAGAAGTAATCGCGGCCTGTGACCTGCTGGCGGACATGGGCGTGACGGAAATCTCGCTGGCGGACACGGTTGGAATCGCGAGCACCGTCGAGGTCGAGGACCTGCTGGGTGTGGTGCTCGAGGATTTCGGAGATTTGGAGGTTGGGGTTCATCTGCATGCGCGTCCAGATGAGGTCAGGCAGAAAGTAGCGGCGGCGTATCGCGCAGGTTGCCGGCGGATGGACATGGCGATTGCCGGCTTTGGCGGATGCCCTTTTGCACAGGATGCGCTGGTTGGAAATATCGCGACGGAAATTGCGCTCGCGGAACTGAAGCGCCTGGGTGCGGTTTTGCCGGAGTTTCAACCGCTGGATGCACTGGTGGCAGCGGCGCGTGCGATGGAATCGCAATTTGGATTAGCGAAGCAATGAAGGCGCGATTTCTGCGAGAGAATTGATCTTGAATTGCCAGTGATTGAGGTTGCCCAGTGATGGGCCGGGAGTTTTATGACGCGCTATCACACGATCAATATTCGGCAGGACAACGGGATCGAAACGATTACGCTCAACCGGCCTGAGAAGCGGAATGCCCTCAACTCGCAACTCATCCTGGAACTGACGCAGGCACTGGATGCGGCGGCGGAATCAAAGAGTGGCGTGGTGATTTTGACGGGTGCTGGTTCGGCTTTTTGTGCAGGGCTGGATCTGGAGCACCTGCAGTCGATGACGGCGAAGACTCCGGCAGAGCACCGCAAGGATAGCGAAGGCATCGCGACGGTGCTGCGCACGCTCTACGATTTTCCCAAGCCGACGATTTCGGCGGTGAATGGAGCGGCCATTGCGGGCGGCATGGGGCTGGCGACGGTGTGCGATTTTACGCTGGCCGTGCCGGAGGCGAAGTTTGGATATACCGAGGTGCGCATCGGGTTTATTCCGGCCATCGTCGCGTCGTTTCTGCTGCGGCAGGTGGGAGAGAAACGGACGCGCGACCTGCTGCTGAGCGGGCGCATCATCAAGGCTCCCGAGGCAATGGAGATGGGACTGGTGACGCGCATTGTGGCGGAACAGGATTTGACGGCAGAGGCGGAGAGCCTGGCGCAGACGCTGCTGAAGAACAGTCCGGAGTCAATGACGGCGGTGAAGCGGTTGCTGAGTTCGCACGCGCGGGAGCGGCTGGACCGAGAGATCGCGGAGGCGATTGAGTGGAACGCGCGTCAACGGTCTACGGAGGATTTCAAGGAAGGCGTGACGGCGTTTCTTGAGAAGCGGACGCCGGTGTGGCCTGGGAGGTGAAGACGCGAGCCTGGTTCGGGCATTTGCCTCGGCCCTTGCTAATCTTTCTTGCGAAGTTGATTTCGACAATCACTTCAACCTCGACTGGCTTTCCATTCTGCATAGAACGGAGAAAAACGGTACGCTTTGACGGCGTCCAAAGCGGGGTTAACCAGAACTGCGTCTGGTGTACTGGTCACATACGGATTCAGGACTCGACCATCTTTCCCAACAACCATATGAACCATAACAATTCCTTCCACGAGGCGTTTTATTGCGGCCGGCGGAAAATCAGCGTTTGGCGCTGTACAAAAGACGTCCGGGTTCTATTCCCGGTAAGCCGGACTGCACGGGCCTATTCTGCTCTTTTTCAGCGTCTGCGGGTGGCGTGAACTCCCGATAATCTATCGAGTCGAGGCTGGCAAGCGATTCGATCTGAAGATCGAGATGAGGCCTGCCGTAGTCGGTCACCTGCAGAAACTTGGGCAGATAGTGATTCTGAAAGCGAATGATCCGGTTTGAAATACTCCTGGTCCCGGCAGACGCTAACGGTCCTGAGAATGGGTTCGTTCTGACTGAAGCAATAGGTGCCAGATGGAAGTAGCTCAATTGTCGTCCGCTTTGTGGGGACGGGCATGACGGACACGCAATTCAAATTCACATTTCCTAGCGTTTCGTGATGGCTGGTAAGTGTCCCCTTCTCGACGAATTCAAAAGGATTTAACAACCTGGAGCGGATTAAGGAGCGAAGGCTGCTGTTATCTCTACTGCCGACTGGCAGAAAAAATCCGCCATCCTCAGTTCCCCACTCCGTTTGGTTGAAGGATGGGCTGGTGAAGATGACCTTGTATTTTTTCGGAGTGACCCAGAACTCCTCGTATGTTCCCTTCTCCGTTGGCTTGCCCTTGAAGTCGTAGAGTCGGAACGTTGCCTTCAGATGCCACGGAGCGAGCTTGTCGCTGGCCAGGCCGTTCACGTCGGCGGCGAGTTTCATTAGCTCAGCCGGGTCGGTCGGCATTGCGGTCGAGGTTGCTGGTGCTGTCGCAGCGGGCGACGCGGGCGTAGTCGCGGTCTGCGACCATGCGGCGGTACCAGCAAAGCAGAAAAGTACAACCCAAAGAAATTGGCTCTTGTGCAAACCTCTCTCCTTCTTTTTACGGCGCCTAATTAAAAACGACGTTGATCATGGTATCAACTTCGGTAGGCGAACCATTGAAAAGATATGGTTCATATGTCCACTGCTTTACCGCGTCCAACGCCGCCTCGGTCAGGGCGGGATCGGGTGAAGTAACCGGCCTGATTTGAGTCAAGCGGCCATCCTTTCCAATAACTGCTTCCAGTAACACAATGCCTTTCACTCCGCGCCGTTTTGCATCGGCGGGATAGATCGGCGGGACCTTGGTTCGTATACGACCCTCGGTTACGTGGCCATGTACACTTACCCCGCCGTTGGGTTGCTTGTTTTTTACTTCATCCGGAGGGTCGAAATCGGATCCCTGAATGGATGTGAGACTACTCAGAGAATCGATTTTGAGATCGAGGAGAGGCTTTCCAAAGGCCGTAATTTTCAGCGATTGCGCGACATGTCGATTCTGGAAAACGCCGACTGCATTCGCTACGGACTGAATTCCTCCATAGATTATCGTGACCCTTAAGATGGGCTTGTCTTCCTCGAAGCAGTAGCTGCCCTCTTTCGCAGCCGGACGACCGCCAGACAAATTTTTGTAACTGAGAGAAACACAAACAAGCGAGACGTTGCCCACTGGTAAAGTGCGCTTGCTGAGTTCCCCCATGCTGATTGCTGCACCGAAAGGGACAGGGTCCACAAAACTCGATTGGATAAGACCGAGAATCATCATTGGCGGTAGAGTGCCGGTTTTGCTGGAGTAGTATTTACCATCCTCCGTCCCCCAGTCGGTGTGAGTAAAAGAGGGTGCCGTGTAAGCCCGCTTGTATTTCTTGGGGGACCAGAACTCTTCGTAAGTCCCCTGCTCCGTTGGCTTGCCGGCAAGGTCGTAGAGTTGAAAAGTAGCTTTTAAGTGCCATGGGGCAAGCTTGTCGCCCTCTAGCCCATTCACTTCGGCGGCGAGCTTCAGCAGTTCAGCCGGATCGGTCGGCATCGCGGTAGCGGCTGGTGATGTCGCAACGGTGGGTGCGGGCGTGTTCGCGGTCTGTGACCACGCGGCGGTAACAGCAAAGCAGAAAAGTACAACCAGGACGAGCAGGTTCTTGCGCACTTGCTGACTACCTCGTACTTAAGTTGCGGAGCCTTTTACTTTGAAACCGTGGGGTCGTAAATGGCTACGCCAACCAGCGAGTCCGCACAGCCATAGTACAAGAACCATTTCCCGTGGAAATTGACCAGACCTTCCGCGAAAGTTGTACCGGCGGCGTATTGTCCGGTGCGCTCGAAGGCCATCTCCGGTTTGAAGACAGGGTGCTCGGTTCGCTCCAGCAGTTTGGCGGGATCATCTGCAGAAAAGAGCGCCTCGCCTACGGCATAGGTCGCCGGGTCGAGCGATTTGTCTCGTGTGTCCGCATCTTTTCCGCTGGCATTTTTGCCGTTGTAAAGAAGCACTATGCCGTGGCTGGTGAGGAGCGCGGGTGGGCCGACCTCGGGGAATCCGCTATCGAAGAGACCGGGACGGTTGTGCATGAGAACGACGGGCTGGCCGGAGGCATCTTCGATGGGAGTCCAATGGATGAGGTCGTCGGAAGTGGCGAGGCGTATTTCAACTTCTCCCCAGTACATCCAATATTTGCCGTGAATTTTCGCCGCAACGAGGTGGCTCTTATCTCCCTTGCCGGCGAGCTGGGTGACGATGCTCGCGGACTTGTACATCAGGTTCGCGTACTTACCGGTGGCGCCCAGCGCCGGACCATACTTCGTCCAGTTCACCAGATCTTTCGAAGTGGCGACACCGATGGAGTAGGTAGTGCGATTCCACTGCGTGTAGTTGAGGATGTAGGTGCCGTCTTCTTTCTCAACGATGCGGGGATCCTCAACGCCGCCTTCCCACTCGCGGCTCTTTTGGGCATCATCCGCCGGAAAAAACACGGGGGTGGGTCGGCGGGTGAAGTGGATGCCGTCGCTGCTCTCCGCGAAGCCAAGGCGGGAGGTGTGCATGCCGATCTGCATGCTGCCGGAGTCGTCTTCCGCGCGATAGAGAACCACTACCTTTCCGTCGCGCACGACGGCGGCGGGATTGAAGGTGTGCAGTGCTTCCCAGTGAACCGGCGCCTTGCGCAGCGGGTCATCAAACACCGAAGCCTTGTTGGGAGTGATGACGGGGTTGCCGTTGGCGGGGCGGATGAAGGGGCCGAGGATCCATCCAGGGGGAGCAGCGACGGCAAAAGAAATGGCGCCGCTCAAGGCGAGGATAAGAAGAGAGATCAGGGTAAAGCGGTGCGGTTTCACGTCCACCACTTTAAACCCTGATCACGTTGACGAATTTAGACCTTGATCTTGTGCTCCGGATTGTGGTCGCGTAACTCCTTCACAATTACCGCGGCGGCTTCGCGCGCCAGATCTGACTTGTCCGGCGGAAAGCTGATGGCGCCGACGCGTGCATGTCCCCCGCCTCCGTAGCGTTCGCAGACTGTGGCCAGGTTCACCATGGTCGCGGGATCGACCTTCGTCCAGGGATTGGAACCGACTGCGACCTTGGTGCGGAAGCTGGATTTGGAAAGTCCGATGGAGTAGACGGCCTGTGGAAACAGGTAGTAGGGGATGAACTTGTTGAAACCTTCGGTGGGGTGATCGGAAATGTCGAAGTAGATTGTTCCGTCGATGCACTCAGCACGTTCGCGGATGAGCGCGAGCGATTCCTGGTGACGCTTAAGCAGCGGCGGCAGAAGGCTGGAAACGAACGGCTGCTCCAATATCTCTGCCAGCGGCATGGAAGTAAGCAGCGGAATGAGGCGCGGGATCAGCGTGGGGTCCTCGGTCGATTCGATGATCAGAGTGAGCTTCATGGCGGGCTCGGCCATCTCAACCGCGGCCTGTGGGCTCTCATAGAGAGCACCGTCCACTATGTCCGCCCACTTGAGCATGTCCTTCATGGGCTCGGTGTCGAAGTTGAAATACTTCTTGCCGATGTCGGCGAGGAAATTGGTACAGGATGTGTAGTCGGGATCGTAGAAGTGCCTTCTTGCATACGATCCGTCGGCCTGCGCCGAGAGGAAGTGCGCGTGATCCGCGGGCGTGAGGAAGGCGCTGAGATGATGGTCGAACCACCACGTAATGCTGGGAGAAGGCGAATATTTGAAATCGACAATTGCGTTTTCATCGCCGGCAAAGTCACCTTCCTGAAAAAGAGAGCCGGCGCGATGGACGAGGCCATGGTATTCATACTCGTCGCCTTGACGAATGCACTCGCGATGGAAGCGGGTGAAAAGCGAAGCCGAGCAGGCTCCATCAAAGCACTTGTCGTGGTACAGGACGCGAACCTTCAAAGCGAAACACTCCCTTTGCGACTCCGGAGAATACTGAGACAGGAACCAACTAGCATTGCCGGGACCGGCCGGGAAGTCAAGCGGGGAAGCACAAAGGAGTGAAGTGGCACTCCCGTTTGGAACTCGTCGAGTGAGACAATGGGCATGATTGCGGGGCAGTGAAAATGCCCCGCCAAGTTGAGGAAGATGATCGAAGAAGGACGAACAACCTCTCGAAAGCTCATTCGGCCCTGGTTAAAAGTACTGGCGATCTCGGTGCTGCTGTTTCTCCTGCTGCTGGCGCTGGCGATTCCCGCCGGCGTGTTCTGGTTGAAGCACGCCATGCGCGATTCCCTTCCCGTTCTCGATGGACAGGAGCGCCTGGTGGGCCTGCAGACAGCGGTTACGGTGCAGCGCGACAGCCACGGCGTGCCGCACATCCGCGCCAACAGCATGGAAGACCTGATCATGGCGCAGGGTTACGTGACCGCGCAGGATCGCCTGTGGCAAATGGACATGGCACGCCGCAGCTCAGCGGGAGAGCTTTCAGAATTGCTCGGAAGCAAGACGGTTGACCATGACCGCGTTCAACGCGTCCTGCAGATGCGACCTACCGCCGAGCGCATGGCCGCCTCTCTTCCGGAGCAGGAGCTGAAATATTTCGACGCGTATGCGCGCGGCGTGAATGCCTTTATCGACAGCCATCGCGATCACCTGCCTGCGGAATTTCGCTTGCTGGCTTACAGTCCTCGTCCCTGGCGCATCGCAGACTCGGTGGTAATCGGGCTGAGCATGGTGCAAACGCTGGACGAGCATTTTCCGGAAAAACTGGGGCGGGAGCGGCTTGCCGGCAGACTTTCTCCGGAGTTGCTGAAGGATCTCTACCCCACCGGATCCTGGCGGGATCATCCGCCGACGGCTGCGGTGCCTGACCTGACCCAGCCGCAGGAGAATATACCCGACATACCTCTGGATGAGTCGCAGGCAACGACGGAGGACCTGCTGCATCTTCGAGAAGTGCTTGGCAGATCCAGTTGCGGCGGGTGCCAGCCGGGATCGAACGAGTGGGCGATTGCGGGAACGCACACGGCCAGTGGGAAGGCTCTGCTCTCGAACGACATGCACCTGAATCTCGGAATCCCGAATCTCTGGTACGAGGCCGACCTGAAGGCAGGCGACTTTCACGTTGCCGGCGTTGCCATTCCCGGAGTGCCGTTCATCATTGCGGGACACAACGATCAAATTGCGTGGGGAATCACCGCGCTTTACGGAGACACGCAGGATATTTACGTTGAGACGCTGAACAACCGCGACGAATACAAGACTGCGGACGGCTGGCGGCCCGTGGAGCATGACCGCGAGACGATCCATGTTCGAGCTGGAAAAGATGTCAATGTGGATGTGCGGCTCACCGGGCATGGTCCCATCCTTAGCCCCATGCTGCCGAATGAACACCGCGCCCTGGCTCTGCGATGGGTCGCCTACGATGCGAATTCTGTCGAAGTTCCGTTGCTCGACCTGGATAGCGCGCACAACTGGACGGAGTTTCGCTCCGCGATGGAAAAGTGGTGGGGACCGACGCTCAACTTTGTCTACGCCGACGCTGAGGGCCACATCGGATACCAGGCAGTGGGAAAGATTCCCCTGAGACCGGGTGGATTAAGCGGAACTCCCATCAACGATGCGAAACATGAGTGGGCCGGGTTTGTTCCGTTTGGCGCGTTGCCTTCGACGCTTGATCCGCCGCTGGGACTGTTGGCCACTGCGAATTCCCGTATCACTCCGGATGGCTATCAATATCCGCTGACGCTGAGCTGGGCCTCGCCATATCGCAACGAACGCATCTGGAAGTGGCTGGCGGGGAAAAACGGATTGAAGCGCGAAGACATGCTGACGCTGCAAAACGACATCTATTCCGAGGTGGACCAGGAGATGGCGCAACGATTCGCATACGCCATCGACCACGCGGCCAAGTCCGACAAGCGTATGCAGCAGGCTGCGGATCTGATGCGCTCATGGGATGGCGCGATGACCATCGATTCATCCGCTGCAGCGATTGTTACCGCGGCGCGCAGGGAGTTCTGGCCGATGTTGCTGGAGCCGAAAGTGGGCTCCGACTGGCAGGTGTATGAGTGGCCTGAGAGTGCGTTTGCGCAGGAAGAAATTCTGATGCATGCGCCACCGCAATGGCTCCCCAAACAATTCGCGTCGTGGGATGAGTTCCTGACGGCAGCGGTGAGCAAAGGTCTCGAGGACTCACACGCACCCCACGATCTGGCGACGTGGAAGTACGGCACCGACCATGTGATCGATCTTGAACATCCGATTTACGTCATGCTGCCGTGGGTGAAGCGCTGGACGGGAACCGGTGAACAGCCCTTGAGCGGCGGCCATACCACGGTGAAGCAGGTCGGCCGAACGTTCGGTCCGTCGCAGCGATTTACGATGGATTGGAGCAACCCGGACGCGTCGACGGAAAACATCGTAATGGGAGAGTCGGGCAATCCGCTGAGCGCCTATTATCGCGATCAATGGCCAATATGGTATGCGGGAACAACGTTCGCACTTCCCTACTCCGACGCTGCCGTTCAGGCCGAAACCAAACACAGCCTGCGACTATTCCCGTGAGTCTTTCTGCATCGGAGAAACCGCAGCGCAGCAGGAACGCAATCGCAGTGACACGGATATTTCTCATCGCGTTGGTCGCTATTTTGCTGCTGTTGCGAGGAGGAAATTCTTCTGGTGACCTTGGTTTTCACGGGCTCTCGTGGATGGAGACGGCGAAAAACCTGCACCAAGGTGTCCATATCCATACTGGCTCGGGAGCGCGAATTATGAGGCGGGCGGGCATGCGGTAGCGGACAGAGCGATCAGCATTTTCTCCGCGTTTTTCTTGCTGACGGTCGCCCTTCTCGCACAACGAAAGAAACTGAGGCTCGGGTATGATTGTGGAGATGCAAGTCAATGTAAGGGAAATACTAGAGACCGGAGCGGCGCTAACCGATCACGCTCTGGAGCGGTTGTTGCCCGGGGTCGATGCGGTACCGACGTCCATTCATCGGGCGATGCGCCACAGTGTTTTCGCGGGAGGCAAGCGGCTGAGGCCGGTGCTTTGCATGCAGGCAGCGCGAATGATTGCCGGCAACGGCGAATTGCCCGACGGCGTGGAGGATCTTGGCTCAGCGATTGAAATGCTGCACACCTATTCGTTGATCCATGATGATCTTCCTGCTCTGGACAACGACGACCTGCGGCGCGGAAAGCCCACGTGTCATGTGGTATTTGGTGAAGCCATTGCGATTCTGGCCGGCGACGCATTGCAGACACAAGCTTACGAAACTCTCGCAGGTTTGAGATGTCCGGCCGCCGCGACGGTTGAGATTGTGAAGCTGGTGGCACAGGCAACGGGGACAGTAGAAGGCATGATTGGCGGGCAGGTGCTGGATCTCGAAGGGGAGCATCACAAGCCCACCGCAGAGATGGTGCACGCGATTCATCGCGCAAAAACTGGAGCGCTTATCCGCGTAAGCCTGGTGACCGGCGGAATATTCGCGGGTGGCACGCCGGAGGATGTTGAGCGTCTGCGCAACTTCGGCGTGAAGGCTGGGCTGGCGTTTCAGATCGCAGACGATGTGCTGGATATGACCCAGGATTCGGCTCACCTGGGCAAGACCGCCGGCAAAGATCTGGCCAGCGAGAAAGCTACCTGGCCCGCGGTGTTTGGAGTTGAAAAGTCCCGGCAGGATGCGACCGAGTTGATTGCTTCGGCATTCCAGGAACTGGAGCCGTACGGCGAGCACGCAGAACGGCTCAAGGCCGTGGCGAAGTTCCTCGTCGAACGAACGCACTGATTTGAATTGGGAGTAAATGAAATGTCGATAACCGAAACCGACGTGCTGAACGCCCTCAAAGATTGCTACGACCCGGAAGTTCCCGTGAACATCGTGGACCTGGGGCTGATATATGGAGTGAAACTACAGCCGGACGGAAACTCAACGCCCGCTTTTCCACGACAGAGCGTAGCTATCGAGATGACGCTGACAACGCCGCACTGCCCGGCTCACTCCATGATGGTGGAACAGGTGAAGAATCGCCTGGCCGGCATTCCGGAGATCAGCCAAACGGAAGTGAATCTTGTCTGGCAGCCAGCGTGGGGGCCGGAACGCATAACGCCAGAGGGCCGCAAGACTCTCGGATTCGAATAGAGGCTGCAACCCAACGGGACTTCTGAATCAGAAGTCCCTCGCGCGAATTTCTATTTGCGCATAATGCGGCGAACTGTATCGCCCTGCTCGGCCAACTGCTCCACAAATCCTTCAACCTTGCCAAGGAAGTGCTGGGCATTCGCGATGTAGCGAGGGACACCATCCCACCAATGTTTCAGGGATTCGGGCTCCTCGACGAGTCCGAGTAACGTGCCTCCTGCGGCTACGGCAACGCCGGCTTTGCGCTTGCCACTCAGCAGAAGCACGACGCCGGTGATGAGTGCGCCGATGGCGACCGTTCGAGTCCAGGGAACATCCTTGGCGGAGTTGGGAAGTCGGGCTTCGATTTGCTTTGGGATTGTGGAAAGACTCATGGTGATGTTCGGCTCTCTTCTCTCGATTGGATTCTGAACAGCAAACACTCATTACGCTTCAATATTAGATGCGGTTAGTCGAGATCGAACTCTCGCAGAGGCTTCCCTGTGTCAGGAGTTTCCTTGGCCTTGCGAAACGCTTCCGCAAATTTCTTGGCCATCAGGTCCTCCTTGTTCTTTTCCGCATCTACAGCCTGTTTAAAGATGCTCTCCTTACGCTCGTCCTGTTCGCGCATGGCTTTTGCGGCTGTTTCGAAATCCTCGAACGTCCGTTTACGGGGAGCAGGGGTGTGAGAGACGATGGCGCGGGAGATGGCGTCGATCTTCAAGACGCCTCCGCAATCCGGGCAAGTTACATCGAACGTGTTGTTTGATGAGTTTGGCATGGCACTGCGCGTATTGTAGGACACCGCGCAGCACTCGGCCACAGGACGTCTGAAATTGGATATATTTCAGGGAAAATTGTCGGGGGGAAGGATCCGCTAGAGGAAAAGCACTTTGTGGCCGGGACACTCCTGCCCTGCCTCGCTGATGAGAAGTTCTGTCAGGTTGTCTCCATAGCGCGCCAGAAAATATGCCGCTCCAATGAGCCGCTCTTGCGGATGCCGGTCAGGATAGATCGCGAGTGAGAGTGCTTCCGCCTGGCGAAGCAGGCTGCCTTCCTTTTGTAGCTGGTAGTTCGCGGAAAGGCGGCGCAGGCGATTCATCTGGTATCGCATCTTGGAGGCAGCCACCTCCGCCGAGTGTCCCAGATTGGCATCGAGCGCCGTCATATATTGCGTCAGCGAAGAGAGTTCCTGGTCCAACGCGGTGCCGGCGGACGCCAACTTCTGCTTGCCTTCGATAGGCATCGATCTCGCACCGAGTCGCTGGGCGAGATCGTCAGTGCTGGATTGCAGAACATCCGGAACGGTGACTTCGTGGCGGTGAAGGATGCCGGCAATCTGCGGCTCGATCAGAGTCGCCGTCAGGCGCGGCAGAACGGGAGTGGTACGGCCCAGGATTTTTTCATACAGCACATTTGACTGCGCGAAGTAGGCAATTTCAGCGGGGCCGCCGATGTACGCCGATGTTGGCAGGATGGAATCCTGAAAAATAGGGCGCAACAGTGCGTTCGGGCTTACCCGCTCCGGCTCGCGGTCGAGAATGGCGAGCAGGTCAGCGCTCGAATACGTGTGCCTGCCTGCGGTCCACTTGTCTTCGCCCTGATACTTGAGAGCCTGCCGGGCACCACTCTCGCTATCGATCAGGAACAACAGGCTGGACTGGGCACCGACCAACACCTGCGAATGATACTCCGCTGCGGCTAGTAGTTTGTCCCGTTCCACCAGGGCCTCGCGAAGTTCTCCAGCGTGCTCAATTGCATGCTTCAATGTGCGGGAGCCGAGCGAGTGAAAATCGCGGCCCGAGGCGTCCATCACGACCAGGCCTTGCGCGGAAAATGCCTGCGCAATCCATTCGAAAAAAGCGCGGCCAAATGTGTGGCCAGGACGGTAGCTACTGCGCAGTTGGTCGACCGTATCTCCGAGGCCCGTCAGGCTCTCCAACTGATCGACGAGGGCGCCAATCTCTTCACTGAAAACCACCCCACCAACTGGCACATTCTGCGGGTGACCGCCGTGGTAACGCAGAGTCTCAACCTCGCGTCCCGCCGGAAGCGTGACGTGATTCACTTCCTCGAAATCGTGGTCTTCGGTTGCCAGCCAGAAAACCGGCACATGTGGAACTCCTGCTGCGGTGGCGTCCTGCGCCTTGCGAACGGCGGTTGCCGCCTTCAAGAGCGTGTAGAGCGGCCCGCCAAACAATCCGACCTGCTGCCCGGTGACGACCACACTTGCACCCTGACGAATTTTCTCGATGTTGGCGAGCGCCGCGGGATAGGTGTTTTGTGTGGCGAGAAGATCTGCGAGGCGGGAGCGGGATTCGGCGTCGTGGTCGGGGAACTTTGTCCGCATCCACGCACTTGACCGCGGCGTATTCGCGAAAAACGGTGACAGCGGCTCAGTCCGCTCGCAGAAGTCCCTGAAGATGCGGCTCAGGTGGGGCAGATTCGAGATGGGATAACATTCAGTCTGCAAAGCCAATCTCTCTTTCTGAAATGGTAATCCCACCCTGCAACCTGCCTGGAATCCGCCGGCAGGAGCACTCTGTCAGTCTCTCATGGAGGCTCAAAAATGCAACCTTACTAGACGTGCTTATCACTTTCGACGCTTTGCGATTTTGCGCCGTATCTCCGTTTTCTTGTTCGTCGGCAGATACTCGACGGCATTCAACGCGAGAGCCCGATAAGTGTCAGCAAGGATCGGATGCTTTGAGAGGGCCCGAAGATGCAGTTCAATTGTCTCGGCGTCTCCGCGGGCAATGGGCCCGCTGAAACTTCTTGACGGTCCTCTGGCCAAAAAGTTCGCGATTGTTCTCGCCGCCATGGGCGCAAGCAGCTTTGCGGCCTGGTTTCGGGACATGCCGGCAAGCACCGCTGTCTGCTGCGCCGCAACCATTGCGCTGAGCAACAAGGGAGAGGCCATGGTGGCGGCGGCGTGATAGAGCGCCTTGCTTTGCGAAGGAATGCGAAAGGGAGTTCCTCCCAAAGCGCGCACCAGCGCAAAGAGTGGCCTGGATAATAACGGAACGGCTTCAACCGCGAAGGGCACATTGTCCAGCGATACCGGCTTCCGCGCGGGAAAAGTCATCAAGGGATGGATACTTCCGACACCGGCACCAGCGGATTTCGCAACGGCCAGCGCAGCCACCGATTGGACACCACTGGAGTGCACAATGATTTGCCCCTTGAGGCCAAGCCCCTGCTGACGTCTGCGGAGCACTACTTTTCCAGAGACCTCCGTGATCATCCGATCCGGCACACATAACCAGATGAGTTGAGCGTCAAGGACCGCCTGGTTAAGTGTCGTTGTGCTCGCGCCCGGATGCCCGCGAGCTGGTCTTTTTCGTATTACGACTTCACGCGGAGGAATTCCCGCCGAGTTTAGTGCAGCCACCAGCGAAGTGCCCCAATTCCCCATTCCGATTACGGCTACAGATGAAATTTTCTTCGCGCTGTCGGATGCAGAAAGTCTTCGCCGCGAGATTGATTGAGGATTCATGCGATAAGCTTCCCGACCGAATGGTACCGTAAATGAGAGACCTACAAGAGCGAGGAAGCATGGCGACGAAGAAGGCTGCACAGAAGAAATCGGATCCTTTAACCCCAAAGACCAACAAGAATATCCAGGTGATTTCGTCGACATTGAGTTACCAGGGACCTCTCTTCAACGTGTTCACCGACATGGTGAGCGAGCCCGGCGGCCATGTGTCGCGCCGCGATGTGATCCGTCATAACGGATCCGTGGTGATCCTCGCGGTGGACGATTCACGCAGCAAAAGTGATCCCTCGATCGTAATGGAGCGGCAGTATCGTCACGCGGCGAAGCAATACTTGTGGGAATTGCCTGCGGGAAAAATGGACGCGGGTGAAAAGCCGCTGGCTGGTGCCAAGAGAGAGTTGATCGAGGAGACTGGATATCGAGCGAAAAAGTGGGCCAAGCTGGTTCGCTATTTCGCGAGCCCCGGGTTTCTAGGCGAATGGATGCAAGTGTTTCTCGCCGAGGGACTGTCTGCGGGCGTGGCCCAGCCGGAGGAAGATGAATTTATCGAGATAAAGCTGGTGCCGGTCTCGGAAGTGCTGCGAATGATTGATGAGGGAAAAATCCTCGACGGAAAAACGCTGATCTCCGTTATGTTGTACGCGCGCCAGCGAGGAATTCGCGTGAAGAGCCGCACAAACGCATGAGGACAAAGGCACTTGGCTGATTCGGGGTTATCCGGCGCAATTCTTTTTTCTTTTTTTTGTGGGGAAATGCATTTCGGGGTAACCAATCAGCCACTAGCTGCGTCTGTCTAACCATGGCAGGTTGGGTTTCCCCCAGCCTCGATCTGCTCCGAGGAAGGTAAGTGGCTTGTGGCTAATTACAAAGGTAAGGTGAAGTGGTTTAACAACGCGAAGGGATACGGTTTTATCGGACGCGATGATGGTCCCGATGTTTTCGTCCACTACAGCGCCATCCAGCTTGATGGCTACAAGAGTCTGAAGGAGGGTGACGAAGTGGAGTTCGACATCATTGAAGGCCAAAAGGGCCCGCAGGCCGACTCAGTAATACGCATGCGGGAAGTAGCCTGACCGTAAAGATTGGCCGGCGGGAATACCGCTGAAAGAAAGGCAAGCTCCTCGTTCGGAGGTTCGAGGGAAACTTGCGAATCGCATTCATCCCCAAAATATTTCACTAACCGACTGACGCGACATCAAAAAACCCAGCTTTCCGCTTTGCGGGGCTGGGTTTTTAGTGCGCGTTTTTTGGGGCCGCACGTCTCAGGTACTATTCCGCAGAGGACGAAACCGGAATGGATAACAGGACAATGGCGAGGATGCTGGCCGAGACAGCCGATTTGCTGGAGATCAGCGGCGGCGACTCCTTCCGCATCCGCTCCTACCGCAATGCAGCCGAAGCAGTGGAATCGACCACCGTGCAGCTGAGTGCAATTGCTGCGGACCCCAAAAAGCTGCAGGAGATTCCCGGAATCGGCAAAGGCATGGCGGCGAACCTGCTGGCACTGGAACACACGGGCACAGTACCCCTGCGTGAAGAGCTACTCACGAAATATAAAACGAGCATGCTGGAATTGCTTCGCCTGCCTGGCATGGGTCCAAAGACGGTCGGCCTGTTGTGGGAAACGCTGCAGGTGAGCGATATCGACTCGCTGGAAGCGGCACTCAAAGCGGGAAAGCTGGAGACGCTGCCCCGTTTCGGAAAGAAGCAGGCGGAAAAGCTGAAGAAGGGCCTGGCGGAATATCGCAGAAACACTGGACGTTTCCGTATGGATGAAGCGGAGAGCGCAGCAGAGAAAGTCGCTGCCTATCTGAAGAATTTCCCGGGTATTGACGAGGTGATCCCGGCGGGCTCCTTGCGGCGCGGGCGCGATACGATTGGCGATATCGACCTGCTGGCCACCGGTCCCGCATGTGAGGAGAACGTGGTGAGCGCGGCGGTGGAGTATACGGCGGCGTATCCACCGATTGCCGACACAATCGCCAAGGGTCAGAACAAGGTGAGCTTCCTGCTCCGCAGTGGACTTCAGTGCGACGTTCGACTTTTGCCACGTGCTTCCTATGGAGCGGCGCTGCAATACTTCACCGGCTCAAAGACACATAACGTTGCTCTGCGACAGCGCGCTCTGAAGAAGGGATACACCCTGAGCGAATACTCGCTGGCCAGGCTTGACGATGGCTCAATGGTGGCCGGCGCAACCGAGCTTGATATCTACGCAGCTCTCGGCATGGACTGGGTTCCGCCGGAGATGCGTGAGAACAATGGCGAGCTGGAAGCAGCCGCTGAACACCGTCTGCCGAAGCTGGTGGAGTTAAGCGACATTCGCGGCGATGTGCACATGCACACGGTGGCCACCGATGGGCGCAATACGATTCGCGAGATGGCTGATGCCGCCGTGGAGTTCGGATACGAGTACATTGCGATCACCGACCACTCCAAAAATCTCGCGATGACCAATGGCCTTGATGAAGCTCGCGCCCTGGAGCACTTGAACAAGATCAGGAACGTCGAACGCGAGATGGAAGGCAGGATCCGGATCTTCACCGGCATTGAGGTGGATATTCTTGGCGACGGTGAGCTGGATCTCTCCAACGACGTTCTCGCGCAGATGGATGTGGTGATCGGCAGCGTCCATTCCCTATTCAGCCAGCCCGAAGAGGAAATGACGGCTCGCGTGATGCGTGCCATGGAAAATCCGTATCTCCAGATCCTCGGTCATCCCACCGGGCGACTGCTGCTTCGTCGCGAAGGCTACAAATTGGATCTTGGCCAGATTTTTCGTAAGGCAGCCGAGGTTGGAGTGGCGATGGAGCACAATGCCGATCCCAACCGCCTGGACTTGTGCGACCGCGACCTGAGGATGGCGAAGGAACTTGGCGCCAAAATCGTGATTAGCACGGATGCCCACCACGTGACCAGTTTCCAAAAAATGCGCTATGGGGTGCTGCAACTCCGCCGCGCATGGCTCACGAAACAGGATGTGCTGAATACTCGAAGTGCTAATGACTTTCTACTAACACTTCGGCAGCGAAAGTAACCAGGACTTGGGTTGAAAAGCTTTCCGCTACGGTTTCGGCCGGTTCGCGATAGAATCTGAGCACTGTGACTGACAATTCCAACTCTGCGACTGTCTCGAACGACAATTATCTGGGCGAGGAAGCTCCCAATCCTGGCTCAAATGCCTTGAAAGCGGTACTGATTGCCCTCGTGCTGGTGGTCGCTGCGGTGGGCGCTTACGTCTATTTCGGAGAAAAGCCGCCTGTGGCTAACGGCGAGCTGATCCATGTAAGCGCAATTCCCATTCACCAGCAATCGGACCTTCCCGCTGCCGCAGGCATGCCGGGTCAGACGGATGCGTTCGACGAGGTGATTGTGATGGCGCAGGTGCGTCTCCACAACCAGTCAAAAATCCCGCTCTTTCTGCACGAGATGTACGCGTCCCTGGCGCTTCCCGATGACGTTGAGCGAACCAGCATTGCCGCGAACAAGTCGGATTTCGGCCGGGCGTTTGTGGCCTATCCGCAACTGATGCCATTGAAGGGCGAGCCTATCCTGCGCGATATCACCATCGATCCGGGACAGACAGTTGAGGGCATGATGTTGTTTCCGTTTCCCATCACGGGCGCGCAGTACGATCAGAAGAAGTCGCTCGACATCAACGTTATCTTCATGCACCAGAAAACGCTGACAATCCACGTGCCGCAGTAGAAACGGCGAGGGCCGATGTTGAATCGGCCCCTATCTATTGCCGGGTGGTGGGAGTTTTCGGCGCCGAGATGTAGCCGATAACCTGATTTTTGTTGATCGTATTCACGACCAACTCATAGAGCATAGGATCCTTACCGGTATAGAACTGCACTGGTTCGTTCAGTCCTTTGTCCTTCTTCTCAATCTTCTTGTCGTCGGAAATGACGTTGAGCGTGAACCGGCTCTTCTTCTGATCGGCTTTCTTCAATTCCAGGCTGACGATGCCTACTGGAGTTGGCTTGCCACCCTTGTTCAGCGTGAATTCGTAATAGTTCCGGTCGCCACGGTGCTTGAGTGTTTCAAGCTCGTCCTTGTTGTGTGCAATCAGGCCGCTTTGGATTCCCAGATCGCCCTTCATGCTCTGCAACTGGCCCTGTGTCGCCACCAGGTCACTTTGCGTCTTGGCCACGTCGGACTTCACGCCACCGACGTCAGTCTTGACCCCTGCCACTTCCGTGGAGACTGCACCGATTTGCGAACGCGTCTCGGTTTGCGCCTTTTCCAGGCGGCTGGCATCGGACTGCTGGCGCGCCATGAGCTGAGCAGCCTTTAATTCAAGCTGTTTCTGGGTCATTCCGACGGATTGGCCGAGCGTCTCAGAGGTAACTTTGAGGCGTGCGTTCGTCTCCTTCAGCTCGTTTGCCAGCTTGTCATTTTGCTGGTTAGCGGCAATCAGCGCCGCTTCAGACTTTGTGAGGCGGCCGGAGAGCGTATAGCTCCAGACCAATCCGCCGATCGAGGCAAGAACCGCGAGAAGGAGACCGCCGACATAGAGTGAGGTGTAATTCCGTTCCGGTGTTTCGATCAGGTCGCTCATAGTTGATTGGTTCCATTCTGCAAGAGCCCGTCAGCAGGTGCAAGGAAAAGCTTTGCCTGCGCCTCAGAGCTGCAAACCTTGGCAAATTTCAAACATCCTCGGTTCCACCCTAGAATAGACGTGTGAGAACTGCAGATGTAGTGATTGCGGGTGGCGGCATCATCGGATTATCTGTCGCCCTGGAACTAGCCGATGCCGGTTTGCGCGTGACCGTGCTGGAACGGGGACGGGCAATGAGCGAGGCTTCATGGGCGGCGGCGGGCATGCTGGCGGCTCATGATCCTGAAAATCCGTCCATCCTGCAAGCATTGTCAGAGCTGAGCCTGGCGCTCTACTCCACCTATACCGCCCGGCTTGAGAGTCTGTCGAACGAGAGGATCCCTCTGCGAACCCGTTTTGCGCTGCAAGGATCCCGATCCGGCGAGCGACTTCCCGCGAAAGCCGGAATGCTTGGCCGCCTGGTCGATTCATCGGAGGCGAAGAGTCTGATTCCGGGCCTGAACAGCGTCAACCGGGACTTTTTGCTGCTCCAGGAAGACAGCCTTGACCCCCGAGATCTGTGTGCGGCTTTGCCAAAAGCAGCCAGGGCCGCGGGAACTGAATTGCACGAGGAGACCACGGTGACAGGGGTAGAAGCCGATGCTGAAGGGGTGACGGTGCAAACCTCCTGCGGAACCATCTCCTCGGGTGCATTTTTGAACTGCTGTGGCGCATGGGCCGGAAGCTTGCCGGGTGCAACGGGGGAGCTGTCCTCTGAGCTATTTGGCATCGAGCCACGCAAGGGGCAGCTGGTCACGGTGAAGTTGGATGAAGGAGTGAGCCTGAAGGGTGTGTTGCGCACCCCCGAGACCTACCTGGTGCCCCGTGGTGATGGCCGAGTTGTAATCGGCGCAACCGTATTGCGTGCGGGATTCGATAAGCAGGCTGACAGTGATGTGGCACATACGCTTGTATGCGAGGCGGCGGACCTGTGGCCTCCACTTGCGGCCTCGCACATTCTCGACACCTGGGCGGGGCTGCGGCCGGGGTCGCGCGATGGATTACCGGTGATGGGATCCTGCGGAAACAGCCGACTTTGGATTGCAGCGGGACACTTCAGAAACGGAATTCTGCTGGCACCGGCGACAGCGAGGATTTTGCGGCAATTGCTGACCGGTCAACCTACCTCCGTGCCGGTGGACTGCTACTCTCCAGTGAGATTTGTTGCGGCACAGGGCTGATTTCAGCGGCCTGCAACTTACTGGACGATTCGGCAGTCCAATCCTGCAAGTGACAAGCATGGTTCACTGCGCTATAAATCAAAGATATTTGAAATACGATTTCGGCCACCCGCAACTAAAGAAATCACGTACCGGCGGGTACCGTCGCGCTTACGCATCGCATTCATAAGAAAGCCAGATACAGGGAGATTGGAAAGCTATGTCGACTTCGACCGCAGTGAAGGGTCTTGAGGGGATTGTCGCAGCAAACTCGGGCATTTGTTGGATCGACGGGGATTCCGGAGTACTGGCCTATCGCGGCATCAACATCCACGAATTAGCGGAGAAGTCGACTTTCGAAGAAACCACCTTTCTGCTCTGGAACGGCAAGCTGCCCACGCATGCGGAGCTTGACCAGTTCAAAATTGACCTCACCGAAGCACGTGTGCTGGACCCGGGGATCATCTCCATGATGCGCGCCTTTCCGCGCAAAGCGACACCGATGGAAGTACTGCGGACGGCAG
Organism: uncultured Acidobacteriaceae bacterium; assembly: GCA_963816335.1. Classification (GTDB taxonomy): domain Bacteria; phylum Acidobacteriota; class Terriglobia; order Terriglobales; family Acidobacteriaceae; genus JANXZS01. Next base: position 209,805 of record CAWFKA010000016.1, on the reverse strand, counting down.
TTTCCGCCCTCAGTTTTTACGATGAAGATGAGAAGCTGAACAGCCATAGCTCCAACATTCGAAAGAGCTTCCACCTGACCGCGCAGATCGCGATGATCGTGGCAATTTACGACCGAATTCGCAAGGATCTGCCCATACTGCCCCCGGACAAATCCCTTTCCCACGCTGCCAATTTTCTTTGGATGTTGAATGGTGAGAAACCGTCTGAAACTGCCACCCGCGCACTCGATATAGCGTTGATATTGCATGCCGACCACGAGTTGAATGCTTCGACTTTTGCTGCGCGTGTAATTGCCGCGACGCTTTCAGATATTCATTCTGCGATTACAGGAGCAATCGGCGCATTGAAAGGGCCGTTGCACGGCGGCGCAAATGAAGCGGTGATGCGGCTGCTTTCTCAAGATCGATGAAGAGGGCGACGGATCCGGTTGAGTACGTGAAGGGGATGCTGGCTCAGAAGAAAAAGGTCATGGGATTCGGGCACCGTGTGTACCACACCGAGGATCCGCGTGCGACCCACCTAAGCGCAGATGTCAGAGAGCCTGGGACGCGCATCCGGCAATGCCAAGTGGTTTGAGATGTCGCGCAAGATCGAGCAGTACATTCTGCGGGAGAAGAAGCTGAACGCGAACGTCGACTTCTATTCCGCATCGACGTACACCACGCTGGGAATCGACCTTGACCTCTTTACGCCAATCTTCGCCGTAAGCCGCATCGCCGGCTGGGCCGCACACGTAGTGGAACAACTCGACGATAATCGTCTGATTCGGCCTCGCGCCGACTACATTGGCCCGGCCTATCCGGCGCCTTACATTCCCATGGACGAGCGGTAAAAGAATTGGCAGGCCGTTGGCGTAGTGCCACTCAGCCTGCCTGTTTTCTCACAGTCCTCCCCAAATCTGCTTATGTCTTGGGTCGGCTTGCTGGTGGAACGATTCCATTCATTCGCAGATACTCCACCATCTGGCCGTAGTGATCCATCATGTGCGCCAGTCCAAACGAAGACATTCCGGCGAGTGTGCCGCCCTTCGTCATCTCAAATGCGTTGTCGGCCGTCATCGAGTCGACTGGCTTTATGGGCCATCGCGAATGAGTCCTTGAGCGCCTTCACGATATCTGCCTTGCTGGTGAGCTTCTCGATGAGGCGCTACCTTTCGCTCGGTTCCTGCGAATCCGCCCAAAAAGTAGTAATTGGACTCGGCGATGTGCTTGACCTGCTCGGCAAAGGTGCGGACTCCCTTGTACTCGCCCTGGGTAGGAGCGAAGTTAAACTTATCCTCCGGCATGGCCTCTGCCGCGCCGACGATCTCTTTCTCAAAGTTGCCGAGGAGTTTGGAGTATGTCTCGGACGGTGACATCTTCGTGCCCACGGGTGGTGTATCCGGTTTTGCCGCCTGTGCAAAGGCGAGAGTTGACGCTGCCAGCGTGCAACAAAGAGTGAGCCCAGCGAGTCTGCTTAAATCTTCAACGGTGTGCCTCCCGAAAAGGATGACCTGCGGGCACAGGCTACCAGATTCCGGGTACGACCGGTCTCATTTCAGCCGTGCAGGAAGAGGCTGACGATATGGCGGTAGAATGGAAAGTGGATATATATGGCCATGAACCGGGTTTACCTGGACGCGAACGCGACAACGCCAGTGTTGCCAGATGTTTTGGCAGCGATGCGTCCATGGTTCGAGGAAAAGTTCGGTAATCCCTCTTCCATCCATTTCAATGGTCAGCAGGCCAGGTCCGCGGTGGACCATGCCCGAGAGGCCGTCGCCAGCATGCTAGGCTGCCGTCCGGCTGAGATAGTTTTCACCAGCGGCGGCACCGAAGGAGATAACCTGGCGCTTTTTGGCATCTTGCTGGCACGTGGAGTGATACAGCCGGGGGACCACCTGATTACCAGTTCGGTTGAGCACGAGCGGTGCTGCATGCAGCGCAGCACGCTACGCGACCATGGCATCGAGGTCACTTTTCTTCCCGTCTCCCCTGAAGGCGTTGTCGATCCTGACGATGTGCGGCGGGCTCTCGGCCAGCGGACGAGGCTCATCTGCGTAATGGTGGCCAATAACGAGACCGGGGTGCTGCAGCCGGTGAGCGAGATCGGCAAGATCGCACGAGAGGCGCAAGTCTACTTCCACACTGACGCGGTCCAGGCTGCGGGAAAAATTCCGCTGGATGTGAAGGCGATTGGCTGCGATCTTCTCACCATCTCCGGCCACAAAATGCATGCACCGCTGGGAACGGGCGCACTCTACGTTCGTCGTGGAACCCACATCGAGCCACTTTTCTTTGGAGGCCTGCACGAACGCCATCGCCGAGCTGGAACCGAAAATCTTCCCGGCATCGTTGGCTTGGGCAAGGCCGCCGACCTGGCAATCGCCGCGCTGGAAGCGGGAATTCCGGAGAAAACCGCAGCGCTACGGGATCGGCTGGAGACGCGGATCCTGGCGAGTGTGGATGAGGCCGGCGTGAATGGCGGGGGGGTGCCGCGCGTATGCAATACCTCGAGCATGTGGTTCGACCACGTAGAGGGAGAAGCGCTGGTGATCGCTCTCGATCTGAAAGGATTGGCGATCTCTGGCGGATCTGCGTGCCAATCGGGAGCCACTGAGCCATCCCACGTAATGTTGGCGATGGGCCTGTCAGAGGAACGGGCACGGTCGTGCGTGCGCTTCAGCCTGTTGAAGTCCACGAGCGAAGAAGATGTGGAGTTTGCCGCAAGCCTGGTGCCGGGGACAGTGGCTCGACTGCGAGATTTGTCGCCCGCCTATGCCAAGAAACTTGCGGTCTCCGCAGACGGAGGCGAGAGTCATGGTCGAAAGTAAGGCCGAGAACAAGAAGATTGCGGTCGCCATGTCCGGTGGCGTTGACTCGTCGACCGTGGCGGCGATGCTGAAGGCGGATGGCTACGATTTGATCGGTCTGACGCTTCAGCTTTGGAACCAGCGCCGGCTTGCCGGCAAGGAAGGCATGCCGGAGCAGGTACAGGGCCGTTGCTGCTCAATTGACGATGTGTACGACGCGCGGCACGTCGCGGAAGAATTGGGCATTCCATACTATGTCGTGAATCAGCAGGATCGCTTTGAGCGCGATGTGGTGCGCCCCTTTGTGAGTGAATATCTCGCAGGCAGGACGCCGATTCCCTGCTCGCTTTGCAACAATCACCTGAAGTTCGACCAGCTTTTGCTGACGGCGCGTCAAATTGGCGCCGACCAGATTGCAACCGGGCACTATGCCCGCAACGAATACGATCCCGAGCGTGGTCGGTGGATATTGAAGCGTCCAGCCGACACTGCGAAGGATCAGACGTATTTTCTGTTTGGGCTGACGCAGGAGCAGCTTTCGCGAACGCTCTTTCCCCTCGGCAATTATTCCAAGCCGCGAGTTCGCGAGATTGCGAAAGAAGCGGACTTTCGCTAGCGGCGAAGCCGGACTCGCAGGAGATCTGCTTCGTTCCGGGTGGAGACTATAAGCGCTTTCTTGAAGCTTATCTCGAGGAGCAGGGCGAGACTGTGCCGGATTCGTCCGGCGACCTGGTGACTGCAACGGGCGAGGTAATTGGGCAGCACGAAGGCATACACCACTTTACCGTGGGCCAGCGTAAGGGGCTTGGCGTTTCATCCCCCACGCCGCTCTACGTGCTGCAGATTGATCCCGCGTCTCACAACGTAATTGTCGGGCCGGAGAGTGATCTCGCGACCAAGACGATGCAGGCACGCCAATTGAACTGGATCTCGATTCCAGAACTTACAGGAGAAATGCGCGTTCGTGTGAAGATTCGGCACCGCTTCGAGCCGGCGTGGGCAACCATCGTCCCGCGCGGAGACGACGAGGTCACAGTCGTATTCGAAGAACCCGCGCGCGCAGTTACGCCGGGTCAAGCGGCGGTGTTTTACGCGGATGATGAAGTGGTGGGCGGCGGCTGGATTGTCTAGAGCGAACTGGCGAATATCCTAAATAAAGAGGTCGCGGTCTGCCGGTGGAGTGATCCGTGCGAGCGCGCTGCAGTAGAACATCCAGCGCCGCACGAATTCCATTTACAAAGCCGGTAACCTTGCGCACGGGCACTGAGATGCTTTCCTGAATACTGGCCGTTGCGTTGTTTATGCCGTCGAGCGTCCCCGTCACCATGCCATCTACACGCGCCGCCTGGTTCCGCGTACGGCCGACAACCTCATCGACAGCGGAATTAATCTGGGTGCTTTGATGGCGGATTGACTCGCTGGCTTCAGTGAGATTCGAAGTGATTACCTTGACCTTCGGTGACACATCTTCGAGCAAACTGCGCGACGTCGCCAGTACCGGCAAGACGTGCTCGCGCACATCCTCGACGAGTTGAGTGACTTGAGTGATTGCCTTGCGACCCGCAATGTAAATGCCAATGAGGACACAAGCCTGGATAAGAATGCCAATCGAGGTAACCGCCGTGATCGCTATGAGAGTATATTCTGTGGTCCATTCGTGCATTTCGTTCCGGCCCTCGATTGGCTTTCTTTTTATTGAAGGATTGCGTGCGGCCTGGGTCGCGAATTAAAGGTTGGTGGGTTCACTGGATTCAGTTGAGGAGCGATACGCCTGCTTGCCTGCATCCACCGCTGCGGAAACTTTGTCAGCCTGCTCGCCAACGAAGCCCTTGCTCTTGTCGACAAAATCTTCCCATTGTGCGCGTCCGCGATCCACGTAATCTTTACCACGGTCAACGTACTGACGCCCCTGCGTCTTTGCGCGCTCCGCAAGAATGCTTGCCTGTTCCTGCGCTTCCTTGGAACGCTGCTTCAAATACTCTGATCCCTCGCGAGCCTGACTCGCAAGATCGTCACGGGTTTCGCGGCCGGACTTGGGGGCGTACAAAACGCCAATCAAGGCGCCTAGGCCAAGACCAGCTAGAAACCAGCTAAAGCCGCCGTTCTGATTATCTTCTGACATATTCTTTCTCCTTAAAGCCTTATAGTGTCGCCTGAAACTCCTGATCTTACCAACTGCCTGACTTGCGCGGCAAATGTCTACCACTGTTGTAGATGCCTATGGAGAAGGATACGCTGCCACATCCTCCTGAACAAACGGACTTGGGCTGCTGGGGAATTCCGCAACAAAGATACGCGAAGTGCGTCCACCCTAATATCGGGCTTATTAGTGGCTAAAAAAGGGGTAAATCTTGAATTGCAACTCGGAGAAGGCACTGGTTTCTTTATGCAAACCTTCATTCTCCGCATTCGTCACATGAATCGATGACGCAACAGGGGCGACTGCTCAAATTGAATACAATAGTTGGCAACTACTCAACCGGGAAAAGGGTTCCATGCGAAATTCGGGTTTCATCGTTAATTCACTGCGATTTGCAGTCGCAGCTTCGTTACTGGCAGTTGGGTCGGGATGCAAAAAACAGGCGACCCACCCTGCAGAATCAGTGGCATCTGCTCCAGCGGCTCCTACTGACCAGCAAATCTCTGCCGACATTATCAGCAGGTTGAACGCGGAAACTGCTCTGAATGGACAAAATATTCAGGTGGACGTAGCCAACGGCAGAGCGACTCTGAATGGGTCGGTCACAGACGAAGCCTCACGTTCCCTTGCATCGAATGATGCCGGAGCAGTGAACGGCGTCAAGACAGTGATCAACAATCTCACGGTGGCGGCAGCGCAGGCCGCGGTCGTGGCACCACCGGTCCCTGCGCCTCCTGTCCGTCGATCCATGAGTAAGCCCTCGCCTCCGAAGAAGGTTCCCCCTCCACCACCGCCCGTGCCGGAGCAGCAGGCGTCGCAGCCGCTGGTTCCCGAGCCGGTCCGCGAGGTAGCGCCTCCTCCTCCTCCAAGGCCGATCGTCAAGACTCTGACGTTGCCTGCCGGGACGACTGTTCCCATCCGTATGACGGACGCGCTTGAGACCGGCCAGACCCAGGCGAACTCGATTTTTCATGCCAGTCTCAGCGCTGACCTGATTGCGGACGGCGTTACAGCTATTCCGAGAGGAGCGAACGTATTGGGCCGGGTTGTCGAGGCCAAGGACGCGACGCACTATACCGGGAGTTCGTCACTCACGTTGGAGTTGACGCAGATTATTTCCCGCGGTAAAACCTACCACATCCTGACCGACTCTTATTCTCAGCAAGGCAAGGGACGCGGCTCCAACACGGCAAAGAAGGTTGGCGGCGGAGCAGCCATTGGAGCGGTGATCGGCGCTCTAGCCGGCGGCGGCAAAGGCGCGGCGATTGGAGCGGCTGCTGGCGGAGGTGTGGGAGCAGGAGCCAACACCATTACCAAGGGTGAACAGGTCAAGATACCATCGGAGACACTGCTGCAGTTCCGACTGCAGAATCCCGTCTCAGTGACGACAACCGTGCAGCCACCGTATAGCGACGGCGAGCCTCAGCAGGACCCGAACCTTCAACAGCGTTGATCGCGATAGGACGATGCGGTAGCAGGATCACTCCGGCTGCCGCATCTTTGTGCCAGCGAAGAACGAACCTAGATCGCGTAACGACCAGCATCGATCATCTGCCCCGCGATGACGCGATTCAGTTCAATCGTGTTTGCTGGCGAATGCTTTGACAGGCGGCGGAAGATCGCCAATTGTGTCCGCAGCAGGTCTCCCTCTGCTACGGCGGCTAACACCCGACGGGCTGCGGTCTCGATAGCGGAAAAGCAATGCTCGGCGTGAACCTTCGCGATTGCCTGCGACACCCGTTCTCCACTTGCTCCCTTCAGCTTTCTAACGCGCAGCAGCGCCGACTCAAACGAATACACCTGGATAAGAATATCGGCGAGCTCACCCATAACTTCCTGCTGGTCGACAAGCGCCGCCATGTATTTCTGCGAGGCGGCTCCTGCGGCAAAGAGCGCAATCTTCTTCGCATTAGCGAGCAGCTCAATCTCGTTCGCGAGTGGATCATCGATGCTCTCCGCATGGTCGAAGGAAGGCGGAGCCATCACATCGTCCATCAATTTTGTGATCGCCGGCATGAGTGCCAATTGTCCGCTCATGGCGCGCTTGAGGAGCCAGCCCGTGATGATGAGGCGGTTGATCTCGTTGGTGCCTTCAAAGATGCGATTGATGCGCGAGTCGCGGTAAGCGCGCTCTGCCGGGTATTCCTCGACATAGCCGTACCCCGCATAGATCTGCACCGTATGGTCGGTCACCATGTCGAGCATCTCAGAGCCCCACACCTTGAGAATGGAGCACTCTACCGCATAGTCTTCCACGCGCTTCTGAATCTCGCGGGAGGAGTGGGCTGCGTCGCCATCAAGGATCGCAAGCGAGTGATCGATCATGCCAACTGTGCGGTACGCCATGCTCTCGCCAACGAATACACCGATAGCGGAGTCGGCGATTTTTTCCTGCACCAAGCCGAATTCAGAAATTGACTTTCCAAATGCTCTACGCTCCTTGGCGTACCGGATGCTGTGGTTCAGGGCACTTCTCGCTCCGCCAAGACAGGCTGCGCCCAACTTGAACCGGCCGATATTGAGAATGTTGAATGCGATGTGATGACCCTTGCCTGCTTCGCCCAGCAGATTTTCAGTGGGGACCACACAGTCAGAGAGAATGAGCGGACATGTAGAGGAGCCACGAATTCCGAGCTTGTGCTCTTCAGCTCCGATGGACAATCCGGGGGTTCCACGTTCTATCAGGAAGGCTGAGAACTTTTCGCCATCGATCTTTGCGAACACGGTGAAGAGGTCGGCAAAGCCCGCGTTCGTGATCCACATCTTCTCGCCATTCAGCGTGTAGTGCTTGCCGTCGGCCGAAAGCTCGGCTCGCGTACGGATATTCATTGCGTCCGAGCCGGAAGTCGATTCTGAGAGAGCGTATGCACCAATCCACTCGCCGGTTGCGAGCCGGGGAAGATATTTTTTCTTCTGCTCCTCGGTGCCGTACCAAACGATTGGCAACGTTCCGATCCCGACATGCGCACTGAACGCAACCGAGAAACTGGCATACACCGAGAGACGATCCGCAACGATGGCGGAGGTGGTCTTATCCATCGCCAGCCCGCCGTACTCCTCGGGAATATCGATCGCCATCAGGCCAAGATCTCCCGCTTTGCGTAAGAGACTCCGTGTCACCTTGAAATCTTTCGCCTCAAGCCTATCCGCCATTGGCAGAACTTCGTTCAATGCGAACTGCGAAGCTGTCTCCAAAATCTGCCGCTGCTCCTCTGTGAAATCTTCAGGCGTAAATATTTCTTCCGGCGTGCGGTCTTCGATCAGAAAGCTTCCGCCTGCGATTGGCTTCATTGCTGGTGATGCTGTGGTCGCCATTTTTTACTCCTTAACTTCTTAGCCGTTGTTCTTTGACCGTGACTCAAGCACTGCTTCAATATCATTTGGATTGCGCGGGTTCCATCGAACTACACACTTGTTGCTGTCTTTGAGCGACAACCAAAACTGAAGCTCTTCTCTGCTGTTAAATACTCTGGAAGCTGGCAGCCAGGTGTCTTGCTGTTCGCCGCCCTGCTGAAAAATCACCCTCGCCTCTGTCTGGTAGTGAATCCCACCAGGGTACTTGCTGTCGTAAGTACCCACAACGGATATCCGGGTACTCACTACTTCTCCGCGAACGGAAGGCCAATCCTCACGATCTACGCCCAACAAAATTGGCCGTTTTGCGTTGATCGCGATCACAACAAGTGCGATAAGGACTGCGGGAACAAAGATCGTTCGCGCACGAACTGACGTTCGCTTCTTTAGCAATGTGCCTGGCTTGGCCTCGTGGTGGCTCATACGACGCTACGCCTGCCTCGAGTCAATTTAAGTTCTCGAAAATTCCGGCGGCACCCATCCCACCCCCGACACACATTGTGACCAGTCCATATCGTGCGCCTCGACGTTTCATCTCGTGCAGGAGCGTTGCGGTCAACTTGGCTCCCGTGCACCCAAGCGGATGGCCCAGTGCGATGGCGCCGCCATTCACGTTCACTCTGGAGGGATCAACGTCCAGCTGCGACAACACGGCGAGTGCCTGCGCTGCAAAGGCCTCGTTCAATTCGATCAGGTCAATATCCCGGAGCGTCAGTCCAGCCAGCTTTAGCGCTTTCGGGATCGCGTATACCGGACCAACGCCCATCTCTTCCGGCAGGCAACCGCTGGTCGCAAAGGCGACGAATCGAGCCATTGGACGAATCCCTAATTCGTTGGCTCGTGATGCAGACATCACGACAGCTGCTGCTGCACCATCCGATGTTTGAGAGGAATTTCCCGCGGTAACCACTCCCTTGGTGTGGAATGCCGGCTTCAGCTTCGCGAGTGCTTCGATAGATGTGTCGGGGCGTGGGCCTTCGTCGGTGCTGAAAATCGTTTCTCGTCTGGATGGCATGGAAGCTTTTGCCGTCGGCAAAGTATTTGTCACTATTACAGGTACGATCTCTTCCGAAAAGCGGCCCGCCTGTATCGCTGCGAGAGCTTTGCGATGACTGGAAAGTGAAAACTCATCCGCTTGTTCACGGCTGATGCCGTATTTCGCCGCAACCCGTTCGGCGGTTAGACCCATGTTGAGGTAGGAGTCGGCGTAGTGCTCCACGAGCCAGGGATTGGCGCTGATTTTGTTGCCTCCCATGGGTACCATGCTCATCGACTCAGTCCCGCCGGCAATGATGGCGCTGGCCGCGCCTCCACGAATTCGTTCCGCGGCGAGCGCGATTGACTGCAGCCCCGACGCGCAGAAGCGATTCACGGTCATGGACGACAACTCGACCGGCAGGCCCGCGCGCAAACAGGCTATACGCGCGACGTTCATGCCCTGCTCGGCTTCCGGCATGGCGCAACCAAGAATCACATCGTCAATCTCTTTCGCGTCTAGCGCAGGAACACGGTCGAGGGCTCCGCGAATCGCAACGGCGCCGAGATCGTCGGGGCGTGTAGTCGCGAGCGTTCCCTTGATGGCGCGGCCGACCGCCGTGCGAACGGTGCTTACAATGACTGCTTCAGCCATCTTGTTGCTCCTTATCCGATAGCGCCCGTTAATATTCCATACCGTCGAACTCGATCCACGACCCGTCGCGAAAATAGTGAATGCGCGAAGACCTTTCCACGATGGACACCTGGATGCCATCGTGGTCGAACATTCCGGCTTTGCCGCCCGCGATTCGTTGCATGTTGCCCGCCTTGGCGATATCCAATCCCCAGGCAAATCCCAGCGTTCCGTTCAGCCTTGCCTGCAATCGGTCGATGTCCTTTTTCGACTCCAGTTCAATTGGAAGCGCCAACGCGTTGCTTCGAAACACAAGAATCTCGCTGGTGCCATCGTGAGAACAGAGAACCGCCCAATCGCGGCTTCCCTTCTCCAGAAAATCTCCATGGATCACATTTTCCGGGCGTCTTGCTTCGTACGTTTGTGGCACCGTGCAATGCCTTTCTTCCATCACGCCGCGAACGGCTTCGGGCAGATCAGGGAATGCGGCAATCGGTAAACGCCGAATGCGGTATGGCATTGATTTTCCTGCGATTTCGAGTTGTCCACTCTCCACCTGTTCCGACGCCTGGGCTCGGGCCTGCCTGCCTTGCGCGAAGGCGAATAGAAGCATCGAGAATGAAATCAACTTCCGCAACGCTAGTTCCTGAGTGGCTTTCCGTTCTTGAGAGTAAATGCAATGCGCTCCTGCGTTTTACGTTCGCCGCAGAGTGAAAGAAAGGCCTCGCGTTCGAGGTCCAGGTAATATTGTTCGCTAACCAGGCTTCCCGGCGTGAGATTGCCTCCACAAAGAATGTGCGCCACCTTCCCGGCTACCTTCAAATCGTGGTCGCTAATGAACTCCGCCTGCCTCATCATGTGAATACCCAGTTTAAGCGTCGGCAGCACCGCTTCGCCCGCAACAGGTATAGCTGTTCGTTCAACCGGCGGAGCGTATCCAGCATCCGCGATGGCCAGCGCTGTGTGCCTGGCATCTATCAGAACCCGCTCACGATGCATCGTGATCCGGTCAGAAGCAGTGATCAAGCCCAGGCCTCGAGCTTCCGCAGCAGATGTTGACACCTTGGCCATCGCCACGGTTTCAAGGGAGCGCTTGAGAGCGTCCAACATTTCAGTGGACATGGCAAATGTGGCTGCAGGGTCGTTCGGCGTCCACCGGGAAATAGCCGCGGCCGCATCCACGGCATTCAGAGCCATTTCCTTTGTGCCGCCGCCAGCTGGTACAAGACCCACTCCAGCCTCCACCAAACCCATATAAAGTTCCGCATGCGGTTGACGGCGAGCGCCGTGCAACGATATCTCGGTGCCTCCGCCCAGGCAAAGTCCGAACGGCGCGACAACAACTGGACGCGGACAGAACTTGATGGAGGAGGTCATCCGCTGGAAGGCGCGAACCGCGAGATCCAGATCCTCCCACTCACCTTCCTGCACCGCCAATAAAAGCTGCATGAGGTTGGCGCCCACGGAAAAATTCTCCGCGTCTCCGGAGATTACAAAACCACGAAAGTCGCGGACCGCGTCGCTTTCCGGGCGAAGCACCTGGGTCACCAGATTGACGATGTCGTCGCCAATGGCGTTCTTCAGAGAGTGCAATTCGATGCAGGCTATTCCGTCTCCAAGGTCGACCAGCGATGCTCCCGCATTCTTTCGGACGACCCCGTGAGACTTACGGAACATGCCGACGGTAGCTACACCATCGGGGAGCACCAGCGGCTCATATTGCGACGATTGCGGATTGAAACACATCCGCCCTGACGGCTGTAAGGGATCATCCTTATACCAGGACGTATGCCCGGCGCCGAGCAACTTGTCGACGTTCTCGCTTACAGGTTCGCCGAGAGCGCGCATCCGTGCGACTGTCTCCGGCACACCTGCCGCATCCCACATTTCAAATGGGCCCCTCTCCCAATTAAAGCCGGTGCGCATAGCGCGATCGATCGAAGGAATATCGTCTGCAATCTCCGGCACGCGATCGGCAGCGTAGTTCCACAGCCGCGCCAGCAAAGGCCACTGAAAGGCCGCAGCTTTATCTTTTCGTGGATCGGGCGCGAGCAGAAGCTTGAGCCTCGCGGCAAGGCTCTCTGCGTTCTTCGCCATGTCCAGCGAAGCGAACTTTGCCTTGGCAAGCGGACGATACTCTAACGAATTGACGTCGAGGGCGAGCCGAAGCTCTTTGCCTTCGGCACCCTTTGTTTTCTTATAAAAGCCCTGAGCAGTCTTATCGCCCAGCCAACGCCTTTCCAGCATGGTCTTCAGAAATTCCGGCAGCTCCGCGGCACTTGCATCGTTCGCGGACGAGCGGGCGAAGTTTGCGGCTACGTGCGCAAGGATATCGATGCCGACCATGTCCGCGAGCCGAAAGGTCCCTGTCCTCGGCCAGCCGATGGACTGGCCCGTCAGTGCGTCCACTTCTTCGATCGTGAGCCGCTGCTCCATCATGAGCCTCACAGACATGAAGAGAGTGAACACTCCAATTCGATTCGCTACGAAGTTCGGCGTGTCGTGCGCAAAGACCACGGACTTGCCGAGTCGCTTGTCGGCAAAGGCCGCCAGTCCCGCGACAGTTTCTGCATCAGACTCCGGCGTCGGGATGATCTCGAGCAATCGCATGTACCGCGGTGGATTGAAGAAATGCGTTCCAAACCAGCGCTTTTGAAAACCACCACTGTGAAACTCGGCAGGCAGACCCTCTGCAATGGAGGCAATGGGTAAGCCGCTGGTATTCGTCGTCAGAATCACGTTGGCGGAAAGGTGCGGCAGAATCTTCGTCAAAAGACTTTGCTTGATGGCGAGATCCTCGCTCACTGCTTCGATAATCCAGTCGCAGTCGGAGAGAAGCTTCAGATCATCCTCAAAATTACCCGGCGTCACGAGACGGGCGAGTGATGATTCATAAAAAGCGGCGGGCTTCGCTTTGAGAAGAGACTCCAATGCCTGTTTCGCGAATTTGCTCCGGTTGTTCTGCTCTCCCGGCGGAACAATGTCCAACAACACAACTGGAATTCCCGCGTTCGCGAAATGCGCAGCGATGCGCGATCCCATCGTCCCTGCACCCAGGACGGCGGCACGGCGAATCAAGCGGTTGTCCGATATGAGATGAGAGTGATGACTCATTTGTCCTGGTTCGCGCATTTCCCGAGCTTGAAACGGTGCTGTTCATCATTGGCACTCCTGTTCGGTCAGGCTCAGCATGCCTGCAGCCGCGAACCACCATACCGAAAACCCTCGAAGCATAATGAATCAAGATTCATTTGGTCAAGGAGACCATCTAAGTGGTCGGAAAGCAACGCCGTTCTTGAGGAATCTGTGGTTTGACATGGCGAAGCCCTCCCGGTAGTTTCGGAACAAGTGTCTGCTGTGACGCGTATCTTCTCCTGCCCACAGTTAGAGCCAATTGAGGTCGAATCACAAGATGATTTTCACTTCCCGCTCTGCTCTCCGATCCCTTGCTCTCATGTGCATGCTGTCAATTGCCGCTGCATGCCCAGGATCTCGCCAGTTTTGAAAAGAGAATCACGACAAAAGTGCTGCCGAACGGCCTGACACTTATTGTCTGCGAAAGGCCGGAAGCGCCGGTATTTTCTTTCTGGACGATGGTCGATGCCGGCGACGCAAACGATCCCGGAGGTGAATCGGGCCTCGCTCACATGTTTGAGCATCTCGCGTTCAAGGGAACGAAGGACATAGGCACAACCGATTATGCCCAGGAAAAAGTCGCCCTCGCCAAGGTTGAGGAGGCGTACGCCGCATACGACGCGGAGTATCGCAAGCGCGTGGGCCGGGATGAAGCGAAGCTGAAACAACTGAAAGCGGAATTTGACGCCGCAACCGCCGCTGCAGAAAAGTTCGTGATTCCAAATCAATTTACCGAGATAGCTGAACAGAACGGCGCGACCGGCGTAAACGCCTCCACCAGTCTGGATTCGACACAATATATGTGGAGCATGCCCTCGAACCGCTTCGAGCTTTGGGCCTATCTCGAAAGCGACCGCATCATGAACCCGGTGCCGCGAGAGTTCTATAAGGAGCGCGATGTGGTGATGGAAGAGCGCCGCATGCGCACCGACTCCAACCCGATCGGCAGAATGATTGAACAGTTTCTCGCGGCGGCTTACGTTGCCCACCCGTATGGACGGCCAGGAGTTGGCTGGGCTTCCGAGTTGAGTCAGATCACAGCCACCGAGGCGGATGCTTTCCACAAGAAATACTACGTCCCAGCAAATATCGTAATCGGCGTAGTCGGAGATGTGAAAGCGGCAACGGTTATGCCCATCCTCGAAAAATACTTCGGGCCCATTCCGGCGGGTCCTCAACCGGAAGGTATGACCACGGTAGAGCCGCCCCAGCGGGCAGAAAAGAAAGTAATCATTCGCGAAGCTACCCAGCCCTTCTTTATCGAGGGCTATCATCGGCCCGACTATCGTGATCCTGACGACGCCACGTACTCGGCAATTTCCGACATCTTCTCGAATGGTCGTACCTCGCGCCTGTATCGCAGCCTGGTGCGCGATCAGCAGATTGCGGCTGTGGCCGAGGGATTTTCCGGCTTCCCCGGTGATAAGTATCCCGGTCTATTTGCGTTTTATGCCGTGCCTGTGCCGGGACACACACCGCAGCAGATGCAGGATGCCATCCATAAAGAGATCGACAAGATGAAAACCACGCCGGTGACGGATGAAGAACTGGCGATGTTCAAGACGAGGGCAAGAGCTGACTTGTTGCGGGGGCTGGGGGACAACCAGGGTCTCGCGGAGCAACTCGTCGTCTTCCAGATGCGTTACGGAGATTGGCGAGAGCTGTTCAAGCAATTGGATCGCATCGACAAGGTTTCAAAAGCAGATATTCAGAGGGTGGCCAGCAAAGTGTTCGTCGAGAGTAACCGCACGTCGGCAATGATCGAGTTTGAAGCACCCAAGGCGCCAGCCCAGCCTGCCGGGGGTGCCAAGTGAATCGTAAGACAACGTTCGCCTTCGCAGCTTTAGTTTTTATTCTCGCGGCGCCGCTTTCCAACGCACAGCAGTCGCAGCCTTGGAAGTCGATCCCGGTTCCGCCACTCAACCCATTCCATCCCCAGGAACCGAAGCGAATTGAATTGCCGAATGGACTGGTGATCTTTCTGCAGGAGGATCACGAACTTCCGTTTATAAACGGCATCATCAATATTCGCGGCGGATCGCGCAATGAAGAACCATCAAAAGCCGGCATGATTTCTCTCTACGGGGAAACATGGCGAACCAGCGGCACTGCGAAGATGAATGGGGATGCGCTTGACGATCTGCTGGAAGCCAAGGCGGCCAAAGTTGAAACAGGCGGCGACATTGATTCCACTGCGGTGAGTTGGTCTTGCCTGAAGGCGGACGAGGACCAGGTATTCGGGATCGCAGTTGATTTACTTGAGAATCCGGTTTTCAACGATCAGAAGTTGCAACTCGCCAAGCAGCAAGCCGCGGCTGGAATTGTCCGTCGCAACGACGATGCTTCCGGCATCGCGTCGCGCGAGGCACGCAAACTGGTCTACGGCGCGAGCAGTCCCTACGCCATCGAACCTGAAATCGCGACGGTAATGTCTGTTACGGTCGACGACCTGAAGAAATGGCATGAGCGAACCGTCGCGCCGAACAACATCATTATCGGAGTGGTCGGCGATTTCGATGCGGTGCAGATGGAGAAGAAACTTCGAGCGGTATTTGAGCCGCTGAAGAAAGGCACGAAGATTGATGCCCCGGTCGAGACCTTTGCGGGTCCCAAGGCGGGCGTTTACCTGGTGGATAAGCAGGATGTAAATCAAAGCAACATCTGGATTGTCGGCATCGGTACGCAGCGCAATAATCCGGATTATTACGCGCTGACGGCGATGAACGAAATCTTCAGCGGCGGTTTTGGCTCGCGACTGTTTCAGCAGGTACGCACCAAGCTTGGTCTCGCCTATTCTGTCGGCGGCGGCTACGGCGCGTCGTACGATCATCCGGGAATTTTCCGCGTGGTGGCTGGCACAAAAAGCGCAAGCACTGTAGACGCGACCGAGGCCATGTTGAAAGAAATCGACAATCTGAAGACGCAACCCTACACCGAAGTCGAGTTGCAGAATGCCAAGGATCAGATTCTAAATTCCTTTATCTTCAGCTACGACAGCAAGGAAAAGATCCTGGACGAACGCGTCAGGCTGGAGTTCTACGGTTACCCTGCTGATTACCTTGAAAAGTACCGCACGGGCGTTGAGAAGGTCACGACATCGGATGTGCAGCGAGTGGCGAAGAAATATATTGATCCTTCCAAGCTCGCGATCCTGGTAGTGGGGAACGCCTCGGAGTTCGTCACGCCGCTGGATAAGCTGGGCAAGGTGCAGCCGGTCGATATCACGATACCAATGCCTCCTGGAATGGCAGCGCCTGGCGGAGAGGGCCAATAATTAAATGAAATTTGCAATCGTAATCATGGCGGCGGGTAAAGGAACGCGTCTGAAATCGAAGCGGCCAAAAGTCCTGCACGAAATCGGGGGAAAGCCGCTGCTGGCGCACGTCATCGCCGCCGCGGTAAGCGTGGTTCCTGCAGAAGATGTCTACGTCGTCGTCGGCCACGAGGCTGAAAGGGTCAAGAGCGCGGTTGCAGCAACGGGAGTGAACTTCATTCTGCAGACTGAACAGCGCGGAACAGGACATGCTATCCAGGCGGCGCAATCGGCTGTTGAGAAATACGACGACTTCCTCGTTCTCTCAGGAGACGCTCCGCTAATTCGCAAGGAAACCATCGCGGGCATACGCGATTTCCATGTCGAGCAGAAGGCGGCAATGACGATTCTCGCGGCCTCGCCATCGGATTCTCACGGCTATGGCCGCGTCATCCGCAAGCATCCGGCTTCGGTGGAAGTTCTCGCGGTGGTGGAGCAAAAGGCGCTCACGCCGGAGCAGGAGAAGATCAAGGAAGTGAATTCGGGATTCTATGCGTTTCAGACGGGTCCCCTATTCCGCCACATCACCGAACTGAAAACCGCCAATGTGCACGGTGAGTATTACCTGACGGATATGGCGGGGATTCTTTCGGCGGCTGGAGAACGAGTTGTGGCGCTCGAAGCTGAGTTTCCTGACGAGATCCTCGGTGCCAACACGATCGCCGAGCTGGTCCAGCTGGATTCGGCCTTGCGGGAGAGCAAGGCACGAAAGCTGATGTCGCAGGGTGTTACCATTTTTCGCCCTGAAACAACCTTCATCGATGCCGAGGTTGAGGTCGGGGCCGACACGGTTATTGAGCCGGGAGTGCAACTCCTGGGAAAAACGAAAATTGGCCAGGATTGCCGCATCCGTTCGAACTCCGTGCTGGAAAATGCGGAGGTCGGCGATGGCGTGGTCATCCGCCAAGGTTCGATTATTGCCGATTCGAAGATTGCGGCAGGAGCCACCATAGGTCCCTACTCCCATATCCGCCCGGGATGCGATATAGGCGAAGGATCGCACGTCGGGAACTTCGTCGAAACCAAAAAGGTCATTCTGGGCAAGGGCTCCAAAGCGAGTCATCTGACCTACCTGGGCGACGCCGTGATCGGAGCCGGCGTAAACATCGGAGCCGGCACCATTACCTGTAACTACGACGGCGTAAACAAGCACACAGCGATAGTGGGAGATGGCGCATTTGTTGGAAGCCATTCGACCCTGGTCTCGCCGGTGAATGTGGGAGACGGCGCGTTTATCGCAGCAGGCTCCTGCGTTACGGAAGACGTGCCGGCAGATGCACTGGCGATGGGCCGCTCAAGGCAGACGAATATAGCTGGATGGGCGAAAAAGCGGCGGGAGATGCTGGCTAGAAGTAAGAAATCGTAGGGAAAAGGTGTGGCTAGGCCGCTTCGGCTTCAGGCGTATTTACGCCAGTGTCGGGATCGGTAGCTTTTGCGGCGGCTGCCAGAACGGAGCGCAAGCGGATTCTGGCGTTCATCAGAATACC
This sequence comes from uncultured Acidobacteriaceae bacterium, assembly GCA_963816335.1. Classification (GTDB taxonomy): domain Bacteria; phylum Acidobacteriota; class Terriglobia; order Terriglobales; family Acidobacteriaceae; genus JANXZS01. The sequence goes on along the minus strand of CAWFKA010000016.1, from coordinate 191,975 downwards.
GGGTAAATCTGTTGCACTAACCTTCATTCTTTCGCTTATAGCTGGGATTGAATACCCTTCCACATCTTTCAGAAGGAATGCCAGGCGTTCCGTGGGCGGCAATTCTCGAAGCGCTTCCTCCAACTCGGTCTTTTTGACATTTCGATTGGCAAGCGAATCCTCTGTCGAAGCTTCCACCGGCGCCAGCGTCTCGTCGAACGACACGCGCTCCCGTAATTCGCCGATCAAACAGGTATCAATCTGTTTGGCGTCCGGCTCTTCAGTCGCCTGAAATGCTTTGACGAACGTAATTCCCATGGTTTCTTCGGCGTGTATCTCGTTGCCGACCATGTAGTAGGCCAGCGCAAAGACACGATGACAATGACTATCAAATACGTCGCGCTGACGATCCTCAACCGACCTCTTGGCCGACGAGACCATGGATGACTGACGGTTTCCGAGAAAAGCACGATCAAAGTTGAACAAGAATCCCTCGAAATACGTAGAAGTCAATAGTCATTTCTCTGTCCGGAACGGTGCTCCCCGAGATACATTGAATTCCAAGGGTAATGCCTTTTTTGACAGATGAGTAAACTGTAACAGAAACAACCTTGGATGAAGCCCCGTATTTGCAATTTTGGATGCCTCCGCGGGTCAACAGGTATAGGGCAACGATCTTTAATTTCAGCCGAAATTTGGTCCGGGAACATTCCGCGTTCGGGCCGGTTGACATAGCTTGAAAGAGTTTGTTTGCAGGTTCTCCGGGGAAAATCCGCGTAATATTGGCTGGATAGAGTGGGGATGGGAATGGCGTCGGTTCGAATCCTGATTGTGGACGACGACGAAAACGTACGGACGGCGATTGCCGGGGCCCTGAGATTGGCGGAATATCAGCCAATTCTCGCCTCCAGCGGTTTGGACGCGATGCGCCACATTGAAAAGGGCGAATCTTACGATCTTGTTCTCTCCGACATAATGTCGGGCGGCATCGATGGCCTTGGGATACTGGACAGGATAAAGCAATTGCAGCCTGACACGCCCGTCGTCATGATCACTGCTATCCACGACATCGGCACTGCAATCACCGCGATGCGCCGCGGCGCCTACGACTACTTGCTAAAGCCATTTGAGAACGCACAACTCCACAAAACAGTGCGCCGGGCGTTGGATTACCGCGTTCTGGTAAAGCAGAACTCACAATTTCGCCTCAATTTAGAGCAATTGGTCTCTTCTCGCACAGAGATGCTTGGACAAGCAGTCGCCGACCTCGAACGGTCCTACGACGTCACGCTGGAGGCGCTCGGCGACGCGCTGGATCTCAAGGATTCCGAAACCGAGGGACACTCAAAGCGTGTGACCGCTTTCACGATTGCGCTCTCCCGAGCTTTAGGGCTGGGGCCGGCACAGATTCGCATCATCGCCCGCGGCGCATTTTTGCATGACATCGGCAAGATGGCGATTCCAGATGCAATTCTGCTGAAACCAGGAAGGCTCACAGTTGAAGAGCAGTCGATCATGCGCGAGCATTGCGCACGCGGATACAACATCCTTCGTAAAATTCCCTTCTTACATGAAGCGGCGGAAATCGTTTATAGCCATCAGGAGCATTTCGACGGCACGGGGTATCCAAGAGGTTTGAGGGGAGAAGAAATCCCCCTGGGCGCAAGAGTTTTTGCGGTTGCCGACACCCTGGATGCCATAACTTCGGATCGCCCCTATCGCAGTGCAAGCAGTTTTGATGCGGCTCGGCGCGAGATTCGACGCTGTTCGGGCTCCCAGTTCGATCCGGCGGTGGTTGAGACTTATCTAGGTCTGCCCGATCAGCTTTGGGCGGATCTGCGAGCTGAGATCGGTCATCAATCGCGGGGATATGCACCGCTGAGTTACTCCGACGGCCGATAGCTCGAGGAGGTATTCATGGCAGTTCTCAGCGAATCCGATATCCAGCAAAAACTGAAATCCATGCCTGAATGGAAGCTCGAAGGTGGCGAAATTGTCCGCATCTACGTGTTCCACGATTTTCTCCACTCTCTTCAATTTGTGAACCTTATTGGCGAAAAGGCCGAGGACATGGGTCACCACCCCGATATCGATATCCGATACGACAAGGTTCGACTTGCTCTGATTTCGCATGATGCCGGCGGATTGACAGATGCGGATTTTGCGCTTGCCGCTGCCAGCGACAGGGTCTTCGGGCCAGCCAGGTGATTCGCGGAGACGTGCTCATCAGTGACCGATCCCCAAATGTCTCAATAGATCGCGTCATCATCCGCGCCGGCCACGGTTTTTTCAACATCACTTCCGGAATTCTCTTTCATACTGGCGATCTGACGCTTATTCCAGATCGCGAAGGCGACGCCGCCCAAAAAAGCAGACGTAAGCATCAGAAATCCTGCCTTGAGGAGCTGACGGGGCTCTCTTGGAATCGAAGGACTTGGCTGGACTTGGACTTCTGCAGCAGTTTCGCGTGAAAGGCTATTATTTTCCACTACTTACCTCTTCCCGATCCAGAGAACGCCATCCACCAAACGGGACGTTAACAATCCGTTAAACCATACAACTGGGGTCGAACGGCTCTCATTTTCTACTGGAAAATGAATTATTTTTCCGCTTTTCCTTGTAAAGTTACCAAAAGCCGGATAGACTTCAAACATTGCAGCACTTGTTGGTAGGTTCCAGTTAGACGTTGAAAGATTCCTGAAACCCAAAGTGGCTTCCGGCATCCAAAGGTAAGAGTAGGAAGGATGGCTTGATCGAGTATAGCTCTCAGCCTTCCGTTCCAAGAGATTCGTTACAAGTTGCGTCACTGGCCTCCCGGCACGAACAACACAACGTTCGTGCCGCATTTTTTTGCCCCGATTCTTTCGGCGGTGGGTTGGGCTAGAATAGCGCAATAATCATTCAAGAAGCTTGTAAAAGAAGGTGTAGGCGATGAAGCGAATTCTATCCAGTCTCATTCTCGGGTTAGCTACGATCGGTGCATTTGCGCAGTGGTCCAATCCTGGCGACGATGTGCCGGCGTACAATTCGCAGCCGCCTAAAGAGAAGCTTCCGCCGATCCTTTCCGGCAGCCAGTTGAAGGGGCCTTCATTCCGCTACGCGTGGCAGACGGAGGTTTACCAGATGGCCGCCAAGATCCCGGCCGTTCTGCATCAACTTCCCTGCTATTGCCGATGCGATCGCGCGCTAGGCCATAACAGCCTGCACAGCTGCTTTGAAAATACGCATGGTGCGGAGTGCTCGACATGCGCGAAAGAAGCGGTTTATGCATACCAGCAAACGAAGTTGGGAAAGACTCCGAAGCAGATTCGCGACGGCATCGAACGAAAGCAGTATGAGTCTATCGACCTGGATTCTCTGGGATCGTAAGAGTTCGCAAGCGGTGGATGAAACACTGGCTCTGAATAAGCGGTAGAATGGATTTGCAGTAAAGCATCGCGATCGACACATCGCCATGCTCCTTTCAACAGATGGGGGCGTCACGGTTTCGACGGGATCGCTTGCGGTAAAGAGGCATGCCGGGGTGCGGGCACCCGTAATCGCTTGCAAAATGATAATTGCCGATAACCAACTGGCATACGCAGCTTAATTAGTTAAGTTGCCGTTCTCCGTGGCTTTGTCTGTGGGCCGCGAAAGAACGTCGCACAGCAGACTGGTTCTTGAAGCTACGTCCGGGCCGAGAGAATGAGATTCACGGGCTAGGGTTACGCGTATTTTGTCCGTTCTGAGCGCGTAAACCGAAGTCGTAGGAACGTGACTGAGCATGGAGTCTCTGTACTGTCATCGATTTCGGACGCGGGTTCGACTCCCGCCGCCTCCACCATACTTAACTGATTTATTATCAATGGTTTAGATTTTCGAGCTTGCAAACTGTACGATAACTGTACGATAGTTTAGGCATGCTCACGCTTTACCGGCGCCACAATCCCGCCTGTCCGAAGCAATCCGACCGCTACTGGAAACGCTGCACCTGCCCTATGTGGGCGGAGGGAACCGTTGATGGTAAGTACGTGCGGCGCAGCCTGAAAACGAAGAGCTGGGAGAAAGCCACTCGGATCAACAAAGAGATTGACGAGTCACAGAATCCCGATCCGAAGCCTAAAGATGAACCCGTCTCTGTTGTGCAGGCCGTCGAAGAATATCTCGCAGATGCGAAGGCACGGGAACTAGGCGAGGCCACTCTCTACAAACTGGAAATCATCTTCCGCAAACAGTTGCTCACCTGGGCAAAGGCAGAAGGATATGTCCTACTGCGGGAGTTGGACCTTCGCGCTGTGCAGGCTTTCAGAGCGTCGTGGAAAGATGGCGCTCTTTCCAAAAAGAAGAAGCAGGAGAGGCTGACCGGCTTCTTCTGGTTTTGCATTCGTTCAGGTTGGATCACGCAGAACCCCACCGATCGACTCGGCCGAATCAGCGTGACGCAAGCACCAACCGATTATTTCACGCGTGAGGAATTCGACAGGATCATCGATGCCACGTACCTCTATCGCGAAAATCGCGGAGAGATTGGCAACGCAAACAGCACGCGACTGCGCACACTGATACTGCTGATGAGATGGAGTGGGCTTCGTATTCGCGATGCCCTCACGCTCGAACGTACCCGTATGATCGGGGACAACCTCATGCTGTACCAGGCGAAGACCGGGACGCCTGTCTACGTCCCATTGCCTCCGCAAGTCGCAGACGCTCTGCGCGAAATCCCTCAAGGACCGAAGCCGAACTTGCGCTATTTCTTCTGGAGCGGAAACGGTCATCCAAAGTCAGCGGTCGCAGACTGGCAGCGTAGTTTTCGAAGGCTGTTCACACTAGCCGGTCTGGAAAAACCGGATGGCGCTGCAAAGCGCTGCTTCCCTCACATGTTCCGGGATACATTCGCGGTTGAGATGCTTCTCGCCGGTGTTCCGATTGACCAGGTCTCAATTCTGCTCGGGCACAAGAGCGTGAAGATCACAGAGAAGCACTATTCGCCGTGGGTGAAAGCGAGACAGGATCAGCTGGCAGCCAGTGTTCGAAACGCTTGGCAGATTCTTGACGCCCCAAAATCGGTGAAGAGAATGCGCGCTCGGCGTTCAGCTGGCACGCTCCCGACGCTGGTGTACTCGAAATAAGTACGCTCTTGGAAATACGTAGGAATCTGGACCGAGTCTCGGGCAAGTGCTCGGATTTTCGGCATCTGGTGGATGGCCGGATAGCCAGAGTCGAAGATGCTCTCCCCACTGTCCCGATCGGGCGAGTAGAGGAAGTGATCCCGTGAAGACAACGGACCCCCGACTAGATATCTGGTCTGCGGTCCTTTTGCTACCGGCAACTAAGGTATGACCCAGTTACCGTCAGTTGGTGCCTTTAGATGGTGCAGTCATCGCTTTCCATCAATCGGTCGAGACTGAAGCTACCATGTTATGGTTGGCAGTCTGCTCATCTCTCCTGCTCCTTGATTGGTACATCGGGTGTCATCTTGTCACCGAAACGTCTGCGTCATATTCAGTCCGAAGCGGTTATGCAGATGTGACCAACTGCCAGTTGCCTCAGAAGCTGATACCGCCTTCCAAAACCACAGTCGGATCTGTAAACCCGGGATTGAAAACGTAGGTCGTAAACTCCCACTTCTTGTGAGACACGCCGACAAGGAATCCGCGTTGTATGTCGACCGCCGTATGGTAGGTCTTGGAATGTTGCGCAACAGCTCCCACTCGAAGCCAGTCCACCGGCGAGTAAGTGAGTTGTGGCCAACTGTAGTAGAAACTCTCGGATTGATCGGTGGTATCGAAGACATATTCGTTCGAGATCGAAAGATCGAACTTTTTATAGCTCAGCGAAGCCTCTAGGCCTGGAGCAATCCCGTTCGTTCTTCCGAAGACGCCGCCAATCATCGGTGTAATGTTGAGTTCAACATTCTTGCCGGCGCTGAAGTTGTAACCCACCCACAAGGAGCTCGTCCTCAGGTTCTCGTAGTTGTACCGAGCTTCGAGATGCAGCCAGTTGCGATCGGCCATGAATACGGGGTCCACAAAGGATTGATCGTCGGGGACGATATAACCATCGATTGTGAGGTTATAAGCCCACTTGTTCGTAGAGGAATCAGCCGACGTTCCTGGCGCACTGCCTGTCGATACCTGGGCCAACGCCGAGGCTACAAACAAAACCGTGACTGCGATCGCTCCGAATTGTCGAGCAACTTTCATTCCGTACTGTCGGTCCAAAGAATCTCTCGGTAACGATGCATTTCGGAAATCCTATCCGCCCAGGGCGATGGCCACGCCGACGAGCGCCAAACCAAGCAGCATCGCACAGCATCCCGCAAGATAACCATTGAAGCCGGTGCGTCTCCCCCACAGCAGTCCGGTGACGAACAGCAATAGGATCAATGCACCGTTTGAAACGCGAAGAGCGGTCCGCGGTTCCGGAATGAACAGAAACGGTAACGCCGCGGGAATCACCACCGCGACATCGATCATAAAAATGGCAAGCATCCCATTGAAATCATCCTTGGTCAGATTGGGATCAGGCAGTTGGATGCGCATGACTACTGGCAAAATTGCTTTACAAAGTCGAGTGCGCTCTTCTGTATCCGTCCCCGGTTCAAGCAGTGGGTTAAGTCGGTCGCCAATTGCCGAGAAGACCTCGTTTTCACTTGGCGCGTTCCTCAGGTTGGTAAGAAAGCGCAGCTGTAGCCGACGATCAGTTAAGTTGCCCCACGCGAACAAGGCACCGTCAATAATTCCCCAAGCCGTGTTACATCCGAGCGCGCCAAGCAATAAGGTGCGCACTCCCTCTTTTTCCGAGGCCGCAGTAAATCCTGCGATGAGTGTGAACCCAAGCACCATGACCAAGGCAGCAATTGTTTCTTCCAATCGGCTCGCCACGTCCAGGTAATTCCGTACAAACTTTAGCGCTGTGTGATGAGAATGGGCCACGATCTCCCTCTCCTCCTTAATGGACAGCTAGGCTGTCCACGATGCTGCGTTACGCCAGGTTATGGTTCGCCGCCTGCTCATTCACTGTGACATGTTGCCCAACCCATGGATCGTCAAAATTCATTGCGGCGGAGAGCCGTTTTATAGCGGCGACAAGAGCGCGATAAATGGCCAAGCCGCTCGGCGAGGCGAGGATCGGCGGCTGTCTTTATGAAGCGAATCCGTGCCAGCGTCGGAACGTTCAAAAAGATCCACCGCACCTTCGAGATTCGGTAACGCCGGGCCGTCGACCAGTGATCACACGAGTCTCCAAGGCAAGTAAGGCCGTCGCTATGGCGTTATCTACATCGCTCGCTGCGGCGGGGGCCACATCCGGCTGAGTGACCGCCTGCCTCTGGCGAATAAGCGCGATCAACAATGTGAAAACTATCTGGGCATCCCCAATATGCTTCTGGATCAGGCTTATGTTCGCCGTATTCGACTCGAACTTTGACGATTCGATGAGACTTTGGATCTCTTCGACCTTGATCGAGATTTGTCGACGCCAGGAATCCATATCCTTCATGGTCATTGCCTGCGCCTCACTTCCAGCTTCCTTTTGGGCCAGTTCCGCCAACATATGCATCAACTCGGCAACGCGCGTGTGCAGCGTCTTTGCTGCGCTCACGGGCCACAACAGATGTTCGACAATACCGAACACGATGAGACCAAAGGCGATGCCGATCATGCGATCGCGGATCGCCGTGAGATTGACGGACGGTCCAAAATGCAGAGCCGCGATATAAAAAGCAAGGCCGAGTTGGTTCCCCGCGTAGGAGATGCGAGGACTGCCGAAGTTTACCCACGCTGCAACCGCTGTACCGGCAGCAAAGATCAGCAAGAAGCCGCTAAAGCTCTCCACGTTGGGGAACAGATAAACCAGCGCAAACATGCCCATCAAGCCGCCGACGACGGCCCCGCCGAAGCGAAGTAATCCTTTCTGGTTGCTGGCACCGATGGTCGATAGCGACGCCACCAGGCAGGTAAGCAAGGAGGTGGAGATGCCCGGATAGTTGAAGCCGATGAAGCATACGTAACAGATCAGCGCGGCGAGCGAGCTCTTGATCGCGAAGTGGAGGTAATCCGGATTGGTAAAAGCGTCCGGTAGAAAGAGGCCCGGCTTTTCCGAGGAGACTGCAGCGGATTCAGCGGAAGAAAGCTTGCCATCAGGCACGGCAAGGGCGATCTGGTCGAGCGTGCTTTCCATGCGGCCAATGGAGACAGCGTGTCCGACGTCTCGCCCGCGGCTAGTTCCGGCCACTTACTGGGCGACGGGAACCGCATTTCCTTAAACGCCAGCCGCGTCCGCTCGCAGCTGTCTGCTACGTTCAACAGTCGCTCACGGCTCATCCCTTCGTTAGAGAATCGTGCGAGCGCTTCGAGTGACACTGTAGCCGTCACCAACCGATCTGTCAGTGTGACAATCGCCGCCAGCTTGTCACGACGCTCACGCGCCCATGGTTGAAATATCGTGGCGTTCTTTAGCAGCGAAAGCGGCCGGGACATGCCCTCGATAGCGAGAGCGTTCAAGGATTCCGTCGGCGGCTTTATGTCGGAGTTCCCTGCCATGTGTCGAAGAGCCTGCTCAACAACAAGGAGCCTCGTGTCTATCGCTCGTCTGAGCAGCGTGACCGGATCGCCGGGAGAAAGGAGGATCTGCACCCCGGCGTTAATGGCGAGTCCGAGGACGACGGACCACCAGATCCACAGAAGCATCTCGACCATGATTTCCGCATTCGGCGGAAACGTATCAGGAAAGATCATGACCATGGCCGCCGGGATGCCGATGGCGGCGCCCAGGGCTCCGATCCTAAGAACACGCTGGAGATACTGGCTCCCGAAGATGAAGGCAATCAGGAAACAGAGACGCAGCCAAGGGATATCCAACGAAATTTCCCAGGCGAATAGGGCCAAAACCAGGCCGATGGTAACGCCCAGCGCACTCATGATCGATCCCATGATCGTAGCCGCGGTGTCTTCGCGCGCGACCGCGTACATCACCATCATTACGAGGACGCCCTCGGGAATATGGTGTTGCAGAATCGGGATCGTGGCGGCCATGCACGCCACAACAAGCCGCAAAGTGGCGCTACCCCTCCCCGCCGTGGGAGTCAGTTCGCGGCGAAGGGAGTCGAATAGCGAGTTGCGATTCATTGGCCGCCGGCGCGCCAGTTCCCGCGCACTGTCGCTACCGCCGAGGCGCCGATGCGAAAAGAGTCGTCCGGATTCTCTACCTTGATGCGCACGGGAAAGCGCGCTGCCAGCTGGATCCAGTCGAGGGAGCGGTTGACGCTTGGCAGGCCATTGCTGACACTTCCATTATCGGGAGCAATTGCCCATCCCAGTCCAACCACTGTTCCGTGGTAGTGCTTTCCGGGTTGCGATAGCAGGTAGAGTTCCGTTGGAGCCCCTGAGGCGATATGACGAAGCTGTGTTTCACGGAAGTTGGCGACGACGTACCATGTGCGCGTATCCACGAGGGTGAAGACCTGCGTACCCGCATGGGCAAAGGCACCATTGGATATGTTCATGTTGACTACCAGGCCAGGGAATGGCGCATGCACGCGGCAGTTACTCAGATCCAACTCCGCTGAGTGCACGGCCGCTTCCGCTGCCGACACCCTCGCATTGATGCCGTCCGATTCACCGATGGCATCCTCGGCACTCGATCGGTCGCTGCGTGCCTTGATCAATGCCGCTTCTGTGCCCACGTATTGAGCCCGAGTGGACGCCAACCCTGCAGTTGCCGCAGTTCTTTTGACCTTTGCCTCTTCCAGAGCGGCAGCCGCGACTGCTCGCTGGCTGCGAGCTTGATCTATGCTATCGGCGGTGACAAACTGCCCTGACGCCATTGGCTCGAGGCGCTTCAAGTGGTTGTCAGCTTGCTGGTACTGTGCTTCCAACCGTTTTATCTCGGCATCGGCAACAACGGGATCCGTTTCGTGGCTTGTGACATTCGCCGCTGAGGCGTTGAGATCGGCCTCAGCCTTGGACACCACGGCTCCAGCAGATGCGGCGCTGTTTTTCAGGCTGTGGACCTCTTTAAAGGTCAGAGCCAGGTTGGCCCGGGCACGTTCCAACGCAATCTCATAGGGTCGAGGGTCGATCACGAAGAGGAGATCGCCCGCCTCAACCTTCTGGTTGTCATGCACCAGGATTTCGGTGATGTTGCCATTCACCTCCGGCGCGATACCGACGAAGTTGGCGCGCACCGAAGCATCATCGGTCTGCGGCCTTATTTCCCACTGCAGCAGGGCTACCACTACTGCGATGGCTGCGGCCGCTATGATGGCGATGCCAAGCATTCGGCCGATGACGCGGCGGGAACCGGAATTGGATGGAAGATCATTTTCAGACATAATTATCCTCTTGAAAAAACCACCCAAAGCACCAGGGTGACCAGAATGCCGAGACTGGAGTAGACCAGTCGTCTCGGGCCAAGATAAGGATCGATTCCGGCGCGAGTGAAGAGCCAACGCCCGACAAAGGCCGCCGCGATTCCGATCGCTGCGCACAGCATCCAGGATGGGAAGAACGAACCGACGATATTAATCTGGGGTCCCATTGCGCTCACCTTCAGGTGTTATTTTGAAAAAACTCCAATGAAAATCTTTCTCCGAGTCATTTGAATCCCCGCTGCGACATCCCCGGTAGCAAACGCAAGCGCTGACGAAGCATTCAGCAGTTGAAGTTTGGCATCGAGTTGGACGAACTGCGCATGGCTCAGTTGGCGGCGAGCCGTCAATAGGTCGGTGAGGGTTCCGAGACCCCGACGATTCGCTTCAAGGCTGGCGTCATAGGACTTTTGCGAGGCCTCGACCAGCGTCGCAGAAACGTCAAGCTTGCGCAGAGCGAGTCGTACATCTGTGTATGCTTTCCAGACGTCCTGAATGGCTTTGTCGCGGGCGATTGTCACTTCTTCTTCAGCAGTCCGACGCTCAGACTCGGCCTTCTCTATCTTTCGATGAGCTAAGCCGCCATCAAAAATGTTCCACTCAAACGAGAGCAACACGCCTCCGCTTGGCTGGGTGGAACTGAACCACCCGGTCGACGTACTGCCTGCGACGATTTGGACCCCACCGCTGATCGTGTTGATGTTGGAGGAGAGGGCGAGTACCGGATGACGGTCTGCTCGAGCCTCACGGACATCCGCTTCTTTTGCACGAAGGGTCGCCACCTTGGCAATCAGGTCAGGCCGCCTGGACAGCGCCTGGTCGATTACTTTGTCGACCGAGGTTTCCAGTGTTGCAGCGGCTGGCAACGAAGGAAAGTCGGCGATTTGAATTGGCGTTGTTGGCGGAATTCCGATGCTTTCCGCCAGCGCAATTTCTGCGTCGCGTTCACTCGCGAGCACGTCCTCCAGGTCAAAGGCGGCCTGCGCTTCCTGTTGGCGAGCGAGCGAGACCTCGGGGAGAGTCGCTAATCCGTTATTCAATTGCGCCTCTGCCGACTCACGAACCGCGCGGGCCGCATTGTTGGCGCTCTCGGCCACCGCAATCTTTGCGCGAACACTGGTCAGCGAAAGATATGCGTGTTGGACCTTGTAGATGATTTCCTGGTGCTTGCGGTTGAATCCAAGATTGGCTGCGAGCAGATTCTGCTTAGCCGCGTCCATCGCACTGCCCCGGCGACCAAAATCGAGGAGCAGCCAGCGCAGGCTCAATACAGGTAAGACCGTTGCCAAGTCCGCCCGAATGAAACCAGTGGGCGAAACACTGAAGGGTGTCGGAATGGCCTCGGTCAGGTAACCCCCAGTCGCCGCCAGAGCGATCACCGGATAGTACTCGGATTGAACCATTCCAACGCCAATCGCGGCACGAACCGCAGACTCCCAGGCTACGCGTGTTTCGGGATTCTTCCGTTGGGCGAGATCGATAAGCTCAACAAGTTCGTAATGCTTCTGCGGATCGATGGGTGAAAGCTCTGCCGGACTTGGGCGCGGTCGTGTAGCCGCTGAGATCCGGGGCATGCCAGGGCGCGCTCGGCCCGGGGGCGACCAGAAGCCTCAGTTTTTTGGATAACTCAATACTGGTTGGCGCGGATTCCTGCGGCTGCACCTGGGATCCCGCGTTCTCGTTGACCGGCGTGGTGGCCTGACCCCATGCACCAAACGAGAAGCAGAAACATAGCGCACAGAATCCCGGTTTGAATCTTCGCCGACTTCAACCGAACGCCGACTGCGGCCGACAATCCGCCGTTGGCAGGTTGTGATTTGTTTCGACGATTTAGTTGCGATTCGAACATTCTACGCGCACCTGGCAAGGCCTTTCCTACCGTTTTTTCACTGCGCCTGCACGGCGCCATTCGGAATCTGCTTCCCATTTTCGAGGTGAGTTATTCACTTCTAACCGACGGAAGCACTTTGTACAGTGATTAACATCACCACTACCACTCAGAAACATGCTGTTCACCGCTGAACATTTGCAGATGAGTTGGTTCGGATAACATCGAACTACTCTCCCGCGACCTGATGTCTCGTCATCTGAGTCACCAAGGTGTGCTTAGCGGTCTTTAGAGAGTCCTCCTGGCTTATCCTCGCGAAGACATCCAGTGTTCGCGCTATGATCCCAGTCCAACCGGTCTGATGACTGGCGCCGAGACCGGCTCCGTTATCGCCATGGAAGTACTCGTAGAAGAGGATGTAGTCCCGCCAGTGTGGATCATCCTGGAACTTCGTCGTGCCCGCCGTAGACCGGACGCTTGCCGTTCTCATCGCGCAGGAAGATGCTCGACATGCGCCGGGCGATCTCCTTTGCGACCTCGAATAGCGTCATGTATGTTCCCGAGCCGGTGGGACATTCAACCTTGAAGTCGTCGCCGTAGAACGGATAGAGATTCAAAAGCCCGCGTAGTATGAGCGCATTCACTGGCATCCAGATTGGTCCACGCCAGTTTGAATTGCCGCCAAACATGCCCGTATTTGACTCGCCTGGAAGGTACTGAACCTTGTATTCCTTTTCGCCGACCTTGAAGCTGGAAGGGATGGTCCAGGTGATAGCGGGACATTGACCGTATGCCGTAGGGGCTGAGAAATTCGTTCTCATCGAGCATGTAGCCCAGAACTTTTGTCAACTTATCCTTGTTGAGGGTCGACATAAGTCGGCGGCCACCGAACCCTATGAATTTGCCATCAACCGGGGCAATCTTTTCTATAACCTCGGGGTGGCGCTTACGGAACAGCTCAATTAGTTCTCGAAGTTTCGGGTGATTCTCAACGGCCGTCGCTTCAAATACGGTAGAGGCGCACAACGGCAGTAATCCCACCATGGATCGAACCTTCAGACGAGTTGCGTCGCCATTCGGGAAATGCAGCAGGTCGTAGAAGAATCCACCCTCGGTATCCCACATTTCGTCGTGGTTCGCGCCAATGCGATCCATCGCATATGTGATCCACAGGAAGTGCTCGAGAAAGCGGAAGGCAATCTCTTCATACATGCCGGAGTCATACTCCGTCAGGATGAGAGCAATTTCCAGCATGTTCTGGCAGTAGAAGGCCATCCATGCCGTGCCATCGGCCTGGTCGAGATGTCCACCGGTAGGCAGTGGCGAGCTACGATCGAAGACGCCGATGTTGTCGAGGCCGAGAAATCCTCCGGCAAACACGTTGCGTCCCTGCGGATCTTTACGATTGACCCACCAGTTGAAGTTCAGCATGAGTCCCTGGAACGATTTTTCCAGGAAGCGGAGATCGGCCCTCCCCAGATCTCTTTCGATGGTGAAGAGAAACAAGGTGGCCCACGCGTGGACTGGCGGATTTACGTCGCTGAAATTCCATTCGTAGGCAGGAATCTGCCCGTTGGGATGTGCGTATAGACCTCGCAGCATAAGTAAGAGCTGCTCTTTGGCGAAGTCGAAATCGACGAGGGAAAGCGATATCGTATGAAACGCCAGGTCCCACGCCGCGTACCAGGGATACTCCCACTTGTCCGGCATGGAGATGACGTCGCTGTTGAGCATGTGGAACCACTCCGCGTTACGTGTGGTTCCGTGACCCGACCCAAGGAGCGGATGCGCCCCATGCTCATTTAACCAGCGATCGAGATCGAAATAGTAATACTGCTTCGTCCACAACATGCCCGCGAGGGCCTGCCGATGCACTCGCTGCTCATCCTCGCTCAGCGATTTGGGAGTGATGCGTTCGTAAAACTCGTCAGCGTCGGCAAGTCGACTTGAAAAGATGGTGTCAAAGTCGGCGAAGGTGTTGGGTGTCCGGCTTTACTCCTAAGCGCAGACGCACCACGCTTGAGCCGCCTGCCGGCACCTCCAGAACATAATGCGCTGCGGCCTTGGTTCCGTCATGAGCAGGATTGACAGCCTCTTTTTCACCACTGATCACGTACCGATGGAAGGCGTCCTTGACGTAAGGCGAGGCGTTTGGTTGACCCCATAAGCGGCTGGCATTGGATTCGTTTTCCGTGAACAGTAGTTCCGCGGCGCCTTCACACTGCAGAGTGAGTTCCCCGAGCTTCGGGTGGGACGCCATGATGCTTGTGTTCTCGCACTTGATGCAGAGCCGGCTTGGATGCGCCGTCTCCCCATGACCAGGTGTTGCGGAACCACAATGTCGGCAGCAGGTGAATTTGCGCAGCTTCCGGTCCACGGTTGTGAACAGAGATGCGGATCAGGATGTCTTCGGGATCACCCTTGGCGTATTCGACAAAGACGTCGAAGTAACGGTCGTCGTTGAAGATGCCCGTGTCGAGAAGTTCGTACTCCATCTCCTCTCTTGAGCGCCGACCGTTCGTCTCTACCAAGTCGCGATATGGATATTCCGCCTGCGGATACTTGTACAGATACTTCATGTACGAATGCGTCGGCGTGCTATCGAGATAGAAGTAGTATTCCTTCACATCTTCGCCGTGATTGCCCTCGCTGTTCGTGAGGCCGAAGAGGCGTTCCTTCAGGATTGGGTCGCGACCGTTCCACAAGGCCAGGGCAAAACAAAGCTGTTGCTTGTCGTCGGAGATACCGGCCAGTCCATCTTCGCCCCAGCGATACGCACGCGAACGCGCCTGGTCATGCGAGAGATAATTCCAGGCGTCTCCATCGGTGCTGTAGTCCTCGCGCACGGTTCCCCACTGCCGTTCGCTGAGATATGGACCCCACTTCTTCCAAGGGACGCCTTCTTCGCGTGCAATATTCAATCGCTTCTGCTCGGCGACCTCAACGTAAGTCAGTGGCGTTGAGTCTTTCTGTACGGCGGTCAATGAAACTCACTTCCTTTCGAATCTTGCTTACCAGTGCTGCATCCCATTCCTCAGGAACTGAAGGCAGGTTAAACATCCCCGCGATGGGTTGCCCCCACTATTTGTTGGCTGGCGGTGGGTAGTGTTCGAACATTTTCATAATCTTCTTGTGAATCATGGCGACGTCTTTGTCGGTCTTCCCCGCCACCTCATTGTGAGCAACACCCCACCAAAGGGCCTTCTTTGTCTGCGGGTCAACCAGTTCTATCACCAAGGTGCCCTCGTTCACTGGACCCTTGGCAAAGCCCTGAATCGTGTATTCAACGGTGCTTCCCGCGTCATAGGAAACGATGAGGCTGGGATTTGCCGTCATATCCACCTTCTGCAATCCCTTCGCCTGCAGAGCGGCGTCGATGTCGTCGATGTGACGTTGATTCCAAACCTGGTCAGGATTCTGCTGGTGCGTGATTCCCCAGGCATAGGTCTTGAACTTGGAAAAGTCCGTTCCGTGCACCCAGTTCACCTTCGCGTCAGAAGCTGCGTAAGGCTCGACAACCTGGCCCACGGAGGCCAGTGACAAGAAACCGATGATACTGGCCAATAAAATCATGTAATGAATTTTCACTGTCTTCTCCAATCGCATCGATCTATCTCTCCGTCTCTGCCGCGTGTCTAGGTGCGCTTCACACTTCCGAAAATTGCTTTGACGCTCTCCGGCTCGCCGCTTCATTTGCGCTTCCGGCGCTTGACACGTAACTCGACCAGCGAGCGAGCCAAGGAAGCATTGACCGAAGCCACTTCTTCGTCAGAGAGTTTTTCTTTGAGCCGAGCCTCGGCGCGTTGCCGGGCTTCTTCGGCTTTAGCTTCGTCAATCTTGTCGGCCTGAACCGCCAGGTCGGTGAGGATGGAAACGCGAGAGGCTGTAACTTCGATAAGCCCTCCGCCTGCGGCGAAGAACGTGTCGCGACCGTCTTTTTGCACGATGATTTCGCCCGGCACCATCTGTGTCATCAGGGGCACGTGCTGTGGGTACACACCGAACTGGCCAGCCACGCCCGGTAGAGTGACCAGTTCCACGTCTTCGGAGTATGCCGGGCCTTCCGCAGTGATGATTTCAAGTTTGAATGTGTTGGCCATGATTTAGCTCGGTTTGACCTCGTCAATCCCGCCCTTCATGTAGAAATCGCCCTCTGCGACGGCGTCGTGCTTGCCCTCGAGAATCTCCTTGAAGCCGCGCAGCGTTTCGGCCACGGGTACCTGCTTGCCTTCCAACCCGGAGAACACGGCCGCGACGCTGAAGGGCTGGCTCAGGAAGCGTTGAATCTTGCGGGCGCGTAACACCGTGATCTTGTCTTCGGGTGCCAGTTCGTCCATCCCAAGGATGGAGATAATGTCTTGCAGATCCTTGTAGCGCTGTAGTACGCCCTGCACGCCGCGCGCGATGTCGTAGTGTTCCTGGCCGACAATTTCCGGAGCGAGCGCCCGGGAAGTCGAGGCAAGCGGATCAACCGCCGGGTAGATTCCCAACTCAGCAATCGACCGGTCCAAAACGAGGGTCGCGTCCAAGTGAGCGAACGTGGTGGCTGGTGCCGGATCGGTCAGATCGTCGGCCGGCACGTATACCGCCTGGAACGAAGTGATCGAGCCCGTCTTGGTCGATGTAATACGCTCCTGAAGTGTGCCCATTTCAGCGGCCAGAGTTGGCTGGTAACCGACCGCGCTGGCAGTACGACCGAGTAAGGCTGACACCTCCGAGCCGGCCTGAGAAAACCGAAAGATGTTGTCGATGAATAGCAAAACATCCTGATTCTTTTCGTCGCGGAAATATTCGGTCATGGCGAGCGCAGACAAAGCGACGCGAAGGCGCGCGCCTGGTGGTTCGTTCATCTGGCCGTACACGAGAGCGATCTTCGACGCGCCAAGATCGTCCTGCTTGAGGACACCCGAATCCGACATGTCATGGTAGAGATCGTTGCCTTCCCGGGTGCGCTCTCCAACGCCGGCGAACACCGACACGCCGCCATGGAGCTTGGCAATGTTGTGGATCAGTTCCATGATGACGACTGTCTTGCCTACGCCGGCACCGCCAAACGCTCCCACCTTCCCGCCCTTCAAGAAGGGACAAATCAAGTCGATGACCTTGATACCGGTGGTGAGGACTTCCGCAGAGGTCGATTGGTCCACGAGCTTGGGCGACGGACGATGGATTGGATAATATTTCTCTGCCGTGACCGGCCCGCGCTCATCAACGGGGTTGCCGCACACATCGAATATCCGGCCCATTACCCCGTCTCCGACTGGTACGGAAATGGGCGCGCCTGTGTCGATGACCTCGTAGCCGCGTTTCAGACCGTCGGTGTTGGACATGGAGACGGCTCGGACCCAGTTGTCACCGAGGTGCTGCTGCACTTCGAGGGTCAGTTTGACCGTCTCGTCCTCTCGCGTAAATTCGACGGTCAACGCGTTGTAGATGCCTGGCAGGTTTTCCGTGAATTCGACATCCACGACCGGACCGACGAGTTGAACAATTTTGCCCTTATTCATTCTGTAGCCTTCCGTTACTCATTACCGAGCTGGCCGCCCGCAATTTCGAGCAGTTCCTTAGTGATATTGCCCTGCCGCAGCGTGTTGTATTCGAGGGTCAAATCGTTGATCAGGCTGGTGGCATTGTCCGTGGCATTCTTCATAGCCACCATACGGGCACTTTGTTCACTGGCCTTGGCTTCCAACATAGCCCGGTAGATGTAAATGCTGAGATAGTGTTCCAGGAGATACGAGAGAATCGCTTCCGGACTTGGTTCAAAGACGATCTCGGAGGTTTGGGAAGCCAAGTCCGCTTCAGATTCCGCACCAGGAATCTGAAGTCCCTTGATTTCGCCAACCGGCAGAAAATCCAATGCAGCGGTGCGCTGGATCATCGTGTTTACAAATACCGTCGCGACGACCTTCACTTCATCCACGTCGCCCTTCAGGAAGAGGTCGCGAGCAAATTTTGCAATCGGCCTGGCATCGGAGAATCGCACTGAGTCCGTGAATGCAAACTCCGCCGCCAACTGCCGACGGGTGCGGACGACGAACTGCGAAGCCCGCTTTCCAGCCGTGATGAACACGGTCGTCGCCGGATCAAACTCCGCAGCCACACGGAACAGGTTGGTGTTGAGAGAACCGCATAACCCCTTGTCGGTTCCGATCAGGATCACCGCGCGCTTGCGAACCGCACGGACTTCCAGCAGCGGATGATTGAATTCTCGGAGGCGAGTCGTGGCATGGCGCTGGACGCGATACAGCAGTTGCGAGAACGGCCGTGTCATCACCGCGCTCTGTTGCGCCTTACGCATCTTCGATGCCGCCACCATCTCCATCGCGCGGGTGATCTGCGCGGTGGTGGTGATCGACTTGATGCGTCTGCGAAGTTCACGTGGGCTAAGCATATTTCACCGCTCTGCGCTCATTTCCAGGTCTGTTTGAATTCATCGGCGGCCGTCTTCAAATCAGCCTTCAAGGGGTCGCTGATCGCTTTTTCATTTCTGATCCGGGCGAGCAATTCACCTTTGCGGGTGGTGAAGTATTCCGTCAACTTGTTCTGGAACTCCTTGACCCGCGCTACGGGCACTTCATCCAGGTAACCGTTCTGTGCGGCCCAGATCACGAGCACCTGGACCTCGACCGGAATCGGGTTGTACTGACCTTGCTTAAAAATCTCCATGATGCGTTTACCGCGATCGATTTGCGCCTGCGTCTTGGCGTCGAGGTCCGAGCCGAACTGCGCAAACGCAACCAGTTCCCGGAACTGAGCAAGCTCGCCCTTGAGATGTCCCGCCACTTGTTTCATGGCCTTGGGTTGCGCCGCCGAGCCGACGCGCGAGACCGAGATGCCGATGTTGATAGCCGGCCGCTGACCTTGATAGAACAAATCGGTTTCCAGAAAGATTTGTCCGTCGGTGATCGAAATGACATTGGTCGGGATGTAGGCCGAAACGTCACCAGCCTGGGTTTCGATGATGGGCAACGCTGTGAGCGAACCGTTGCCATACTTCTCGCCGACCCGCGCCGCGCGTTCGAGCAATCGGCTGTGCAGGTAAAACACATCGCCTGGAAACGCCTCGCGACCCGACGGCCGCTTCAACAGGAGCGACACCTGCCGGTAAGCCACCGCCTGCTTGGACAGGTCGTCGTAAACAATTAGCGCGTCCATGCCGTTATCCATGAACCACTCGCCCATCGCTGCGCCGGCAAATGGCGAGAGATACTGGTTGGCGGCGGACTCCGAGGCCGGGGCCGCCACAATGATCGTGTATGGCATCGCGCCGGCCGCTTCGAGGGCCCCAATAAACCGCGCGATGGTCGACTCCTTCTGGCCAATCGCGACGTAGATGCAGTACAGCGGCCGGTAGTCCTTGTCGCCGGCCTCCTCGGCGGCTTTATTGAGCCGGGCCTGGCTGATGATGGCGTCGATGCAGATTGTTGTCTTACCAGTCGCACGGTCGCCGATGATCAATTCGCGTTGACCGCGGCCAATCGGAATCATCGCGTCAATCGCCATGGTCCCTGTCTGTACTGGCTGATCGACCGGGCGGCGGCGAATAATCCCAGGTGCGGTTTTCTCCACCGGATAGGTCTTGTCGTATGGGATGGGCCCTTTACCATCGACAGGTTCGCCCAGTACGTTCACGACTCGACCCAGTAGGCCCTTGCCCACAGGCACTCGCAAAACTTTGCCGGTGGTGCGGACTTCGTCGCCCTGTTGGAGTTTGGTGTAGTCTCCGAGAACAACGACGCCAACTTCGGTTGCGTCGAGATTCAACGCCAGACCGGTAATGCCATGTCCGAGGTCGATCATCTCGTTGAGCATGGCGTCGGTAAGGCCATCGATCTTGGCGATGCCGTCGCCCACTTCGCGGATGATGCCCACGTTTTGTTTCGCAATCGGCTTTGCGCCCGCAATTTGCGCTTCAAGTTCTTCTATCAGCTTTGCCATAGTTACCTTCGATTAAAAGCTCTTCGCCAACGCTTGCAGCCTGGCCCGCACACTGCCGTCATAGACATCGCAACCTACCTGGATTCGCATCCCGCCAATCAACTCCGGGTTCTCTACGAACGCTGTGGTCAACCCCGGCCCGTAACGCTGCGTCACGCCACTTTGAACGACAGCCTGCAAATCGGCCGACAACGGCGTGGCACTCTCGACGTTGACCGTGTGCTCGGCGTAGTCGAGTTTCACCAGTCTCAGAAAATAAGCGAGGATGGTTTGGCACTCCCGTTCACCCGTGGCGATTACGCGTTGCACGACTTGCCGAACGCGGTTCTCGTCGAGTAAGCCATCCACCAAACAGAGACGGTACAGTTGCTTGGCCTCGCGTTTTTCTTTCTTGGTGATCTTCATCGTTATGCCATCATCTGTTTCGAAGTTTCCTCAGCCAGACGTCGCTGGTCTTCCGCGGTCAGAATCTTCCCTGTCACCGTGGTCGTTGCCTGCACGACCAACCTGCCGACCTCACGTTTGAGTTCTGCGAGCATTTGGTCGTGGTCCCGCGCGGCAGCTTCGCGCGCATTGGCCATAATTTGTTCTGCTGTGGCAATCGCTTTCGTGGTTTCCTCTTGCTGCACACGGGCCGCCGCAGCCCTGGCTTCCTCAATGAATGTGGCGCCTTGCACGTGGGCCTGCGCCATCACTTCCTGCCGCTGAGTTTCGGTCTTTTCCAACTCCGCTTTGATCTTCTCGGCGTTGGCGATACCTTGCCGGATTTGTTCACGCCGAAGTTCCAGCATCGCGAGGATGCGCTTGTAAGCGAACTTGTAGAGAACGACGCACACGATCGAGAAGCTGATGATCTGCGCCACCAGATGCTGCCAGTCCACGCCGAAGGTCTGGGCGATCTGCGCGACCTGACCATCGCTCGAGGCGACCGCCAACAAAATAAAGGCATTCATAGCTCTGCGCCCTTCCTATCGTTATTGCTTCACCAGGAACAAGGCATAGAACACGATCGCTTCCGCGAAGGCGATGGCCAGAATTGCCTGGACCATAATCTTTGTGGACGCGCCTGGATTACGTCCCACCGCATCTGAAGCCCTGCCACCAATCAGTCCAACGCCTATCGCCGCGCCCATTGCGGCCAAACCAACGTGGATGTTGCCAACTAATCCCACTGCCAGTATCGGTATTGACATCTGTTGCACCTTTCTTTGATATCTCGCTGACTCCCGCAATTGAACACGGTCAAGTTCGCGAAATTCCTTGTTCAGTCTGGGGTTCTGCCCCCGGCGCCGCTTCCTCCTGCTGACAAATCAACAGGGTGAATACGGCGCACAACAACATAAAAACCAGCGCCTGCACGAAGCCCACCAACAGCTCCAGGAAATAAAACGGAATCGGCAGCAACCAGCCGAAGCCCGGCGTCAGTCGTGCCATGGTTTCCAGCATGATCTCCCCGGCAAACGTGTTGCCATAGAGTCGAAAGCCGAGGGAGACTGGCCGAAACAGAATAGAGACGATCTCCAGGCAGCCCGACGCGAAAAACACGACGATCATCAGCACTTTCAAAAAACCGGTTGTGTCACCCTTCGGCCCAAACAACTCTTTTGCGAACCCGATCAGACCACGTTCCTGCAGTGCCCACACGATCCAGCAAGCGAAAAAGATAAGCGCCATTGCGAACGTCAGGTTAAGATCGGCATTCGCACCGCGGAACAGCGGTTGCTCGACCACGAAACCCTGGGGAGTCTGGTGTCCCCACCCAATCGTGCCAACCCCGGGAATGAGGCCGAGCCAATTTGCCGACAGGATGAAAATGAAAATCGTCGCCAAAAACCAAAAGGTGCGCTTGACCAGATGCGATCCAATGATGCTTTCCAAGAAGCCGTACAGTCCTTCGACGAGCCATTCCAGTAAGTTTTGAGCTCCGCCGGGAACTCCCTTCATGTCCCGCGTCGCGGCTCTGGCGAAGATGATCAAGCCGATGGCGACAATCCAACTCACAACCATCGAATTCGTGATGAAGCTCCCCAAACGGTCGATCTTGACGGCGTATTGCGGCAGACCCTGTTCCGGCTCCGCGGCAAACACCGTGCAGGCTGGCAGCAAAATCACCATCCACAACCAACGTTGGAGCGAACTTCTCATCGGTTAGTCCTTCTCTGTCGCGAATACTTAGCCTTGAAGCGTTGATCAGTGACGTCGAGGTCGCGCTTCGTGCCGGCGTCCGATTTGAAACGATCCTAGGTCTGACCAGATGTAGGTACAACTAGGGAAATCCCTAGGTGGTCGGGACTCGGGGTGAGGACAAGATTGGCGGGGTGCAGGGTCAATGAATCGCAGTCCAGCCCAGGCGCATATGACTCTCACTTAGCAGTGGCTCAGGACGAGCAGCGCGACAACGTTCGGCAATTAAATTGCTTACCGTCCGCATCTGACGCATACTATCAATCAACAGAACCCCACTAGCACACAAATTCAAGTCTCCATGCAACGCGTGAATGTCAAGACAACAATTCGCCGCGATGGTTAGTCTCTCCAAACTTTTTGCGGGGACTTGTCTTGTCCTAGCTGCGCTTGTGCTCGTCTTTTTGACGCCGGCCTCTCAGGGGCAATCCAAGAAGAATGTCCTCATGATCATCGAGATCGGACAGTCGCATCCTGCTCCGGCGCTTGTGACTAATCAGATTCTTTCAGCGCTAGGCTCAGACCCGCGGTTCGATGCCGAATTGCATTGGGAGAATCTGGATGCCATTGATATATCGGACGAAGCGCGGAACGAATTGCGCGACGGCATCGTCCGGAAATACCGCAACGTCCACTGGGACCTGATTGTGTTAGTAGGTCCTGACCCGCTACGGCTGTTTGCAGAGCCGTCCAAAACGTTTTACCCCGGTGTGCCGGTTGTGTTCTGTTGTAGTACCCCCAGCCGGGCCGACCAAGGGAGCGTTGATCCTCGCTCCACAGGCTCATGGTTAAAGTGGGATCCCGCCAAGACGCTGGATGCAGCCATCCGTTTGCTGCCAGACACACGGAACGTGTTCGTAGTCGCAGGCCAGTCCAGATATGACAGAGCTCTCACAGCGTTTGTGACGCCGGAGCTCAATCCTTACGGGAATCGGCTTAATATCGCGTACATTACCGATCTTCCGATGAGCAAACTGCTGGAAAGGGTAAGGCATCTCCCGAACCATTCCATCGTTCTCTATCTCACCTTCTTCAAAGATAGCGAGGGGCGGCAGTTTTTAAATAGCATCGATGTCCTCCCCCAGGTAGCTGCAGCCTCTAACTCTCCAGTTTTCGGCATATCTGACACGTATCTCGGTCGCGGCATTGTCGGCGGTCATGTGGTTAGCTTCGAAGAGCAAGGCAAGATCGCGTCGCGCGATGTTATCGAGATCTTAGGTGGAAAACCGCCACAGGACATTCCCAGCGTGCTCGCTCCTGGTATTTACTTATTTGACTGGCGCGAGTTGCAACGCTGGAAGCTGGACGAACGTAAGTTGCCCACCGGAAGTACGGTTCTATTTCGGAAGCCGAGTATCTGGCAGCAAAACAAGCGGACGGTGCTCAGCGGACTACTGATTATTGCGGGTCTAGGTTTGCTGGTCATTTATCTGCTCTTCGAACGGAAGCAGCTCGAGCGAGCCCGAAAGGCCCAAGAGCAGCTCAGCGGGTTGCTGATCAATGCCCAGGAACTGGAGCGCAGCCGACTCGCGGCCGAAATTCATGATGACTTCAGCCAAAGGCTGGCGGTGTTATCGCTCGGACTGGAAACGGCCGCCGAACAAATTTCCGAGACCACGCCGGAAACCAATCGGCAAATGCAGGAGCTGATGGAATCAGCCAGTGAGCTTGGTGCCGACCTTCACTCCCTATCGCACCAGCTGCATTCTTCCACATTGGAACGGCTAGGCCTTGCCGCGGGAGTAGGCTCATTCTGCAAGGAATTTAACGCTCAGCATGGAACACAGGTAGCTTTCTCTCACCACAGCCTGCCGCCGTCCGTGTCTCCTGAGATTGCACTATGTTTGTTTCGTATCGTCCAGGAAGGACTCCGGAATGTGCAGAAACACAGCGGCGCCGCTCATGCAGAAGTGAAGCTGGAAATGCTGCATGCGAAGCTTCACTTGTCCATCTCCGACGACGGCAAGGGCTTCGATACCAAGAAAGCCGCGGACCGCCAGGGTCTGGGTCTCTGGAGCATGCGTGAGCGAGCCAGGTCGGTAGATGGCCGATTCGAGATTCACTCGGACATGGAAAAGGGCACAAGAATTGACGTTTGGACGATGATTGAACGGAAGTCTGACGCGATACGAAGAGTACCGGCGACCACGGCCGCTACCAGCACTTCGGAGCGAGGCCCCGATTAAGCGTGGAGCGAATCAGTGGCGTATCGTACACATTGGTCTACGTAAAGGACGTTGATGATGGAAATCCGCCCACAGATCCTAATTGCAGACGATCACGTCATCTTTGCTGACGCTTTGCGACTGCTGCTGGAGAAGTCGCTACAACATCGTTGGGAGTGTTGTGGACGGACGCGCTCTGATCACAGAAGCTCTCAGGCTGAAGCCAGACGTGATCGTGGTGGACATTGGCATGCCTCTTCTGAACGGTCTCGATGCTGCCAAGCGGGTACGTGAACAACTTCCAAGAGTGAAGCTCGTATTTCTGACGATGCAAGACAATCCTAACCTGGCTGCTGCCGCTCTGGAGTTGGGCTCATCCGCATTCGTCCTCAAGCAATCGGCGGGCTCTGAGCTGTTAAAGGCAATTGACGACGTAATGCACGGTAAATGCTACGTAACGCCGAAGCTCAGACCTGACGACTGGACTGTGCAAAAGACCCGTGCGAGCTACATCTCCAAGCAGTTGACCCCGAGGCAGCGTGACATTGTGCAGATGTACGCTGAAGGACGTCCGATCAAAGAGATCGCGGGACACCTGAACCTGAGCGAGAAGACGGTCGAATTCCACAAGTATCACATCATGGAAACATTCAACCTGAAGAGCAATGCCGACCTGGTGCTCTTAGCACTCAAGGAAGGTCTCATCTCTCCCGATCCCAATCTCTTTGCCGGAAAAGCATCCCTCTTGATGGAGACCAGCGGTGTCCCGCTGCAACTAGGGATTTCCCTAGTTGCCATCCTCCGAATGCAAACTAACCTTAGGGTGCCGCTGTAAACGCTTCTCGGCGACGATCTGTCGTAATCCGGCTGGGGACATGTCAGAAATTGCAAAGCCTGAAGGTGCAGAGTGTCGTCAACGTATCCTGCTGGCCGACGACCACTCTCTCATGCTGGAGCGAGTCACCAGGTTTCTGCAGCCTACATTCGAGGTAGTGGGAATGGCTCATAACGGCACCGAAATGGTCAGCGAGACGATGCGGTTGAATCCTGACATCATCGTTGCGGACATCTCTATGCCGGAGTTAGACGGAATCAGAAGCCGCTCATCGGCTTCGCAAGATGGGAGCTACGTCGGCCATCGTTTTCCTCACGATCCATGAGGATTCCGCATTCGTGGATGCGTGCATGGATGCGGGAGCATTTGGATACGTTTTGAAGTCTCACATGAAAACAGACTTGATTCCTGCCATCTCCGCTGCATTGTCTGGCCACTGCTTCGTTTCCCGCCGCCGTCCAAACCTAGGGATTTCCCTAGTTGTTGCGCGGCTTTCCGCCGCAGTACAAAGACACTAATCTGACAAGGAATTCGATCTGAGCGGAAGCGCGTCTCCTTGCTTTCGGAGATAGCAGAAAAGTTTAAATGGCCGCGACGCGCTAGGAAGAAACCAGTGGCGCCTGACCGACCTACTTTCGAGCGCAGTGTAAGAACGCCAGGACAATGAAATGCTAGTTCTTTCGGAGAAAGGGCACTTTATGAGCAAGAATCTAAGAAGAAAGATAAAGACGTGCACTACGCTGCCCCCGGCAACAAGAAACACGGCCCGGCATGCGAATGAGAAGCTTGGCAACAAAGAGTACGAGGCCGCGATGTTCAAACTGCAGACCGAATTGGTGAAGCTGCAGGAGTGGGCGAAGGCTACTGGCGCTCGCGTCGTCATCCTCTTCGAAGGACGCGACGCGGCTGGCAAAGGCGGCATCATCAAACGCATCGCCGAGCTCACTAGTCCGCGCGTCTTCCGCGTGGTGGCGTTGCCTGCTCCCACCGAGCGCCAGAAGACACAGATCTATCTGCAGCGATACATCGAACATCTTCCCGCCGGCGGCGAGATCGTCATCTTCGATCGCAGTTGGTACAACCGCGCGGGCGTGGAGCACGTGATGGGCTTCTGCAGCAAGGAGGCATACGGCAAGTTTCTGAAGAACTGCCCAGGTTTCGAGGCTTCTATCGTCAATGACGGAATCATCCTGCTGAAGTACTGGCTTGAGGTCAGCGAAAAGGAGCAGCACAAGCGGTTCCTGTCGCGCATCAAGGACACATCCAAGCGCTGGAAGTTGAGCCCCATGGATCTGGAGTCCCATCGGCGGTGGTACGACTACTCGCGGGCTCGCGACGCTATGCTGACCGCGACGGATACTCCACAGGCCCCTTGGTTCATTGTTCCTTCAGACGATAAGAAACGGGCTCGCCTGAATTGCATTGCCGACATCCTCAGCCGCATTCCGTACGAGGAAATTCCTTACAAAGTACCAAAGCTGCCGGCGCGACAAAAGCCACATGGGTACCAGGAACCAAAAGTGAAACACCAGTTGATCCCGCAGCTATCGTGGGAGGGTGGTAATTAAATGGCGCGCTCAGCGAAGGTCGAGCCGTCAAAGCCCAAGAAACACACCGGCAATGAGAACCCAGCTTCAATTCCCCACCTGTCGCGAGCTGAACGATTGGCAATGGGCAAGGCATTGCGGGACAAGTGTCCGCGCGAGTCGCACGCCGCATGGAAGCCGCCGCACAACCGTCCTGACCCGGTCAGCCTGGTGCTGAAAGCCGATTCAGGGCGGCTTCCCGATCTCATTCCCCTTCGCCACGGCCGCATGGTGCAGTCTCCCTTCACCTTCTACCGGGGCTCAGCGCTCGCCATGGCGGACGATCTGGCGCGCACTCCGTCCACCGGCCACCGCGTGCAATGCGGCGGAGATTGCCACCTGGTTAACTTCCGGGGTCTTGCCACTCCAGAGAGGCGACTCATCTTTGCCATCAACGATCTCGATGAGACCCTCCCTGCGCCTTGGGAATGGGACCTCAAGCGTCTAGCCGCGAGCGTCGTGATCGCATGTCGCGACAACGGGCTCAGCGAATCCGCCGCCAAGGATGCGGTCCTCGCCTGCGTACAGTCCTATCGCAAACACATGGCGGAATTCGCCGAAATGAAGGTGCGGGATCTGTGGTATCTGGAGGTCGAGCTTGGAATGTTGATCTCGGGTGTCAAGGACTCCGAGATCCGACAGCAGAGCTGCAAAGGAAGTTGCCAAGGCACAAGAGAGCAGCACCTCAGAAGGTCTCTTCCCAAAACTTGTAGACGATGCGGGCGGCTCGCCAACTATCAAAGACCAGCCCCCGACGATCTTCCATTTGAAAGGTCTGTCGCCGGGAGAGGTCCATAGGGGAGTCATGCAGGTCTTCGCACGGTATCGGCAATCCTTGACGCCTGCATCTCGCGTGTTACTCGATCGCTACGAAATCAAGGATGCCGCGCACAAGGTCGTCGGCGTCGGGAGTGTGGGCACTTCATGCTGGATTCTCCTGCTTACGGATGCGGAAGGAGATCCACTGATTCTCCAGATCAAGGAGGCTCGCGCATCGGTGCTGGAGAAATATGCAGGCAAGAGCGTCTATCCGAATCACGGAGAACGCGTTGTGAACGGTCACCGGCTTATGCAGCCGGCCAGCGATATCTTCCTCGGCTGGACCGAGGGCGGGATAGGAGGACGTCACTACTACGTCCGCCAGCTGCGAGATGTCAAAATTAAGCTCCCCGTCGAGACGTATAACAAGTCAAGGATGACACTTTTCGTCCAGTGTTGCGGCCACTCGCTGGCTCTCTCCCACGCGCGTTCCGGAGACGCCGCGGTGATCAGCGGTTACCTGGGCAAGAGCGACGTGTTCGACAAGTCATTGGCTGCGTTCTCCGTTGCCTACGCCAGACCAGAATGAGAAGGACCACGCCGCGCTCAAACGCGCGATTCACTCGGGAAAACTTAAGGCAGAATTCGAGCAAGCAAAGTGAGTCGATCGCCGTATTTTGTAGACCCTGCGCGTTATCGTCCGTGCACAAAGGGATCGCCTCAATAGGGGAATTGCAATGAAATCAGCACACGATCATTCCGCTCGTCATCGCTTCCCGATTCTTCAAGGGGTGCTGCCAATCACGACTGCTCAGATTCCGGCCGAAGTTCTTGCCGGCATCACGCTTGCCGCAATTGCCGTCCCAGAAGTAATGGGCTACACGAAGATCGCTGGCACACCCGTGATCACGGGTCTCTACACAATGCTCATCCCCACCACGTTGTTCGCCTTGTTCGGTTCCTCGCGACACCTTGTGGTGGGCGCCGATTCGGCGACGGCGGCGATCCTTGCCAGCGCCTTGGTGGGGATTGCCGCCACCGGCTCGGAACAGTACATGGCATTGGCCGGTGTGCTTGCATTGATGGCCGCGGGCTTCTTGAATTCTTGCGCGCCTCATGCGACTGGGATTTCTAGCGGACTTCCTCTCCCGCACCGTGTTGATTGGATTCCTGACCGGGGTCGGTGTTCAGGTCGCGCTCGGGGAGATCGCCGGCATGTTGGGCCTGAAGGGTGGCGGCCACGGTGCCTTGGGGAAGTTCTGGAACGACCTTCAACAGCTCGGGCAGGTCAACCGCTACGAACTGACGGTGGCGCTTAGCGTTTTGGTCGTCATCGTCGGCTTCAAAAAGGTCTCGAAGAAGATTCCGGGAGCGCTGATCGCGGCGATAGGCGCCTTGGTTGTAACGTGGGCGCTCGGACTCGATAAGCAGCTGCATATAGTCGGAGCCGTTCCCAGTGGTCTGCCTCATCTGGGCCTGCCCAAGGTGAACTGGAACTGGACAGTGATGACGACACTGCTTCCCTCGGCCTTCGCGATGTTCGTTGTGATCCTGGCACAGAGTGCGGCGACTGCCCGCGCCTTCGCCACTCGCTACGACGAGGATTTCAGCGAGAACACCGACCTAGTCGGTCTGGCCCTGGCCAATATTGGCGCTGGCCTGTCTGGCACCTTCGTCGTCAACGGCAGCCCGACGAAAACGCAGATCGTCGACGACGCCGGTGGCCGCAGCCAACTGTCGCTGCTGGTGATGGCGGCGATGGTCGGACTGATCCTGCTCTTTCTGACTGGCGCGCTGAAATATTTGCCAGAAGCGGCTCTGTCGGCCATCGTGTTTCTGATTGGAGTCGGCTTGGTCGATGTCGCTGGAATGCGCAGGGTATTCGATCAAAGGCGATCGGAGTTCTGGTTGGCACTAATCACTGCGTCTACGGTCGTGATCATCGGTGTCGAGCAGGGGATACTGCTCGCCATCGCGTTGTCGCTCATTGCTCACACCAGGTACGGGTATCAACCGAAGAACGCGGTGCTCCTGCCGAGTGAATCGGGCGGCTGGGAACCTGTCCCGGTGGCCAATGCGGCTTCTGCGGCACCAGGGCTGGTCATCTATCGATTCACCCACAGCATGTACTACGCGAATTGCCGGCAACTCGCGGATGAGATCTCATTCCTCGCGAACACCGTACAGCCACCCGTGCGCTGGCTCTGCATCGATGCGTCCGCGGTGGACGACGTCGACTATTCCGCGGCGGAAACCATCCGGTCCGTATACGCCAAGTTGAAGGCGAAGGGAATACGGCTAGTCGTTGCGGAAACTATGGATGACCTCAATACCAGAGCACGCTACCAAATGTGGGAGTTGATTGGCGAGGATGCTCACTACTCACGGCTGGAGGACGTCGTGAAGCAGTACCGGCAGACGTTCAACATTGCTCCTCCGCCGAAGCATGCAGACCCGCTCCGGGTTGATTTGACCTTCACGATTTGCTCCGATCTTGTTGATCTAACGGTGGGTTGCCGACGGTACAGTAGCAGGCTGGTTCGCTGAAATACCGAGCTCATTTCCGTATCCTGCTTCCTGGCGCTCCGGGGCATCGGCGGCCATAGACGCGATCTTGCGCGCATAAAGGCTGATGCCCGGCATCGCACTTAGTCCGTGTGCAAAGATGCTAAGCAGTACCGTCACCTCTACTGCGAAGCGGATAGTTCCCTCGCCCTTGAAGTGAGTCTGTTGCTCCAGGTAGACGAGGCCGAGAACGATGGATGCAAGACCACGCGGGCCGAACCAACCCATGAAGATTACGCTGGCCGCGCTGAGACGCGTACCGATGAGTGCAATTGCCACCGGCAACATCCGCACCAGAGTCAGACTTAGAAGGGCATATACCCATGACGAGGCGGTGAACTGCGGCCAATCTCGCACCATTGCCATGCCGAACAGATAGAACACGGCCAGGTTGAGCACCTGTCCCCATCCTTCCGCGAACTCTACGCTCTGCTGACCCGCTTCCTTGAATTTAATTTGCACCGCCAAGCCGCCGACGAACGCCGCGATGAACATACTCGCGCCAACCGCCTCCGACACAACCAGGCAAAGCAGCGGCAGCGTGACCAGGCCTATTTGTTGGAAGGACTCCGCGATCCACTCCTTGCGGCGCGCGAGACTCAGCAACCATCCCCCGACGAACCCGATTGTCAGGCCGACAGCTGCGCCAAAGCCAAGCTGTTGCACCATGAACTGTATTAAGCTGCCCCTGCCACCTTCGATCCTGGCGGCCGCGATGGCGATGAAGAACAGGAGGAACGGGACGGAAAGCCCGTCATTGAGACCGGCCTCCACATTCAGCCCCTGGCGGATGCGCATGGGTACGCGCGGGCTGTTCACGATAATTTGTCCTAGACCGGCGTCGGTCGGAGCAAGGATAGCGCTCAGGATTCCGGCTTCCCAAATGGACAGCTGCGGAAACACCAGCCGCGCAATAACCGCCCCCAGAAGTATCGTCAGCAGCATCCCTACGCTTAGCAAACGAACCGGCAGGTTTCTAATACTGCGCAAAACATTCAGGTTTGTGCGACTGGCATCCGTAAAGAGCAGCATCACCAAACCCAATTCGGCAATACGAAGTATGACGTTGGCAGTGAAACCCGCTCTCAAAATCCCTTGCAGCGCCGGGAACATGAGCATTCCCGCGCTTGTGAACACGATGGGAGCGGTGATGATCGTCTGAGCTATTCGCCCAGATAGCAGACTGTAGAGGAAAAGCAGCAACACGAAGCAAGTCAACGGAATCATGGCCAATACCCTTCCAACTTCCAGTGTGACCGTTCAACGTCAGACCGGCATGTTAGTTATCTAGAGCTTTTGTTTTAGATTCTCCAGTGACGCGGATCACATCTGTACGCCACCTAAAGTCAAGCACTTCGTTCAAGGGCTGCCAATGCGTTCATCGCCGAGCAGCGCCGTTTCCTTTCCGCATTAGCTCAGAGCCAATCATTCCCAACCCACAATCACTCCAACTTTTCGAGGGGTTCGGATGAGATCCGTGTCTGGGCACCCACGAGTCGCGTAACGATAGCAAACAGCAAGCTGACGGATAGGCCGCACATCAGCACACCCGTAACACTTTCTATCGGCCCCAAAGCACGCCACGTGCCTGGGAGCACTACGTCTCCATAGCCGACGCTGGAGTAGCTCGTTGTCGAGAAATAAAAAGACGATTCCCATGATGGAAGACATACCAAACGATAGAACCACGCCCACAACAAAATCTCCAACATGTGCATGCAGATAATCTGACTCATGAATCGCACCAGCAGCACCGCGAAACGTCGTGGTCCAGGGCGCTGAAGGCACTTTACAAGGTGATCCCTACCCCAACGAATAAGCAGGGCCATCCCGGCGCACTGGAAACTTAAGGTAATTAACACCAGAGCGGTTGCCGCGCCGGCTACTCGAACGAAGGTCATAAGCTCAGTCCTGGTGAATCGGAGATTGGGGTGGCATTGATCACTTTAACCTCTGTACATCGCATGCGCAGTTTATTACCAATGCAGATAAGGCCCCACTCGGCACATCAACTTTCGAGGGCCTTCACCTCAATTCGACGTGTGTTGCTTCGGCTGCCGTGTTCAAACGGCAATATTCTCAGGAATCTGTTAGGGGCGAGGCATCATGGCTTTTAAGAGAGCTGATCGCGGAGGCGAAGGCCATCGCAGAAAATGGATTCATCTATAGCCTGCCGCGGAAATCTCCTCTGCTTCACGCCACAATTGCCGCGAAAGCATTGTCTATAGAGAGAAAACATCTTCAGAGAGAAATGTGTTCTCTCAGATGTTCAGCTGGCACGCTCCCGACGCTGGTGCACTCGAATCAGAACACTCTCAGGAATACGTAGACTGATGTAGCCTCTCTTCTTCATGGTCTCTGAACTTCCCCATGTGAGAACACCGCCCTCACCCGCGAAGAGCTTTCTGACTGACTTCTCGCTCATCGCCCAAAGTTCTGCAATCTCTGGCACTGAGTAGTGGCGCTCCAATGCGACTGACGGAAGAGTGTCTCGCTCGACTGGCCTCTTTGTAAAGTCCCCTATTCTCATGGTGGAAACTCCTTGGGAGAGGTGATCTGGCCAACAAATTCTCTGTCTTCTTTATTCCCGTTCGGTATCGCTTGAGTTTTGCGAATTTCTGGAACGAATCCTCGCATACGTGCAGGTATGGCAGGTCTTCGGCGATGTTCCGATCTTGACAATATCGCAGCAATAAACCTAAAGTCAAGTTGTAACGTTACAGAATTTACAATTGTAATTTCGTTAGAGGGAGTGCCGTGGCAGCAAAATTACCGCCCCAACAGCCAGTCATCTCCATTCGCATATCGGATGCCCTCCGGTCACGCCTTGAAAAGCTGAGGGACATTATTGCGCTGAAGACCGGGAAAAGTGTCTCGACATCGGAGGCCGCAAAGCAGCTTCTTGAGTCCGCGCGAGACGACCGTCTTGATTTCGTAAACCTGCTCTCGGAGCCGACCAATTCCCTGCTGAGGATTCGGGGCAAATGGGAAGCAAACCTTCCTCTCTCCCTGGCCGAATGGACATTGGTTGCCTACTACTGTGCGCAGGGCGCGGAGTCCTTCACGGCATCCGAACAGGGTCAGCTTTCCTACGAGTCTTTGGCAGAGATTTTCGAGGCCTTCCTTGCGGCATATTCCATCATTCGGAGACCGAAGAAGTCGCTCCGGGATTCGTTGTATCTGCGAACTCTTCCAGCGGACAAGCAGTGCGAGGAAAAGGGGCTCGAGGAGGTTGGAAGCGAAGACGTTCGCCGGGTTTTGACGCGCACCATTCAGATGCTCAGGAACCCGTCACAAAAGCGGCGAAGACCGATCCTCGCCGTTCGCAATCTCTATACCCTTCTGGACGAGGAGAAGTTCTCAAACATAGAGAAGCTAAACGAGGTGCTTCGGCCGCATTGGGCGGCATTGTGGCGGGTGTGCGCGCGGGGCCACTATTCCCTTCACAGAACGCCCCTGCGGGAGAAGGTGTCTGCTGCGGAGTTAGACGAAGAGGATTTTGAGACAGCGTTCCAGCCAGCATTGCCCTCGCTCGAGGAAGGTGGATACCGCCTCGATCTGGTACGGGAAGAGGGCAATGAATTCTCTCTTCGTTTACATTTTCCCGGCCCCTTTGCCACGCGTTATCCCGTCGTTGGGTACGCGAGGATCGCGGAGTTCCGAAGGATGCTGGAGGATCTGAATCTTGAGCCTGCTTTGTCCCAGTGGAAGGGCTACTATTTTTCAGCGCTCGCCGGGGTCGTTGAGAACGATGCGAGGGTCGTGCTCTTCCATGCGCGCGAAAACGGGATCACTTTTGAATTCCCACTGGAACACTGGCTGTCGATCCGGAATCTGTTTCGCCGGGCTTGGCAGGCTCCTGAAGTGGTCAACACTTGGCAGGCCTTGGGACTTGAATATGGCGAGATGTAAAAGCAGCGGTGCTTCGCACCGGAAGAAGTATGGACACGTCACCCCCAACTTGGGAACTGTGGAGCGCCAAAAAGCGCCTTCAGGTGCACTCAGGTAAACGTGTTGGAACTAAGGAGCTTGGGGTTGCCGTGAATCTTGATGTGATTGCGCGTTTACGTTCGGAAAACGAGAACGCGCTCTTTATCAACAATCGCGTAAACACGTTGAAAAATATAGGCTCGCCTGAATCGTGCTTGATGACGCTACTTAATGATCGTCAGAGGCCTGTGACTTGAAGTGAAGGTGGTTTCTTCATGGATACTCCCCATATCAAAGCATCATTTCGATCTGACACACGTCCAGCGGATGAAGCCACGCCCGCATTCCGTACCAAGACAGTGGCCACGCGGCTGACTCCGGCAGAACTAGCCGAGGTTGAAGCGGCTGCTCAAAGCGCTGAAAAACCACTCGCCGAATGGTTGCGCGATACAGCTTTGCGCGAGGCGCGAAAGCAGCCCGCCGATCCAACCGAGTTGCTGCTTGCCGAGGTTTGGGCACTGCGCTACACGGTCTTGAATTTCTTCCACTCCGGCACTCAGGCAGCCTCGGAAGGCAAACAATTGCTCCCCGATTCTGTACTGAAAATCCGCGACCAGGCAGACGTGCAAAAGCTTTCCAAAGCCCGTGATCTCATGGAGAATTTCCGCGCGCACAATGCGAGGAAAGGAGACCGAAAGCCGTGAGGCCGGATGAATTTCTGGGGCGGTTTCCGTGGGTACCGGCGGTCATTTTGCTGACGATTTCCTTCGGGTTCATCGTGCAATTGGGAATCCACAGTCCGTTGCTGATCCCGCTACTGATCACCTCAGTCATATCCATATTTTTGCTCTCATTGTTCCTCTGTTGGCCACGTCGACAAGGATCGGAAACCGATCAACTCTGGCCACCTGTTCTGCCCCCGACGCGGAGAAAAAGGAACTGGATTCCTCACTTCCGGCAGAGGATTCGGAAGCCAAGTCTACAGCCGGAGGCCACGCCCAAAGAGCCACCGAAGGCTCCGGTTCGGGCAACACTGCCGGTCTCTGGAACGCCAGGCAGTAAGCAGAATCAAGGCTACGTTTGGGATAAATCGAAGGGCATCGATTAAGCAAAACAACAGAAGATCTGCTGAACGGGCTCGTGACTTCTACCGACACAAACTGCCAAAACGAGACGCGCTAACAACGGAGAAACCGTCATGCTCACTATCTCGAAACCAATATCGGCTAGCCAGGCTCGGACCTACCACAAGCAAGAATTCGCGTCGCAGCAACAGAACTACTGGAGCCGCGACCAGCAGGGTCACAGCGAGTGGCAGGGCAGGCTTGCAGAGCAGTGGCAGCTGAGCGGGAGAGTTGAGTCTGAGCATTTCGCACGGCTAAGTGAGGGCCAGCATCCACAAACCGAAGAGCAGATTGTACGGCATCAGGTTTCACGAACCTATGAAGGCAAATACGGCAAGGAAGTTACGAGCACCGAGCACCGTGCCGGTTGGGATGCTACCTTTTCCGCTCCCAAATCAGTTTCGCTCACAGCTCTCGTCGGCGGCGATGAACGGGTACGGGAAGCTCATCGCCAAAGTGTTCGTGTAGCCCTCCAGGAACTTGAGCACTATACACAGGCGCGCATCGGCAATGTGCATGCGCCTGAGACAACCGGCAAATTCATTGCGGCTACCTTCGAGCATGACACCGCGCGGCCAGTGAGCGGCTATGCTGCCCCGCAACTGCACACGCATGCCGTTATCTTCAACGTGACTCAGCGAGAGAATGGCCAAACGCGTTCTCTTCAACCGCATGAGATGTTCGTGTCCCAGCGCTATGCCACGGGAGTGTACCGATCGGAACTTGCACTCCATCTCCAACGGCTAGGTTAGCCGCAGTTAAACACGATCACTGGCCGCGACCTTCCGGGCGTTGAACCGAACCCGCAAAAATATGCGATTTTATCCCATATTTTGCACCGCTCTATGTATCTTCGCAGTCAGACGATGCTTCCGGCATATTAGTCCCTGCCCCGATCTAAAGTTACCTTCGCACGGTTTCCGAATTAGTCGTCAATCTGTTCGGCACTTCTAAGGCTCATTTCCGGGGATTGCAAAATCTCAAGATTCCCGGCAAAAAGCGAAGGACTTTCCTGTGTGATAATTGTTCTCCTTCGGGAGATGATTTATGATAGATCGGTGGAGGTGACCCATGGCAGCCATAATCGAGAACCTGACAACGAATGAGGCGGCGATTGCCGCAGGTGTCACGGTTGCCAAAATCAACCGGATGATCGACAAGCGGATTCTTCCCAAGAAACTCTACAAGACCTCCCATAACCGGACTGTGCGCAAAGACGCCTGTCTGTGGATCGCCTTCTATTTCGAGACTGAGGAGGTGCTAACAGCGGCGGCGCGGGTCAAAACGATGCGCGGCGCACTGGCACACAATCACTCATGGACAGAACTTCGGCACTGCAAGTTCGAAGAATCCCGGACTGTAAAGGTCCTACTGTCCTCGATCTGGGAAGACGTCGACCGCCGCCTGAGCCAGCTGAAGGTCGCACAGCAGATGGTCGTTGAGGATCTGGAGATTTTTCGCGGCACGCCTGTCATTCGAGGAACACGCATTCCGGTGCACGACGTTGCCAGCCTGGCCGATGCTGGCACACCCGCTCAAGAGATTCTGGACATCTATCCGAGTCTCACGCAGTCACAAATCGCGTTGGCTTCGATCTACGCGAAGGCGAACCCTCAGAGAGGCCGTCCTCGGCGCCGGAGCCTGCCAAGGGGCCTCACGGTCTCCATTTCCAAAAAGCGACTTCGCACCGCCTCCATAGGAGGCTAGGAGTTTGCAAAGAATTCTGATTGACGAAAACCTAAGCCCTTTGCTGGTATCCGACGCTCAGCAGAAGGGCTTCCTTTGCTCGCACGTGAACCATCTCGGAAAAGCAGGCAAGAAGGACTGGGAGCTCAAGCGAACCATTCTTGAAGGAGACTGGACCTTCGTAACGAACAACAGCATCGACTTTCGCGGGCCAGCGGACAAACCGGGGTCCTCCGGAGAATACGCAGACGTTCGCCTGCATGCAGGCCTTGTGTGCGTCGACGCTCCGTTCGGGTTGAATCTCGACCTGCAACGTGCCGCCCGTGATGGGGACTGTACGCCTCAGCCCGGATGCACTGGATCCCAATTCAAGAGTGGGGCCGATGCTTACTTTGAGTTCGAGAACCAGCTCGAGTTGGGGAGATGGCGTTTCAGCGCCCATATGTGTGCCTATCCACGTCAACCATCTTTAGCCCCAGACTTCGCGGGCAGTACTCGACGACCAGCTGCAGCTTGGCCCACTGTTCGTCCTCGGTGAGCAGGTTGCCTTCCATGGTGGAAGCAAAGCCGCATTGCGGGACTGATTGCGAGTTGCTCGAGCGGAAGGAACTGGGCTGCCTCATCGATGCGTCTGAGTCAGATCCTGCTTTGCGTTCCAGCTCAGGACGTTTGGTGCTGACCAGGCCGAGCACAACGATCTTTGCCCTTGGGCACAAGCCGCAGAGGCTCAAAGGTGCCGGAGCGCTCGTCGTCGTATTCGAGCAGGAATCGATCAACGGCCAGTTCGTGGAACAGACGTTCCGCAATGGCGTCGTAGCCACCTTCAGCGTACCAGTGACTGCGATTGTTGCCGCGGCAGAGATGGATGGCGAGAGTGACGCCGGGTTGGCGGGCGGCCGCGAAGCAGGCGTTGTCGGCGTTGAGAGAGGCGGTCAGCATCTGCGCGGGATCGACGCGCAGTTCCTTCTCCATCCACGCAGTCCACTTGGGATCGAGATAGTAGCTGTAGCGTGGCGCGTCGATCTGCAGATAGGAGATGCCGCTGGTGGCGAGCGTGCGGATGTCCTCGGCCATGATGGCGGTGATGGCGTCTGAGCAGTGCGTACGGATCGTGATAGACCGCGTCGGTGATGCCGTACTTGAACGAGATGGCCGGAAACTGCGTCGCGCTGGGCAGGGTGATCTTGATGGGCCCGGGAGCGTGTTCGCGCAGAAATGGGAAGTTCGCGTCCGGTGAGCGGCTGCCGCTGTTTCAGCGTCGAGGTGACGATGCCGTTGATGCTGCTGACCGCGGCTGGCGGTGCTGTTGCGCTTTCTCGTCGTCGTCCTTCCATTTGCGCGGCACGGCGTCGCCGAAATCGAAGCCTTCCACGGCGTCGGTGAAATCGCTCATGAAGTTGGTGCGGCGCAATTCGCCGTCGGTGAA
Source organism: uncultured Acidobacteriaceae bacterium (assembly GCA_963816335.1). Lineage (GTDB taxonomy): Bacteria > Acidobacteriota > Terriglobia > Terriglobales > Acidobacteriaceae > JANXZS01. The sequence continues at coordinate 153,619 of CAWFKA010000016.1, read as the reverse complement.
GACGTCGAGCCCGATCTCCTTCTGACGCTGGAGAACCCGGAGAACGTGCCGGTCTTCGATGGCCTCGAAGATCCGGAGGGGCGATGTGCGAGCTGCGCGCGCCTTGAGCAGTTCGGCGGGGCGAAGAAGACTTCCGACATGGTCGGCGCGATAGAGTGAAGGCATATTCAAATCCTTTTCGATTCTGAATTCGATCGGTGAGGTCAGATCAGATCAATATGTTGCGCAGAGTTCGGGCGCCTTCCTGCAGAGCGGGCAGGCAGCGCTGGATGAGTGTGGCGCGATCGACACGCGACACGTGAGTTCCAACGTTGATGGCCGCGACCACCCGATTGCTGCGCGTGGAAACCGGAACCGCAATGGATCGCAAGCCGGCTTCCAGTTCCTCGTCGACGATGGCATAGCCGTCCTTTCGTACCTGCAGGATCGCTTTCCTCATTTGCGGAATTCGGGTGATGGTCTTGGGCGTATAGGCATCGGGGCTTGCAGAGTCGCGCAGGTAGGCAGTCAAGTTCGTCATCCGGCAGCGCGGCGAGCAGAACCCGGCCCATCGACGTGCAGTAGGCCGGCAGGCGGCTGCCGACGGAGAGTCCGGCGGCAAGAATGCGGCTGGCGGCGGAACGGGCTACATACACGATCTGCTCGCCGTCGAGCATGCTCATGGAGGACGACTCGTGCAGTTGCTCAGTGATGCTGTTCGAGAACGGGCCGGGCGGCTTCCACCACGGATGAGGACGAGAGGTAAGAGAAGCCGAGGCGCAGAACCTGAGTCCTGAGTCGATAAACCTGGCGGGAGCGCTCGACGTAGCCGAGCAGTTCGAGGGTGAGCAGGATGCGGCGGATGGAGGCGCGGGAGAGGCCCGTGGATTGGGAGATCTCGACGATGCTGCGCCCCTCCTGATGGCCTTCGAAGCTTTCGATGACGCGAAGCCCGCGAGCAAGGGAGAGCACGAAGTCGGGATTTCCGGCCTGGGCGGCGAACTCGTCGGCGGGATCGGTGGCCGCGGGCGAGCGGTGCAGGACGTATTTCGCGGCTCATCGGAATCATTGCGGCTTCTCTTGGAGGCATCTGGGGCGATTATCGCACATCTTGTACAAGACTGGCTATTCGGGTAATAATGCGGCGTTCAGTGAATGGAGGGTCGGATGGCGGAGTGGGTCACATTGGCCGAAGCGATCGCTGCGCATGTGCATGACGGCGACACCGTTGCCATGGAGGGGTTCACCCATCTCATTCCATTTGCGGCGGGCCACGAGATCATCCGCCAGAGGCGGCGGAACCTGTCGCTGATCCGCATGACGCCGGATCTCATCTACGACCAGTTGATCGGGGCCGGATGTGCGGCGAAGCTGACATTCTCGTGGGGCGGAAATCCCGGTGTTGGTTCGCTGCACCGGTTTCGCGACGCAGTGGAGAATGGCTGGCCGGGTCCGCTCGAGATCGAAGAGCGCAGCCACAGCGATCTTGGCCAATGCGTATGTGGCGGGCGCCGCAAATCTGCCGTTTGCGGTTTTGCGCGGATACGCAGGATCGGACTTTGCCGCGGTGAACGACAAGATACGGAGCATTACATGTCCGTTCACCGGTGAGGTGCTAGCGGCTACACCGGCGGTGCGGCCGGATGTAACCGTGATTCACGCGCAAAAGGCCGACTGGAAGGGCAATGTGCTGCTGTGGGGAATCCTGGGCGTGCAGAAGGAGGCAGTGCTGGCGGCGAAGCGAGCGATTGTCACGGTGGAGGAGCGCGTGCGCTCGCTGGATGCTCCGCCGAACGCCTGCATCCTTCCCAGTTGGGTGGTGACGGCGGTGTGCGAGGTGCCGCGCGGGGCGACTCCTTCCTACGCGCACGGGTATTACGAGCGCGACAACGTGTTCTATCGAGCCTGGGACGAGATCTCGCGCGATCGGGAGTGTTTCAGCGCATGGGTTGAACAGCACATTCTGTAACACCCAGGACTTTGCCGGAGTATCTCATGCTGCAGAACGATCGCAAACGTGCAGGCGGTGTACCCGTGAGTGCTGCTGTATACTGCCGACGAAATGATGACGGTGGCCGCGGCGCGCATGCTGCGCAACGGCGCAGTGTGCTTCGTGGGGATCGGACTGCCGTCGACCGCGGCCAATCTGGCGCGACTGACGCATGCGCCGGATGCGGTGCTGATCTACGAGTCGGGGCCGATCGGCGCGAAGCCGCCTGTGCTGCCGCTGTCCATTGGCGACGGCAACCTGGCCGAGACCGCAGACACCGTGGTGTCGACGCCGGAGATCTTCCGCTACTGGCTGCAGGGCGGGCGCGTCGATGTGGGATTTCTCGGTGCTGCGCAGCTGGATCGATTTGCGAACATCAACACCACCGTCGTGGGCTCTTACGACAAACCGAAGGTGCGGTTGCCGGGGGCGGGCGGAGCACCGGAGATCAGTTCCTCGGCCAAAGAGGTGCTGATTATCGTGAAGCAGTCAAAGCGCACGTTTGTGGACAAGCTCGACTTCGTTACCTCGGTCGGATTCCTTACCGGAGGCGACGCGCGGGAGAAGCTAGGCCTGCCGGGGAAGGGACCGGTGGCGGTGATTACCGATCTGTGCATTCTGCGGCCCCATCCCGAATCACGGAGTTGGAGGTTGCGAGCATTCATCCGGGTGTGGATCGAGACGACGATTGCAGCGAGAGTACCGGATGGGAGATTCGATTCTGCAGAGAGCTGCGGAGAAACCGAGGCTCCGAGAACTGCTGAGCTTGAGGTGCTTCGGGATCTGAAGGCACGGACCGCAGTGGCGCACGGCGTGCAGGGAGACGAGGCATGAGGCAGGTGTTCCTGTGCGATGCAGTGCGAACGCCGATTGGGCGTTATGGAGGCGCGCTGGCGCATGTGCGCGCGGATGACCTGGCTGCGATCCCGATTCGCGAACTTGTGCAGCGCAACCCCGGCGTCGATTGGAGCGCCGTGGATGAAGTGATGCTGGGATGCGCCAACCAGGCCGGTGAAGACAACCGGAATGTAGCACGCATGGCTCTCGCTGCTGGCAGGCATTCCTGAGAGCGTTCCGGGAACGACCATGAACCGGCTTTGCGGATCGGGCATGGATGCAGTGGGTACGGCGGCGCGTGCGATCGCCTGCGGAGAGGCGGAGTTCATCATCGCGGGCGGAGTGGAGTCGATGTCGCGCGCGCCATTTGTGATGGGCAAGGCAGAGTCGGCGTTTCAACGGTCGGCGGAGATCTTCGACACGACGATCGGATGGCGGTTTGTCAATCTCCGGATGCGAGAGATGTACGGCACGGACTCGATGCCGGAGACGGGCGAGAATGTGGCCCGCGACTGCGCGGTGGAACGCGCCGCGCAGGACGCGTTTGCATGGCGCAGCCAGATGCGTGCCGCCCGCGCAATGGAGTGCGGATTCTTCGCCGAAGAGATCGTTCCCGTGGATATGCCGGGCAAGAAGGAGAACAACCGTCGTGTCGCAGGACGAGCATCCGCGGCCAGATACAACGCTTGGAGAAGCTGGCCGCTCTCAAGCCGCTGTTCCCGGGCGGCACCGTGACGGCGGGCAATGCGTCTGGTGTGAACGACGGGGCGGCGGCGATGATCGTCGCCTCCGAAGAGGCGGTCGCTCGACACGGTCTGCGTCCGCGCGCACGGATTCTGGGCATGGCGACCGCCGGTGTGCCGCCACGGGTGATGGGCATTGGGCCGGTGCCGGCGACCCGGAAGCTGCTCGCGCGCTTGGGGAAGACGATTGGCGACTTCGATTGGATTCAGTTGAACGAGGCATTCGCGAGCCAGTCGCTTGCTTGCCTGCGGCAATTGGGACTGCCCGATGATGCCGAACATGTGAACGCGACGGGAGGTGCGATTGCCCTGGGGCATCCGCTGGGGATGAGCGGCGCGCGGCTGGTGATGACGGCCGTGCATCAGTTGGAGAAGTTCGGCGGAAAGCTTGCGTTGGCGACGATGTGTATCGGAGTGGGCCAGGGGATTGCGCTGGCGATGGAACGTGTTTGAGGAGAGACTATGAGTCGACCGCTCCATGGTGAAGCTGGCGGTGCCGGGCACGCAGCCTGACGTATCATTTTCCTGCCTACGTGTCGTCGATTGCGCGTTCGCCGCGCATGCCGCTGGTTCTGCTGCCGGAGACGCTGACAGAGACGCACGGGACCGGTGTTCGGGCACGGACTTCATTCGCGCAACACGATAACGATCTGACGGCGCAGCATGCAGGGCGATCCGATCGGTGAGCGGATCTTCGTGCATGGCCGCGTGCTCGACGAAGACGGCAGGCCGGTACGCGGCGCCCTGGTGGAAGTGTGGCAGGCGAATGCGGCGGGCCGCTATCGGCACAAGGTGGATACGCACGACGCGCCGCTCGATCCGAACTTCACCGGCGCGGGGCGCACGCTGACCGATGAGGACGGCCGCTACTGGTTCAAGACGATCAAGCCGGGCTCCTATCCGTGGGGCAACCACTACAACGCGTGGCGGCCGGCGCACATTCATTTTTCGCTTTTCGGAGCGGGCATTCTTTCGCGGCTGGTGACGCAGATGTATTTTCCGGGCGATCCGCTTGCAGCCGCTCGATCCGATCTTCAACAGCATTCCCGATGCAGACAGCGAGGAAGCGTCTGGTCTCGCGGCTCGATATGGACCGCGTCAGAGCCCAACTACATGCTGGCGTACGCGTGGGATATCGTGCTGCGGGGACGAGGCGACACGCCGTTTGAGGAGAGGCGTCGATGAGCGGAGATCTGCACCAATCCCAGCCGGTTCACAGACGGTCGGGCCGTACTTCCGGATCGGGCTTGAATACCTGATCGAGCGAACGCCGGCGCTTACGCTGGACAAGCCCGGAACGATCGAAATTCGCGGCCAGAGTGCTGGACCGCGATGGCGCGCCTGTACCGGACGCGATGCTCGAGTTCTGGAGCTGCGGCAAAGGGTGCGGATAAACCCGGCTGGTGACGCGGAAGCGATTATCTTTCCCGCAGGATTCAGGCGCGCGGCGACGGACGGTGACGGAAGGTTTTCCGTGGTGATGAAGCGCCCCACAGCTGTGCGGTTGGATGATAAGCGCGTACAGGCGCCCCACATGCTGGTGCTGGTGTTTGCACGCGGGCTGCATGCGGCATCTGATCTCGCGCGTGTATTTCGGAGACGAGCGTGCCAACTGAGGGCGATCCGGTACTCGATGGCGATTCCCGAAGAGCGGCGCGCTACGTTGATCGCTCAACCGAAGGAATGCCGAGCGAGCTGTGTACGAGTGGGACGTCATTCTGCAGGGAACGGATGAGACGGTCTTCTTTGCGTGGTAGAGAGCAGGGTCTGCTCGGCATGAGTAATGACGGAATCAACTCGTTTCTTTTCTCGACGCCGGAGATGACGCGCGTGTTCTCGCCGGCGGAGCAGTTGCGCGCCATGACTCGCTTCGAGTGGGCGCTTACTTGCGCGCTCGAAAGCAACGGGCGAGCCGAAGCCGGGTTCCGGCGCAGTGCTGGAACAGTTGCTCGACGCTGAGTTTGTCGACCTGGATCGCTCTGCGCGTGGAGGCGAAGGATGCCGGGAACATCGCCATCCCGTTCGTCCGGCAGCTTACCGAGGCGGTGAGAGGCGCGGAACGAAGCCGCTGCGCGATCGGTTCACCTGGGCGCGACCAGCCAGGATGTTCTCGACACGGCGCTGGTGCTGCAGATGCGAGAAGCCCTAGAGCTGCTTGACCAGCGCAATGGCGCGGCTGGACGAAGCTCTTGCTGCGCCAGGTGCGAGAGCATCGAGACAAGCAGTGATGCAAGGGCAGAACGTGGTTGCAGCCTGGTCCGCCGACGACGCTCGGGGCTGAAGCTGGCGGGAACTCTCGCCTGCGTTGCGGCGGCATCGTGAGCGCATCCGTGCCGAGGCGCATCGAGCGCTTGTGTTGCAATTCGGCGGAGCAGTCGGCACGTTGGCCTCGCTGGGAACTGCGGGCGGTGCGAGTCTCTGCGGAATTGGCGCGAACGTCTCGAACTTGCGAGCCCGAACTGCCCTGGCACACGCAGCGGGACAACCTGGTCGCGATCGTGCAGGTGCTTGCGATTCTGACCGGCACGCTGGCGAAGTTCGGCAGGGATGTTGCGCTGTCTGATGCAGGCCGAAGTGGGTGAGGTATCGGAAGGCGCCGGGGAGGGACGAGGTGGCTCGTCGACCATGCCGCACAAGCACAATCCGGTGGCGAGCGCAGCGGTGATTGCGATCCACGCGAAGATGCCGGGCCTGGCGGCTACGATGCTGCATGCCATGCCGCAGGAACACGAGCGCGGACTGGGACTGTGGCAGGCGGAATGGGATACAGTGCCCGAGGCCTTCCGTCTGGCATCGGCTTCCGTTGCGTATGCGATCGAGATTGCGGAAGGGCTGAAGGTGGACGCGGGACGCATGCACGCCAACATGGAGGCGACGCTGGGATTGCCGCTGTCGGAGGCGGTGAGTGTGGCTCTTGCGCCGAAGATGGGACGGATTGTGGCACACGATCTTCTTCGCAGGGCGGCGGATCGGGCTCGTGACAGGAAAATCGCCGGCTTATCCGACGTCCTGAAACAGATGCCCGAGGTGACGGCGCGCCTGAGCGACGCGGAGATCGATGAGCTGCTCGATCGCACGCAACTATCTCGGCAGTGCGCAGCGATTCATTGCACGAGTGTTTGGGAGATCAGTCGATGCCAACGACTGAAAGCGGCGGGGTGCGCCTGCACTACGAGGTGAGCGGGAACCGCGGATGGGACTCTCCGTCGTGGTTCTTGCCAATTCGCTTGGATCGAACCTGCACATGTGGGACAAGGTGCTGCCGGCTCTCGAGAGCAGCTACCGAGTACTGCGCTACGACATGCGTGGTCACGGAGAGAGCAGCGTTTCGTCGGAACCGCTCACCATCGAGCAATTGGGCACGCGATGTGTTGCGGCTGCTGGATGCGGTCGGAGGCGGATCGCGCGCACTGTCTGTGGACTTGTCGCTGGGAGGCATGGTCGCACTCTGGCTTGGAATTCATGCGCCGAGCGCGTTGGCATCGGTTGATCCTTGCGAACACGGCGGCGCGCATCGGCACGCGAGGAGATGTGGGAGCAAAGAATCGCGACAGTGCGCGACTACGGGCATGGCTCCGCTGGCGGTGGCGACCATCGAGAGATGGTTTACGCCGGTATCGCGCGCAGCACCCAGAGGAGATGGAGCAGATCCGCGCAGATGATCGCAGCGACCGATCCCGCGGCTATCTGGCATGTTGTGCGGCGTTCTGCGCGATACCGATCTTCGCGCTGCGATCGGCTGCGATCGAGGCGGCCAGCCTGGTGATCACCGGGACCCACGATCCGGCGACGCCTCCCGGCGATGGGCGTGCGCTGCATGCAGGGCTGCGGAATTCTCAGCTACGTGGAGCTTGGATGCTTCGCACCTCTCGGCGTGGGAGTGCGCGCAGGAGTTCGCCGGAGCCGTACTGCAACATCTTGCCGAAGAGGAGCGCAGTCAATGGATGAAGCGAGAACGGCACGCAGGCGGGCATGCAGCGTGCGACGGAGCGTGCTCGGAGATGCGCACGTGGATCGCGCCGAGGCAGCAAAGAGCGATCTGGATGCAGAGTTTCAGGATCTGATTACGCGCTATGCCTGGGGAGAGATCTGGACGCGCCCTGGCCTGCCGCGGCATACGCGCAGCCTGCTGACCATCGGTCTGATGGTTGCGCTGAACCGCGGCGAAGAGCTGCGGTCTGCATCTGCGTGCCGCCGCGAACAACGGAGTGACAGCGGAAGAGATTCGCGAGGTCCTTCTGCACTGCGCCATCTATTGCGGCGTTCCCGCTGCGAATTCGGCGTTCCACGCGGCCAAGGAAATCCTGGCACGAGCGCACGAGCGAGGTGATCAGGCGAAGCGATGGCGCAGTTTGAGACACAAGTCGGAATCGTGGGCGCGGGTCCGGCGGGACTGATGCTCTCGCATCTGCTGCACCTCAACGGGATCCACTTCCATCGTGCTGGAAGCAAAGTCACGCACCTATTGCGAGGAGCGCGTGCGGGCCGGCGTGCTGGAGCACACCAGCGTGCAGATGCTGCGCGAAGCCGGCGTGGGTGAACGTCTCGAACGCGAAGGCCTTCGTCACGAGGGAATCGAACTCGGACTTGAATGGAGTGCGGCACCGCATTCCGTTTGTCGAACTCACCGGCAAGTGCGTCACGGTCTACGGCCAGCAGGAAGTCGTGAAGGATCTGATCGCGCGGCGATTTGCAGATGGCGGCGATCTGCGCTTCGAATGCGGAGAAGTGTCGCTGGAAGGAATCGCGTCGGAAGAGGCCAATGCATCCGCGTGAACACGGACGGAGCATACGGATGAGATTCGTTGCGACTACATCGCCGGCTGCGACGGTTTCCACGGTATTTGTCGCGGCAGTCCATTCCCCGAAGGCGCACTGAGCATCTACGAGCGCGCGTATCCCTTTGCGTGGCTGGGAATCCTGGCCGAAGCGGCGCCGTCGCGCGAAGAGCTGGTCTACATGCATCATGAGCGCGGTTTTGCGTCTGTACAGCATGCGCTCGCCGCGCATCACGCGGCTCTATCTGCAGTGCGGCCCGATGAGGATATCGCGCAGTGGAGTGACGACCGCATCTGGAGCGAATTGCATACGCGCCTGGGCTGCACGGACGGATGGCAGCCGACGCGAGGGCACGAATCCTGCAAAAGGGCGTGACCGGCATGCGCAGCTTTGTGGTCGAGCCGCTGCAATTCGGCCGCTTGTTTCTTGCCGGAGATGCGGCGCATATTGTGCCGCCGACCGGCGCGAAGGGCATGAACCTTGCCCTCGCCGACGTGTATCTATCTGGCCGAGGCGTTCGGAGCATTCTATCGCGATGGATGATCAGCGAAGGACTGGAAGGCTACTCGGAGACCTGTCTGCGACGGATCTGGAAGGCGCAGCGCTTCTCGTGGTGGATGACGTCGCTGCTGCATCGGTTTGAGAACGAGCCTCGCATTCGATCACAAGCGGCAACTGGCGGAGCTGGAGTACGTGATGACTTCGCGCGCTGCAGCCACATCGCTTGCGGAGAACTATGTGGGGCTTCCGCTCGACGGAATTAGCGCGAACTGTGGCACGAGAACGCGAACTCGCGATAGAGAAAGGACGAACGAATGGCGAACTACGAAGGACGCTGGACAACCGTGCGCGTGGAGGTGGAAGAGGGCATCGGCTGGGTGACTCTGAATCGGCCGGAGAAGCGCAACGCGATGAGTCCCACGCTGAATCGCGAGATGCGCGAGGTGCTGGAGACGCTGGAACTGGACGGCGAAGTGAAGGTGCTCGTGCTGACCGGCGCCGGGGAGTCGTGGACCGCGGGCATGGATCTGAAGGAATACTTTCGCGAAGTAGACCAGGCGCCGGAGATCGTTCAGGAAAAGATCCGGCGCGATGCGTCGACGTGGCAATGGAAGCTGCTGCGGATGTATGCGAAGCCGACCATCGCGATGGTGAACGGATGGTGCTTCGGCGGCGGATTCTCGCCGCTGGTTGCGTGCGACCTGGCGATCGCCTCGGAAACCGCGGTGTTTGGACTGTCGGAGATCAACTGGGGAATTCCGCCGGGCAACCTGGTGAGCAAGGCACTCGCGGACACGGTGGGACAGCGCAAGGCGCTCGAGTACATCATGACCGGCGAGACCTTCACCGGAACGCAGGCAGCGGAGATGGGGCTGGTGAACCGGGCTGTTCCGCTGGAGCAAGCTTCGCGACGAGACGATTGCGCTGGCGCGCAAGCTGGCGGCAAAGAATCCGGTCGTGCTGCGCGCGGCCAAGCACGGCTTCAAGCGATGCCGCGAACTCACCTGGGAGCAGAGCGAGGACTACCTCTACGCCAAGCTCGATCAGGCGCAACTGCGCGATCCGGAGCACGGTCGCGAAAAGGGACTGAAGCAGTTCCTGGACGAAAAGAGCATCAAGCCGGGGTCTGGAAAGTTATCGGCGCTGACCGCGGCAGCAGGAGACAGGATCTTGATCGATTTGCAAGAAGCGCGAGGCTACCCAGCGCGGATTTCGACCGGCTGCTTGCGGCCGCGCTCTATCGCGCTGATCGGGGCATCTGCGACTCCAGGTTCACTGGGCGAATGTGTTCTCGACAATCTGGAGAAATGCCGGATACGCAGGGGAGCTGTACCTGGTGAACCCGAAGCGTCCGGTGATTCGACGGCCGCGCGTGCGCTGGGCTCGATCGAGGAACTGCCGGATGGGCATTGACTGCGCAGTGCTGGCGATTCCCGGAGGCGCCGTTCTTGCAGTCCGGCGCGTGCATGCGCGCAAAGAGGTGTGGGCAGCCTCATCGTGTTTTCGGCCGGTTTTGCCGAGGGCGGCGAAGAGGGACGAGAGGCGCAACGCGAGCTGGCGCGAATCGCCGCGGAGCACGGCATGATACTCGAGGGACCGAACTGCCTGGGGATGGTGAACTACGTCGACGGCATCCCGCTCACCTTTGTGGTGACTCCGCCGCAACCGGACACGCATGCATCGGGAGCGGCGATCATCTCGCAGAGCGGGGCACTGGCCGCGGTCATCGCCGTGAACATGCGCCACCACGGCATTCCGCTGACGTATTCGGTCTCCACCGGCAACGAGGCTGCGAGCGGTGTGGAGGACTTTCTCGAACATCTGATCGGCGATGAGACAACTCGCGTCCTTGCCCTGGTGGTCGAGCAGTTCCGGCAGCCGAGGCGGTTTCTGGAACTTGGCGCGCCGGGCGCGTGCATGCGGGCAAGTTCATTGTCCTGCTGCATCCGGGCCGGAGCCAGGCGGCTCGGGAATCGGCGGCCACGCATACGGGCGCGCTCGCCGGCGACTACGAGGTGATGCACACGCTTGTGACCCATGCCGGCGTGATCCACGTGGAGAGCATGGAAGAACTGGTCGACGTATCGCAGATACTGGTGCGCTGCGCCGAGTTGCCCGCAGGCGGGCCGGCGATCTTCACCGAGTCCGGCGCATTCAAAGCGCTGGCGCTGGATCTGTGCGAGCAGATGGGCTCTGAGCTTCCGGCTCTTTCATCAGCCGCGGAGCGCGCGCTGCGCGAGGCGCTTGCCTGCCTTCATCCCTCCCTCGAATCCGCTCGACCTGACGGCGCAGGGGCTCGTGGATCCGGGTCTGTATCGCCGCACGCTTGCCCGCAGTGCTCGACGAACGATCGCTTCGGAAGCGTGGTGCTCGGAATCATCCTGACGGACCCGAAGACGACCGCCCTCAAGCTGCCGCCGATTCTCGATGCAATCCGGACGCTCAAGCCGCGCAAGCCGATCATCTTTGCGGCGCTGGACGAGGGCGCGCCGTTCGACTTCGCTGAACTTGACGAACTGCGAGATCTTGGCGTCTCCTGCTTCCCATCGCCGGAGCGAGCAATTCGCGCGTTGGCCCATGTGACTTCGGCTTCCTGCGCGCCAGGCGAGTCCGACACAGGAGAGACCGAAGACTGGGCGCTCCCTTCGATTGAACCCGGGCCTTCTGCCCGAGTACAAGAGCAAGCAGATCGCTCGCGAAGCTTGGGATCCCGATCCCGGAACGGGCGACTGGCGCGCTGTCTCGACGAGGCTATTCAAATCGCGGAGGAGATTGGATTTCCGGTCGTGCTGAAGGCGCAGGCAGCCGACCTGCCGCACAAGACCGATGCGGGCGGCGTCCTACTCGGCTTGGAATCAGCCGAGGCCTCGTCGAGGCATGGGCTGCGCTGCATCGCAATGTGCGAGGCTCATCAGACCGGGATTGGCGCTCGATGGTGTGCTTGTGGAACGCATGGGGAGCCCGGGCGTTGAGCTGATTGTTGGAGCACGCAACGATCCTCAATGGGGCTCCGTCCTGCTGGTCGGATTCGGCGGCGTGCTCGCGGAGGCTATTCAAGATGTGCGACTTCTTGCCGCCGAACCTTCACGCACAGCAATCGAACAGGAACTTTACAAACTGCGCTGCGGCGCATTGCTCCGTGGCTTTCGCGGCGTCACCGGCGCTCGATGTCGGCGCTGCGGCAGATGTCATTCGCTCGCCTCGGACAGGTTCATGCGAACGTCTCCTGAGATCGCAGAGATCGACATCAATCCACTCGTTCTTTATGCGAAGGGTAGTGGCGTTATCGCCCTGGATGCATTGATCTCCGTTGTGCAGCAACTCATAGAAACGAGCTAGACAGAAGAGTGAGGCAAAGATGAACGAGGTTACGCTTCTCATCGGTGGGAAGCTCAGTCGCGACTAATGGCCGTTTCTTTGAGCGCATCGATCCGGTCAAAGGCACACCTGCAACGCGAGCGGCTGCGGCAATGTCGCGGATGTGGATGCTGCCGTAAGTGCGGCAATGCAAGCTTCCCCGCCTGGGCGGCAACAGGGCCGGTACGCCGTCGCGAACTCCTGCTGCGCGCCGCGGACGTGCTGGTTGCGCATCAGCGCGACTTCGTCGAATGCATGATTGCGGAGACGGGCGCGACGGAAGGCTGGGCAGGATTCAATGTTGCGTTCGGCGCCTACATACTGCGCGAGGCTGCAGCGATGACGACGCAGATAACGGGAGAAGTGATTCCCAGCGAGGTCCCAGACAATCTGGCCATGGCAATTCGTCAACCGCTGGGAGTTTGTGTCGGCATCGCCCCATGGAATGCTCCGGTCATTCTCGGTGTCCGCGCGATCGCGATGCCGCTGGCGTGCGGGAATACGGTTGTCTTCAAGGCCTCCGAGGCGTGCCCCGCAGTGCATCGACTGATTGGCACTGCGCTTCAAGAGGCCGGCTTACCCGACGGAGTTTTGAACATCCTTACCAATGATCCAGCCGATGCGCCCGAGATCGTTGGCGCCCTGATCGATCATCCGCGCGGTGCGGCACATCAACTTCACCGGCTCGACGCGCGTGGGAAGGATTGTCGCCGAGCGCGCGGCGACGCACCTGAAACCCGTCCTGCTCGAGCTGGGAGGCAAGGCGCCATTGATTGTTCTCGATGACGCGGATCTCGATGCGGCCGTGAACGCAGCAGCCTTCGGCGCGTTCATGAACCAGGGACAGATCTGCATGTCCACCGAGCGGATCGTGGTGGATCAGAAGGTCGCCGATGAATTTGTGAAACGGCTCTCGGCGAAGGCTGCTGCGTTACCGTTGAGAGATCCATCGCACTGGGCCCGACTGTGCTTGGCTCGATGGTGGACTCGCGCGTCTGCGAACAAGATCTCCGCATTAATCGAGGATGCCGTGCAGAAGGGCGCGCGCATCACGCAGGAGGCAAGCGTAGTGGCACGCTGATGCAGGCCACGGTGGTGGATCACGTGACGCCAGCAGATGCGCCTTTATGCCGAAGAATCATTTGGTCCCGTAGTTACCGTGGTACGCGTGGATGGAGACGAGGAAGCATTGCGAGTAGCCAACGATACCGAGTTTGGACTGTCGGCTGCTGTCTTCAGTCAGAATGTGGCGCGTGCTTGGAATCTCGCGCGACGCGTTGAAAGTGGAATCTGCCACATCAACGGGCCAACGGTCCATGACGAACCTCAGATGCCGTTCGGGGGCGTGAAGGCGTCGGGGTATGGTCGATTCGGCGGTAAAGCAGCGATCGAAGAGTTCACCGTCTTGCGTTGGATTACGATGCAGACCGGTGATCGTCATTATCCGTTCTAGTGAGATGACTCTCGTGCTTAGTTGTGAATTGCATCGCCGTGATGAAGCGCAGAAAAAAACAATCAAGCGTTCAATGTGAAATTTCCAGCCATAAAGGAAGAGCCCGTCCGAGCAACTGTCCCAATTCTGCGGTGAGTGAATCCACAAAAGCAGCCAAGGGGTTCCAAGTGTGGCGATTTTTACTCGTTAGAACCGTGTGTGTGAGGCGTATGTGTGGAGCCCCCGGCAACTCTGTGCCCGTTGAAAATGGGCCAAACTTGTAGAGAGGAACAGTTACGGTTTTGGAGCGTAGCTGACAGATCGGTAGGGTGAAATTCGACAGTCGTTCTATCAGTCCACGATGGCTGTGGACTCTCGGCTCCAGATATCGGACGAGCCGAAACGGTTTATGGTCGAAGTGGCCCAAACGAAGTACACTTTTGTGCGGATCGAATAGTTGTGTCCGATCTGGGAAATAAGGAGTTGGGCAGGTTGCCAGCGAGACAAATTGAGATTGGCACACTTGCCAATGAATGGAGTTGGTGAAGGCAGCTATGGCGAGGAGCGCGAATGGACTCGTCGAGCGAGTATAAGCCTTTCAACAAAAGCCCGTTCGCGTTGGCAATGGAGGAAAAACGATGTTCACATTCATTGAGGGTCTGCCGCAGAATGTGTTGGCAATCGAAGCCACGGGCAAGGTAACGCACGAGGATTATCGCGACACACTTATTCCCCGGGCCGAAGCGATGATGGGCAAGGGACCTATCAGGATGCTTTATGTCATCGGGAAAGAGTTTACAGGCTTTGAGGTGGGGGCCATGTGGGACGACAGCATGTTCGGCTTCAGGCACTGGCACGATTTTAGTCACATCGGCGTGGTCTCCGACCTCAACTGGGTACGCACATCGGTCAATATGTTAAAACCTTTCTTTCACTGCGATGTCCGGCTCTTCAGTCTCTCCGAGGTGGCTGCTGCGAAAGACTGGATCACAGATCCGAAATGAGCCGCGATATGGTTTGAAAAATTCCTGAAATGGCTGGGACCCCTTTGGATCCTTGTCCTTTCAGCGCATGGCCAATTGACGGCCGAAATAAGAGGTGTGATGAAAGTTCTGATGGGGATTGACGAGTCGAAGTTCTCAAGAGTTGTTACAGACGCGGTTGTAAATCAGCTTCGGGCTGAGAATACCGAAGTCCTTGTTTTGCATGTGCTGCAACCCGCTTGGCCAGTGCCCCCGCCGGAAATGTCGGGAGGCTACGCTCCTGAGCTGGATGATCAGAAAAAGCCGGCCCAAGCTTTGGTCAAGGAAATTGCAGACAAGCTGATCGAAGCGGGATTCAACGCGGAAACCGCCGTCAAGGTCGGAGATCCAGCGGTTCAAATCATCGGAACTGCGTCTGCGTGGCAGGCTGACCTTATTGTGCTCGGCTCGCATGGTCAGAGAGGTATCCGGAATTTCCTGTTGGGTAGCGTTTCGCAATCCGTGGCCCGCGATGCTAAATGCTCTGTAGAGATTGTTCGCGCGTCTACAAATAGATGATACTGCGTTCGCCGCGACCGACTGAGACGACATACTCGAAGGCCCCGACAGGTTCTCACCATCTTCAAATGAACGAGGTGGGCGTCATGTGTTCTTCGACGGCGCGCTTTCTTGGAGGGCGGGTTCCTGATTCGTCAAATTTAGGTCGGTTTCCTCGATCAATCTTGTCGCGGTGTTTGCCGATACCCAGCCATCGTGCATGGCCTGTTCGATCGCACCCTTCTCTGCGTTGCTGAGCCGTGCTCGCGCCACTCGGAATTCATCTGAAAGGCGGTCCTGGTTATCGCCGAGAATGGAATCGATCGCTGTATTCGCACTATTCAATCTCGCGTCGAGCTCCTTGCGCAGTCGTTGGTGGACCGGACGGGAGATTAGTTGTTTATCTGCGATAGCCTCCAGTTCGGCAATGGCAGACGCAATTGCAACCTGGCGCACGCGGGTGCGCGAATATTCATCGTCAATGCTCGTTCCAAGCCCTAGAAAGTGAATTAGCGGTTTCAGGGTGATCCCCTGGACGATGATCGTGAATGCGACAACACCAAACGTCAGGCTCAGCAGCTGATCACGGTAAGGGAAGGTACTGCCGATACTCAGGGCTAACGCCAGGGAGAGTGCCCCGCGCATGCCTCCCCACACCATTACATGCTGCCATCGCAACGAAATCTTGGTCGAGAAGAGATTGCTTATAGGAATGAGCCCGTATACGGTGAGTAGCCGCGCCGCGAGAACCGCCGCAATCGACAGAAGGACAGTGCGCCATATGTGCAACAGACCTCCCACACGCACCTGAAGTCCAATGAGCAAAAACAGAATGGAATTGATAAGGAAGGATGCGTATTCCCAGAAGGACCACAACGCAATGCGCGTACGCCAACTCATCCCTGTGCGCATTCCGTAATTGCCGATCATCAGGCCTGCCGACACCGTGGCAATCACTCCTGACAAGTGTAAGGACTGCGCAAGAAGGTAGGAACCATAAGCCAAAATGGTTGTGAGGGTGATCTCGATCTCTGGATCATCGATTCTCTGCGTGAGCCTGCTGAAAACATAACCCAACCCTAGTCCTAATGCTGCTCCACCCACGACTTCGACTGCAAAATCACGAATCCCAGCCAATACATCCAGGCGCGAGTTGGCGACAGCTCCAACGAGGATCCCGTAAAGTACGACCGATGTTCCGTCGTTAAACAGGCTCTCTCCTTCAACGGTAATTGTGAGCCGCTTGTCGATGGACATGTCCTTGAAAATAGAGAGGACGGAGATTGGGTCGGTAGCGGCCACAATCGCACCGAAGACCAGCGCTACCAGAATGGGTATTCCCAACGCCCAATGGAGAACAAAACCAGAGATCATCGTTGCCGCGAGCACCCCTACGGTCGCAAGCAAACAGATGGGAACGATGCTCCCCCGCAACTGACGAAACTGAATCTTCAGGCTCCCCTCAAACAAAAGAGCTGGGAGGAAAATGACCAAACTAACATCCGGAGTTAACCAATCAGGAGAATGAGCGAAGAGGCCTTGCAATATCGGTAGGTGAAATGATCCGAGAACCAATCCTCCAAGCACCAGGGCAACGGTATAAGGAATTCGTAGGCGAGCAGCAGCGAGAGCAATTATGGAGGCTGCAATCAGCATCCAGATAAGGAATTCAATCTGCGGCCCAACTGTCATCCATACGCTCCAATAAGCTCATTTTTCCTGCAGGAATTATGGGCGCGAACACTGCCTTCTCAGGATTCTACTTGTCGAGTGGGGCAAGCTCAGCCGAATCGCTGATTTCCTTTTTCCCCTGCTAATTTTGATGTCAAGTATCTGCCAGGTGTAGGCCCCGTGTCGTATTCTTGTGAGTTCAATGATTTGCCGGAGCGGCTTCGGCTGGAGCACACGTGAAGAGTTCGCATGTTCTGAAAGCAGTTGTGGCTACATTTCTCGTCCTGCCATTCTTCTTCGCGTCACAACGCGCATTTGCACAGAATAGATACTTCACAGACTGGCCTGAAGGTGCCGATCCCAGGGTCGTGGGGGACCGTGTTGCCGAGCATTTCCTTGAGAGTCCCCACCAGGAGGCTGTGGTGATGTACCCGGAGGTTTGCATCTGGTATGGCTCGCTCGCCTACGCCGATGTGGTGGGTGACGCGAGGTTGCGATCCAAATTAGATGCGCGCTTCCAGCCGTTGCTAACGCCCGAGGGTAATCACCTGATCCCGGACAAGGAGCATCTCGACTACGAAATCTTCGGTGTGGTGCCATTGCAGATGTCCATGGAGAACAAGGATGAAGAGTTGCGCAAGATGGGCCTTCATTACGCGGACCGGCAGTGGGCCCATCCTCTGCCTGATGGCCTCTCCGGGCAAACGCGATATTGGATCGATGACATGTTCATGATCACAATTTTGCAGGTAGAGGCATACCGCGCAACGGGAGATCACAAGTACATCGATCGCGCAGCCAACGAAATGGTCGCGTATCTCAAGAAGCTGCAGCAGCCGAACGGACTCTTCTACCACGCTCCGGATGTGCCCTTCTACTGGGGCCGGGGCAACGGATGGGTGGCAGCCGGAATGACAGAGATGCTGCTGTCTTTGCCGCACGATAATCCAAATCGCTCGCAGATTATGGACGGCTATCGCAGGATGATGGCGGAACTTTTAAAGTATCAGGGAACAGACGGGATGTGGAGACAGCTCATCGATCATCCTGAATCGTGGACTGAGTCTTCAAGTACGGGGATGTTTACGTTCGCGCTCGTGGAGGGCGTAAAACACGCCTGGCTTGACGAGGCCATATATGGTCCCGCAGCGCGGAGGGGCTGGATTGCCCTCTCCGGATACGTGGATCAGAACGCGAACGTGACCAATGTATGCGCGGGAACTAACAAGCAAAACGATTACGCCTACTACATGGCACGGCCGCGCAAGACAGGGGATTTTCATGGCCAGGCACCGGTAATGTGGGCGGCGCGCGCATTACTGGAGAAGTGACACAGTGCGTCCGTTTCTGCTAGCCCTGTCCATTGCGACGTTGTTCCCACCAGTGATTGCGGAACAACTACCGGAGCCCACTCCTGCGCTCTCGATCGCACATGTGGCATTGCGCGCTCTTGATCTCCAAAAATCGCGCGAGTTTTATCGAAAGCTGGGCTTTGAAGAGGCCTTCCTGTTCGAGAAGAATGGCTCGCCCACCGAAGTATTTCTCAAAATAAACGACCGCCAGTTCATCGAGCTATATCCACGCGAAAACAACTCGCAGGCGCCTGGTTTCATGCATGCCTGCTTTGATTCCTCTGATCTCGAAAGCCTCAGTCAAATCTATCGAGAGCGCGGCGTATCGACGACCCCGGTAGCGCGCGCGGGTGCCGGGAATTTGTTGTTCTCCGTTAAGTATCCTAAGCAGCAAGTTATCGAATTTACCCAATACATGTCAGGGTCCATGCATTCAAATGACCGTGGTAAGCACCTTGGCAGGAATCGGATCTCAAAGCATATTACCGGCGTTGGAATGCCAATGGAAGATCCTGCGGCATCCGTCGCATTCTACGAGCATAAGCTCGGATTCCGGCGTGCCCCATATTCCCGCGCTGATGGCGCAACAATGCTACTTCCCGGCGCTTCAGCCGAGATGGTGGAGATACTGCACCTCCCAGATGCAGCTGGGTTCACACTCTTCTTCTCGATTTCCGATCTTCGACAAACGGCATCGGCATTGAGCCGGGCGCATCTCTCCGTCGAAAAGCACAACTCCTCTCTATCGATCGTGGACCCAGACGGAAATCGCATTGTCTTTTTGAAGAACGAACCTGCAAACTGATTGGTGATGAGAAGTCGGTCGCGTAGCCGCGCCCACTCCACCTCGTGAGTCTCCCGGCGAATCAGTTTACGGCATTGGATCTCGACGTCGCACACATCCGAATAACGCTAAACCCTAGAAGTCAAAGTCGCCATCGATTCGAAAGAGGCGCCCGATTGAGTTGTAGAAGGCTCCGTAATTGGGCGAGGCAGAGTACTCCTGAACATCGCGGGGGTTGAAATGGTTGAGTACGTTGTAAAAAGTCACTCCCGCACGAAACTGAATTCGATGGCCATGGAATTTGAAGTCGACCGGATACTGAAGTTTCGTATCCAGCGCGAGAAAAGTCGGAAAGCGCCCCGCTTGATTTTCTGCACCGCTGTAGTTCCAGTTCTGGTCGAGGCGGGAATATGGAAAGCCCGTGTGAACATCCAGGATCGGAACGAAATCGAATTTATAAGGGAGACCAATCACGTCCCAGAATAAGCCGCGATTCGGCGCATCCGAAGACTGCGGCCCATATTGGTTTGCGCGGATAAGAGGATAAGGAAAGTTTCCGAAGAACTGATTGTAGTCGTTGAGTTCACCTTGAGCTTTCGAATGCACGTAGCTGGCAAATACCGTGGAGCGCTCATTCACTCTCCAGCGCAGCATAGCGAGATATTCCTGGTAGGTTTGCCGGCCAGAGTTCAACAACAACAATTTGGCGTTCTCGTCCGACGGCAGAACAGGATTGACGTAGAAATCTCGATAGACGCGGCGATCCTCATACCCGAAGCGAACAAAAACATTGTGGCGGAATTCGTGATCGAGTTGCAAAGTCCAACCCAGACTATAGGGCACATTCAATGCATTGTCCTGATTTGCAACGACGTGGGTAAAGGTGGCGGGTCCACTGACCACCGTCTGTCCATCGCTCGCATACCTGGTGATGGTCTGCGCGGGGAAGTATTTGAACACCGCTATGTTGAGAGGAATTTTATCGAAGAAGACACCGAAGCCGCCACGAATGGCGGTCGTGTTCCTTCGGGTTGGGGAGAATACAAAGCCGATCCGTGGTGCTATATTGACCGCCTCTGAGGAGAGGCTATCGTTGTCGATTCTCAACCCGATGTCAAAAGTCAAGGCGCGATTGACTTGCAGATTGTCCTGCACAAAAAAAGCGAACTCGTTCTTACCTATTTGCGAATGCGGCCCGGGCACAAAGTCGATCCTGCTGCTCAATGTGTTGTCCTGACGCAAAACTTGAACAGGAATATTTTCTACTTTGCCGTCGTACGAGGAGTGTGCATAGGAGTATCCGACCGTGAAGAGGTGCTTGCCCGCGTGCTCGAAAGGCCTGACGTGAAAGGACTGGGACCACTGATAAAGAGGAGTGCTGCGTTGCTGTTGCTCGAAGTAGCTGCCGGAATTCTGCTCGGGGAAAATGACCATCTCCCCCGTATAAGTGACCGGGAATATTTTTGAGTTCAGCTGCTTCGCGGAAAACAAGGTTTGTACAAATCCGCCGTTCGAAAGAATCCAGCGATGCGTGACCGAGAGAAAGTAATCGCGCAGCCGATTGTTCGCTGTCACTGGCTCAGGATTGAAAGTATTGATATTTGCGTAGTCAGTATTCTGCGGATCCAGCGCGAGCACAGCAGTAAAGCGATGACTCGGCGAGGGAAGCCAATCCAGCTGCGTATATGTGTTGACCTTTTCAACGATGCGAACGTTGTTTGGGTTAGGCAGCGATGGGACCGTGACTGTGTCGTAGCCATAGCCTGCCGACTGGAAAATAAAGAACCTGTCTTTCTTGAGAGGCCCGGCAAACGTCAGGTGTGGCGATGCGCTCTCCACTCCGTGGGTGTGTCCGTCAATCCACCGAAAACGCGGCACCGGATCTTCAAAGAGCCACTTCCATTCATCTGTGCCACCGCGAGTGCTCAGGTCCACCACGCCGCTCGCGAATCGTCCGTACTCTGACGAGAACGGGTTGGATAACACTCTTACCGACTGAACGGCAACCACCGGCAAGCTAAGCGCTGCCTGTCCCGTAAAGGGATCGGTCACGCTCACTGAGTTCACCAATGTATTCGCCTGGTTGGTGCGGCCACCCTTGATGCGAATCAAACCGTCAAATCCGCGCACAACACCGGGAAGCAACGGGAGAGCATCTTGAAAATCCTGGTTAACTCGGACCACCGATTTCAAGATGTCTGCATTCAGCTCCGGGGTATTGCCAGAACTGCTGGTCAAATCAATACCGGAGTTCTGAGCGTTGACCTTTACTGTCTCCGTCTGTCCTTCCGGGACCAGTTGGAAATCAAGCTTCACCGGCCCACTTGCATCGAGCGAAAGGTGCTTGGTGAGCGACGCGAATCCTGCAAGCGAGACAGTGACCTCATAGTCGCCTTGCAGCACACCGGCGAATACGTAGCTCCCGAGTTCATTTGAGACGGTGACCGTTTCGTGGCTCGTCTTGAGATTTTTCAGCGTAACGCGAGCGTTGGGCCAGATAGATTGCTCCCGGCCTGTGCTAATCGTGAAAACATTGCCGCTTATCGTGGTAGTCCTGGCCTCGACAGTTGGCGCAAATCCGACTGCGAACAAGAGGGCTAGCGAAAGCCGGATGGCCCTCGCCTTGAGTTTCAGGCGTTTGCGGCAGCCAGGCAGGTACATCACAGGATCTTCTTCAGCGACGAGGGTGCGAACGCAAGTGAAGCGGAGAAGCACTGTTCTAGCTATTGTGCCATCGCAGAGCGGTAATGAGGAACTATGGAAGCTTTCTTGTTCCTAACATGAACACGACATTTGCGGAAGAAGGCCGAGGGCTGACAGCAGGAAAGAAACTCCGTTTCTCAGCCCAAAAGCGATTACTCAGCGCGTAATGCAGTTACTGGATTTACCGTCGTGGCCGTGCGCGAAGGCACATAGCATGCGAAGAATGCGACGACAACAATGCCCAACGTCATTCCGATGTAGGTCAGCGGGTCAATGGGACTCACGTTGAACAGCAGCGAAGACATCAGGCGCATGGTCGCCGCGGCGACAATAAGGCCGCACACAATTCCTATGCCCGTAAGCCAAAGACCCTGCTTCACAAACATGGCTGTGAGCGCTTCCCTCTGCGCGCCGAGGGCCATGCGGATGCCGATCTCTCGCGTCCTCTGCGATACCGAGTAGGAAATAACGCCGTAAATACCGACGACTCCAAGCAGAAGCGCCATGCCTCCTGCCACGCCGAGAATCACCAGGGTGAACGACGTCCGGGCCATCGACCTGGTATAGAAATATCCAACTGTGTAGACATCCGCCAGGGGAAGATTGGAATCAACTGACCACACTACCTGTTGAATTTCTTTGATCAGCGATTGAGATCCTGCTCGAGGCGTGCGAATTGCGACTGCAAGACTTCTTTGCGCCCTCTCTTTTTGTCCCTCAAAATTATTCATCAATATGGGCCAATAAACAGAAGTGGGAGCAGGATTATTTACTCCGTCGTCGTGAACATCCTGAGCAACGCCGATAACTTCTCTCCAGTCATCCGTGTTACCCACGCGTATACGCTTTCCGACTGCGTTGACGGCGTCGTGCCAATACTCTTTCGCGAAATTCTCAGAGACGATTGCCACGGGCAATCTCTTGTATGTGTCAGTCCAGGTGATGTCGCGGCCGGCAACGAGCGGAGAGCCGAGCGTCGCAAAAAATCCCGGGGATACGAACTTGAATCGTCGTATCGGAGGTAGCTCTCCCTCCTTGTACACGTGGTCCTGTGCCGCAACAGGATCATTTGAATCGTATCCGTCCATCGGTATTGCACTCGACAGTCCAACAGAAGTTACGCCGGGAAGTGCCGCAAGCTTGTTCAGAATCGCTTCCTGCAGATGCGCCATCTTTTCGAACTGAGAGTCTGGAATCTGCGTTTCCGGGACAAAATAACGGAACGTTTGAATTTCATCTCCGGCCACAAATCCCGGAGACACGTGCGTCAACGCACGAAATGTTCGAATCATCAGGCCGGAACAAATGAGTAATACCAGTGCAAGCGCGACCTGAACAACAACCAGCGAATTCCTGGCACGATGCTGCTCACGGCTTTGGCTAAGCGAACGTCCACCCTCGCGAAGGCTTGTATTCAAGCGGCCGCCAGCGTATTTGAGCACGGGTATGGACCCGATCAACAGGCTCGAGAACAACGAGAGCGCAATCGTAAACAAGACTACGGGTATGTCAATTCCGATTTCATGAATACGAGGCAGGCCGGTCGGAGCTATCGCGACCAATACCCGCAACGCAACAAACGCGAGCACCAGTCCGATTACGCTGCCCAAAACGCCCAGAATGACACTCTCAAACATCAGGTCCGCTGCCACGCGCCGCCAGCCGGCCCCGAGTGCAGCACGAATGGCGAGTTCCTGGCGACGTCCTTCCACGCGCACCAGCAGAAGATTAGCAACATTGGCGCAGGCAACCAGAAGCACCATGCCAATTGAAATCATCAACACCCAAAGTACGTTGCCAATGTCGCCCACTACATCCTTCTTGAGGAGTCTCAAATTTGGAGCGATCTTTGCACTTTCAAAGATCTTTGCGTCGAAGCCGTCCGGCGCGGGGAAGCTTCTGATCGCGACGGGGAGAAGCCGCGCCAAATCCGCATTGGCCTGGGCCATCGTCACTCCAGGCTTCAAACGTGCCAATGCTGTCTGACTGAAACCTCCGAGCTTAGTCTTGGCACGATCCCACTGGAACGGCAGGAAGAGAGCCGCATCTTCTCGATCGAGGAAATGAAACCCTTGCGGCAGAACTCCAATAATTTCACGGGGCTTTCCGTCGACGGTGATCGAGCGCCCAACGACCGACGCGCTGCCCCCAAACTTCTGTTGCCAATAAGCGTAGGAGAGCAAGACGGTCTCGGGAGATCCTGCCGTATCGTCCTTGCGATTGAACAGACGGCCGAGGGCGGGTGATACACCAAGAAGGGGCAGGGTTCCATCGGTGACATCGAGGCCGCGCACATGCTCGGGCTCTCCCGTCCCGGTCACGCTCAACGAGTCGCCTGAGTACGCACCAACATCCTGTAGCGTAGTGCTTTGCTCCCTATCGATAAAGTAGATAAATGGCGCCATGTTCAGCTCCTGCATGCCGATGCCGGGAGCCGTATGCCAGACGCCAATCAACTGTTCTGGATGGGGATAGGGCAGTGGCTTTAAGAGGACGCCTTCGAGCACACTGAATATAACCGTGTTGGCGCCAATGCCGATGGCAAGCGTGATAAGGGTGATGGTGGTGAATAATGGCGCTCTGCTCAGCCTCCGCAGAACCTGCAGGAGTTGTTCGACAATCTTTGGCATGCGACACTTCTTTCCAGCCAGGAGGGCTCGCGAGCTTTCTCTCCTCTGATACGGCGCCAGGTTGCAGAACGTTCCAGAACTTTTTTCGCTATTTTTGACATTGGCGTGGGTCGGCTGGCGCGGGCGTATCGGATTCAAAACACACCTGTAGCCTCTTCAACGCGTGTTTAATCCAGGAAAGTTACTCGCGTCCAGCATCCAGGAGCGGAGAGGAGTGAAGCTTCTGCGCAGCCTTGTACCAAGTCAGTTCCCTCGCCCGATTTGGTGCATTCTTTGAGAAGGATTCCCGTAACTTCGCATCTGTAGCGATTAATATCATCGCCTCCGCCAGCGACCTGATGATTGCTTCTTCATCCGGCTGTTGGGCTTCGATTCGAATGCCGCATGAAGGAGTCACAATCTCTCCCGGGCCCCCCAACTTTAGGCAAATCACGGGTAATCCTGCGGCGAGTGATTCCAGAACCACCATGCCGCCGGAGTCGTGGAGACTGGGAAAAACAAATGCTACGTTGCTTCCGTATTCCTGCTGAATGTTTTCGTGGGGTACGCTTGCAAGCCATTGCACACAATCTTTGACACCAGCTTCGTCGGCAACTTGCCTAAGCCATGCCTCTTCATTTCCCTTTCCAACTACCTTCAATGAGGCTAGTGGCAACGTGGCGCGGACCTGCGCCAATGCGCGAAGAGCGAGATGCACACCCTTCCAGTAGAGCAATCGGCCGATGAAAAGAAATTGCGGTTTCTGGATTGCAACTCCGCCTGAATCCCGAATCTCGGATTCGGTGATTCCAATAGCAGGAAGAACCATGCACTTGTGATGGAATCGCTGCGGAATCTTAGCCAATGTATCTCCGGTAGTGCAGGCGATAACGGTGGCCTTGGAAAAGGTGTACAGCATCATTGGATCGTAGGACGTAAAAGCGCTGCCGAGTTCTCGCAACGTCTCAGTGATTCGCCCGGCGAGTGGAACGCTCCGACGAAGCTGGCGCGGCATCGACTCTCCTCCACCGACTGGGCCAAAGATAAAAGGGATCCCAAGTCCACCCATGAACGAAGGTTGGCGGAACGACGCGAAGGTGCTGTGCTGTACGCGATCAAAGGCCTTCGCTGCATGCAGCTTCTTCGCAAGACGGTACGCACCTATTTGCCAAAGCAAGTAATAGAGATAAATGCCTCCCGGCCAGAATTTCCATACCCTTGTCCATTGAGGCAGATCGTGATAGCTGACTTCGAGTGGCAGGTTCTCAACAGCCTGGAAGGCGTCAATCGAGGGCCGGTTATTGCTCCGGGTAATCAGGTGCACGGCATGGCCTTGATCGATGAGTGATCGAGTCCAATTCCAACCTACTGCGGGTTCAGAGCCCTTGTACGGCTCACAGGCATAGGCAGACAACAGAATCTTCATGGTTGAGTTTAAAAGGTCGCCGGATACAGCCATCTTCACCTGTATTCAGTGAAGGTAGTCATAAACAAGAGGATAGCATCGAGGCGAATTTACGCTGAGCTGAGCGGCCTATGAAAGTCAGCGCGACAGATAAAAAGGGCTCGCGTTGATTTCTTTTCGCGAACCCTTTGTATGGCCTGGTTGCCAATGGCGTACTTCTTCTATTGCCCTCAAGGATGAACAGATACATTAACGGTAATGCTATGTACCCGATCACCGCTGTTTGCATAGATCGTTATTGGGACGGTCTGGATGGACGCCGATTTAGAAGCAGTCAGGGTGAGCGCCGAGACGCCGCTAACCAGGTTGTTGGATTGGAAACTGGCCGAGACTCCCGAAGGCAATCCTGAAGCTCCAAGGGTTACCGCGCCGGAACCAAACGAGCTTACCTTGAGGTTGGCCACAGCTTTGCCGGAGGACATCGTATAGTTCCTGTTATCCGCATTTACGCTGAAGTCCTGGAAAGATGAGGCTGGCGGCGCTCCACAGGAAGTGCTGGACGAAGACCATGCTGAAGCAAGATCCTCACGAGTTTCCAGCTGCCAACCGGACAGGTTGACCAGCTTCCCATTTGGGAGCTTGAATGCATTTGCAACCGACTTATCGTACCAATTGTTGTGATTCGAGGAGAGAGAACTCTCAAACTTGGACCAATCACTTCCAGTTAAGTAAGTGCCAAATACAAATTGTCCCGGACCTGCATCCTGAACCGTATTCCCGTTGAGCGTGAGGTTTGAACTGATGATGTTGTAAGTCTGACCCGTCTCCCAATCCTTCGCTGATCGACCTCCGAGCTTTCCGGCCAGGTAAATCTGTCCTTGAACCTTAACGATGTTCGTACCGCCATTGTTGTAGAACACGTTGCTCGAAGCCGTAATGTTCGATGAGTTGATGATGTTCAGACCGAGACCGCTCGAGCACAATTTGCTGTTTGTCAATGAGATCGGGCCCTCATCCACTTCAATTTGCAGGCCAGCCAGGACATTTTCCGCAAGCGTCGCATGATCGATACTTATATTCTTGCTATCCGTATCGAACCACAGACCTTGTGCCTGGTTACGATAAGAATAGTGATTCGTCACGGTGGCGCTGTGCATGTACATAAGCTTGGAACCGCCCATGCCCCAGTCATAAAGTGCTCCCATTGCTCCGCGCCAATTGTTGTAGTCGCTTTCGTTGGCGTTGAACAACGTATTCAAATCCGTGTTGCCCCCAAAACCCACGCCGCCATTGTGACTCGCAACTGAACTCTGAACGGTAATCTGACGGCTGGAATTGATTCCGATGCCGCCCCAGTTATTCCAATTCGCCTGTATTTGATCGAAAAGGACGTTCGTGGAGTTGCTGATTGTCGCACCAGTGCGGTTTATGCAGGTAGCAGCATGCTCAAATACCAAGCCCCTGAAGACCACGTTCGTACGCCCACTCATTGTCAGGGTCTGAGGACGAACTGCGGCTTCGACAACAGCAGAACTCATGTTGGTGGACGAGGACGGCCAAATGTGAATCTCGTTGGCTCCCTCATCCACATAAAACGTGCCGGCGCGCAATGCAGAGAAGGACATGACCTGGGTGAGAGGAACGCCGTTCACGTAGATCATCTCCGAACGCAGTACGACCCCGGCAAATCCTGTGGGCCAACCCGAAGGGACGGCGCAAGAGCCGAAATTGTAGGTCCAGGAATGCGTGAAAATAGATGAGTTATTGGTGGTGTGATACCAGTTCGTCAGTACATCGGATCCCGCTATGATGGCACTCCCAATTTGAGTCGCCTGAAATGTCATGGGAGCGCTGGTCTGGTTGTAGCTCGAGGAAATGTTGACTGCTTCTCTATAGACTCCAGGATTTATAAGGACCTTTGTGCCGATCGACTTTGTATTGTTTGTTTTGGCTTTGTTTACGGCCGCCTGAATTGTCCTTAGGGGCATGGACTGGGTGCCGGAATTGCTATCTGAACCGGAATTCGCGTCTACGTAAATGAAAGTTGTCTGGTTTTCGGTAACGTGCGCCTGTGAAAAGGCCTGGATCCCTGGCAAGGCCAGGGTCGACACAAATAGTGCAAGGGAAGCTTTCGTAAACTGCATAAGCGCCTCAATGGTGGAAAGGGTTTAGTCTGAACACCCTGCTGATCGACGCTCACGTGTTGATCTTGAAGAAGGCTGGAACGACCCCTCGACAGATTCGACTTGCTAGTCACCATGTTGGTGTACCTGATGCACGTTGCGCGACCCTTAGATACTTACAAAAGTAGGTCAACTGTTTATTACCTACTTAGTAAACAGAATGTCCGGATAAATCGAAAAACTTAGGCAGATTTACGTTTCAGAATTCACTGAATATTTCTGGTGATCTTATCAGCTATTAACCAGACGTCTAGTATTTTTCTAGTTAATAGCTGCACTTTTCTTCTTCAATGCCGAAATAGGAGGTATTTACCGACTTCCCAGATCATGTACCAGACTGCGGATCCCACCAAAGCGCTGATTAGGATCGCCCGGATTCCACCAAGAACTGGCTTTTTCCTGGCTGTCCGAATGTTTTTATCGTGAGAAGTGCTGGTGGAAGGGGATGTCACCGTGAAGGGCCCAATAGAGGTAATCTGGGCGTGCGAAGCCAACTGCACAGATTGAAAGCGCATTACCTAAACCCTCTCTTTTCCTATTGTTGGGAATTCTCGCATCGATTCGCTTCGGGAGAAACTACACTTTGGTGTTAGGATCAATAACTGAATCGTAAACCCATGATTCACATAGGTTTATGTCGAAATTACCGTGATTGGTAAATATTTTTCATACTCCAGTGGGTGCGTGGTACCCGGAAGAAAAAGCGTGCTGAGATCCTGCAGGTGGTCCGAGGAGAGCCCGGGCCACGAGGCGCAACTAATGTGGATGCAATAATTTATTGGCTCAGCGGCGATGCAGATCTACCAGCGACCGGATCTGTCTTACAGTGTAGTCCGTGAGGAAGCGATCTTTATTCTTCCAATCCAAGCAGAGGACACGGAGCAAATAATACATGGTTAATCCAGGCAGGGCTGCCGATGGAATTGCAAACTTTTGTACGTATTTCTTGATGAGCGGATCACTCGTCAGCTTTTCCCACACCTTGCCGGGCCCGTGAAAA
This sequence comes from uncultured Acidobacteriaceae bacterium, assembly GCA_963816335.1. Taxonomy (GTDB): domain Bacteria; phylum Acidobacteriota; class Terriglobia; order Terriglobales; family Acidobacteriaceae; genus JANXZS01. The sequence goes on along the minus strand of CAWFKA010000016.1, from coordinate 124,774 downwards.
AGCACGTCCTGGATATAGAAATAACGGCACAGATCCTGCCAAGGCAGGCTTTTCTCAACGGCCCACTCCCAATCCAGCAGGGTGAGACGGCCGTCCGGCAATCGCTTGATATTCCATGGAGCAAAGTCACGATGTTCCACAAACTCAGGGAGTTCTCCGTCGAAATCTAGAAATTCAATCGCCCGCTGAAGCAGCGATCGATCAATTGCCAGATCGAGTGCGTCGAGATCGGAGAGAATTGCGGGGCGAAATTCGGAGAGTCGAGTTGTAGCCCCTTCGTTAGCCAGGCGCCCGAGTAGCTCGACGTGCCTGACCGTAAATTTGCGAGATACCGCTTTCCCGTCTAGAAATGTCTGGGCAGCAACGCCACGCTGCGCATCTTCGAAAAGAACGCGCGGCAAATCCTTCACCGCCTGCATATGTCGAAGAACATGAGCTTCGTTGAGAATTGCTTCGCCGGCCGCCGATGTGAGGGGGACTTTCGCTACGGCTTTGATCGAGGCGTCTTCTCCAATGAAGAACACGATAGCCTTGCGCGTATACGACGAATTTCCCACATGCACAACGGCATGCCACCTATCGGAAAAGCCGTCCAGCCTCATTTGCCAGTAATGTTTGTCGATAACGGCTTCGTCACTTTTGACATTGGGGAGGTGCGAGAGAAGCTTTGCGGACGAAGCCAAAAGAACGGCGTTCCACCGCATCTGCGAGCTGAGCTTGAAAGGTCTCCAGCTTTTCAGAACAGGCAGCGCCTTTGCCGGATCGCCGAGAATAATCCAACGGGGCTCTGCACCCTGAGGAATCGTATTGATTTTCGTGGCGCGAGGCATGGTCTCTGCCAACCGCTCAGTTGCTGGCGGAAAGGCAATGTCGAGGGTCTTCGACGTCGTCAGAATGTCGCCTGGAATTTGCAATCTGCGTCCAATCGTTCTCGTTTAGTTGTTTACTGTGCGGATCGATCTCTGTTTTTGATCAAGTACCAGGCGCGTCGCCGTGCGGTGAGAGAAGTGATTGACAACCGCTTCTTCAACGTCATGCAGGACATTCGGGAGTGGTTGTGACGCGTCAATCACGACCGCAGACGGCAGTAACTTAACCAGAGAAAGATAATCTTTGCGCTGGCGCACGACCTCATCAAATGTGACTTCCTGTTTTCGCGACCACAGAACTTCCGCCGGGGCATCCAGCAGGATCACAAGTTCAGGCCGTGGCACGATGCGAGCCAGCAGGCGGAGCATCCAGGCGGGACCTCCGTAACGCACTCGCTTGCTGTCTACGAGAAGATCGTAGATATACCGATCGAATATGACGAGGCGAGTACGTATCATCGCAGGCCGGATTCGCAGCAGATAGCCAGCAAAATAGTCAGCGCCAAGATAGAAAATCTTTACGATCGATGCCAATACTCCGCGGGGCGTCTGGCCGTGCGGATCGGTGACAGAACCTTTGCTGCCTCCCTTCCTGGTGATAACGCTTGGCCGCATATGGTATCTGTCTACCTTGTTGAAGATGGGCGCAAACTGATCAGTTACCGCTTCAATGACGGAAGACTTTCCACATCCGTCCGGTCCCATGAAGGCGATCCAGGCCCCTGTGGGCCGCACAATGCGATCGATGAAATGACTCATGCGCGCTGCACCGGAGCTCATCTTCTGCAGAAAAGAATCCGAGGTGTTGCGCATTAATTCATCGCGGAAACCTTCGAGGTCGGCTTGTAAATCAACCCAATTGCCGGAAGCTGCCATGGAACTAAGTGACCGCTTTTTCTCACCAGACCAGAAGCGTGCAAGTTGCTGATCGCTGCCCTGGGGATCTTCCTCGTACAGTCGGTGTAGTTTGAGTCCATGCAGTGCAGTGAAGTCGCGTTTGTTCAAACGCTTTACGAGGTAATAGATGAATTCAAGTGCTGGCGCAGGGATCCAAAAACCATTTGCATGCCAGCGGCGCCCCGCGAGAACCTCATCGGCGCGAAGCCACAAGGATCCAAAATGCCGATAGTCAGAGGTTGAATCAGGCTGCACGACAGCGAGTTTTGAGCCGGATTGCGAGACCAGGAAAAATGCACGCGCACTCAGTTCGTGCTGCACCGATTGAAAGAGTCGCGTGCCGGTCTCCTCGCCGATTTCGTTGACGATCGACGGGATACGATCGAAGTCCGCTGCATCGACCATGAAGTCAATGTCGGTATCGAATGACTGGGGAAACTGCTCATAGCCGGAGAGAATGCAGTAGGCCTTACACTCCGAAGACAGCTTCGAGAGGAGCAGGGCGCCAACACGGAAGCGAATGTCCGATGGCCAGGAGTCTCCCGAGACACTCGACGACACGTTCGTCTCAATCAATTCTATTTGTCCTCGATCGAAGTCAAGATTTGACCTACAACATCTCAGATGGTTAGAAGAAGCGATAGGCGAAGCCAATGCTGACGCCGTTGGGCTTCAATGCGCTGCTGGAAATACCGGGTATTCCCGGAGCATCTGGCCAAATTTGATATTCGTAGTCTGCCCTGACTCGCCAATGCCGATTCAACCGAAAGTCTGCGCCGCCACCCGGGGCAATGACGAAGTACCTGCCGTATGCGAGCCCGTAGGGAAAATCAATAACACCGCCCCCGACTAAGACCTTTACGTATGGCTGGATCGTCTTCCCTCTGCGGAAGCCGTATCGCGGGCCCGCCAGGTAGTTGTATTCCCTGAAGTCGTTATTCGTATTGAACATCAACCAACGGCCTTCAGCTTCGACTCCAAAGTTTCTATATGGACTCCAATCAATGAACCCACCAAAACCGATTGGCTTATTGGAAGCGTACGCGGCGTCGTAATAAGAGATAAAGCCCCCAGCGGTAAGCGGAGGGGCACCTCCTCGAGCTGCTGGAACAACTTGACACACCATGAACGTTGGGCCAAGAAACAAGGCAGCAAGGGCCAGGCATTTTTTAAACATCGGGTATGCCTCCATTTATTTGTTACTCGACAAAGCAGGAAGAACCAATGCCTGCTTCCCTGCTCTGCCGACTCAACCAAGAATGAGCGCCATTCGAAAGATTCTTGCTTCGCCAGTCGCTAACAGCTGCGACAGGCGAAACAAGAAATTCCGGAGAATGCTCAGAAGTACTTCAGACTCAAAGGCAGCCATGTCACCCTGCCGCTAAGGCGTCGTTTTGGTGACAAAGGGCCCACTCAAAATGTATAGACGGCCGTCACCGGTATTACAGGGCGAAACAACGCAGTTCGTTATCTTCGCCGTGTTGAAGGCTAATCCATTGCTCCCCCATCGGATCATATGTTGAGGAACGCCCTGAACGTTATACAAGGATAGAGTGGAAACCGGCGTGAAGGCCGAGATGTTGAATGACTGAACCAGATAACCGACTGTGCCATTCTGGCTGCTGGGCTGTCCGACGAAGTAGGCGTTTCCGATGAGTGAATCTGGAACCATAGCGCCCGACGAAACAAAATTTCCAACCTGGGTGGCCGCAACCGGATTCACTACGAGGCCGTCGTCGCCATACAGCAGCGTGTTCCCGCGATCAAAGTGAATGCGCGAATTGGGCACGGGGAAGAAGTTGACGCTGTCACTCACCAAAGTGACGCCGCTGTTATCGACAGCCAACTGGTAGAAGTCACCAGAGGCATTCTCATTATTCGCGGCATAGATAGCATTCGAGGTTGTTCCCCATTGGATGGTGTCAATCAAGACATTCTGTGGCTGTGTGGTGGGTGTGACGATTACGGGACGTTGAACAGCATCATCGTATATCGCAATTCCTCCCTGCGCCTGAATGATGGACTTCACTACGCCTTTTGAAACAGCGATCGTCTTCGACGCTCCGGGGGCGACTTGCAGGTCGAGTGCGTGGTAGACACCCAGGGTGGGATCCGAGCCCAACGTAATGCTGATATCAGGCGTAAGAGCTGGTAGCGTTAAGCGCTGCACGGTCCCCTTGCCGTCGAGGCCTACGTACAGATATTTCCCGTCGTCGGAAATAGCGAGACGATTGGGTTCGGCACCAGCGCCTCCGGCAAATGTGGCCTTCTGCACCAACGTGACTGGATCGATTGCAACCACTGAATTCGGATTCTTGCTCGAGGAACCGGGCTCGGAAAGATACAGCACGTTGCGAGCGGCGTCCCACACCAGATCGTTAACTTCGCCAAAGAATATGTTGATGCCGACGTAGAACGGAACAGGGTTCGATGCGCTCGAAGATGTGTTCTTAACAGTGATGGGGAATTGCCCCACCGCAGTCATCAAGGAAGCGGGCACCTGCGCCGTGAGTTGAGTATTGCTTACCACCGTCGTTGCCAGAGGCTGACCTGACCAATTTGCGACCGCTCCCGCAGCGAAATTCAACCCTGTGAGCGTCATCGTAATCGCTGGACTTCCAACTACTGCCTTCGACGGAGTAATGGAGGTCAATGTCGGGCTGGTTGACGGATTCACCGCGACCACAAATGGCAGGACGTTGGAGATTGTGCTGTCCGGATTGAGAACGGCGACATTTGCCGTGTTCGGAGTCGCGAGATCTTCGACGGGAATTGTTGTTTGCACTGAGGTCGCAGAGACGAAGGTAGTCGTCAACGCCAACCCATTCCATGTGATCTGGCTCCCATTCACAAAGTTGGTACCGGTCGCGGTAAGCGGGAGCGCGGGGCTTCCGGTGATGACCGTGGCAGGATTGAGCGATGTGAGTGTGGGCGGAGTCGACGGAATTGTCCCCGTGATCGTCAACGGCAATTCGTTCGAGAGTTTGTTGCTGGTATCCAGGACGCCGACGTTAATCGTGCCGGCGACCGCCACCTTGCTTGCAGGGACGATTGCATGAAGCTGAGTGACAGAATCGAATGTCGACGTGATGCCGACGCCGTTCAAGGTGATCACACTTCCAGATACGAAGCTGGTCCCGGTCGCTGTGAGCGTGAAGTCTGCGCTACCGGAGGCGACAGAAGATGGAGAGATCGAAGTCAGCTTCGGACCCTCCGGACCTGTTCCAGTGATCTGCAGTGTGAGGGTGTTGGAAGACGTCGTGTCGGCTTTGACAACCCCTACGCTTACGACGCCGGGAATGAGAATTTGTGCCGCAGTAATGGTTGCGGTCAATTGAGAATTCGATACGACCTTGGTCGTTTGGGGAATGCCGTCCCAAACGATGCGCGTTCCACTGGTGAAGTTGCTTCCGCTGGCGGTCAGCGTGAACTCCGGGCTCCCGGCTACAACCGTTAAGGGGTTTAAAGAGGAGAGCGTTGGCGTTACCACCCCGTGGAACCCGCCGCAGCCAGCCAGCCACAACGCTGGAAGACTTAGCAGTGGGAGAAGCGCGCGAAATCGTAGAAGTCTCATCTGGAGTTCAGCCTTTCGTGATTCGCCTGGACGATATTTCAGCCTGTTTAAGGGCAAAGTCTGGTGTTGATCCGCGCCAAGTCGCGAAATTGAACTCATCTGGAAGGCCCATTACCGCGCATCCCTCGTCGAGTTGTTGCCCGGTGATTCGGGGCTTGGTATTGACCAATGGCAGCAATTCAAAGTCCACAGTCTGCGTAACTATAGATATCTTTTTAGTGTGCAGGAAGCATTAATGGTTATTGGATGCAATTTTTTGCCATTACGTGCCGCATCCAATACAGAAAAAGGCGGTTACTCTGCGATTCGGTTAGTGTAAATTTTGCGTTAGAGTCAGGAGTTGCTCTCTCGGGCAGAGTTCCTTGGTACCTCCGCATAATACTTACAACCAAAGCAGTTGAAATACCATCCATCTAGAAAACAGTGATAGAACAAGAATCGGCTATAAAATTGCTTTCAGGAAAATGAGCACCAAATGGGCCCGGACACCAGCTCCAACAAATCATGGCAAGCATTCAGAAGAATGACCTGCCAGGTCAAGAGATTCGCCAAACCGTTTCGTCTAACTAATGAAACGGTGGATACTGATTCATTTCTGTTCCTGGTTATGCAGAGGTTTGCACATCTTCCCAGACTATCTGCGCATATTTATGCCTTAAGTTCCTAAGACATTTCGGAGACCTCGTGAAAACTAACTGGCGTAGTGTCCCACGCTTCTTTGCTGGGCTGTGTGCTGTTCTGGCCCCGTTATCATTTGTTCCTGCTGCCTCAGCGCAAGACGTAACGGTTTCGCCAGCGAGTCTGTCGTGGGCCTCCGTTCAAGTCGGACAAACGTCCGGGGTAAAGTCCGTCACGATCACGAATACCCAGTCCGTTTCACTCACGATCTCCAGCATTTCAATTCCAGTAGGTTCAGACTTCTTATTCTCTAGTACGACTTGTCCCATCAGCTCGTCCACAGTGGCCGCTGGCGCCTCTTGCACGATTTCCGTGCAATTCCGGCCTCTGGCCCAGGGCACCAGGACAAACTCGATAAAGATCGTCGATGACGCGCCGAGCCAAACGCAAACGATTCCGCTCTCCGGTCAGGGTACGACCGGAACGATATTGTTCTCGCCTACTTCCCTTTCGTTCAGCAACGTGCCAGTGGGTACAACGAGTGCGCCCCAGAATGTAACTCTGATGAACACTCTCAGCACGCGACGTTTCCCTTTCGAACATCAAGATCGGCTCAGGGCTGTTTACGCAGACTAACAATTGTCCGCTCAGCCCGAATGTCTTGGCCGCCGGAACGTCCTGCACACTAACCCTAACGTATCGACCAACGATGGCAGGCTCGTCCAGCAGCGCACTGACGGTGACTGATACGAGCGGCACTGTCACGGCATCGACGCAACTGTACCTTTTTGGTTCCACTCCGTCGGTTACGATTACTCCGACAATCCAGGATTTCGGAAGCGTCCAGGTAGGCGCGACGAGCGGAAGCCAGTCCTTCACGCTCTTGAATAGCAATTCCCAGGCAATCACAATCTCGTCTATAGCGACCGGGACTATCCGATTACTCAGCCACTTCCACATGTCCCAAGTCGCCAAATACCCTCGCATCGAGCTCCAAGCTGCACCATTCAGGTCGCCTTCAGTCCGACTGCCAGCGGCGTTCGTGCCGATCAGTTGACCGTATCGCACGATGCTCCCGGATCGCCAACGACTGCATCGCTAACTGGAACCGGAACTGCAGCTCGCGGGCAATGGCACTCATCATTTCGCCCGCATCTCTTTCCTGGGGTAATATTCCGATCGGACAGATCTTCCGGATCAAAGCTCCGTAACGCTCACGAATAGTTCCGGCTCAGCGCTGAGCGATTGCATCCGATATGCAGTTCAGGATCCGACTTCAGGATCCTTTCGAGCAACTTGCCCGCTGTCACCGGCTACCTTGGCCGATGGAGTCATCTTGCACGGTCACGGTTGTACTTCCGGCCGCAGAGCGCAGGGGATTCGCTCGGACGTTTTCACGCTCACGGACGTAGCTCGTCGAAGTCCGCAGATGATTCCGCTGAGTGGCACGGGCACGATCGGATCTGTGCTTTTCTCTCCGACTTCTCTCACTTTCCCGAGCAACAGCTATAGGTAGTCAGAGTGTAGTTCAAACCGCGACAGTGACGAATAAGCTAGCTACCTCAATGACATCGGCGGATCTCCCAACGACGGCCACTTTACACAAACAAACGATTGCCCTGCGACATTAGCGCCGGGCGCGCACTTGCACCGTATCTGTCAACTTTGCGCCGGCATCGAGCGCGATTGAAGGTCATCCGGTGCTTGCAACTGAATCCAACTCCGAAACATTATGCACTTTATCTTTCAGGTACAAGCTACCGGATCTGGAGGAGGCTCAGTAGATGTGTCGCCGAAGTCGTACAACTTTCCTGACCAGGCCATTGGCGACTTCAAGTTTGCCCGTGAAAATCGGTATCACAATTAATACTTCCACTTCATCTCTGCATTTCGAGCATTCGGGACAAGTGCTCCCTACTCGGCGGCTTATGTGTTCTGTAATTCGTCGGAGCATCGTCTAAACCCGGGTCAGACTTGCTACGTTCACCGTGACCTTCTCGCCAACCACCACTGGATACTTTTCCGGCAGTCTCTCCATTTATTACGGCGCTGACGGATCTCCCCAAACAGTGCTTTGTCGGGCAATGGAGTTATCCCGGTTACAGTTGTACCGAAGGCCGGTGGTCTCTACTTTTATAATCAGATCGTAAATACTCCCAGCACTCCGCAGCCCGTCACGATTACCAATAACCAGTCCATTCCTCTGGCGATAAGTTCGTTGACGACGTCAGCGGATTATCCGTTTACATCAGACTGCGTGGGCACTGACGGGACGGGTCCAGCTGGCCCCGAAGACCACTTGCACCGTGCAGATTACGTTCCTGCCCCAATCTGCAAGCAGTCGGCAGTCGTCACTCGTGATAAAAAGTGATGCAGCCGGGGAGTCCATTGAGTGTTCCGCTCCAAGGAACAGGCATCGTCGGCTATACAGGACCCACGGTGATCGTGTCGCCATACTTGCCCTGCATCATGCCATCGCAGACGCTATGCAATTCAGCGTGCTCTTCACCGGGATGACCAGCACGAATGTCTTGTGGTATGTCGATAATGTGCTAAATGGGAATGCAAACGCCGGCACGATCAGTTCCTCCGGTTTGTATACAGCCCCGACGACTGCCGCAACCCATGTCGTCAAAGCCGTCAGCCAAGGAACAACGAAGTACTCCGGCTCTACGACCGTGACGGTTACGCCGACACCTCAGTTTGGAATCTATCCGTATGTTGCCGCCATTCCTCCGAAGGGGCAGCAGACATTCCAAGCGCAATTGTGTGCTGTGCCCGATCAAGGCCCAGTCACCTTCACCGTGGACAACATCCCGGGCGGCAATGCGACCGTTGGCACAGTCACCAAGTGATGGTGTCTACACGGCACCTGCAATCGCCGGCAAGCACACCGTGCGAGCAACCGATGCCGCAGTCGGCAAGACGAGCGGCGGTGTTGTTACCGTCTTTTCAAGTCTCACTGCGGATTACGGTTCGCGCACTGACACCTCACATCCAATTCCCGCGGATATGTTCGGAACCGGTCGTGGCGAGTCAATGCATTCGACTGCAGACCGAACTCTGCTCACCCAGGCTGGGCTGACGGCTACTCGTCTCTATGCGCAAATTCCTCTTGTCTATGCAACGCAGACGCCGGATTGGACCAAGATCGATCCGCTGATCGCATCTATCAAGGCTGCTGGCCAGCAACCTCTCATTCAAATGTCACTGACGCCACTTATGGCTGCAGCCTAGCCCAAACACGCTTTGCGGCACAGGCAATACGATGACTGCTCCGACGGACGTGAATAAATGGGGACAGATAGCAGCATCGTATGTGGCGCACTTCGATGCCGTGTTTCCCGGTTTTGTGCGGGACTACGAAATTTGGAACGAGCCTAATGCGCCGGCTTATGTTCAAGCGCTGACCACCTCAAGACATACCTGGCTATCTATGCGGCTGCTGCGCCACTCATGAAAGCAACAAGCGGCTATGGATGGACAGACCATCCGTATTGGCGGTCCGGTTCTGTCGGGTTACTCAGCCTTGTGGTTCTCGAATCTGCTAACGAATCCTGGAACAAAGGATTATGTCGATTTCCTGAGCTATCACCAGTACATATTTGGATCGAACGCGCTTGCAAGCCCAATGGGATAGCTATAACGGCAACGACTCACTGTACGAAATGACGCAGGATCCGAGTAACGGTCCGGTGGGTATGTACAACAAGGTTGTTGCACAGGCGACGACCGCCGGGAAACCGAACATGCCCATTTATGTCACCGAATTCAACACCAACTGGGCGTTCTTCAAAGACTGCTGTCGAAACGATGCCACATACGCACCGATTTGGAATTCAATGTATGTCGCAGACCTGTTGAATTCGGTGTACACGACGGGCACGGCAAAGCTACCAGAAAAGTTATTCTACTTCGCAGGCTCAGCTTATCCATGGTTCTGCATGGTTGGTGTGCAGAATACGAATATGGATTGCTTTATTCAGCAGGTGCACGCCTACCCTTATCCCCAGTACTATGCGTTCCAGTTGTTGGCGGAAGTAATTACCTTGAACCTCTGCGAGTGGCGGATACATGGCGAAATCCGTATCTCCACCTTCGGGCGGAGGTGGATTAATCATGACCGCTTTCTACAACGCCATCGCAGGATGCGATGTTAATCGTAAATCCAACGGCCACGAGCTACTCGGCAATTCCGTTGTCGTTCCAGAACACTGGATTCGCATCTCCGAATGCGACTCTCTATCAAATTGTGAACGGATCGATGATTAACTCGTCTTCAGTCTCCCTAACTGCGTCCGGTTCGGGCTACACAACAACCATCAGCATTCCTGCGTATTCAGTGCAGGCCGTTTCGTTGAAAGGTCAATAAACAGTGGGGCCTCGAACGCATCGCTGACTCTGCACAACATGCAGACTTGTAAAGCACATGAACAAAAATGCCTGCGACACTTCCGTTGTCGCAGGCATTTTTTATATCAACACTATTTATGTTCGTTCGTGCTAGTGAAGACGGAAGAAGACAGGCCGCGATCCAACAGTGACCGGCTTCCCTGCCTGGGCGGATGCTGAACTACCCAACTGAACGAATGACGAAAACTTCTGCGCGTCAGCGTATGTCACCGTTCCGGAAGAACTCCATACCGCGCGGTAGTGAACGTTGCCCTTTTGCAAATCACAACTCCAAATTGAGGAACCGGTTTGTCGACATGGAGTGGAGGCGGTTGTATCTTGCATCCACTCGTAAACCTGCTGCATCGCGGCACCTCCCGGAGTGAGGCCTCCGTCTTCGCGCCACAGAGTTCCCCAATTCGGATTGTCCCATTGATACCAGAAGGCTCTGGAAACTCCGTTGGTGAACTGAATCAAGTACCACTTCACGAGGAAGTCTGCCTGCTCGTCTTCGCTTGGCAACTGCGCATTCTTTCCCCATCCGCCTTCGGTATTCCAAAGTGGCAAGTTGCTGAGATGATGTCTGGCCAGCACGGCCTTCATGACGTTAATTTGCTTCACCAAATCTTCTGGTGGAAGCGAGGGGCGATCATTCCGCCCGGAGTACCCATGCCAACCAATCACGTCTGCATATTTACCGCCTCCAGCGGACAGATATTGATCCAGCCAGACGTCGGCGGGCGATGGCCACCCTGTGGAGGAAGCGGAGGGACAAACGACGACTGCCCCGGGATCGACCGACTTAATGATCCGGTACGCCCTGCTCGCCATATCTACCATCTGCTGAGGAGTTCCGGTCCAGTAACCCGAGGCATTCGGCTCGTTCCACAGCTCGTAGCTGGAGATCTTCCCTTTGTAACGGGTAACAACGGCCGTGACGAATTGGTCCCAGTCTTCCGGATTGGGAGGAGCAGCACATCCATGCGGTCCCCTATTGCAGGATTCGCTGGGACGAGTACTCGCCCACTGCGGAGTATTTAAAAACACGTAATCAAGAGCTACGTGATGAGCCTGCGACTGCGAAACCCATGTATCGAGTGAGTGCCAATCGAATTTTCCCTTCTCCGGCTCCAGAGCTCCCCAGGACGTTCCCGCGGTACGGATGGCGCCAAAAGGCACCGTCGGCCAATGACGGCTAGGCGAAAGCGTGTGCATGCCCACGAAGTCAGTTGAGAAGACGGTTGGATTTAGAGTCGACGTGGAAGTGGCTTCTGGCGGTGTCGCCGATTCGAGGGGAGATGCCCATGCATGAAACATCGGGCACACGCTCAGCACGAAGAAACCAGCGATAGAAAACAATTGCACTCGCTTCATGCATTCGATTCTGCCATCTTTCCAGGAGTTACGCGAAACAAGGGAAGAGCTTCATAAAAATGAAAAGGTTCTTGGAAAAGGCTCTGTTCATCATGAATCCATGTCATACTCTCTGGATGCTGGCTTGGGGCCACCGTACGAAACTCGATTACGTTGGGATCTCAAATTTAGGAAAATTTACTTATCCCGAGCAAATAATCCTAGGATGAATACGTATTCAGCTAAATTTTCGCGATATTCAATCCGCGTTGATCATTTTGTAATTTTTTTCCGCTAAGCAGTAAGCCTCTCGCCACTAATTCGCATCGTACATACATATTGCCTTGGATGGGCCTATGCCCATACATTTGATTCTTTTTCTGCATGAAGCTCACCGCGACAGCTTTGGTTGGAGACCCATCACATGAAAATGAATGCACGACCTGCGCAATGGAACGACGACCGCGTGGCCGAACATTCCGAGATAACCGAGGGACGGCAGTCGTCGAATGTGGCGATACCTTTCCTGGAACTAGGGTCTGATTTCCTACTGCTGATGTTCGGATGTGTAGTAGGTGGCACCCTGGGACATCTCCTGCAACGGACGACGAGTTTCAGTGTCAGTCCTCGGCAGCTTCTGTTCGGGTCACTGATCTATTCGACGCTGTTCGTAACCCTGTTGAGGGAGCAGGGAGGGCAACCTCGCGTTCGTAGCCTCCTGTACATCAAAGAGACAGAGATCGCGCTGCGCACAGCAATCAAGGCCATCCTCATTTGCCTGATCATCTTCGTCCTTGCGCGCTATCCCGTGCCGAGAATGGCAATGCTGATGGCGTGGATTGGGAGTACCGCTGCTCTTGCGGGTGGTCGCCTTTGGGTCTGCGACATATTGCGTAAATACTATGAACCTGCATTTCCAAAGCGGAGGACGCTGATTTACGGAACGAAGCGCGCTGCTCGTCGATTCTTTACCGGCGCGTTGCATTCCCCTCAGCTCGGAATCGACCCCGTGGGTTTCCTCGCAAGCGAAGGCGAAACAAGCGACGTCATTTTTAGCAACGACTATTTTCAACGAAATTCCCGACCAGTCTTTCACCAGCCGCTTTCTACCGAATTGCTGGAAGAACTGGAAATCAACGACATCGTAATCTGCGACCCCAGCATTTCGGATCGGAGTCTTGCGAGGGCAAAAGAGGTAGCTCAAGAGGCTAATTGCTCTTTCTCGCTGGTCGACAACCACGAGATCCTCACGCGACGGTCAATGTGGGTATGGGAGATGGATGGACTGCTGGTGGCAACCACCGTCCTCAGTCAGCCAAGCGGCTTCTATCGCATGATGAAGCGCTTGATGGATATTTTCTGCTCGTCAATCCTCATTTTGTTGAGCGCGCCAGTGTGGGCTGTGTTGGCCTTGGTGATTCGTCTTGAGTCCAAGGGACCGATCTTCTTCCGCCAGACCCGCGTTGGACAAGACGGAAAGTCTTTCGAGATTCTTAAGTTTCGAAGCATGAAAGTGGACGCTCCGAAGTACGCCTTTTCCCCTGCTCACCATGCGGATCCGCGCATTACTCGCGTCGGTCGCTTCTTGCGCAAGAGCAGTCTTGATGAAATGCCACAGCTCATCAACGTTCTCAAAGGCGATATGTCTCTCGTGGGACCACGACCGGAAATGCCTTTTATTACAGAGGGCTATGGTCCGGTAGAAGAAACAAGGCTCAGCGTTCCCCAGGGCATAACCGGGCTATGGCAACTAAGCGCAGACCGCCGTTATGCCATTCACGAGTCGATCGAGTACGACCTTTACTACATTCAAAACCGCACCCTGTTGATGGATATCGCCATACTTCTGCATACGCTTGTATACGCGGCAAAAGGTGTGTGAGTTCATTTCGGTAATCCAAGTTGCTGCATTGCATTATGAAGCGGCATTGTTTATCCAACAGGATTCCTGCTCGCAATCATGTTCTACACAGTCATTGTGAGCGAGCAGCGCAGAATGCGGGAACCAGGTTTCGGGTCGTATGAAGATATTGATTGTCCATAACAGGTATCAGCAGCGCGGGGGCGAAGATGCAGTCGTCGCTTCCGAGCGAGACCTGCTTGCCGGGAATGGTATCGAAGTCGAGACGCTGGAAGAGAACAACGATGACATTGCGGGTTTGAAAGGAAAGGTGGAAGCTTCTCTTTCCGTCTACACCGGTTCAAAACGCAGCAATGAACGTGTCAAGTCTATGTTGGCGAGCTATCAACCGGACGTCGTGCACGTGCACAATTGGTTTCCGACTGTCTCGCCTTCGATTTTCTGGAATTGTCGTCGAGCGGGAATTCCAGTCGTGAACACGGTTCACAATTATCGTTTGTTATGTGTGAATGCCACGTTTTTTCGCGATGGACGTGTTTGTCAGGATTGCATGGGTACGACTCTGCGGTCACCCGGCGTAATCCATGGGTGCTATAGGGAGAGCCGCGCAGGGAGTGCTATCGCAACTGCTGGAATGTTGGCACACTGGGCCGCGGGAACATGGCATCGTGCGGTAGACAGGTTTATAGCACTCTCAACTTTCGCGAAGCAAAAGTTGATTGAGGGTGGTCTTCCGGAGTCGAAGATCCTGGTGAAACAGAACTTTGTGGATCCGGATCCAGGAGTACGAAGTGGCCTCGGCGGGAATTACCTTTTCGTCGGTAGACTTACAGAAGAGAAGGGTGTACGCACGCTAATTGAATGTTGGAAGAGTGGGACGGATTTACCATTGCTTACTTTTGTCGGACGCGGACCGCTGGAAAACGAAGTACAAGCCGCCGCCGCCACAATGAAGAATGTTGAATGGCTTGGAAGCAGAAACAGCGATGAAGTGTCTGAACTGATGGGTTCAGCGAAAGCACTTCTTTGTCCCTCTCTCTGGTACGAAGCAATGCCACGCGTCGTGATTGAGTCGATGGCCGTTGGCACGCCGGTGATCGCATCGCGTCTAGGCAGCTATCCGGAGATGATCGCGGATGGTAAGAGCGGCGTTCTATTTGAAAGTGGCAACCCGAACGACTTGCTGCTTCGGCTTCGGGCTCTTGAAGCTACTGGCGCTCTGAGAGGATTGAGGGACGGTGCCCGTCTCCGGTATGAGACAGAATATACCGGTTCAAAGAATCTCGCGCTGCTTTTGGAAATTTACGAGCAGGTGTTAGCTAGTGCGACGAGCGTCTCTCAAGTTCCGGCCTCAGTCGCGTAACTGGTTGGAAACAGGCTTTCTGCTGCGTGGTTCAGACTATGGAATACCGATTGAATTGCTCACCTGAAACGCAGTGGCGATCAAAAGGTGGGCCGTTCCCATAATTGGCCATGCAATTGCTAATAAATTGTAGTAGACGAACTTCCCTACAAAAAAACGGTGGGCGAGTTCAGATAGGAGCAATCCAAAACAATGTTCCCTTCAGCAAGCGCACCAAAAGGAACACTTGCCCGCTATGTGCCCCAGAACCACGAGAGCCAAAACCTTGAGGCTACGTCGTTTCGCTTTGGCGAAGAAGAATCTCTCAAGGGTGTTTGGAAGGTAATCAGGAAGCGCAAGAAAATGATTGGCCTCGGCGGTATGATCGGCATGCTGCTGGCGTTTCTGGTTTGCCTGATCATGCACAACCAGTATGCCGCCGTAACCACCGTGATTGTGGGGAAAACGGATGCTTCGCAGACTAGCCTTCTCCGCAATGGAGCAGATGAGTCGCCCAGCGCAGACGAGATGAAGACGGACATCGCGACGCATACAGCAATGTTGCAGAGCGACAGTGTCGTACTGTCCGTTGTTAAAGATCTCAACTTGCGTCAGGAAGCGCCATTCGCTTACCAGCCCACACTGCTCGGTGCGCTCAACGGTGCGAATGCGCATATGAGGGCGGAAAAAGGGCTGTCACTTGATCAATCCCCTTTCACAAGAGATCGTATTCTCAAAATCTTCGCGAAGAAACTGAAGGTGGAAAACACGCCCGATACGCGGATGATTACGGTCACGTATCTGCATCCGAATGCGCAACGCGCGGCGGACATCTCGAACGCGATCGTGCGGGAGTATGTGTCTTTCCAGGCGCGCGCACAGTCTACCGCCGATGCACAACAATGGTTGAAGACGCGCCTCGCAGACTTAAAGTCGAATGTCGAAGCTTCGCAGAACAAACTATCAGACTTTGAGCAGAAGAGCGGCCTAAACAGCATGGTCCTGGGTTCCATTGGTCAGGGCGGCGGTGGCGGCGGTACAACCCACGTCCCTACGATTGATCGTCTTGACACTTTAAATCAGTCTCTGATTTCTGCGGAGTCGAACCGGTTGGCAAAGGAAGCAATTTACCGCCTAACCCAGACCGAAAATCCTGAGACGGTGGCTGGACTCGCGCAAGGTGTTTCAGGCAGCCCGGACTCCATGATTGCTGTACAGGGTGTAGGCCTCGAATTACTTCAAAGTCTTCGCCAGCAGCAATCGGCTTTAAGGCTGAGTTATGCCGAGATGTCGACCAAATATGGCGCGAAGAATCAGCACATCCTGGAAACACAAAACCAACTCGCCAGCCTCGATAAGCAGATCTCGGAGGAGTTGAAGAAGATCAACGCTCGTGCGCGCGATGAGTATTTGCTGGCCCGCCAGAATGAGATTGGCGTGCGCAGTGCGTTCGATCAGCAACAAAAAGAAGCCGCGAAGCTGAATGGCAGCGCCGTTAAGCTTCAGGTGCTCAGTCAGGAAGCGACCTCAAGTCGACAGTTATACGATGCACTCTACGGAAAGCTCAAGGAACTGGATATCCAGGCCAGCTTGAGAGCCACCAACATCGGCGTAGTGAATACTGCACTGCCTCCGGCAACACCGACACGGCCTAATCCCCCGCTCTATGTCGCCATCGGATTGGTAGCCGGATTATTTGCAGGGTTGTCTTCAGCGTTCGTCCGCGAACATCTTGACGACACTTTAACCACGGCATTGCAACTCCAATCGATGCCTCAACTGCCAATGCTCGGCAGCATCCCCTCATCGCGGGAGTTATTGTGGTTGCCCTCGGAGACAGGCGGCGGAATGGTCACTTCAGAAACCAGCCCTTTGATCACCGATCCGAGATCACCCGGCGCCGAGGCCTATCGCGCCTTACGTACCGCCATCACGGTCGCAGCGGACACAGGCCGCCTACGGACCTTGCTGGTAACAAGTCCACTCTTCGACGAGGGAAAGACTACGGTAGCGTATAACACCGCAGTTGCATTTGCCCTCGTCGGTAAAAGTGTGCTTCTTATCGACGCGGACATGCGGAAGGCTCACCTGCACGAATTGTTCAGCGTTCCGGTGAAGCCTGGTTTCAGTGATGTTCTCAGGGGAACATCATCGATTGATGAAGCCATTCGCAAACATCCTACCGTGCCCTCCCTGTCCCTGTTGGCCGCTGGTTCTGAGACTACGATGCCGGCCGAGTTGCTGAGTTCCAAGCAATTTGACGAAACCCTGAAACTGCTCACACCCAGGTACGACCTTGTGATCGTTGATAGTCCTCCGATTCTTCTTGTGACCGACGCAAGAGTCTTATCAGAGAAGCTGGATGCGACACTTGCCGTAATCCGCGCAGGCAAGACAACACGTACCGTGCTGGCCGGACTTTCCACAATGCTCGAGTTCAGTGGCTCGAGGGCAGTGGGCGTGGTGCTGAATGCAGTTGACACGAAATCGATCGACTATTACGACGCATATGGCCACGACGGAGGAGGCGAACACTCTAATGCATAACTTGAAGAATTTACACCGCCCCGGAATGTTCCGAATCACTGCAGCCTGCGCTGTGACTGCGATGGCAATGTTTGCCGTGCAGCCGTTCGCTACCGCGCAAACGAACAATCCTCCATCCAATCTGTTGAGCGGGCCTCAGGGAGTAAGGAACGAGCCTACGTTATCGACCCGAAACGCGCCAAGTGCAATTCCCAATGATTTTGCAAATCTGAAACTGGCGCCAGGTTTCCTCTTAAATGTCGACGTGTATGGAGAGTCAGAACTTTCCGGCCGCGTACGCGTGGACAATGATGGGAACATCACGTTTCCTTTTCTTGGGAAGATGCATGTTGCCGGAGATTCCGTACCGGAGGCACAGAACAAAATTCAAAAGCGATTTGTTGAGCAGGAGATCCTGACGAATCCACAAGTCACGATCAATGTTGAACAGTTCGCGTCAACAAACGTGACGGTGCTCGGAGAGGTGCAGACTCCCGGCCGCATCGAGTTGCTGGCCCCTCACACACTGCTGGACGTTCTCGGCATGGCAGGTGGTGTCACCCCCCTTGCCGGCAGGGTGATTGAAGTTAAACATGCGGACGCATCAGCGGGCCCAATCAACAACACCTATCAATACACCCGTGGCAGCAACGGAGACTCCATCCGCGGCGTAATGGTGCGGCCCGGGGACACAATCATGGTCAAACGCGCCGGAATTGTGTACGTCCTCGGAGCCGTTAATCGGCCCGGCGGGTACGTGATGCAGGAAGATGGCGAGCTGAATGTAGCTCAGGCCATTTCTCTGGCGCAGGGACTCATCATGCAAGCGAAAACGAGTTCGGTGCGGGTGGTGAAGCATGGAGACGATGGTCAACTCATTGAAGTTCCGGTCTCTTACAAAGGGATGATGGACGGCAAGGAAGTTCCATTGAAGCTGCAAGCCGAAGATATCGTGTACGTTCCTGTCAACAAGCTAAAAGCGATATTCTCAACGAGTTCATCTTTGATTGGGCAAACTGCGGCTGCTGCAATTTACGTTCACTAGTCGCAATCGAACTGCCCGAGGGCTTCTATGCGCTTTAGTATTTACCCGTGGGATTTAAAGTCGTGGCGTTCCGCATTCCGCATTGCGGGATTGCCAGGCGTCGCCTTGTTCTGTCTTCTCCTGGGAGCGATCCTTCAGGTTGCGGACACTACAGGTGGGGGCGCCGGACATAGTAGTGCCAAGCTGATTATTCTTGTCCGCACCCCTGCCACGGTAATCGCATTTCTTCTTTTGTTGTACCGCCCTAAATTCGCCAAAGTTCGACTTACCGAGTTGCGCTTTGCCTACGCCGCCTTCGCCCTTCTATACCTGGTATCTTCTCTCTGGTCGGAGCAGCGAATCCAAACCATCGGCAAAGGTGCGGAGTTGGTTCTCGCTGGGCTGGTATTTTTTCAAGTGAGTTCTTCGAAAAACCCCTTAGAGCGAGTAGAGGCGCTTCGACAGATCATCCTGCTGACGATCGCAACGTTGGCGTCTATTACTGTTATCGGCTTTCTTCTGCGCCTTCATGCGTTCATTCAACATCGCCCGGGACTGCTCAGCAGCACGACTGCACAGGCTCCTTTCCTTTCTGGAAATGGGCTCGGCTACGTCGCCAGTGCTCTATTTCTCGTCGTGCTGGCGGAATGGCAGGCGCGTCGAATCACGTCTAGAACCGCGTTTCGCCAGATGGCTTTTGCACTTGTTCTCTTCAGCGTTTCTGCCAGTCGTACGTCTTTCGGCATTCTTCTTCTTACCATGCTGATTGTTGTATTCAAGAAATCCAAAATTCTGGCTGCGCTGGCAATCGGGTCGGTGGCAGTCGGTGGATCGATCTTTTGGAGTGGCATCCTTGTCCGTCTGCAGGGACATCAGGCATCTTCCGACTTTGTGACGTTGAGCGGCCGCACAGTGGTATGGACAGCCGCCGTCCGCCAGTTTGAAGCTCACCCGGTCCTCGGCGTTGGCGGGGGAATTGGTGGAAAGGTCGTCATCGCACACATTGGCAACATGTACCTGGAGCAGATGAGTTCGTTGCACAACGGCTTTCTGGAAGTGCTGACTGGGCTCGGGTTAGTAGGATTCCTGCTTGGGACATACCTCCTTATCCTTACTACCTGGCGTGCTTGGAACGCGTGGAACGAACATCCTGAGTATGCCGGTACTTACGTTTTGATTGTTCATGTATGGATGACGACGATTATGTCTACCGGGATTTTGGGTTGGATGGGGTTTGAGCTAGCGCTCTTTTTATGCATCGTGACAAACCTGGATCTTGTGCGACAGCGTTCTCGCGCGACCGTTATGATGCCGGTGCCTGTTCGTTGGCCGTCTCTCCTGGTGAGAGCCGAAGAGCAGCAAGTGAACTAATCTTGGCCGATCTTACGTTACAAGAACAGCCTCTCCCAAACGGGTTTCAGGTGCACCAAACGGAGTCGCGATTTGAAGAATGACATGAAGCGCGATCTGAGGAGATCGGCAGACTAGTGGGTCATCCAATTGGCTTGTCATTCCTGCGCCTAAAAAGCAGACGTACTCAAACCATCCTCGATCAGCTCATTGTGAGCGGGTCCAACTTCGCAACCGGGATCGTCCTGGTTCGAGGTCTTGGTTTGTCTGAATTCGGAAAGTTCACCGTTGGGTATGCAATTGTCCTGCTGGCCAACAGTGTGCAACTCAGTTTTATTTCATCGCCAATGTTGACGCTCGGCTCCCTTTGCTCCACTCCTGAGGATCGACAGAGGTTCGTTCGCGGCGTCTACGGAATTCAGCTCATCTTTTGTGTACTCGCAACACTTCTCTCCAGCGTTGCGGCCGTCATATATCTCTTGTTCCGTCCTGCTGTAATTCCAATGAGCTTTGTCCCAGCATTTACTGCCGCTGTCGTTTTCTACCTTATGCAAGACTGGTTGCGACGCTATTATTTCACCGTCGGCAAAGCCGCTACTGCTGTTTGGAATGACGTGATCAGCTACGTCGGCCAATTAGTAGTTCTCGGCATAGTTATGTGGATGGGGCATCTGACAGTTGAGACAGCTTTTTGGGCAATCGCTATTACATCGGGCCTTGCTTTTGTAGTGGGCGCGGCGACAGAACGCCTCACCTGCACGCGTGCTGAAACCAGGGAAGCCTGGCACCAGACCCGTGGACTTTCGGTGGACCTTGGTATTGCCAACCAGTTGCAATGGCTGGTCTACCAAGGCGCCATGTTGATCGGAGCCAGCGTTGTCGGGGCACAAGCGGCAGGCGGAGTGCGGGCTACACAAAATGTTATTGGACCGGTCAATGTCGCTTTTCAAGCGATGGAGAATATCGTTCCAATCCGCGCCGCGGAAGAAATGCGGAAAGGTGGAATTCATCGAGCGGCTAAATTCCTGTTTCGATTTGGATCCATTGGATTTTTCTCGTTGCTGATTGTCTTCCTGATCGCGTCCATGTTCTCGGATAAGTTTCTGGCACTTTTCTATGGCCATCAGCTGCGGGCCTATTCCAACGTACTTAATTTGCAGATGTTGTATTTCCTGCTCGCGTGGCCGGTTCGACAGCTGACATTCCTCTTTCGAACGATTAAGAAAACGTCCCCGGTACTCATGTCATCTGTCGTTGCCGCCGTCGCCAGCATGCTGTTGATCTACCCATTGGTTCGCCGATTTGATGCGCTTGGAATCGTCATATCCGCAGTCGCAGGACAGTTAGGAAACTTGCTGTATCTGATCATTGCGTGGGTACGGGTTTCCTCGACCTTCAAGCCGGAATCCCTCGAAACTCAAACCACCTGAGTTGAATCGCCACAATTCTGACACAGACCAGCGGGTCAAGCCGTGGGTGCGCATTTATAAGCAGCAGTAGCGCTGGACACTAAGAAAAGGCGGCGAATCGATGCCGCGGCCATTAGACTGGTGGGACACACAATGGAAATCGCGTAGGGACGATTTCTGTTACCTATGGTCACAACAAGAGCAGATTCGCATAAAGTCGAGTGGACGCAAACCCGGGGCTGCAAACGGCGCGATCGGTTGCTCTTCCTGATCATTCTTTTTTTTGGCACACATCCGCAGTCTCCGCTTTTGGCACTTCAGACCGCGCCTGCCCACATACAGGCAGGTTCAAGCCAAGCCAATATACCAGGCAAAACTGCCTCTAAAAGCGACGCCAAAATCACGTTTGAAGACATGCTCGGATCTTCAAAGATTGATTTTCAGCTCAAGAACAGCATCAGCCCGCAACGATACTCCATTGAGACGATGATGGGTGGCGTGGCTGTGTTCGACTACAACAATGACGGTTTGCTCGATATTTTTTTCACGAATGGCGCAGCAATTCCCTCGCTTGAAAAGTCGGACGCAAGCTACTTCAATCGGCTCTATCGTAACAACGGAGATGGCACGTTTTCAGACGTTACCGAGAAGGCAGGCCTTGAGGGAATCGGCTACTCCATGGGAGTGGCGGCCGGGGACTATGACAACGATGGCAATGTTGACTTGTACATCGCGGGCTTTAACCACAATCAACTGATGCACAACAATGGAGATGGCACGTTCACGGATGTCACGGAGAAAGCGGGAGTGGTTGGCAACGTCCCTGGGATCGGTAAGGCATGGGCAGTCACGGCTGGCTGGCTTGACTATAACAACGACGGGCTTCTCGACTTGCTCGTCATCAACTACTTGAAGTATGACATCGCGAATTGCAAGCTTTGCGAAATAAAGGGCGTTCGGACGTATTGCTCACCAGGGAACTTCGAAGGCACTCCGAACATCCTTTACAAAAACAATGGAGACGGCACCTTCACCGACGTTTCGGTCCAATCGCACGTAGCGAAATACGTTGGCAAGGGCATGGGCGTTGCTTTCGCCGATTACGACAATGACGGCTTCATGGACGTATTTGTCTCGAACGACACCTCGCCGAATTTTCTGCTCCATAACAACGGAGACGGGACCTTCAAAGATGTTGCTCTTGAGACCGGAACTGATTACACATCCGACGGAAGCGCGGTAGCCGGCATGGGCGCCGAATTCCGCGATCTGAATAATGACGGGCTGCCGGACATCTTTCATACGGCCATGGTTACCGACGGCTTTCCACTTTACAAAAACACTGGCGGCCAATTCGAAGACGTCACCAACGTTTCAGGATTATCTGCATTCAGTCGCCGGCTGACAGCGTGGGGTACGGGGGCCTTCGACTTCGACAATGACGGCAACAAGGATCTGTTTACCGCAAACGCTGCCATTCTTGACAACGAAATGGAAGTCGTCAACCGTCCGTATCGTTTGCCTGCTGGTCTTTTGCGTAACAACGGGAACTTTACTTTTACCGATCTCAGTTCCAGCGCGGGAGCCAGCTTCGCAGACCCTCGTGCTCACCGGGGCGCCGCATTCGGGGACTTCAACAACGACGGCAAGATAGACCTCGTTGTTTCTGTTCTGAATGACAAGCCGCAGTTGTTTTTAAATCGCACCAAAAATGAAAACCACTGGATCATTCTCAAGCTCGTCGGAACGAAAGACAACCGCGATGGAATTGGTACGAAGATCAAATTAACGACGGCAAGCGGTGTTCAATATAACCACGCGACTACTGCGGTAGGCTATAGCTCGTCGAGCGACAAGCGAGTGCACTTTGGAGTTGGAAGTGCCGCGGTTATCGATAAGATTGAGCTCCAGTGGCCCACTGGAATCAAGCAAGTCCTTCTCAACGTTAAGGCAGATCAGGTTCTCACCGTCACCGAAAGCCGCTAAGTTGCACTCGGGGCCTCACATCACGCCCCCGATCGCGTTTCACTTTGGGCGGACTGGCGCCTTCTCGGCAGGCTCATCTACCTTGAGAATCTGGTCTGTTTTAGGTTGGTTGATTTGTTGGACAATGCCGCTCGGCCAGCGAATTTCCACGCTTTCTATTTTAGCCTCAGATCCCAGACCGAAATGGACGCGCTTATCACTGGAGGACATGAAACCGACGCTGGTTGTTACATGGTTGTACAAGGCCCTCTTCGAACCCGTGACAACCTTTACGCTCGCGCCGATCGCGTCACGATTGCTTACGTGTCCGCGAAGCTGAAACATAATCCAATGATTTTTGACGATGCCGTTGTTGATCAAAATATGGGGTCTCTCTCCGAGAGAAGTGACCACAATGTCCATAAAGCCATCATTGTTCAAATCGACAAAGGCTGAACCTCGCTGATAACCGATAAAAGAAAAGTCCGGGCCCATGTTCGCGGTGGAATCGACAAAAGTTTTTCCATTTACATTTTCGAACATTGAGTCATGCTGTCTGGATGTGTCCTTTAGATCATCAACGTCGCCATTTGCCGAAAAAATATCTTTCCATCCATCGTTGTTGTAATCAATGAAACCAATGCTCCAACCCGACAGCGATCGACTGAGGATGCCTATTTTAGAAGTCCATGTCACATCGCTGAAGGATTTACCGCCTTCGTTCCGGAACAGGCCGAATACCTGGCCCGCAAGATCGTTGTAGACAATGTCCACCTTGCCGTCGTTGTCAAAATCCTTTGCGTCTGAGCCCATTCCGGAAACAGTGTATCCCTGGTCGTTGTATGCGACGCCGTAGGTTAGTCCACTTTCTTTGAACGTCCCGTTCCCCTGGTTGATAAATAGAAAATTTGGCTCCGTATCGTTGGCGACAAAGACGTCCATCCGCCCACCACCTGTGAAATCGGCAATGGAGATGCCCATCCCTTTCCCAAGGGATTTTCCAATGCCGCTCGCATCTGTAACGTCGGCAAAGTGTCCGTTGCCGAGATTGTGATACAAGCGGGATTCCACGCTCTTGTACACGGTCGGACTGCAGTATTCTTCGCGCTTCTCATCCATGAAGCAATGGACATCTCTTTGCGGCGTCCAAACGGTGTAATTGGTGACGATAAGATCCAGGAGGCCATCGTTGTCGTAGTCAAACCACGCAGCGCCAACACTCAAAACATCCTTCGGCTTCTGGTCGAGGCCAGAGTCCTTCGTTACGTCCGTAAAAGTGCCATTCCCATTGTTCTTGTAAAGGGCATTCGCCCCAGCGTTGCTGATGAACAGGTCCTCGTTGCCGTCGTTGTCGTAATCCCCTGCTGCGACACCGAAACTGAAGCCCAGGTTCGCTCCGCTCAGACCAGCTTTCTCCGTCACGTCTTCGAACACCCCATTTCCCTTGTTTCGAAGAAGGCAGTTGTAAAAAGAAGAGTCAGTCTTCTTAAGTTCCGGCAACTTTGCGCCATTGGTAAAGAAAAGATCCATGGCTCCATCGTTGTCGTAATCAATGGCTGCTACGCCGCCACACATCGGCTGAGGAAAATACTTCCTGCCGGTGAAATCATTATTGGATCGGTACGTTATCGGTGAGCGCGCAGAAACATCGGTGAACCAGACTACCGCAGAGGTTTTGACTTCTCCAAATGCCTGGGGTCGCATCCGGATCCCGCCTCCAATAAAGAAGGCAGCGAGTGCCAGAAGCACGCGGGGCATGATTTTCGGTGCGGGCATCATACGCAGTTTACAGGAGGTTGTTTGGTAGTAATTTTGAAAATGAACCTGCGAACCTAAGACCGCCAATGCCGGTGCGCGCGCTTAGGCACTAGCTTGGCGGTGCACCCGCATGGCTAAGATGTTCTCAACACGCGAACCCCGGTCCACACGCAAGATCTCGTGCGGAAGAGTCGTCGATTCTAGTCTTTCTTAGAAGCCTTTGGCGGACAGTGCGCGTCATACAGCTTCTGCATTTTCCTCAGTTTGAGGATGCCATAGAACACCGTAATAGCCATAGTGAGAACAAGGGCCGCGGACAGTCTTCTCTCCGCGACGTAAACACCGTAGCGATAGGCGAAGTAGCTGCCCAGGATCAAGAAAAGTATCAGTGTATTGAGGGCCCAATTCACAGCTTTCGAGACGATAAAGTGGATCGTGCCGAACCCCGCAAGTTGATAGATCATGAAGGGCAGGATGGCGACGGCCGGCAACAGTTCAGACGCGCCTAGAGTCACGTCAACCGAGGTGGCAACGTGCGCGTGCAGCAAATTGCTAGTGGCGAGTTCGTGGAATAGAGCTGGTATGGCACACAGGAATGGAACCACGGAGAGCAACTCCATCACCAGCGAGCCGCTCCAGGTGCCCACCTTGGAGGAAGGGTTCGCGCCGGCGCCGTCCGATTGACTGGCGACAAAAAGCCCACCCACAATTGCGGCACCGCTTGAGAGCATCAGCAATTCCACCGTAATACCAAAGCTTGCCGGCTCGCCAGTCTTGATCAATAGCAAGCCCATAAATCCAGGCAGATAAAACATCACGCGTACGAGTCGCGCCCATACGCGAGCATCGCGCTCAGGAGGCAGAATCGGCAGCGGAAGCCCATCTGTTCCAACAACGGCTCTATCTTTTGACATTCAGCGCCCTCAAACAATACGAAATTTCCGTCGATCCGTTTCCTAACATAGCATTTACGACTCGAATATTACTCTTCATCAAGGACAGGCGATGCATGTTTGGAACGTAAGTTTCTAAGATCATACCCCGATGATAACGGCAATTCCTAGGGTTCCGATCAGTCATGGTCATTACTGGCTAACCATATTCGGCTCATTAGCCGGTTTACCACGTGAAGGGCGTTACTCGCTCTGCACTTATTGAGTTAGCCGCTGAAAAATCCCGAATTTGACTCCCTCTGCCAAGAGAACCGACAAACCCATTTTGACCTGCCTCGACCTACCGGCAACGCGACCTCCGTCCAATTCCCTCCCACTTTCACGCCTCCGCGAAACGGCATCAACCACCTGCCAATAGATTTTGGTGACTCAAAAGGAGCGGCTACCGCTCTGCGCCGCCCCCACCTCCATACCGTTGTAGATGAGCGGCACGCCATCCAAATATCATTGCCACGACCGAGGAAACAATTGCGCCAGAAAGTCGTATCTTGTCACGGCTCGCAATTCGTCGTGGTCGTCGGTCATACGAAGATGGATCTAGAATTGCTGCTCAACTAGGCGCCGTCTTCAATCCTTTCCGACACTTATTTACTTAGTTGCGCGTCGAAGAACTTCGACATAATTTCGTGAGCTTCCTTCGTTTCAGGAATTTCTGGATTGTTCCAGAACGCATGCGGCAAGGCTTCAAAAACCACGAGCCGCGCATCATCCCCGTCACGCAGAAAAGCCCGGTGCAGAATGGTCGTGCCGCTTAGCAGCAGATCTCTTCCGCTGGTTATAAAAAGCGTCGGCGGCATACCACTCAGATCCGCATAAACAGGCGACAACACTGGATCCTTCAGATTCAGCGAGCCTGCGTACTCGTGGAGCCCCGGCGTCGCAGGGTCAGGAGGATCGAGGTGCCCCGAGAATCCGTTTAACGCATACAAGGCCTGCGAATCCCCCGGTTGACTGAAGTCACCCATTCCGGAAAAGATACCCATTGCTCGCGGAAGCGGGAGCCCCAGTTGCTTCAGGCGAACGGCGACTTCCGCAGTGAGTATGGCACCCGCCGAGGTACCGTAAAGTCCAATTTTCTCCGGCTTGTAGGTCTTCAGCAATTCACGATAAACGGCAATTGCGTCGTCCACCGAAGCAGGAAAAGGATGTTCCGGTGCCAGCCGATACAGCACCGCAATCACTTTCGTCTGAGTCATGAATGCGATGGGAATTGTCTCCGTCAATGATCCGGAATCGGAGTTGAAACCCCCGCCATGCACGTTAATCAGCACCCGGTCCGCTTTGCTCGATGGAACGTGCGTTGGAGTAATCACCTTCGTTGGCACGCCGGCAATAGTCTGCTCTGTTACTCCCACCGGGTAGAGTTTGCGAAAACTTTCTCCCGCACGGGCCTGCCATTCATCCGTCTTGCTGCGCCGGGTCGCAAGCGGCTCGGCTACTGCTGCGTCAGAAACGGGACGGGCCAGCCATTTTTGAGCTTCTGGACTGATCGTCGTGGGCACAGGAACAACCCTGGTTACAAATGCGGTTCCGTCCGCGCCAATCACACTGCTGTCTGTCCTGGCAGGAGTAGTGGATTGAGCAACGCAGCTTCCGCACAAGCACAAAACTGCAAATCCAAAAGCTCCAACGACTCCCATTCGCCGAATGATATTCACGCAATGCCCTCGATATGTCGAAGTTATCAGGCTACACTCAGACCGCCCGATTTCTTTCCAAACGCTCAGCAAACACTCTAGTCTTCTTTTCGCCAGTTTTCCGCCCAATCCGTCTGGCACGCGGGTATATTGGTGCGTGCTGCCAATCGTTTCGTTCCCGCACACCAGACACATAGAACGCCACCCGGTTGTCCTTCGACAGGGGCACACCAATCAGATTGTGAAAGTCCCGTGAGACCATGACCCTTCAGAAATCGAATTTATTCTTCTTGACGGTAACGTCCGTCCTATTGATCGGCGCGGCTTGCGCGCAGATGCCTTCGAAGCCTTCTGTCCCCAAAGAGCCGTGGCTCAATGCAACACTTTCGCCAGATGAGCGGGCGGAACTCGTCCTCAAGCAGCTGACGCTCGACGAAAAGATTTCGCTCCTTCACGGCACCGGCAGCATGGGGTACGGCGCACACAGCCCAGAAGAAAAGGACTCGAACGGCGGGGCAGGATATGTCGTCGGCATCCCGCGTCTTGGCATCCCCGGCATTCAGATGGCCGATGCAGCATACGGTGTCACTCGCGGAGAGGAGAGCGGGCGCTACTCCACTGCCCTGCCGGCCAATGTGGGTGCCGCCGCCAGTTGGGACCTCAAAGCCGCATATGAATATGGCGCACTCATCGGTCGCGAACTACGCGCCCACGGATACAACATGTCGCTCGGCGGGGGAGTCAACATTACACGCGAGCCACGCAATGGACGCACCTTCGAATACCTTGGCGAAGATCCAATCCTGGCCGGCTACATGGTTGGAGAGGTGATGAAGGGTCTGCAGGCGCAGCATGTCATCGGCGACATCAAGCACTATGCTCTCAACGATCAGGAGAGCGGCCGCAATGCCGTGAACGTCAACATCGATGAACGTTCCATGCGGGAGAGTGACCTTCTCTCATTTGAAATTGGCCTCCGGATCTCAAATGCCGGAGGAGTGATGTGCTCTTATAACCGCGTGAATGGTGACTTCGCCTGCGAGAACAAGTACCTCCTGACAAATGTTCTGCGAAAGGATTGGAACTTTAAAGGATTTGTATTGTCTGACTGGGGAGGCACGCATAGCACCGTCAAAGCCTCCGCCGCAGGATTAGACAATGAAGAGCCATCGCAAATTTTCTATGGCGAGCCTATGAAGAAGGCTGTGCAGTCAGGCGAAGTTTCGATGGCCGAGCTGGATGAGCATGTGCGCCGAATTCTACGCACCGAATTCGCCACCGGTATCGTGGATTATCCTGTCCAAAGAAGTGTCGTCGATGTTGTCGCTGGCTTCGAGATCGCACAGGACATCGCCGAGCAAAGCATCGTTCTGCTCAAAAACGAGCACGCCACACTTCCCTTGGACACTTCGAAGCTACGCAGCATAGCCGTAATTGGTGCACATGCAGATATCGGCATGATTTCAGGTGGAGGATCTGCGCAGGTTGACCCACCGGGTGGAAATGCCATCATGCCCCCGGGACAAGGCAGATCGGCATGGATGGCAAACATGTGGTTCCCCACTTCGCCACTGAAGGCTATTCGCGCGAAAGCTCCAGGAACAGACATCGAGTTCGAATCCGGCGACGATCCCGACGCCGCGGTCGCGCTTGCAAAGAAGTCCGACTTCGCGATCGTATTTGCTTATCAATGGGAGAGCGAGGGCATGGATTTGAAGAACCTGTCTCTTCCCGGCAAGCAGGACGAGTTGATTGGCGCTGTTGCCGCTGCCAATCCTCGCACCATAGTCGTTCTGGAAACTGGCGGCCCGGTGTTGATGCCCTGGGCCGACAAGGTAGATGGAATCGTTGAAGCCTGGTATGCCGGAAGTCGCGGCGCGGAAGCGGTAACGAACGTGTTGGTGGGACAGGTCAATCCCTCCGCGAAACTACCGCTCACCTTTCCGAAAAGTGAGAGTGACCTGCCTCATCCATCCATCGTCAAGCCGCCTCCCACTTCCACCGCCGAGCACTACAAGTCCGAGGCCGCGAAGATGGAGTCCGCTGGCCTTCCAGCATTTCAGATAACCTACGATGAGGGATTGAAGGTCGGCTATAAGTGGTATGACGCGGAAAGCAAACCTGTTCTCTTCCCTTTTGGATACGGCCTCTCCTATACCACTTTCAGCTATTCCGGCTTGAAAGTGAATCCCGCATCGCCACTGTCAGTCAGGTTCACGATTAGAAACACTGGCAAGCGAGCCGGGGCAGAGATCGCCGAGGTTTACGCCGCTCTGCCAAAGAGCGCAGCCGAACCACCAAAACGCCTCGTCGGATGGAGCAAAGTCCAACTCGAAGCCGGTGAGAGCAAAGAAGTCAGCGTCAAAGTGGATCCGCAATTCCTTTCGATCTTCAACACCGCGAAGCATGGATGGGAATTGGTACCGGGAGAGTACGGCATGATGGTCGGAGGTTCATCTCAAGACCTGCCCCTGAAGGCGACTATCAGCCTGAAGTAAGGCTATCGTCGAAAGAATTAAATTAGTCATGAAACGGAGTCGTTGGCAGCCATCTATCTGGCAGGTGACGGCTCCAGCCTTTTTTGCCGCGAGTTGCGCACCCTCCGCAGGTCGAGCTACGAGGCGATGCTCTGCAGTGCATTTGTCAAAAATCTCAGCAGCAGAGAGGGTGCGCATCCGAGAATAATCACTGCCAAAGCGATTAGACAAAGAAGCGCCTGGGTGAACATCGAAACCCGGAAGCCACTCGTCTCGTCGTTGAAGTTTTCAACGTAGATACGCTTAAGCACCTGCAGGTAGTAGTAGAAGGAGACCACACTCATCGCGACAGCGAGAATAACCAACCAAAGCAAAGAAAGTGATCCCGGCGAGGAAGAGATCGCCGCGCTGAACAGATAGAACTTGCCGAAGAATCCCGCCAATGGAGGAATACCAGCCAGTGAAAGTAGGAAAATCAGCATGCAGCCAGACAACAGCGGAGAGCGCCGGCTTAGTCCTGCAAAATCGGCAAGCTTGTCGCCACCCGTCTG
The DNA here is from genome assembly GCA_963816335.1 of uncultured Acidobacteriaceae bacterium. GTDB lineage: Bacteria > Acidobacteriota > Terriglobia > Terriglobales > Acidobacteriaceae > JANXZS01. Next base: position 94,218 of record CAWFKA010000016.1, on the reverse strand, counting down.
TTCTTCTACCACCGCGACCACTCCGAAGGCTCCCACCGTGGTAAGCGCATACGTCAAAACATAGTAGATAAGTGCCGCAGTGCTGGTTTGCGTATGAGAGACGATCGCGATCAGCATGTAGCCGGCGTGCGCGATCGCCGAATACGCTAACAGGCGCTTCACGCTTGTCTGTGCCAACGCCGCAACGTTGCCAAGCACGATGGAAGCCGCGGCGGCTATCGACACAACGGGAACCCACCCCGCTGCGCGCGATCCCCAAGCTGCGCTTCCCGCCGATCCGGCAAAGCCAAGCACCATAACCTGGGCGAAGATGAAGAAGCTCGCCACCTTGGATGACGACGCAATGAACGCCGCAGCCGGAGTGGGCGCGCCCTCGTATGCATCTGGAGCCCACAGGTGAAACGGCACAGCTGCAACCTTGAATCCAAATCCAACTACCGTCATCACGATTGCAATCATAAGCAACGGATCAAGCGGTCCCTGCGTCGCGGCCGCAATCTTTAGCAGATTCGTAGAGCCGGAGAGTCCGTAAAGAAAGCTGAAGCCGAAGAGAAGAAACGCCGCCGACATGCCGCCAAACAGAAAATATTTCAGAGCAGCCTCAGCCGACTTCACATTGTGCTTGTTGAAGCCCGTCAGGATATAGAGGCATAGACTCAACAACTCGAGCGACACGAAAATCAGCAGGATGTCCTGGCTGCCGACAAGGAACATCATGCCGGAGGTCGCAAGAAGAATGAGCAGAACATATTCGCCGACATGATTCGTGAACGTCGCGTCGATGGAAAGCAGGATCGTAAGAACCGCGAATAGAAGCAATGCGACCTGCATCAACTGCGTAACAGGATTCGAGATCAGCATTCCATTGAGCACGTTTCCGTATGCCTGGCCAGTTGCGATCCAAACTCCAGCGAAGGCACAGCCGACAGTGGCAACGAATGCTGCCACTCCGAATCGAAGCTGCAAATTCCTGTGTCGTAGAAACGCGATATCCAGTGCAAGAGCAACCAGCCCTGCAACGACAACAATGGCCTGGGGAAGAGCCAACAGAAGCAGCTCTTTGTAGCTCACTCCGATCATTGCCAGCTCCCTCTGCGCAGACCCTCGAAGATCGGAGAATTAAGCGCGGGGATGATGAGCTTGAGCAGGAACTGCGGATAAAGTCCGACTGCAAGACTCGTCGCCGAGCAGCAAGACGCTGGCTGCTCTGTTCCGGCAGCGTGATGGGCGGAATCGGCTCATGCTCGGAGTGCTCCGTCCCATCGCCGTCGCCGAAGAAGGCTTTCTGCATCGCGCGCCAGGTATAGGCCACACCCACTGCGATTCCCACGCCCGTCAGCAATGCGAATGTTGGGAACGCACGCCACGCGCCGATGAGCACCTGCAGTTCCGCCACAAATCCGCTGAAGCCCGGCAGTCCCATCGAAGCCATGCCCGCGAGCACAAACGTCACCGCCGCGAACGGAATGCACCTTGCTCAGATTGCATCGTCTCCAACGCTGCAAGATCGCGCGTGTGGGTGCGGTCGTAAACCATGCGGCCGACGACGGCGAACAGCAGGCCGGCGATGATGCCGTGCGAGAACATCTGCAGCACCGCGCCGCTCAGGCCGATGCGTGTTCAGCGTCACCAGCCCGAGCAGCACGAAGCCCATGTGGCTGACGCTCGAATAGCCGATGACGAATTTGAAATCCTTCTGCACCAGCGCCACCATCGCGCCATAGACGATGCCGATGACCGCCAGCAGCGCGATCACGTCGCGCCATGAGCCAAGCCCAGCACGTGAAATCCCCATGGATCCATCCGCGCGGAAACAGCATCATCGCCACGCGCAGGCAGCCGTAGGCGCCGAGTTTCATCACCACGCCCGCCAGCAGCATCGAAGCCGCCGGTCGGCGCGGCCACGTGACCGGTGGGCGCCCACGTGTGGAACGGCCACAGGCCGGCGAGGATCGCCAAACCCGACGAACACCAGCGGGAACACCCACATCTGGAAATGCGGCGGGAATGGATACTTGCGCCAGCTCCACCAGGCTCATCGTCTTGCGCGCCGGCCACCACATACGCCGCGATCAATCCGATCAGCACCATCGCGCTGCCGACGAACGAGTAGAGCGCCAGCTTCATCGCGCCGTATTCCTTGCGCGTGGAACCCCAGATCGCGATGAGGAAATATTTCGGGATGATGGCGATTTCGTAAAAGACGAACAGCAGGAACAGATCGAAGCTGAGGAACACGCCGTACACGCCGCCGATCAGCGCGAGGTAGAAGGCGAAAAACTCCTTGGTGCGATGTTCGATGTTCCACGAAAACAGAATGCCCGCGACCGCCGCCAGGCCGGTCAGCACCACCAGCGTCAGGCTGATGCCATCCGCCGCGAGGTGATACTCGATGCCGAGCGACGGAATCCACGGGCATCTGGACAACCGTCACCAGTTCGCCCGACTCCGCTGCTCGACCACGCCGGCAACAGCGATCACGCAGACCCGCGATCGCCGTCAGCAGGGCGACGACCGCGCGCCAGCGACGCGTTCCCTTCGGCAGGAGCATCAGCACCAGCACCCCGAGAAACGAAATGTAGATGGTCCAGGCCAGCATAGTCAATCGGAACGATCAGCCATTGACAAGCGATGATCGAATTTAATCCTTCTCCACCTTCAGTTCGTTGCTAAAACCTTAGTCATTCAACATCGTCAGAGCGGTGCTGTTAACACGCCGAGCACAAATTGCGGATAGATGCCGAGCACGAACATCAGCGCATGCGCGGCGACAAGAACAGTTCGCTCGCGTGTAGTGAGATCCGTGAAGCCAGCCATTGCGCATTCAGCGGCCCGGAAAAAACTCGCTGCAGGATCGTCAGGATGAAAATCGCCGTCACCAGCAGGCCGAGGACGGACAACGACGCCGCCCACGGCGCCAGCGGAAACACGCCCTTGAAAATCAGGAACTCACCGACAAACCCGTTCAATCCCGGCAATCCCAGCGACGAGAACAGCGCGATGCCCATCAGGCCGCAGAACACTGGCGCAATCTTGCGCAAGCCGCCGAAATCATTCAGCCCGCGCAACCCGCCGCTGCGCTTCTCCAGCAGCGCCACAAACCAGAACAGCGTCGACGCCGTCAGACCGTGGTTGAACATCTGCAGAAACACGCCGTTGAGCGCCGCGGCCTTTTGCAGTGCACAGCTGCTCGCGATCCGTCGCCGCTCACGCCGCAACGGCGAACATCGCCGAGCAGGCAGTAGCCGAGATGATTGATGGAGGAGTAAGCGAGGATGCGTCTTCAGATCCTTCTGCGCGAACGCCGCGCAGGCCGAGAGCACAATGGTCAGCACCGCCAGCCACAGCAGCGGCGTCCGCACCAGACCGCATCTGCTCGGAGAAAATCGGCAGCAGGATGCGCAGAAAGCCGTACACGCCCATCTTCGACATGACGCCCGTGAGCAGCATCGTGGTCCCGGTCGGGCGCCTCCGCGTAAGCCGCCGGCAGCCAGGTGTGGAACGGCACGAGCGGCACCTTCACCGCAAATCCGAGAAACGCGCCGAAGAAAAGCATCAGAGCGATCTGATCGCCGCGCGATGCCGTGCCAACTGCAGCTTCGCCGCAATCGCCGGAAGGATCTGCCGCGTTTCGGCCAGCTCGGCGAGCTCGATGAAATCGAAACTGCCGGTCGCGCAGAAAGAGGGCCAGGAAACGCAGCAGCAACGTCACGCTGCCGACCATCGTGTAAATAAAAAACTGCGTCGCCGCCGGCGCCGCGCTGGGCCCACCCCAAAGCTTGATCAGGAAGAATGCCGGGATCAGGCTCAGTTCCCAGAACAGGAACCAGTGGAAGAAATTCAGCGCGGTGAACGTGCCGAACAGTCCCGCCTGCAGCAACAGTACCAGCGCGAAGTACAGTGGGACGCGCTCCTTCGATCGCGCCACGAAGCCAGCATTGCCATCGGCACGACGATCGCCGAGAGCAGCACCATCAGCAGACCGAGACCATCCACGCCGAGGTGATACTCCACGCCGAGCGATGGAATCCAGGCTGGCGTTCCTCGAACTGCATGACCGCCAGTGCCGGACTCGAAACGTGCCACAGTGAACGTCAACGCGACGAGAACCAATGCTGGAGCCAAACGCCAATCCGCGCGCGACCGTCATTGCGCTCGCTCGGCGCCTCGCCCAACGACCAGGATCGCCGCGCACCAGCGAGCGGCAACAAGCGTCAGGATCGTGAGGATGCGGGAAGCTCATCATCCTTGCTTCCCCAGATCAGGAACAGGACGAAGCACGACCAGCGCGATCCCGATCACGCGGAGATAAGTCTGCACGCGGCCGTTCTGCAGATCGCGAGAGGAGCCGCGCTCCCTAGCTCGCGCTCTCGCAGCCCGCATCAAATCCGGCGTTCACGACGTTGGTATCCATGCCGCGGTTGAACCACGAAAGGCCGACCACCGCGTAGCGAGACACCGCTTGCACGCGCCGTTCCAGATCCGTCGGTCGAGCCAGTCGCTGAAGCTCGCCGACCAGCGCGTTCCAGCGGATGATCGTGGCCTCATAAAATTCGTCCACATAAAACTTGTTCTGCAAGCAAGACTGAAAATCTGCGGCTGCAATCGCTTCCAAGTGCATCCGGCTGCATCGGCGCTCACGATCGGCTTGCGGCCATAAAGCCACCAGCCCAGGCCGAGGCCAAGAAACACGATCAGTGGAAGAAAGCATCACCAGAACGATGCCGTTTTCTCCGAACCGTCCGAAATCGAACGCCGATCCGTTCGCCACCCAGAAAAGCATGGAACCAAGGCCACGCCGGCGTTCCGATAAAGCCCAGCAGAATCGCGCACACCGCCAGAATCACCAGCGGCATCGTCATCACCGAGCGGACTTTCGTGTGGACGGCGTGTTCATGCAGCCGTGCGATGCGAACGTCGCGCTGAGAGAGTCCCAGTGCCGCGATTCGCCAAAGAACACGTAGAAGACCTGCCGCGTCATGTAGAACGCCGTGAGCAGCGCGCCCAGATGCGCCGAGATAAAACGGAACCTGTGAGATACTGCCAGCTGTGCGCAGCGTGCAGAATTTCGTCCTTGCTCCAGAAGCCGGAGAAGAACAGCGGAAATCCGCACAGCGCCAGCATGCCGACGGCATACGTCGCGAACGTCACCGGCATGAACTTCTGCAGCCCGCCCATGCGGCGAATGTCCTGCTCCTCGTGGCAGCCGTGGATCACCGAGCCGGCGCCCAGGAACAGCAGCGCCTTGAAGAACGCGTGCGTGATCAGATGGAACATGCCGACCGCCACGCCGCCGACGCCCAGGCCCATCATCATGTAACCGAGCTGCGAAACCGTGGAGTAAGCGAGGATGCGTTTGATGTCGTTCTGCGCGACCGCGATGCTCGCGGCGAAGATCGGCGGTGATCGCGCCGATCCACGTCACGACTTTCAGCGCCGTAGTCGCTGAACTACCATGCGCCGAGCACAGCAGCACCGAGACGCGCTCATCAGCGGATAAACGCGCGCGACCAGAAACACACCTGCCGCCACCATCGTCGCCGCGTGGATCAGCGCGCTGACCGGCGTCGGGCCTTCCATCGCGTCCGGCAGCCACACATGCAGCGGCACCTGGCCGGACTTGCCGACCGCGCCGCAGAAGATCAGCAGCGCAATCGCCGTCGACACGGCCATGCCGACGCGCGTCGTCTGCGCCACCATGGCCGCGAGCGCGAGTGTTCCAGGCAGCCCGCGCCGTCGTCGTAAAAGAGCAGCGTGCCGGTTTGCGAATACAGCCACACCATGCCGAGCAGGAATGCCAGGTCGCCGATGCGCGTGGTGATGAACGCCTTCTTCGCCGCCGCCGCCGCGCTGGGCTTGTGATACCAGAAGCCGATCAGCAGATACGAGGTCAGCCCGACCAGTTCCCAGCACATGAAGAGCAGCAGCAGGCTGTTCGCGATCACCACGCCGAGCATCGCGCCCGCGAACAGCGACAGGAAGCAGAAGAAGCGCGTGAAGTTCTCGTCGTGCGCCATGTAGCCGACGCTGTAGATGAAGATCAGCGTGCCGACAAACGTGACCATCACCAAGCATCACGGCCGTCAGCGGATCGAGCACCCAGCCCAGCTGCACCCATTCGCTTCGCCAGTCTGGAACCAGTGGAAGTTGAAGACCTCGCGCGCGCCGCCGTTCCCTGCCTGTTAATGCCGTAAACGTGAGCCAAGCGCAACAGCCGACAGCAGGAAGGACAGTGCCATCGATCCAATGGCAAGCGAGGCAGCAAGCCCGCGGTGCCGCTGTCTGGCGCACGGCGCTCAGGCCCGCCGCCAGCACCGGCAGAGCGGGAATCAGCCAGAGGTTTTGAACAATCCAGCTCATCTCGCCTCAGAGCCCAGTCACAGCGTACTTCCGCCGACATCACTAGATTCCGCACATCCTCATCCCTTCATGGAATCGATGTAATCCAGATTCGTCGTCTTGTAGTGCCGATAAATCGCGATGATCATTGCCAGGCCGACCGCCGCTTCTGCCGCAGCAACTCCGATCGAGAAAATCGCGAACATAACTCCCGTCAGCGCCTCCGGGTTCGGACCGTACCGCCAGAACGCGATGAAGTTCAGATTCGCCGCAGTTCAACATCAATTCAATTCCGATCAGAACGAGGATGGCATTGCGCGCGTCAATGCTCCGGCCAGACCAACGGCGAAGAGCAGCGACGGAAAGCACAGATAGCTGCCAAGTGTCATCGGGCGCCTTTCTCTCGTGCATTGCGAGGATGACTGCCCCGATCAGCGCCGCCGTCAGCAGCAAGCCGATCACTTCCAGCGGCAGAACATAGGCTCCATCAGTGCGTGGCCAATCTGACGAACGGAAACCTGCGGTGCTTCCGGCGTTATCACGCGGAAGCAAGGGAACTGCAGTGGACTGCCCAGACGAGCACTCCAAACACACGCGATCGTGACCAGGCTGCTCGACGCCACGCTGAGCTGGAATCTCAGGATAGTCGCCGGGCTCAGTGCCGCGTGTCAGCAGAATGGCGAAGACGGTGAGAATCGCGATGGCGCCGACGTATACCAGGATCTGCGCGAAGCCGACGAACTGCGCTCCAAGCAGCAGGTAAATTCCCGCCAGGCCCGCGAAGGCCACGGTCAGCGCCAGTACGCAATGCACGAGATTGCGCAGGCTCATCGCTGCCGCCGCTCCGGCAAGCGTCAGCGCAGCGATGAATTAATAACGGCAGTGTCATCTTTCCCATGTTCCGAACCGTAGCTTGGCCGCTGAGGCGATACCGCCAACCGGTCGAACGTAGGATGGTGAACTTCTCACAGTCAGACCACGTCACAATGTGACCTTCATCACGAATTTCCTTCGTACCCAGAACAGCCGGAACAGCACGCAATCTGCTTCGACTTACTTACTCCGCAAAACGATAAATACGCTTTTCTCGAACTCTTCGTCGTGACCAATGCACGACCCAGCAAAACGTAGGACATAATCACCATGGCGCCGCAAACCAGCCCAACGCACGATCCCATGCGGCAAGAACCGCCAGACTGCCCGCGGTCACCAGGTTCATCAGTGCCATCGGGCAGCATGAATTTCCACGCAAAGTCCATCAGCTGATCCATGCGCAACCTTGGCAACGTGCCGCGTATCCAGATAAACCCTGCGATCAGCAGGAACATCTTTGCCAAAGAACCAGAGATACGAAGGCACCCACGTAAGAAACGGAAGAGGCGCCGTCCATCCGCCGAGGAAAGAGCGTGATGGCCATGCCGCTGATCGACATCATGCCCAGATATTCCGCGAGGAAGAAGAGCGCGAATTTGAACCCGGAATATTCGGTGTAATAGCCGGCAATCAGCTCGGATTCGCCTTCCGGCAGATCGAATGGCGAGCGATTCGATTCCGCCGTCGCAGCGATCATGAACAGAACGAACCCGGCGAATCCCCAGGGCGTCAGGACAAACCAGTGCGGCACGATGCCGGAATATCCCGACTGCTGATTCGACGATGGAGACGGCGGAGAGCGTCCCGGTGATCATGATCACGGAGACAGCGGACAGAATGAGCGGCACTTCGTAGCTGATCATCTGCGCGATGGCGCGCATGGCGCCCAGCAGCGAATACTTGTTGCGGCTCGACCAGCCCGCCATGAAGACGGAGAGTTCCGTACTGCGACCCGACCGCGAAGAAGAAGAGCACTCCCGCATCCAGATTGACCGGACCATGTTGCGGCCCATGGGCAGCACGGCGAAGCCGAGGAAAACGGCCAGGACCAGAAGCAGCGGCGCCAGCAGATGCACGACTCTTGTCCGCGGCGCGGGGAACGATATTTTCCTTGGTCAGCGTCTTCACGCCGTCGGCTATGGGCTGAAATATTCCGAAGCGGGCCCACGCGGTTTGGGACCGTAACGATTCTGAATGCGGCCCAGCCCTTTGCGTTCAAGCACCGTGATGAGAGCGAAGAGAAGTGGGAACCAGAAGAATGATCGCCACGACCGAGATCAGGCCGGAGACAATGGGCTGCACCGGTGCGGGCACATGCCCAACGAGCCAGTGCTTGAGGATCACAAAAATCTGGTCGAACGTCTCAGTCATCGTTCCAGTCCATCATGTCCTGCAATCAAAACCAGCCATCGTCATGGTTCCAGGCCGCTAACAACTTTGCCCTGCAAAGTCAAAGTGTTGGGGAGTGCGATTGGCTCACTGGTACCCCGCCTGGGTCGCGCGTGACTCCCTGTTGCCGCCTGCACCCGTTCTGGTTCGCCAACCAGTCTTGTCGCGATCAATGGCCCTGTCCCGGAGTCGCTGGTTCAGCGGCAGGGGCAGTCGCCACTTTGCGTCCGCCGCTGCTTTGGCTTCGCATCGGCTTTGGCTTTGTCAGTCGCCAGCTTTTCGATCCGTCTCCGCCGCATCGGTCGGATGAATAGCGTGGTAATGCTGCATTGGATTTGCCAGTCGATGTCCCGGTCCCAGAAGCAGGCCGCCGAAGCGGTCGTCGGTGCTCAACTCAAACTCCGTGTCCATCTTGATCGCTTCAAACGGGCAGACCTCGACGCAGATCTGGCAGCTCATGCAGACAGAGACATCAATATCGAACTTCGCCGGATAGATCTGCAGCTTGCCCATGGACGTCGGGCTTCTTGTCCTTGCTCTTCTCGATGTAGATGCACTTGGGCGGACATTCCTTTTCGCAGATCTGGCAGGCCACGCAGCGCAGTCCAGCGATACGGATCGTCGCCGTCATAGACGAGGAACGGAAAGTCCCGCGCGGCTTCAGCAACCGGCAGGCGTTCCTCGGGATACTGCACCGTGGTCAAGTCGTTCTTTGCTGACGTAGCTGCCGAGAAAATTCCTCGCCGTCTCCGCTCAACCCTTTAATGATTCCTTCGCCCAGCATGTGTCTCAGCGTTCTCCCGAATTGGTTCCTTACCGGTCTACTTCGCCCAGCACAATATCTACGCTTCCCAGAATGGCCACCGCGTCCGCAATGTAGTTGCCGATGCACATATCCTCCAGCACCGTCAGATTGACGAAACTCGGCGGCCGCACCCGGTAGCGATACGGATTGGCGGATCCATCGCTGATCAGATAAAAACCTAGTTCACCCTTCGGCGCTTCAATCCGCCGTAGGCTTCGCCCGCCTTGGGACGAAATCCGCGAATCTTCGACTTGGGATCCATGATGGGACCCGCCGGTATGTCGCGCATCGCCTGCTCAAGAATCTTCAAGCGACTCACGCATCTCCAGCAGGCGACACCATGTAGCGGTCGTAAACATCGCCGTGCTCGCCGAGCGGAACGCGAAAGTCAAAGCGATCGTAAATGCCGTATTTGTCCACCTTGCGAATGTCGTAATTGACGCCCGTCGCGCGCAGCATCGGCCCGGTAACTCCCGAATTCACCGCGAGTTCTTTCGAGATCACGCCAATGCCCTGCGTGCGGGCCAACAGGATTTCGTTCGTTGCCAGCAGGGTTTCGAACTCGTCCAGAAACCTGGGATACGTCGCCGACAAGCTTCTTCGCGCGTTCCAGCCAACCAGCTGGGCAAGTCAACCGCTGCATCCGCCGAAGCGCATGTAGTTCGCACATCATGCGCGACCCGGTGAGTTCCTCAAACAGGTCGAGAATCTTTTCGCGCTCGCGGAACGCATACATCAACGGCGTTCCGCTCGCGCCCATGTCCTGCAAGAGAAAACCGATTACGCGAAGCGTGATTCTGCAGGCGCGTCAGCTCCGCCGTGATCACGCGGATATACTCCGCGCGCTCCGGAACCATCAGCCCGCTAGCTTTTCGACCGAGAGCGCGTAGGCCCAGTTGTTCGTGAGCGAACAGAAATAGTCCAGTCGATCCGTGTAGGGCATCGAACCGAGATAACTCGTGCCCTCGCCAATCTTCTCGTGGTTCCGTGCAGGTAGCCGATTACCGGCTTCAGCCTGCACCACGCGTTCGCCATCCAGCACAACGTCCATGCGAAAGACCCCGTGCGTCGACGGATGATGCGGCCCCATGGAGACCTCGAGCAACTGGCCTTCACTGGTGTCGGCTATCAGCTTTCGCGTCAGTTCCTGGTTCGCGGGTACCGTGGCTTCTATCATCTTTGGCATCGATTTTCTAAAGCTGCATCCTTCCGTAAATCAAAACGGTCTGCTTCCTTACTCTGCTGCGGATCGATCTGCACTCGACTGGTGCGCACGCTTCAATACGCTGTCATGAGCCGTCGGCTCGTACTCATAATCATCTGGATCCACGTAGTCCCTGCGCATTGGGTGATCCTTAAATCCATCCCACATCAAAATGCGCCGCAGATCAGGATGCCCATCGAAAATCACACCGATAGAGATCGAAAATTTCCCGCTCCTGATATTCCGCAGCTCGCCATACCGATGTCATCGAAGGAAGATGCACTTTCTCGGCGCGGTCCCCTGTACGCATTCTCAGAATCACCGGTCCATGTTTCTTCTTCATGGAATAAAGATGGAATACCACTTCGAAGTATCCTGGGACGGCGGTCTTCTTCACTTCTTCCACTTCCTTTTCCTCGCCATCCACCAGCTTTGTGACTTTCACTTTTTCGCTGGTTTCAGTGCGGAAGCCAATCTACTCCCGTCACGTTCGAACAGAAATCCAAACAGAGATCGCTCATCCTCTCGCAGGAAGAGAGCGACCTCCACCGCACGCGCGGGATCAATCAGCAGGGAGTGCTGCGCAGAGGGGCTGGGGTTCGGAATGACTTTGGTATGCAAGCCGGCACGGCCGCCGCGATCCGAACCTGTATCTGCTCCGCCGTAAGCTGTTCTGGAGTCATTCCGGGCCATCCTTAGCCTGCAGAATCGGCCACACCAGGTCATTGCGCGGCGGCTCAAGATCGTGTTCTCCGTATTCCGGCACTACGAATTCGCTCGGCAAGTTCTCGTGGAGATGGCGAGGGCGGTCGCTTCCCGTCAGGTGCTGTCCGTCGATCTTCTTCTGCAAGGTCATAAAGGCGTGCAGCAGCGCCTCGGGCCGCGGTGGGCAACCGGGGATATGGACGTCTACAGGGACATAGCGATCGATGCCCTTCAGCACGTTGTAACCCTGCTTGAAAGGACCACCGGAAATGGCACAGGCGCCCATTGCAATCACATACTTAGGCTCGGGCATCTGGTTGTAAAGGCGCACCACCTGCGGCGCCATTTTTTTGGTCACGGTGCCGGCAACGATCATCAGATCCGCCTGGCGCGGCGATGGGCGGAAGACCTCTGCTCCAAAACGCGCTAAATCGTAGCGGGCCATGCTGGCGGCAATCATTTCGATGGCGCAGCAGGCTAGTCCGAAATTCAGCGGCCACACTGAATTTTTCCGGCCCCAGTTATAGATTTCCTCGAGGCTGGTGGCAACGATTCCCTGTCGCCGCAGGTCGGTTTTGAGTTGCTCGTCAATCACGATTCAGATCCTGTTCCGAATGTCGGGAGTGATGCGTAACTTACACAAAAATAAAGGTTAAGTCGAAAGCAAAACGCCTTTGCCACATGCCCAAACCAGTCCTTCGACAAGAAGGAACAGAAAGAGCAGCATGGCGAAACAGGCACCTGCGGTCAAGCCGGTGAAGGCTACGGCGAAGGGCAAAAGAAAGATCGATTCCACGTCGAAGATCAAGAAAACAATGCCGTAAAGGTAATATTCCGCCTTGAATTGCACCCACGCTTCGCCTTTGGATTCGAGGCCGCATTCATAGCTTGCGTTCTTGTAAGGTCCTGATTTTTCAGGGGAATACAGCTTTGACCAGGCCCACGCGAGCAGCAACGGCGCGATGCCGAAACCGGCGGCGCAGAGCATCAGCAGCAAAATCGTGAGATACGACCCGTTCATCGATAACCCTATTGTAGTCAAATATTTAAACTGCGTCCTGTCGGCCTGAACGCAGTTCAGAAAACTGCACGAAAACGCGTCGAAATGCACGCTTATCATACGTTTCAGCACTAGCTTTGCATCGTGATATGGATCACATTCAGGCTTCCAGCTACAGAAAGTGTAAGCCCTGTGGCCATTCTAATTGCTGCCATGTTTGGGTGATTTGCCGGGTCAAAACCCGGCCCATTTATTCCATCGCTCCCCGGTTCCATCTCCCGGTCGGCAGTGGCTACTTCACCGCTGAGAGCTTGAATTTTTCGGTGAGGGTTGCGAGGGACGATCCGCCGGCCCAGACGGTGTACATTCCCGGCTCGATTGCCCATTTCCCTTCCGCGTTCCAGACCGCGAGTTGAGCAAGCTGAATGTGGAAGCTGACGGTGCGGCTTTCGCCGGGCCCAAGATGAATCCGGGTGAATCCCTTCAGGGACTTATCCGGCGTCTCCACGCTGCTGACGTCTTCGCGCAGATACAACTGCGGAACTTCGTCGCCTTCGACGGTTCCGGTATTTGTAATATTTACAGTTACGAGTAAATCTTTGTTCCCCGGCGACACCTTTATATTCAGCGACTCGTAGCGGAAGGTGGTGTAACTGAGGCCGAAACCGAAAGGAAAGAGGGGCTGGCCATCGTCGTCAACATACTTATGGTTTTTCGATGGATCGAAGTTATAAAAGATTGGCAACTGCCCTACGCTGCGCGGGAAGGTGATGGTGAGGCGACCCGCTGGATTGTTGTCGCCGATCAGCGTTTCCGCGATCGCACGCCCGCCGAACTCGCCGGGATACCACGCCTCAAGGATCGCGGGCGCGTTCTCCTTCGCCCAGCCGATGGTGAGCGGGCGGCCATTTTCGAGAACCAGCACGGTTGACTTGTTGGCGGCCACAACCGCTTGCAGGAGCGCCTGCTGATTGCCGGGGAGATCGAGGTTGCTGCGGTCGTATCCTTCGCCGGAAATGCCGAGATTCTCGCCCAGTCCAAGGACTACTATGTCGGCGGCCTTTGCTTTTGCGACGGCGGCTGCGATGTCGGTGCCCTCATCGAAAGTTATCTCGGCATGCGGCAGCGCATTCTTTAGACCAGTGAGCAGGCTGATGTGCTCACCCTTGGTTTCCGCTGGCGCATAGTCGCCGTAGCGGGAGACATTCGCGTTTGGTCCGATGACGGCGATGCGCTTTACGTCTTTGGAAATCGGCAGCACATGATTGTCGTTTTTGAGCAGTGTCATGGACTGCCGCGCGGACTGGAGCGAGATATCAAGGTGCGGTTGTGCGCGATTGACGCGGGCAAAGAGCGTAGTGTCGCTCATGGGGTGGTCAAACAATCCAAGGGCAAACTTAACGCGGAGAACGGAGGAGACGGCGCGATCGAGCGCTACCGGAGACAGTGTGCCGTCTTTTGTCCCGGCAATAATCGCGTTCTGAAAGGTTGCGTGATCGAAGTCGTAGAACTGCATGTCGACTCCGGAGTTGATGGCGAGGACCACGGCATCCTTGGGCGTGGCGGCGACGTGGTGCGCGTCATAGAGACGCCGGATGGCTCCAAGATCGGAGAGCACGAAACCCTGGAATCCCCACTCCTTGCGAAGAATCGTTTTCAGTAAAAACGGATCGGCGGTAACGGGGATGCCGTCAATCTCGTGATATGCGGCCATAACGCCCATCGCGTTTCCTTGCCGAATGGCGGGCTCAAACGACTTGAGCAGAACGGAACGAAGTTCTCTTTCACCAGCGTGGACGGGCGACATGTTTGTGCCCGACTCCGGTGAACCGTGGCCCGCGAAATGTTTCGGCTCGGCAACGAGAGTGTGGTCGGACGCGAGCGAGGTGCCCTGCATCCCGCGCACATATTCGAGCCCCATCTGTCCTGTGAGATATGGATCTTCGCCGAAATCTTCTTCCACGCGGCCCCAGCGCGGATCGCGCGCAAGGTCGAGCACGGGGCAGAAGAGCATGCCGACTCCTGTAGCGCGTGCTTCTGACGCGATGACCTCGGCAGTCTGCCGCGCCAACTGCGGATTCCACGTTGCCGCAAGGTTGATTTGCGCAGGAAAAATGGTGCCGGTGTTGAATCCGTGCAATCCTTCTTCCGCGAAGAGGACGGGGATTCCGAGACGCGAGTGCTGGATGACCCATGTTTGAATTTCGTTGTTGAGAGCCGCCGATGCATAAAGATCGTGAATCGATCCCACTCCGAGACTGCCGATTAATTTCTGCGCCTGATCGATACGGAATTGTCCATCTGGCGCTACGTGAGTTGCGTCAATGGATTTGTCGATGAGATCGGGAACGCCGGCATACATATCAAGCTGGCGCGCTTTCTCTTCGACAGTCATGCGCTGGAGCAGGTCGCGGACACGTGCCTCAATGGGCGCGCCGGCGCGCTTGTAGAGCGCATCCGATGGAACTGCGGCGATTCCCTTCTGCGATTTGACCGCTGCAGAAGCGGCCTTCGGGGCTGACTGCTGCCCTGCGGCTACCCAAAGAGAACACGTGAGCAAAACGAACGCGAGGCAGCAGGTGGCGCGATGCGAATGGGAATGGTGCAATGTTTTCCAGCCTTTCAGTCAAAGACGGCGAATTTTTCAGGAGATGGGGAAGGGGCTCGATCCTTCGTCTCCGCACCAGTTGTAGTGTTTGCTTGTTGACGAAGCACCGCTGCTGTTTTTGAACTCCCAATCCTGTGGCGCGGTATCGCTGAGCCAATCGCGCGCGCGGCCGCTGGATGCCCCCGACGAAGCGATGGCAAATGCCTCGCGGATAGCGGCTTTCTGCTCGTTGCCGATTGCTTCCGGCGCGGGCGAAATAAAGAGCGCAGTGCCGCTTCGCGCAATGACATCGAGCCACTCACGATTGCGCTCCCATGGAATGTCGCGGGTGATACCGACGCAATCCGCGTCCAGCGCGAAGAAGGTGTTGTGCTGCGGCAGGCGGAAGGCGAGAGTATTGACGCCCATACGACGAGTGCGCTCCCATATTTGGCCGCTGGTGTCGTCGCCGGTGCGCTGCAACTCAAACAGCCCCGCGGTGAGATGGCCTACTGTATTGCAGCCGAGAATGAGCGGCGTGTCTCCTGCGGTTTTGCGAATGGTGGTATAGAAGTTGAGGATGATCTCCGCGTTGGTCTTGCTTCGATCGGAAAAATGCCAGCCGGAAATTGTTGGCTGCGGACCCATCTCCGGCCCCCACTGGCCGAGCAAATCGTAGGTTGAGTAATCGTGCTTGATGAGTTCGTATTTCCATCCGGTTGGATCGGAAATCTTCTTCATGGCAGCGTTGAGCGCTTCAGGAATTGTGGGATCGTAGGCGAGATCCTGCGCACGGGAAGTACGCGTGCCGAAACGCGACGCTGGCAGAAGAAGATTTGCGTCTGCAGATTTTTTCGCGATGATCGGACGCACCCAGATGCCGGGACGGGCGTGGCGCTTGCGAATGTCGTCGGCCATCTGCGCCATGTCAGGAAAGCTCGAGTTCCCTTCCCAGCCGTCGTCGATAACTACGAAGGGACGAGGGCCGTTAGCGGGAGAAAGTGCGCTGATAAATTCTGCATCCCGCAAAATCCACTCACCTTTATTTTTTCCGTAGGCGTAGTACCAGTCATTGGATCCAAAAACAGGGCCGTTGTGGAGACGCGGCTTGGGACAAAGAATGCGGCAGAAATTTGTGACGGATTCAAGAGGTGTTTCCGCACTTGCGCCTTTGCGCGAGACGACAGTCGCCGCGTGCAATTCGCGCTGGCCGAGCAAGACACCCATGCCACCGTTCGACACATCGAGCCAGAGGGAGATACCTTCGCGGTCCACCTGCCAGAAGCAGAGCGAGCCGGCCGCAGTTTTGACGCCGTAGCCGTGAACGCCGTCGTGCGCCTGGGTGGCGAAGTACCAGGGCATGGCGCGCTCGGGAACAAACGTTCGCCATGCGAGATCGCCGTAGCTGCGCTCCCACGCATCGCCGAGGATGAGGACGGAGGCATCGACGGCGAGGTTCCAGCGAAGGTGGATGCGGACAAGCGGAAGTGCTGGCGCGTGGACAGAGATGTTGAGTTCTCCGTTTTCGGGCACGGTGCGGACTTCGACGCCGGACGCCTGCCACGTGGATTGCGAACGTTGGAGCGGGATCGGGTGCAGATCCTCAGTGAATGCGGTGGCGCGATCGGGCACTCGCAAGATATCGCAAAAACTGGATGCGTGGTGGGCGGTTGGGGATGGAGCGGCGCCCTGCGTTTCTCCAACAGCGGCGGTGACTGCGGCAGCGGCGGCTGCACCTACAAACGACCGTCTCGTAAAGCGTGTCAACAGACGACCTCCCAATTTCCCTGGTCAGAATCATGGAGAATCCTACCTGATCGTGAGCGCGGGACGCAGCATGCCAGGCGCACTCGATGGGGAGCGCCGGTATCGCTTATGATTTGCTATGCCTTCGAAACGAATTGCCCATCTCGAAACGCTTGCCGTCCACGCAGGACAGCCGGTGGATCCCGCGACCAGCGCCGTGGCCACTCCTATCTATCTATCCACAACATTTGAGAGAAGCGCCGATGGCGACTATCCGCACGGGTTCTCGTATTCGCGCGACGACAATCCTAATCGCGCTGCGCTGGAAAAATGCGTGGCGGCAATTGAGGGCGGCGAGCAGGCGCTGGCATTTCCTTCGGGGATTGCGGTGGCATCGGCGGTGTTGCAAGCGCTGCGCCCCGGAGATCATGTGCTTGCGCCGGACGATGTGTACCACGGATTTCGCAAGGCGGTGAGTGGCGTGTTCGACCATGTCGGAATTGTGACGACGCACATCGATATGTCGGACGCGGAGGTGGTGAAGGCGGCGGTGCGCGAGAATACGAAACTGATCTGGATGGAGACGCCCTCGAATCCGCTTTTGAAAATTACGGATCTTGAGGCGATTGCGGAGATTGCGCGGGCGGCGAACGTGACGACGGTTTGCGATGGGACATTCGCCACTCCTGTGCTGCAAAGGCCGCTGGAATTTGGGATCGACATGGTGGCGCATTCGTCTACGAAATATCTTTCCGGCCATAGCGACGTTGTGGGCGGCGTGCTGATCGCGGGCAAGGAGAATGCGATCTTCGATCACGCGCGGCGTTCGCAGCGGCTGGGCGGCGCGGTGCCTTCGCCGTTCGATTGCTGGCTGACGCTGAGAGGGATTTCGACGCTGGCGGTGCGAGTGCGGGCGCAGTCGACTTCGGCAATGGCGATTTCGGAGTTTCTCGATAATCATGCGGCGGTGGAGCGCGTGTATTATCCCGGGCTTCCGACGCATCCGGGATATGAAGTGGCGAGTAAGCAGATGTTGATGTCGGGGGGAGTGCTGTCATTCCTGGTGAAGGGCACGGCGGCGAAGGCGATGCGGGTGGCGGCGGGGACGAGCGTGTTTATTCGCGCGACCAGTTTGGGCGGCACGCATAGTTTGATCGAGCATCGCGCGTCGGTGGAGGGGCCCGATACGAAGACTCCGCAGAATTTGATTCGTCTTTCGATTGGGCTGGAGAATGCGGAGGACCTGATGGCGGATCTGGACGATGCGCTGGCGGGGGCGAGCGGGAGCTAAGTGGCGCTACAGATGCGGCAGATGGCTGCGCCGAATTTTTCGGCCTTCGAGGGGCCGATGCCGGAGATGCTCTCGAGCTCGTCGAGGGTGGAGGGGCGCTCGAGGGCAATGGCGCGGAGAGTTTTGTTGCCGAGGATGCAGAAGGCGGGGACGTTCATCTCTTTGGCGAGGGCCAGACGCCACTCGCGGAGGCTGTCCAATAGCTGCTCACCGGTGCTGGAGAGGGGCGCGTCGGGGCGAGGGTGCGATGCTTCGGATTTGCGCGCGGGTGCTGGAGATTTCTGAACGCTGCGCTTGCGCTCCTTCCTGCGTGGAGAGAGGCGGTTGTTCATCACGAGGTGGATGTCTTCGATGCCGTCGCGGAGTTCGGCCTTCATGGTGAGGGAGATTTTGCGATAGGGGATCGTGCGGCCATCGGCTTCAAACTCGGCGTTTTCGAGTTCAACAAGGCCCATGCGGGCCATGGCGGCGAGCAGGTCTTCGAAGTCGTTGCGGCTGACTTGCTCTTTAGGGAAGAGCTCCTTGTGCAGCTTGCCGGTTGATTTCGACGTGCTGACGCTGAGGGCGGCAATGACGGCTTTCATGGTGGCGCGCTCTTCGCCGGTTCCGTCGCGGGTGGTGCGGGAGACGCAGTGGTCGGGGGCGCAGAAATCACAGCATCCGCAGGCATGCTTGCCATCGTTCATGTCTCCAAAATGGCGGACCAGCGCGGACATTCTACATTGGCTGGATTCGGCGTATTTCAGAACGAGTTCGATCTGGGCGCGGCGGCGGTCTGCCTGGGCGGAATAGGATTTGCGCCAACCGGCGTGGCCTGCGCTGGCGTTGTCGGAGTAGTCCAGCACACTGCCGCCGTGGATGGAAAGTTTTTCCATCGCTTTGCCGAAAACGTCGGGATCCATCTTCAGCGACTCACGAAGATTTTCGCTCTGCAGGGGATCGCGGCTGAGTTTGCGGTAGATCTGGTCGAGCACTTCGAGGCGGGGGTAGTCGCGCTCGAAGAAGAAGTCCTGCGTGCGGCGGTCTGAGTAGGAGTACATCAGGATGGTGCGGCTGGGTTCGCCATCGCGTCCGGCGCGTCCAATCTCCTGGTAGTAGGATTCGAGGCTCGACGGCAGCGCGGTATGAATGACGGTGCGGACATCCGCTTTATCGATGCCCATGCCGAAGGCGACGGTGGCGACAACGGTCTCCAGTTGTCCGGAGAGAAATTTCTTCTGCACGGTGTCGCGACGCTCGGGATCGAGCCCAGCGTGGTAGGCGGCAGCGGGAAAGAGTTGCGACAACTCCTGTGCCAGTGATTCAGCCTGCTTGCGTGTGGGGGCGTAGACGATGGCGGGACGCCGTTCGCGGTTTTTCAAGAGTGAGCCAACGGATTCCGACCGGCGCGAGGGCACAACCTCAATCACCTCAATGGCAAGGTTGTCGCGGCGAAAGCCGTGGATGAAGCGTGCGGGATTCGCCATTCCCAACTGCTCGATGATGTCGTTCTGCACAATCGGCGTGGCTGTCGCGGTGAGCGCGAGAACAGGCGCCGGGCGCAGCGCGGGGATATGCTGGCCGAGCGTTCGATAGTCCGGGCGAAAGTCGTGGCCCCATTGAGAAATGCAATGCGCTTCGTCGATGGCGACAAGGCTGGGCTTGCGCCTGGCCAGCATCTCGGCGAAGCCAGGAACTCGAAGGCGTTCGGGGGCGATGAAAAGAAAATTGAGTGTACCGGCAAGGTAGTCAACGCAGGCCTGGCGGGATGTGGGCCGGTCGAGTCCTGAATGGATGCGGGCCACGGAGAATCCCAGTGCGGAAAGCTTGCTGGCCTGATCTTCAATCAATGCGATCAGCGGGCTGACCACGAGAGCGGTTCCTCCGCGAGCCATCGCCGGCAACTGATAGCAAAGAGATTTGCCTGCGCCTGTCGGCATCACCAGCAGTGCATCGCGTCCGTCGATGGCTGCGTTGCAGACCGCCTCCTGGTTCGCCCGGAAAGAGCGAAATCCAAAGGCGCTATGCAGAAGATCAGTGAGGGATCCGCCGGGTTTGGTGGCTGCAAGAGCCGCGAAAGAATGAGCCATGATTTGCGTAGAGACAGAACGATTCTAGCGTGCGCCATGCGCCGCGCACAGTCACCTGTGGAATACCCGGACACCCTGGGCGCAGGGAAGGAACCTGCGCAATCTGACGAGAGAAATCAGCAAGCCACGAGATGCGCTTGAACACGGCCTGCCCTTGTTGAGCGTCCCTCTTAGTCGGCGCTGGCAAAGGGAGGGTATACAGGTATTCTCCGCGGCACTTAGCTGGACATGGCTGCTAAACTACCTCCTTCATTTTCATGATCGAAGACATAGGCCCACCCGCCCGATCCGAATGTCAGCGGATTGACTTCTTCAGATGAGGAATAATGGGCGTCAGAGGCGCAACCGCTATGAAGCTCGGTGTCAACACACTTATCTGGTCCGCTGCATATGACAACTGTGTCGAAGAGCTCCTTCCAACCATTAAGGAAAAAGGCTTCGACGGAATCGAGTTTCCTATTTTCCGAGCCGTGGATATTTCTCCTGCGCGTGTTCGCAAGGCGATGGAATTGAACGGCCTTGAATGTAATACGGTGAGCATTTTTGTCGATGGTTTGAACGCCATAAGCGACGACGCCGCAATTCGCAAGCGCTCCATCCAATGGTTGAAAGATGTGATTGCGATTACGGCGGAGTGCAGCGCCCGTACGATCGCCGGCCCACTCTATTCCCCCGTGGGATATCTGCCAGGCAGGCGCCGAACGGCTGACGAGTGGTCGTGGGCAGTCGAAGCATATCAGCGGGTAGGCGACACGCTGACTGAGCACAATGTCTCTCTCGCCATCGAGCCCCTGAATCGTTTCGAAACGTACTTTCTCAACACCGCAGAGGATGCGGCATTGCTGGCGGAAGAAGTCGGCCATCCGAACGTGGGGATTTTATACGACACCTTTCACGCCAACATTGAAGAGAAGAGTATCGCAGCGGGATTGCTCAAGGTCGGAAAGCATTTGAAGTTGATCCACACATGCGAAAACGATCGCGGAATCCCGGGTTCGGGCCACGTTGAATGGGAGAGCGTCTTCGGCGCGATACGTCAACTTGAATATGATGGTTGGCTCACCATCGAGAGTTTCGGATTCGCGCTGGGCGACTTGAGTGCGGCTGCCGCCATCTGGCGAGACATCGAATCCAGCCCATCCGCTATCGCCTTTGAAGGAGTTCGTTTTCTGATGCAAAGAACCGGGATGGACCGCGAAAGATCCGGCAAGGATTAAGGAAAGAAGTTCTCCGATGAAGGAGTGGTGAAGCTGATTGGATTCAACGCGGTAAGCACGGACCTGCGGAGTCCCTTGAAATCCCCATCGTTAGCTGTAAGCGGCAAGAGCGGCCGCTTCTGCATCCCACTTAACTCGAGGCCACTTATGAGCACCACGCTACCCAGCCGTATTCCGGCGGAACCCGGTTCCAACCTGAGCACGCATGTGCGCAGGCGGATGCCGATTGGCGCCGAAGTTCAACAACGCAACCAGGTTGCCGGTGTGCATTTCCGGGTGTGGGCTCCCAAGAAAAAGAGCATGAGCGTGGAGATTGAAGGCGAACCCGGCGAAGGAATTTCCCAGGCTCTCACGCGAACGGACGAGGAATACTTCGAGGGTTTCGTTGAAAATGCAGGAGCGGGGACGCTCTACCGTTACCAGATTGACGGAGCAGAGTGGGCACCCGATCCGGCGTCGCGCTTTCAACCAAGCGGCCCTCATGGTCCCTCGCAGGTGATCGATCCGAGAACGTTTGAGTGGACGGATAAGGACTGGCGCGGGGTGGAGCCGCAAGGGCAGATTCTCTACGAGATGCACGTGGGCACGTTTACCCAGGAAGGTACGTGGAAGGCGGCCGAGGCGCAACTGGAAGAGCTTGCGACGGCGGGAATTTCCGTGATTGAAGTTATGCCGGTGGCAGATTTCCCGGGACGTTTCGGATGGGGCTATGACGGCGTGGCTCTTTTTGCTCCGACCTGGATATTCGGGCACCCTGACGATTTTCGCAGCTTTGTAAACCGCGCCCATGCGGTTGGCGTTGGAGTGATTCTCGACGTTGTTTACAACCACTTCGGCCCCGACGGAAATTATCTCAAGAAGTATTCCGACAGCTACTTTACCGACAAGTACGAGAATGACTGGGGCGAGGCGATTAATTTCGATAACGCGGACTCCGCGCCGGTGCGCGAATTTTTTATCGCGAATGCCACGCATTGGATTGAGGAGTATCACCTGGATGGGCTGCGGCTGGACGCAACGCAGCAGATTTTCGATGACTCGCCGGTGCATATTCTCGCGCAGATTGGAAATGCGGTGCGCGAGGCGGGGAGGAAGCGCTCCACATTTCTGGTGGCCGAGAACGAGCCGCAGGATTCCCGCCTCGTTCGCGACACGGCCAAGGGCGGCTATGGTTTGGATGCGTTGTGGAACGATGACTTCCACCACACGGCGATGGTGGCGTTAACCGGGAAGCGCGAGGCCTATTACACGGATTACCACGGTGCTCCGCAGGAGTTTATCTCGGCGGCCAAATACGGATTCCTCTACCAGGGCCAGCATTACAAATGGCAGAAGATGCGCCGTGGAAGCGCTTCTCTCGATCTGAATCCGTGGAATTTTGTGACGTTTCTTGAGAATCATGACCAGGTGGCAAACTCGGCCCGAGGGCTGCGGGTGCATAAAATAAGCCAGCCGGGAACGTATCGCGCGTTGACGGCTCTGCTGCTGCTTGGTCCGGGAACGCCGATGCTTTTCCAAGGGCAGGAGTTTGGATCGTCGAAGCCGTTTCTTTATTTCGCCGATCATCAACCGGAGTTGTCGCAGAAGATTTTGAAGGGGCGCGGAGAATTTCTGGCGCAATTTCCCAGCATGAACACTCCGGACCGCAGTCCTTATCTCTGCGATCCCGGGAGCCCATCGACGTTCGAACGCTGCAAACTCGACTTCAGTGAGCGGCAGAGTCATTCGCTGATCTATGACCTGCACAAAGACCTCATCAAGCTACGCAAGAGTCATACAGCTTTCAATCTGCACGAGACGGGCACGCGCATGGATGGTGCGGTGCTGTCGGACTCGAGTTTCGTATTTCGATTCTTCGCGACTGAACAAGAATCAGAGGATGAAACCGCGGGCGACAGGATCTTGATTGTGAACCTGGGAGCGGATGTGGAGTTGAGTCCTGCGCCGGAGCCGCTGTTGGCTCCGCCATCGGGGACAGCATGGAGCCTGATGTGGTCAAGCGACGACCCTTGTTACGGAGGCGAGGGCGCGTATTCCCCTGAAACGAGCAATGGATGGATGCTGCCCGGCAACTGCGCATTCGTGATGAAACCCGGACCTATTCCAGTGGAGGAAGAAGCAATTGACCGAAGAGACACCGAAGATTCAACCCGACGACCCTGAAGCATCGAACGACGTATCGCGGGAATGGCTTGTGACCAACGGGCTTGGCGGCTACGCATCCGGCACGGTGGCGGGAGTGTTAACCCGCAGGTATCACGGACTTTTAATCGCTGGGCTGCCAAATCCGCTGGGCCGCACGATGCTGCTGAACGGGATCGCGGAGACGCTGAGCGTGTCGAAGGAGAAGGAGAGCTTTTCCGCGGGCACAGTCGAACTGATGGGCATGAATCGCGCCGACACCGAGGACGCCCATCGACTTTGTGCTGGAGAATGGGCTGCCGGTTTGGACTTACCGGTTTGAAGATCACCTTGTTGAAAAGCGGATCTTCATGGACCACAACTACAATACTGTCCACGTTTGCTATAGTCTGCGGCACGGAAAAGACCCGCTGCAGATTGAGTTGCGGCCGGGCGTCAGCTTCCGTCCAGCCGACTCGCCAGTGCATACGCACAACGAGGTCTCCTGCTGTGTGAAGGTGAGTGACGGGCAGATTGAGATGACGAACGAGGGCTTTCCGGCGCTGCGGATTCTATCAACGCCGGCGGCTGAATTCGTGGAAGACCGCAAGGTGATTGACGACGTTCTGTACCGCGTGGAAGCCAGCCGCGGGTACGACAGCGAGGGATCGCTGTGGAGTCCCGGATATTTTCACGCGACGCTGGCTCCGGGAGAGACGCTGATTCTGACGGCCACCGCTGAGCCTATGGATGGCGACCAGAATCGGGAAACGCTGACGCACTTCGAGTTGGAGGCGAACCGGCGGAGCAAGCTGCTGGAACGCGTCTCAGAGAACCTGCGGAATTATCCGGCGTCGGAGCTGGTGTATGCGGCGGACCAGTTTGTAATCATTGCGCCGCGTGTGGAACTCCACCGCCAGGACATTGGCGATGAGCGGACGGTAATCGCGGGATACCACTGGTTTACGGACTGGGGGCGCGACACCATGATCAGCCTGGAAGGGCTGACACTGGTTGCAGGGCGACACCGGGAAGCACGCGCGATTCTGAAGACGTTCGCGCAACATGTGAAGCACGGGCTGATTCCTAACATGTTCCCGGAAGGTGAATCTGAGGGGCTGTACCATACGGCGGACGCGACGCTTTGGTTCTTTCACGCCATCAGCCGCTACGAGAAATACTCGGGCGATGAATCGCTGGTGCACGACCTGTTCCCCACGCTGAAAGGGATTATCGAAGCGCACGTGAAGGGGACGCTGTTTGGGATTCACGTCGATCCGGAGGATCAGCTGCTGTCGCAGGGCGCCGAGGGATATCAGCTGACGTGGATGGACGCGAAAGTTGGCGATTGGGTGGTGACTCCGCGACGGGGCAAGGCGGTGGAGATCAACGCGCTCTGGTATAACGCGCTGATGTGGATGGCGGAGTGGGCGAAGCGCGAGGAGGCCGCGGTGGAGGAGGAGTCTTATGCACTGCGTGCCGAGGAGATGCGTAAGTCTTTCAATCGACGCTTCTGGTACCCGGATGGGAACTATCTCTACGACGTGGTGGATGGAGAGACGGGCGGCGACGATACCTCCTGCCGGCCCAACCAGGTATTCGCGATTTCATTGCCGTATGCGGTGCTGGATGATGACAAGTGGGAAGCCGTGATGGAGAAGGTGAGAGAGAGACTGCTGACTCCGGTGGGGTTGCGGTCGCTGTCGCCGGATAACCCCAATTACAGCGCGAAATACTTTGGCGATCTGCGCTCGCGGGATGCGGCCTACCACCAGGGGACAGTATGGGCCTGGCTGATAGGGCCGTACATCGATGCCTGGCTGCGTCTGAACCCGGGACAGGAGACAAAGGCGCGCGTGTTTTTGGAAGGATTTGTGCCGCACCTGAACCAGGCTTGCGTCGGGTCAATCAGCGAAGTGTTCGATGCGGAGGCTCCGCATACGCCGCGGGGATGCATCGCGCAGGCGTGGAGCGTGGCCGAGGTGCTGCGGTGCTGGCAGCTGACGTCACCGATTCCCGAAGAGATACAGCAGGTGGTGGGAATGTCGGAGAAATCCCGGTAAATGGCAGGCAAGTCCGAATTATTGACGGGCGTACTCCGATGGAGCCCGCCCGTCAATGTCTACTGCGGCGGTGCAATGGTGGTGCTGCGGTTGGGTTGGATGGTCGAGTTCATGCCGCCGGAATCGTTGTGACATTCTTCGTGGCAGGAAACCACATCGATCAGGGAACGATGGTTATGACACGAAGGCTTGCGACGGAAGGATAGTCTGCGTCGTGTTGGAGCAGATTCCCCGACACCTTCCCGTAAGCTACGACGACCTCTCGAATTAACTCTGGCGCTACAGTAGTTCTCTTCCAGGTGGAGGTAGTCGCAATCAAGCCCTGGATGTCGATGACATCGGAATAAAGAAGCAGCCGGACGGTACTCTCCGTATCGTCTGCCTCGGCCCCGATGTCTGTCAGGACGATTAGACGTTGCTTGCGAACACCCGGAGTGGGCTTCTTATTTAGTGATTGCGCGTAGCAATGGGATACGAAACCGAAGAGCAGAAAGAGCAGCGATGTGCAAAGAGCCCAGGAACCAAACCGCCGATTGGAGCGATTCTGACGAAAAAGAAATGCCGACTTCACTTGTGCCTCCAGAATGGCCGTGCATCTGGCAGTTCGGCTCGATGCGCTCCGTCACTTTCGATTGCGATATCCAGGCTGCATCCGTTTGTCGGGGCAAAGAGAAAGAGGACGGCCGAAGCCGTCCTCTTCTTCAAAATTGAAGTCGAATTTACAGAACCTGTACGTTCTCTGCCTGCCAGCCCTTCGGTCCCTTGGTCACGTTAAACTGGACCGCCTGACCTTCCTGCAATGTGCGAAATCCATTGGCCTGAATCGCTGTGTGATGCACGAAGACGTCTTCTCCGTTTGCGCGGCTCAGAAATCCAAATCCCTTTGCGTCGTTAAACCACTTCACTGTTCCCTGTTCCATTTGTCCGTATCCTTCATTGTTAGAGATCACGCTGAATTTAATTCGGGGTGTCAGCAAGTAGTGCGACTGCAAGTGCAGAACGAGCAGAAAACCGAAATCCGTATTCGACGTCCTGCTAGTGTACCCCGATATTTCGAAAAAAAGCAATAGCGTCAAAACAAACTCGGTGACGTTTTCCAACCTTTTACGTCGTCACTCTTTCCATCAAAGTACCGCAAAATGAGCGGAAATGTGCAGGAATTGGCATATTTTTTTCTCGTCGAAATATAATTCAAGATAGTGAAAAAGCGGGCCGTTTGGGAGCATTTTCGGCGCCAGTGGGTATACCGTTTTGTGTCCTGTCACCACTGCTTTAAGTTTGCCGATCATTCCCAACATTCTCCAATGCTTAGAGTCGTATAGTGGAGTCGGTGCAGATCTGCGGCGGCTTTTGAACGAGTATTCATTCCTTTCGGCAGTTTAGGCGCTGCCCCGCTGCCGGATCGAGTTCGCGCCCGTGGGCCTTTCAATGTTAAGGACTGTCAGGGGATTCTACCGGCTGGTTGTTCTGATCCTCACGCTCATCCAGGCAATAATTGGCATGTGGCTTTTCACCCGGCGCAACGGCGGCCGGCTGACCAGGCGCCAGCGGGCGGAAGAGACTCAGCGCGTTTGCGCCATGATCCTGCGGCGAATGCCGGTAGACGTAGAAACGCAAGGCGTTCCACCGCGCCAAGGTCTGCTGGTTTCCAATCATCTCAGCTTCCTCGACATCATTCTCTACGGTGCTGCCTGCCCGTGCGTGTTTATCTCGAAGGCCGAGGTGCTGCACTGGCCGATTTTTGGAACCGCCGCCCGCATGGCGGGAACTGTATTCGTCGATCGCTCCCGCACCGCCGTTGGAAGCGCCGCCACGGCAGATGTGGAAGTCGCCCTGAAGGAAGATGTTTGCGTGCTGCTGTTTCCCGAGGGGACAAGCTCCAATGGAAGCGAGTTGCGGCCCTTCCACTCCTCGTTCTATGAACCGGCTGTACGCGCCGAGGCAGAAGTTGTCGCGGCAGCAGTCGGTTACCCGGATGGACCCGACCACGTGGAGCAAGACGTCTGCTATGCGGGCGATGACTTGTTCTTCCCCCGATTGATGAAAGCCTTGTCGATGGACAGGATCGGTGCAAGAGTCGACTTTTCTCCTCGCCACGTTGTGTATGGCAGCCGCAAAGAAGCGATGAACGCGACTCGGGAAGAAATCCTTGCGATGCGTCGGCTGCAGCGCGAAGGATCGGTGGCGATGGAGGATGGGTCAGAAGAAACCGACACCCCGGCGACAGCTACTCTCTAGAAACTTAACTTGGTTCGCGGGGGCGCGGTCGATTCCCTGACGACGAGGCTGGTGGAGACTGGATACTCCCGCACAACCGGCATGCCTGCCTCTGACTGCACCTGGGCCAGCAGCGCAAAAAACGCCGATTGGGCAATCTCATTGCCGGAGAGGCGAACGGTGGTGAGCGGCGGCAGGGTGAACTCTGAAAAGTGAATGTCGTCCAGGCCGATAACGGAAAGATCGTCAGGCACGCGGACGCGAACGTTGTAAGCGGCCTTAAGCACCCCGATGGCGGTCATATCATTCGAGCAGAGGACGGCTGTGGGAATCTCGCCACCTGCGGCGAGAGCTTCAAAGCCGCGAACACCGGCTTCCAGCGTGTGATCTCCCTCGATAATCCACGAATCCCGCACCGGAACGCCGAGTTCATTCATGGAATCGATGAACGCGGTGCGGCGGCTACGGGCGGAGTGGAGCTGGAGAGGACCGCTGATAAAGCCAATATCCTTGTGGCCGAGTTTGACGAGGTGTTCGACGCCCAGGCGTATGCCGGTCTTGTAGTCGAGCAGCAAAGTGCTGACGTGGGGGTTGTCCAGCAGGAACTCGGTGAGGACCATGGGGATGTTGCGCTCGGCGAATTGCTCGAGCAATGGCTCTTCGACTCCGAAGGTCATAACCGCGACACCCTCAACTCTGCGCTCCAGCATGCGGCGAATGCACACAGTCATTCGTTTGGCGTCGTTGCTGGTGGAGCTGACCAGCATCTCGTAGCCGTGTTCAACCGCAATGTCTTCAAAGCCCTGTACCAATTCGGGAAAGAATGGATTGATAATTTCGGGGACGATGAGGCCAAAGATGCGGCTGCGCCCGGAAACCAGGCTGCGGGCCTGGGTGTTTGGATAGTAGTTGAGTTCGCGGATCGCCTTCCAGACGCGCTCCGCCAGTTCGGGACTGACGGTGGGAACGGCATTGATGGTGCGGGAAACAGTAGCGATGGAGACGTCCGCCCGTGCTGCAACCGTGCGAATATCGATCTTAGCGCGAGAACCCTTGCGTTTTCCGAGTGCCGCCACGCCTTGAGTGTAATCCGACTTTTACGGCTGAGGAAATGTTTTCTCAGACTGACAAGTTCCCCCGGTTCCTCGCGGAGCCGGAAGACAAATTATTGTCCAGCTTATTGCCCTGGGATTGACCACACTTTCACATAGTCGACCAGCATCTCCTGGGGAAACACGGTTGTCTTATCGGGAGAGCCGGGCCAGCTGCCCCCGACGGCCACGTTCAAAATGATGAATTGCTTTCCGGCATCGAAGGGCCACACCCCGGCGGCGGGGAGGTTGGCGGGGGTGAAGGTCGCGTAGACGTTGGCCGGATCGTCGATATAGTAGGCCACTTTTTTCGTCGTCCAAAGGACGCCATAAATA
The DNA here is from genome assembly GCA_963816335.1 of uncultured Acidobacteriaceae bacterium. Taxonomy (GTDB): domain Bacteria; phylum Acidobacteriota; class Terriglobia; order Terriglobales; family Acidobacteriaceae; genus JANXZS01. The sequence continues at coordinate 65,165 of CAWFKA010000016.1, read as the reverse complement.
TGGAAGGCGTCGGAAAGCTTGCCGGCTGGCAGCGTGTAAGTCTCGCCCAGGGCGGTCCCGGTAAAACCGGTGCCGTGGACTGATCCATGGTTTACCGAGGGTGTCGATCCAATGGTTTCCATGATGTCCATTTCGCCGCAGGCTGGCCAGCCGGCCGTGGCAACGTTGTCTCCGAGCGTCCAGAACGCGGGCCAGATGCCCTGGCCGACCGGCATTTTGATGCGCGCCTCAATGCGGCCATGCAGAAAGCCTTGCAGGCCCTGGGTCTTCAGGCGGGCCGAGGTGTAGTTCCCCTTTGCGTCTTTGCGGGCGACGATGTGGAGGTAGCCGTCGGTGCCGACGTAGCTGTTGGGCTGGGCCGGATCGCAGGGGGCGGCTGAGGATCCATAGGCGCAGTAAGTTTCGAGTTCCTGGTTGCCGAAACCATCGTTACCGGTATCAAAGGTCCAATTTGCAGTGTTGGGAGCGATTTGCGCGGTAGCGGTGAAGTCGTCGCTCCACACCAGCTTTTCCACTGGAGCAGGATTCTGCGTCATACCGGTGGAGGCACCGCCGCATCCCACGCAAAGGGCCACGGCACACACAGGCAATTGCCAGAAGGTCTTCATCTTGCACGTCCAATCGAATGGGAAGTCTCTGGAGCATTCAACTTCCCCGTGGACGGGTTGTCAATTGAAGATGGATTTCGCCCTTCGCGGATGGCGCGGACAGCTATCTGCCTGACATGGTAAATATATTGTTACTATGCGCGTTGACGCTCTCCGTCTGAGTGAGATTTCCCTGAACGTAATGCAGTCCGAGATACGGGCGATGTCAGTAGAATGTGACCGTGTCGGTGGCGTGAACCTTGCGCAGGGAGTCTGCGATACACCGATCCCCGATCCCGTAATTGAGAGCGCGCTGCGAGCGATTCGCGCCGGCAACAACATCTATACGCGGGCAGACGGAATCACTCCTCTGCGAGAGGCAATTGCCGCAAAGCTTGAGCGGCACAACGGAATCAAGGTGGCCGCCGAGGGCGAGGTGCTGGTTACGTCGGGGGCGACGGGAGCCTATTATGCCGCATGCCAGGCGCTGCTGGATCCCGGCGACGAAGTGGTACTGTTTGAACCATTTTATGGATATCACCTGCATACGTTGATGGCTCTGCGTGTGAAGCCTGCGATTGTGCCCCTCGACGAGCCGGATTGGGAAATTGATTTCGACCGGGTGAAGGCTGCGATCACGCCGAGAACTCGAGCGATCCTTATAAACTCACCATCCAATCCGTCAGGAAAGGTGTTCTCTCGAAGGGAGTTGGAGAGGCTAAGCGAGCTGGCCATTGAACATGATCTTTTCGTCATTACGGATGAGATCTACGAGTATTTTCTTTTTGACGGCGTCGAGCACATCAGCCCTGCAACTTTGCCCGGCATGGCTGATCGGACAATTTCTATCTCAGGATTTTCAAAGACATTCAGCGTAACCGGGTGGCGGCTTGGCTACCTTGCGGCCAGCAACAAGTGGACGGGCGCGATCAATTACTTCCATGACCTGACGTACGTGTGCGCGCCTTCTCCGTTCCAGTATGCGGCGCTATCGGGTCTGCTGGATCTGCCTGACTCCTTTTATGCCTCGCTTTCGACGGAGTATCAGAAGAAGCGCGATGCGCTTTGCGGAGCTCTGCTGGATGCCGGGCTTGCACCTTCTATTCCCCAGGGAGCTTATTACGTACTGGCTGAGACCGGGCAGATTGAGGGGACGACCGCACGGCAGAAGGCGAGAATACTGCTGGCCAAAACGGGGGTGGCTGCGGTGGCCGGTACCGCTTTTATGGGGGAGGGTCGCGGAGAGAACCTGTTGCGGTTCTGCTTTGCCAAGAAAGACGATGACCTGCAACGCGCCTGCAACGCCATTCGCACCCTATCCTGACCCTTCCAGCATGGCAAATTAACCGCTTACACAACGTGAGCAGCTACAGCCGCATCCAAACGTAGACCTGACTTTCATCAGCGCCAGTTCAGGAGAGTCGATGAACCGGCTTAGAGTCAAAGCTTTGCCATGACCACGGATACGGCCCCGCAGACCATGCGCAACGCCTGGGGCGACCGGTTGCGCGCACTAAAGAATGTTCCACCCGTACTCCATATCGTGTGGGAGTCCGGCCCCTCTGTTGTTACGTGGAACCTGATTCTGCGTGTATTTGTGTCGTTACTGCCGATTTGCCTCGGCAAGGTGGCGCAATACATCGTGGACGGCGTGAACCGGGTAGTCTCCTACCACCAACCGCTGGCGCCGAAGTTCTGGTATCTCGTCGCGCTGGAAATGTTCCTGGCAGTGCTCGCCGGATTCCTGGGTCGACTGATTGATTATTGCGACAGCCTGCTGGCGGACCGCTACACCAATCACGTGAGCATTGAAGTGATGCGCCACGCTGCGGCGCTCGATGTAACGGCCTATGAAGATCCTGTTTTTTACGACCGGCTCGAGCGTGCGCGGGTGCAGGCGACGGATCGCCTGGGCATGATCCAGTCGATGGGCCGGCTGATTCAACAAGTAATTACGACTGTTACGTTTTCCGCAGCCCTGCTGTATTACTCGCCCTGGCTGCTGCTGTTGTTGATTGCAGGCATTATTCCAGCCTTCCTGGGCGAGAGCCATTTCGCGTTTCTGGGTTATGCGAAGAACTTCCGTCAGACTCCAGTACGCCGGCAGATGGATTATCTGCGACAGGTTGGAGGCAGCAAGGAAGCAGCCAAGGAGTTGAAGCTCTTTGGACTGAGCAAGTACCTTACGAACCGCTTCGCGAAACTTGCCGGACAGATCTACGTAGAGAATGTCGAGCTCTCAAAGCGCCGCCTCTTTGTTGGCGGAATCCTGTCGGTGATCGGCACGCTGGGCTACTACGGAGCGTATGCCTACGTCATCTGGCGAGCCATTCACGGCGCATACTCGATTGGCACACTCACCTTTTTGACGGGTGCGATTGTGCAGGCCAGCTCAAATATTCAGCAGGTCTTCTCCACGCTGTCGAGCATTGCGGACCAGGCGCTCTTCCTCACCGATCTGATTGCCTTCTTCGCGATGAAGCCGCTGGTGGAGTCCAAACCGAATGCGCTGCTGATTCCCCGCCCGATCAAGCGCGGCTTCGAATTTCGCAACGTTTCGTTTTCGTATCCGGGAACCGAGCGCCGTGTTCTGAGCGACTTTAATTTTCACCTTGAACCGGGTGAGCGCATTGCATTGATTGGAGAGAACGGCCAGGGCAAGACCACGATCGTCAAGCTGATTACTCGCCTTTACGATCCGACCGAGGGAGAGATTCTTCTCGACGGTGTGGACCTGAAGGAATACTCGATCGAGGATTTGCACCATGAGATCGGCGTGATTTTTCAGGACTTCATGCGTTACGAGATGACGGCTCGAGAGAACATCTCGGTGGGCCGTATCGACAACGATTCCCCTGAAGATGCCGGGCCCTCGCAAGAGGATATTGAGTATGCTGCTCACAAGAGTCTGGCCGCGGGCGTGATCGCGAAGCTCTCCAAGGGCTATGACCAGATGCTGGGGAGGCGCTTCGAAGGAGGTGTCGATCTCTCCGGCGGCGAATGGCAGAAGCTTGCGCTGGCACGCGCGTACCTCAGGGATTCGCAACTCCTGATCCTGGATGAACCCACGGCTGCACTCGACGCGCGCAGCGAATTCGAAGTGTTTGAACGCTTTGCGGAGTTAACCGAAGGAAAGATGGCGTTGCTGATTTCACACCGTTTTTCGACGGTTCGGATGGCAGATCGCATCGTAGTACTTGAGGGTGGGAAATTGGTGGAAGAAGGAAGCCACGATTCTTTGATCCGCCTGAATGGCCGGTATGCAACGATGTTTGAAATGCAAGCTGCGAGCTACCGTTGATGGGAACTGAACCGATGCCCGATCCAAACAGCTTGCCGAAAAACCCGATGGCGCCGCCAGCTACGATTGATGGCAGGGTGCGAGCGCATGCCCGCGAGACAGCATCGCGCTGGCAGGTGGATCATCGTCCCCATGGGAAAGGCACCTTCCCGCATCGCGCGGAAGTTGCGCGCCAGGCATTCCTCCGGCTGACCGATTCGATTGAAGTAATGCAGGATTCGAGCCCGCTGGCGGAGCTTCGCGGGCGCGCGCGGCTGCTGCGTTCGGCCATATGGACTGAACCGGAAGAAACGGTTCCCGATCTGCCGCGTGTTCATTTTGATCACGGCGACGAGCCACGAATTCTAGTGGTCGCTGCCGCTTACCTGGATGCGACGGATTCTACTTTTTCCTGGCCCTCGCTGCGCGCATACGTTGATGAGTTGCAGCGTACGGAAGGCCTGAATGTAGACGAAATATGGGAGATACCGTCAGCGCTGCGTTTTGTTCTGTTGGAATGCGTGCTGCAGCAGGCGGGCGAGCTGGCCTCCACGCATCCCGGCGAATTCAACACCGATCTCCTGAATCGCCGGCTGGATTCACTGCGCGAAATCGGCGAACTGGACTGGAGTCCGTTGCTCGAGCCGCTAATTTCACTCGAGCCCGTACTGCGGCGTGATCCTGCTGAAGCCTACGCGAAGATGAATTTCGAAAGCCGCGATGCCTATCGCAGGCGAATTGCGGAGGTGGCTTGCCACTCCGAGTGCAGCGAGGTTGAAGTTGCCAAGCATGCGCTCAGCCTGGCGGAAACGGCACGGCTGTCTCCTTCGCTCGATCCCCGGTTGTCGCAGCGGCGCAAGCACATTGGCTACTATCTTGTGGCTGAAGGATTTCCGCAACTGGCTGCGCGCATTGGCTACCGCCCGCGGTTTGGAGCTCGCGTGCGCGCCGCCATGCGCCGATACGCGGACGAGTTTTATATCGGCGGAATTATTCTTGCCACATCGCTGATCCTGGTGGCGATCCTGTTGCCGCTGGTGCCGGATTATCCCGTGGTTGGCGGCCTGACACTTGCCGCTCTTCTGTTGCTGCTGCCCGCGGCGCAGGGTGCTGTGGATTTATTGAACAGCATGGTGACCGCGATATTCCCCGCGGAGGCGCTGCCGAAACTCGACTTCAGCGAAGGCATTCCCGCGGAGTTTACAACCCTCGTCGCAGTACCGACGCTGTTGTTGAATGAGAAGCAGGTGCGCGGGTTGTTCGACGATATGGAGGTTCGCTTTCTCGCGAACCTCGATCCGAATCTGCATTTCGCGCTGCTCACCGATCTACCCGATTCGACAACGCGGCCCAATGAGAACGACTCCAATCCGCTGGTCGACCTGGCGGTAAAGCTGTTGGCGGATTTGAACCAGCGTTACCAATCGCGGCAGGCGGGCTCCTTCCTGCTGCTGCACCGTCATCGCATCTTCAATTCGCGGCAGGGAGTGTGGATGGGATGGGAGCGCAAGCGGGGCAAGCTGCTCGATCTGAACAAATTTCTGTATTCGGAGTACGACAGCTTTCCGGTGAAGGCTGGCAATCTCGAAGTTCTGTCGCGGGTACGGTACGTGATCACGCTGGACTCCGACACGCAGCTGCCGCGCGGATCCGCACAATTGCTCGCGGGAGCGATTTCGCATCCGTTGAATCGCGCTGTCATTGATCCGCAATCGCGGATCGTGACTTCAGGCTACGGCATTCTGCAGCCGCGCATTGGCGTGAGTATTCAGTCGGCATCGAGTTCGCGCCTGGCGGCGATCTACTCCGGCGAAACGGGATTTGATATTTACACGCGCGCCGTGTCGGACGCCTACCAGGATCTCTATGGTGAAGGCATTTTTACGGGCAAGGGTATCTACGAAGTTGCGACTCTCCACAAAGTTCTTGATCGAAGATTCCCGCGCAATTCCCTGCTAAGCCATGACCTGATCGAAGGCGCGTATGCGCGCGCCGGGCTGGCCAGCGACATTGAATTGATTGACGATTATCCTTCGCATTACAGCGCCTACACGCGGCGGAAGCATCGCTGGGTGCGTGGCGATTGGCAGATTTCGCAATGGCTGTTCGGGCTGGTTCCGGATGAGTCCGGCAGGTATGGGCGCAACCCCATCAGCACTGTTTCGCGCTGGAAAATTCTGGACAATCTGCGGCGCTCGCTGGTCGAGCCGTTTACCTTCTTCCTGATCGTTGCGGGCTGGCTGGGTCTTCCCGGGGGCGCACTGTACTGGACGCTGGCCACGGTATTCCTGCTGTTTATACCCAGCCTTCTGAACCTTGTATTCAGTTCCATTCGCGTGGTGGCGTATTCGCAAAAGGGTGTGACTCTGCAGCTCTTCGGCGATTTGCTGCAGGGTGTTGGATTTACATTTCTGAATCTCGTTTTTCTTCCGCACCAGATGTTGCTCTCGATCGACGCCATTGTGCGTGCGTTAGTGCGCAGGTTTGTTACCGGCCAGCGCTTGCTGGAGTGGGAGACGGCCGCAGAGGCGGAGTCGGCTACGCGGCGCACGACTCCCGTGGACAGATACTTGAAGGCGACCGCACCACTTGCGATTGGGCTCGCGATACTTGTGGGATTGTTCAATCTGCATGCGCTGCTGGTTGCCGCTCCCATCCTCGTGCTATGGCTGTCAGAGAGCGGCATTACGCTTTGGCTAAACCGGCCGCCGCGCGAAGAAGACAAGCGGCTGAGCAAACCAGACGAGCGTTTTCTTCGGCAACACGCGCTGCTGATCTGGCGCTACTTCCGCCAGTTCGGCGGCAAGGAACACAACTATCTTGTGCCGGACAATGTTCGTGAGGATGGGCTCGTGGCTGCTGCGCGCGTTTCTCCTACGAACGTCGGGCTGCTGCTCAACTCCCGGCAGGCTGCCTGCGAACTGGGATACCTGACACTGCCGGAGTTCGCCCACCTTACCGAAGAGTGCCTTTCGACAATTCAGCGTATGCCGCGCTTCCGCGGGCATCTTTACAACTGGTATGAAACGCGCACGCTGGAGCCGATTGAGCCGAAGATCGTCTCCACCGTGGACAGCGGCAACCTTGCGGCCTCACTCTACACCCTGCACACTGGGGCGCGCAGCCTGCTGAACGAAAAACTGCTGAGCCACAAAGTGTTCCAGGGTCTGCGGGATATTGTGCAACTGCATCTGTTACAAAATACGCTTGCCCCTCCACCGGCAGGCGAAGCATCCATCGACGACTGGCTGAGATGGGCGATGCATGTGGATTCACAGCTGGAATCGATGGAATACGACGGCCTCGGCGAAACAGACATGAGCTGGTGGCTGGGTGAGACGCATGCACGACTTCGCGCGATCAAAGTGCTGATGCGCGATTACATGCCGTGGATGCTTCCTGAATTTTCGCCGCTGCGGTCTGTGGCGGATCTCGGAATCACGTCTAACCCGGTGCCGACGATTTTGAACATCGCAGGCTATGCACAGCAGTTGAATGCGGGTTTGCAGAGAAGCTGGGCGACGCTGGGCGACGAATCGCCCAACCTGGTGCTGGGCGAAAAGCTGCGGGCACTGTTGCCGGAAGCAATTGAGCGCGTGGAGCAGCTCGCCGATTCGCTGACCCAAATATCGGCCAAGGCGTGCCGGCTGGCGGAGGAGATGGAATTCGGATTCCTGCTGAACCGCTCACGCAACCTGCTCTCCATTGGCTATGACGCCTCCGCAGGAACACTGCTGGCGTCCTGCTATGACCTGCTGGCTTCAGAGGCGCGCATGGCATCCTTCCTTGCGATTGCGAATGGAGATATCTCGCAGCAGAGCTGGTTCCGCCTGGGACGCACGCACACCATGGCCTACGACCGCGCAGTGTTGTTGTCGTGGACGGGCACGATGTTTGAATACATGATGCCCGCGTTGTGGATGCGTACGTATCCCGACACGCTGATGAGCCGCACCCTCAAGGCGAATGCCGAAATTCAAATTGCTTATGGGCGTCGGCATAGAATTCCGTGGGGGATTTCCGAAAGCGGCTTTGCCACGCAGGATGGCGAGGGCAATTATCAGTACTATGCTTTCGGCGTTCCCGATTTGTCGTTGAAGGGCTCGCATGAAACTGGCCCGGTGGTTTCGCCCTACTCCAGCTTCCTGTCGCTGGGCGTCGCGCAATCTGAATCCATCCGTAATCTTCGCGGAATGCAGGAGGCGGGCTGGTCAGGCGCTTTCGGATTCTACGAATCGGCGGACTACTCGGCCTCACTTGCGAAGCCGGTGCTGGTCCGCGAATGGATGGCTCACCACCAGGGCATGTCGCTTTTATCCATCCTGAATCTTCTTCGCGATAATGTTGTCCAGGATTGGTTCCACGCCAATCCCTCCATCCAGGCGACGGAACTGCTTTTGCAGGAGAAGCCGATACGCACCAGCGTGGTGAAGGCGGAACATCGCAAGACGCAGGAGCACGCTCTCGCCAATCTACCCAAGGCCGGGTGAAGCCACCGGCGTGGGCGGCGGAGCGGGTTGCGCGGCTGCCGTCGGTACCGTTGGCGAAGCGGCGGGCTGAGCGGCACTAAAGCAGCCGTGATGCGCCGCATAGATGGAAAGCACTTTGCTAGCCCTTGCCGGATCCGTTGACCATGTCTGCGAAACTTCGCTCACAAATTCCTCGCCGGTGGTTGCGGCCAATGCAGCGGCGTAATGCGGATACTTACGGCTGGCTGCCTGCAGCAGTCGCATGCGGGCACGGAAACACATGCTCCAATCGGCGAAGAGCACCCAGTTGGCGGCTACGGTAACCCACTGGCCGTGGAGGAACTCCTTAGTGGGCAGAGGCAGAGTGCCGGTGCCATCGATAGGCGGCTGGCTTTGCTTCTGGCCAAACAGGTTGTTGGCGCGGGTGGCGAGGCCGGACTGGCCCCATGCGGATTCGAGGGCGGCCTCGCAGGCGGCATATTCGGGAAACAGATGCCCCGCCGCCGATGCTGCTGCCGCTGCCTTACGGAGAAAGTCCTCCTGCAATGAAACCACGACTTTACCCTCCTTAAACTGAACAAGCGACGAACCCTGCCGGGCCCGTCGCTCTGATTTAAGTCTTACAGGTCACGGGGGATATTACGCCAGATCAATTTTCAACAGTTACGAGAAGCTCGGCGACGCCTTTGATCATGGCCGCCGGGTTGAACTCAGCGTGGATGACTTCGTCCGGGCAATCGCTGTCGATGGATACCCTGTAATTACAAAGGAACGCTACCACCTGGTCAGGGTTCTCGTGCCTGATTTCGCCACAGAGGTGCTCTGCACTCGCCACGCGTCCTTCTCCCTCAACGTCAATCAATACTAGGGTGTATGTCCGCTGGCGAAAGAGTGCCAAGGTGTTTTTCATATCCAGCGTGGACGTCACTTCGTAGCCGTGTAAGCGAAAAATCTCGTCGCGCAGCTCGAGGATCGTTTCGCGACCGCAGATGTGAAGAATCGATTGGCGGACTTGGATGGGGTCATTCACGGGCGTTAGCATATCAAAATCGAAAACTCTTCCATAGGATATCCGCGAGGAGCGGACGACTCTTCTTTGATGGTACGGATGAAGAGGGCTCCGGGCGCGACCTTGGCGGTCTTCAGGTTCGGAGAAGGCGACGGCGGGATTGGCTGCGCAATGACAAGCCGGCGATGTCTGAATACAATCGACTTTCATCCACAAAGCACATCCAGTTTCCGTTCTACCCCGAAAGGAAAAGATCAAGTGAGCGGCGTCAAGCATATTCAGCGGGCATTGCTAAGTGTTACCGACAAAACCGGACTGGTGGATTTCGCACAAGCCCTCACGTCGTACGGGGTGGAACTGGTCTCCACCGGGGGCACGGCGCGGGCGCTGCGCGAGGCGGGCCTGGTGGTGAAGGATATTTCCGACCTGACCGGATTTCCGGAAATGCTGGACGGCCGGGTGAAGACGCTGCATCCGCGGGTGCATGGCGGCCTGCTGTACGTTCGCGACAAGGCAGAGCATCGCGCGGCGGTGGCGGAACACGGAATTCTGCCCATCGACATGGTAGTGGTGAATCTATACGCGTTTGAGAAGACGGCATCGCGTCCCGGCGCACTGTTTGAAGAAGTGATTGAAAACATCGATATCGGCGGCCCTTCGATGGTGCGCTCCGCCGCGAAGAATTTTGAAGATGTCGCGATTGTGACTCTGGCGAGCGACTACTCCGCGCTGGCCGAAGAGATGAAGGCGAACAATGGCGGATTGAGCCGTGAGACCCGATGGCGGCTGGCGCAACAGGCCTTTGCCACCACTGCCGCCTACGATACGGCGATTGCGAACACGCTGGAGCGCATCGCCAGCCCGGAACCGGCGCACGCTGCTGTCCAGTTCACGCCTGCGGACAAGGCTCCGTTTCCGCGCACTCTGCGCATTGCGTATCCGCTGGCGATGGACCTTCGTTACGGGGAGAATCCCCACCAACGCGCCGCGCTCTACTCCGACGGCAGCGGGCGCGGCATTGCAGGAGCAACGCAGCACCACGGCAAGGAACTCAGCTACAACAACCTCGTGGATCTGGACGCCTGCTGGGACCTGGTGCAGGAGTTTGACGAGACGGCGGTCGCCATCATCAAGCACACCAATCCCTGCGGCGCGGCCACGGCCGACAGCCTGGTCGAGGCGTACAGCGAAGGCACTCGAGTGCGATCCGGTGTCGGCCTTTGGCGGTGTGATCGGCGTGAACCGAGAGCTTGATGCAGATGCCGCGGAAGAAATGGCGAAGCTGTTTGTCGAGGCGATTGCTGCTCCCGCGTTTGCACCGGCGGCGCTCGATCGGCTGAAGGCGAAGAAGAATCTGCGCCTGATTGAGCTGCGACCTGCGGAAACATCTGCGGGTGATCAAGCATGTATCCGGCGGCCTGCTGCTGCAGGATGCGGACCGCGCCAGCACCACTCCCGAAGAGATGAAGATGGTGACCGCACGCAAGCCGAGCACGGAAGAACTGCAGCGCCCTGCTGTTTGCCTGGCGCGTCTGCAAGCACGTGAAGTCCAACGCCATCGTCTACGCGAAGGACGGGCAGACGCTGGGCGTGGGAGCCGGGCCAGATGAGCCGCGTGGATGCGGCGAAATTTGGTGCGATGAAAGCAGTTTTGCCCCTGGTGAACTGCGTGGCGGCTTCCGATGCCTTCTTCCCCTTCCCCGACGGGCTGGAGGCAGTAGCCGCGGCAGGGGCGACGGCGGTGGTTCAGCCGGGTGGCTCCGTGCGCGACGACGACGTAATTGCCGCTGCAGACAAGCTGGGAATTGCCATGGTCTTTACTGGAATCAGGCACTTCCGCCACTGATTTCTGGCACTTTGGCCGCTGACTTTCGAAATCCTATGAGGTCGCCGGAGCCTCCCGCGCGGCGGCGCAAAGCATCTGTTGCCAATGAGATACTGGCTCTATGGCATCCTTTGAAAATCTGAAGGGGAAGCTGTCCGACCTTTCGTGGCTGAAGGGGATGGACTGGTTTCGCGGCTTGCGGGCGGCGACGGCCATCAGCTTTCCGCTGCTTCTGGGCGAAATGCTGCAACAGCCTCAATTAGGCTGGGCGGCGCTGGGAGCCTTTGAGGCGATACTTGCCGACAAAGGAGGACCTTACCGCAGCCGGATCGCCAGCCTTGGCCTGTTGACCCTTGGGGGCGCATCTGGATGCCTTCTGGGGACGCTGGTGGGCGGGCATTTGGCCTATGCCGTCGTCGCGACGATTTTTTGGTGTTTCGCCTGGACGTACCTAATCGTGCTGGGCGAGCCTTTTGCCTCCTGCGCGGTGCTGGTCCAGGTTATATACATTTGCGGGCTCGGGGCACCCACGGATGACGTCCGGGTAGCCGTTTTGCGCGGTGGCTTTCTTGTTCTGGGCGGACTCTGGGCAATGCTGCTCTCGCTGTTTTTATGGCCGATTGACCCCTACCGGCCAGCCCGTTTTGCCGTCAGTGATCTTTACCGGGAGCTGGCCAGCTTTCTGGCGAGCATTCACGAGCTGAACCTGAGGAAACAGGTTCGCCCGGCCCTGTGGCACAGGCTGGCGCGACACCACCAGAGCCGGCTCCGGCGTCAGTTGGAGTTGACCCGGCACGCCGTCTCAAGCGTGCGGGCGGAGAGCGCGGCAGAAACGCTGCGGGGGCGCAGCCTGGTAGTGCTGCTGGAATCTGGTGACATGCTTCTGGCGCGGTCCGTGGCGCTCTCCGAATACATGGAAATGACGGCGAATCAGGACGCGTCGCCGTGCATTATGCGAGGGAAAAGCGCGCTTTTGCTTCTGGAGCAGGCGGAGACGTGGATTTCAGAGGCGCTGCGGCGCAAGGTGGACCACATCGAGCAATCCTGTGATGACTACCAGGCCCGGTTGCGGCGAATTCCGCTTGAAATGGCGCAATGCATGTCTCCTGAGGATCTTCCGGGACAGTTTCTGCTCAATCAGATCAGCGACGCGACGCAACTTCTGGATATATCACTGGAGAGCGCCACGACGGTCCGAACAGGCCGAGAGAGCCCGATAGCCGGAAATGGCGTTGATTCGCCTGGGATTACAGCTGCGAAAGCGGGTACAACGCTACCTCACCCGTATCGCCCGCGACGGATCCGGCTGGAACAGCTGGTGGCGAACTGGAAGACGGATTCGCTGATGTTCCGCCATGCGGCCCGGGTGGCGGTGGTGTGCGGCACGAATGTCTACGTGTTGAGGTGGTCGCACATCAGCTACGGGTACTGGATGATGCTGACCTCGCTGATTGTGCTGCAGCCGCACGTGGGAGGCACCTTTCTGCGATCGCTGCAGCGCGTTGGCGGCACGGTGGCGGGAGGCATTTTCGCGGCGTTGCTGGCGGTATTTCTGCACTCCCAGCTGATTACCGCGGTGGCTCTGTTTCCGCTGGCATTCTGTGCGCTGGCGGTGATGCCGCTGAGCTACACGCTCTTTTGCTTCTTTTTGACGCCGACGTTTGTGCTCGCCTTTTTGCCATACGTCGGAGACTGGCAGTTGGCCGGGGTGCGAGTTCTGGACACGCTCTTCGGGGCGGTCATCGCAATGGCTGCCATGGCGGTGCTATGGCCGGCGCTGGAGCGGAGACGCTTCGGCTTTCAACTTCAGCGAAGTCTACAGGCAAATCAACGGTATCTTGACGCCCTGATTGCGCAATGGAATGAACAGAAAGCCGGGGAGGCCGAGGCGACGGTTGCCGCGGCCAGGCGGGCCATCGGACTTGCCCACAACGATACAGAAGACTCGCTGGACCGGCTTCGGTTGGAACCCTCATGGACGTCGCGAGGCGGGTTGCGGGGCGGGGCGCGGGCGACGGAGGCTGCGATTGCGTTTGTGACCTACCTGCGGAGATTTGGGCAGAGCATTACGACATTGGCGTCGTTGCCCGGCGAGGAGGCCTGGAAACGGTCGACGCGCGTCAGCGAGAAGCTCGGCCTGATGAGACAGGGTTTACAGGATCTCTACCGCGCACTGGGAGGCGAAGCTGTGGACTGGGCGGAGTTTGCAGAGAAATTCGACCTGAGCGAAGAGGATCTTCTGGACCGGAGTGCGAGCGGGCAGCGGCAACTGGCGCGAATGGAACGGCAAATTACCGTCCTGCAGCGTTCGCTGGTGGCAATGGCGCGGGGTGGATTGGTGGGCGCGGCCAGCCAGGAATTGCCGATAGTGGATGATTCTCCTGCTAAACATTAGGGGGGCCAGCGTTGCAAATAGCGAACACAGGTTGCCATGGAGCGCACCCTTTATCGGGTTACAATCGTCTTTAACAGTGAAGCAGCAAAATGCCTCATCCAGCGTGACCAGAGATTCTGACGAGAGCATCGAATACACGCAGTACGATCCGCATATCCCAACCGCTGACGCGGTCCGACGCAGGATTGCCTAAATGACGAGAAGCTCCACGCCGATAGACATTTCGATTTTCCCTTACGCACAGACCGCAAAGCGGCTGGCTGTTGTCACGCTGGTGCTGGCGTCGTGTGCACTGCCGGGGTTACTACGAGCCGAGTCAGCCAAGCCGGCGGCACCGGCTGCTGCTGCCGCGACGCCTGACCGTGCGAGTGCTTATTATCACTTCGCTCTGGCGCATACGTACGAAGAGATGGCGACGACCTATGGCCGTCCTGAGTATGCGACGCGCGCGATTGAGGAATACAAGCTGGCTTTGAACGCTGATCCCACGTCGGAGTATTTGAACAGCGGGCTGGCGGAGCTTTACTTCAAGACGGGGCGGGTGCGCGACGCGGTGCTGGCCGCGCAGGACATGATCAAGAAGGATCCGAACAGCCTGGAAGCGCATAAGCTGCTGGGCCGGATTTATCTGCGCTCGCTGGGCGATGTGCAGAACAATTCGCCTTCGGCGAAGATGCTGGACCTGGCCATCGAGGAATACAACAAGATCGTCCAGATCCAGCCGAATGACATTGAAGACCGGCTCCTACTGGGGCAGCTCTACTCCCTGAACCACAACAGCGCCAAGGCGGAAGAGCAGTTCAAGATGGCGCAGAAGATCGATCCGAACTCGGAAGAAGTGGTGCTGAATCTTGCGCGCCTCTACAGCGAATCCGGCGATCTGCAGCGTGCCGTCAGCATCCTGGAAGCGGTGCCGGTAGATGACCGCAGCGCGAAGATGGAATATGCCCTGGGCTCAACCTACGATCTGCTGAAAGACAACAAGAAGGCCATCGATGCTTATCAGCGGGCAATTGCGCAGGATCCGGATAATCTGGACGCCGAGCGCGCTCTGGCACAGAGCCTGTTGAATGACAATCAGCTGGCAGAGGCGCTGAAGATTTATCAGGATATTTCCGCTGGCGACCCGCAGGATCCGCAAGCCTATTTGCGCATTTCCGAAATTGAACGGCGCCAGGGAAAGTATGACCAGTCACTGGCCACACTGAAGAAGGCCAAGCTGCTGGTGAAGGATTCGCTGGAGATCAGCTTCAACGAAGCACTGCTGTACGACTCACTTGGCCGCTACGACGACGCCACGCAGATCCTGGAAAAGCTGGTTGCGGGGACGACACACGCGAACGATCAATACACCGAACTGGAGAAGAATAATCGCGCCATCTTCCTGGAACGGCTGGCGAACATTTACCGTGAACAGAACAAGACGCAACTGGCCATCGATACTTATGCCAAGATGATTGCCATGGGCGGGGAGTTCGCCACGCGCGGTTACCAGAGCGAAGTGGACGCGTACCGCGATGCGCGCATGTATCCGCAGGCCACAGCAGCCGCCGAAGAAGCGGCGAAGAAGCTGCCCAAGGACCGCCAGATCAAGCTGATGCTGGCAGGACAAATAGCGGATACCGGCAAAGTGGATGAGGGACTTGCACTGGCAAAGGCGCAGTTGAATGGCGGCCCGGAAGACCGCGAGACCTATCTGCAGATTGCCAATATGGACATCCGCCTACGCCGCTGGAAGGATGCCAGCGACATGGTGGACAAGGCCGAGCCGCTGTCGACCAAGCCCGACGAAAAGATCTACGTATATTTCCTTCGGGGAACCATTGCGGAGCGCCAGAAGCAATACGAGGCGGCGGAAGAACAGTTTAAAAAGATTCTCGCGATCGATCCGAACAACAGCATGACGCTGAACTACATGGGATACATGCTGGCGGATCGCGGTGTTCGCCTGACGGAAGCCGTGGCGATGCTGCAGCACGCCGTGACGCTCGATCCACAAAGCGGAGCAAACCTCGACTCACTGGGGTGGGCATACTTCAAGCTGGGCCAGTATGGTCCTGCGGAAGAGAATCTGCGCAAGGCCCTGGAGCGCATGTCCAACGATCCCACGGTGCATGATCACATGGGCGAGCTATACGAGAAGACGGGTCGCCTGAAAGAAGCGGCGGCGCAGTGGGAGTTGTCGCTCACAGAGTACGCGCGCTCGAATCCCGCGGATGCCGAGCCGGGCGACGTCGCCAAGGTGGAGAAGAAGCTGGAAGGCGCCCGCGTCAGGCTGGCAAAGCACGATACAACAGGTACCCCGAAGAACTAGGAGATCGGCCCGGACGTGATTCTTTCGCCTCCACTCGCGCATCTTCCGGCTGACTGCCGGGTTCAAGATGACGATGGAGAGCCTCTCACGAAGCGGGCGTATCCCGAGCAACCCCATCCTTACCGATCCGCTTTCCAACGGGACCGCGCGCGCATTATTCATTCTCGCGCCTTTCGTCGCCTGGCGGGAAAAACGCAGGTTTTCACCGACCGCTATTCGGACCACTTTCGCAGCCGCCTGACACACACCACGGAAGTAACACAGATTGCCAGAACCATCGCCAAGGCGCTGGGGCTGAACGAAGATCTTTCGGAGGCGCTTGCCCTGGTTCACGATATCGGGCATCCGCCGTTTGGGCATGCGGGCGAACACGCTCTCGACAAGGCCCTGCGCAAGCACGGCCTCCGCTTCGACCACAATCTCCATGCGCTACGCATCGTGGAGTATTTCGAACAACGCTATGCGGGATTTCGCGGACTGAACCTGACGCTCGGGGTGCGCGAAGGCATCATCAAGCACTCGCACGACTACGCGCCGGAAGAACATCCTGAGCTTGCTGAATATTTTCTCTCCAAACGTCCTCCACTCGAAGCCCAGCTGATTGATCTCGCGGACGAGATTGCCTACCTGACCGCAGACCTTGATGATGGCGTGGAAGCGGGGATCCTCACCATCCGTCATGTCCGCGAGCATGTGCGCATTTTCGAGAGCTTTTACGTTCCCATGGAAAAGCGCTTCCCTCGCGCCGCAGAAAAGCTGGTGTTCAACGAATCGATCAAGCGCATGCTGAATGTGCTGGTGGGCGATCTGATTGACGAGACCATCCGCAACGTTTCAAAGGCGGGGGTTCAATCGCTCGAAGATATACGATCTGCACCGAACCGGGTGGTGACCTTTTCGCCGGGAGTGGAAGCGCAACGGATGGAGGCGAAGAGTTATCTCTACGAAAATCTCTACCGCTCGGAAGACCTGCTTCGCGATCAGCATGCGGCGGGAGAGATTATCCAGCGGCTGTTCGACGCATGGGTGGCAGATCCTGCGCTGATTCCGCCGGGCCATGAGGCGGATGTGGCGGAACAGGGAGTGGCGCGGTACGTGGCCGACTACATTGCCGGGATGACGGACAAATACATCCTTACGCAGTACGCCGCGTGGCAGAAAACGCAGTAGGCGCTACTGCACTTGCCCCTGCGGACGCAGCCTTCTCAATTCAAGAGCGCAGGCTACAGAATTGACCGCGGCGAACTTGAGATTATCGACTGTCGCCCAAATCCAGAATCGTTGCGAAGGGCCGTCGTCGTCGCTTCGCAGCCGGACCATCACATCTTCCTGTCCCGCCGTGCTCAGGTTGCTGGGCGCATCAGCATCCCCGAGAACCACATCGATGTGGTCGCCGCTGAGAGCCGCTTCAACATCTTCCAGCACCACGGCCTGCTCCAATTCAACCGCGATTGAGAATGCGTATCCATGGAACACGGGCGTGTGGATCAGTTGCACTGCGACCTGCGGAAGCTTTCCACCGGAGAGCAGCGCGTAGTGACGGCGAATGGTGGTTTCCCTCTCTGCGAGGCTGATCTTGGCGGCTTCGCCGAAAACGGGAACGCAATTGAATGCCACCTGGGTGTCATAGATCTCGCGCGGCAACGTTTGAAAGGACAGCAGCGTGACCGTCTGCTGATGCAGCTCATCCATTGCGGCGCGGCCGTATTCCGAGGCCGGCTCGAGTATGGTGGCGGATGCGCTCTTTAAGGTGGCGATATTTTTCAATCGCAGCATTAAAAGCGCCAGCGAAACGGCCGCTGGGTGAGCGGGAATGACGGCTGGAGTGTGCAGGTCGGGCGACTCTTTCGGAGCCGTACCGTTCATCTCTTCGCGCACCCAGGGAGCGCGCACCAGCACCTTCGGCTCTGACTCAAGGGCGCGAGAGATCGATGATGCTGCTGCCGGCGCGTTGCGCGTTCTTCCAATGTTTACGGGTCAGAGCGGCGTCTCCACAGAAAAACGTGAAGTCTACGTGCTCAAACGAATTGGGTTCGATGCGCTGGATGAAGGTGACTTCGTCGCCGATGGAATCAAGCTGACCGAGCGCTTCATCATCGTCCATGAGGAGGAAATCCGCCGAGGCGAATATCGATTCTCCCAACGCTTCGTTGACCTCTTTGCCCCGTAGAGAAGCGGCGCCCACAATTGCGATTCGATAGTTGGCTGTCATTCCGGTGTCGTGGTCGTAGGATTCGAGACTGTATTGCTACCTGCCTGGCGTCCACGACGCCACGAGTAGGCCGCGCGCGCGAAGATGCCGGAAAACATGTAGCTGAAGGCAAAGAGGAACAGAATCATGTAGGAAAACATGGCGAGCGAATAAACGAACACGCCAAGCAGGATGAGCAATTGGAATGGATGCCGGCTGGAGAGATTGATTTCCTTGCCGCTCCAAAAGCGCCAGGTACTCACCATGAGGAAACCGAGCAGGGCAACCAGCACCATCCACGTAATGGCCAGCCACCAGTTGAAGACGGGGTGTCCGTGGAAAAGATGAACGACGGAGGCGATTACGCCGGCCGCGGCTGGAATAGGCATGCCCACGAAATACTTACGATCGGGCTTGCCGGGATTCTTGGGCAACGGATTGTGGCTGATGTTGAAACGCGCCAGCCGGCCTGCTCCGCAAAGCAGAAACAGGAAACAGAGAAACGCGCCAAACTCTACCAGCTTCTGGCGGAACGTTGGGTCCATGCTGGTGGGTAGCATGGTGAATCCCCAGGTAAACGCGAGAATGCTGGGCGCAACGCCGAAGGTAATGACGTCTGCGAGCGAATCCAATTCCTTGCCGAACTCGCTGGTGGTGTTCGTCATGCGAGCGATGCGGCCATCGAGCGCATCGAAGGGGATTGCGAATCCGATGGCGAGCGCAGCGTAATCAAAGTGATGGGGCTGCAGGGCGGAACCTTGCAAGCTCTGGGTGATGGCGAAGTATCCAGCGGCAATATTGCCGGAGGTGAAAACGGAGGGGATAATGTACATCCCCCGTTTCGGACGTGTCGTACGACGCTCCTCGCTGCTCAAACCAATGCCTCCAACGCGGTCGCTTTCACCAACTCATCGTCGGTGGCGTGGTCGATCTCGGCGAGGATGGAAGAACCACCCTTGACGCGGGTTCCCTTGGATACGAGAATCAGCACGCCGGACGGCAGAACCACGTCCACGCGGGAGCCGAACTTGATAAGGCCGACTCGATCGCCGCGGCCTATGCGGTCGCCGGCCTTTGGAACGAAAACGATGCGGCGGGCCAGCAATCCGGCAATCTGCTTGAAGGTGACCTCAATCTTCCTCCCCCGCCACGGTGGCTACGCACTGCTCATTCTGCTCTGCCGAGGCAGGATTCATGGCGTTCAGGTATTTGCCCTTCTGGTAGTGGACGTCGCGCAGGGTGCCGGCAATGGGCGAGCGATTGACGTGGACATTGAAGACGCTGAGAAAAATGCTGATTCTCTGGCGGGGACCATCGGGCGTGTCGATACGCGTCACCTCGGTCACCAGTCCGTCGGCCGGCGAAACGATGAGGCCGTAGCCGTCGGGAACTGCACGTTCGGGATCGCGGAAAAACCAGAGGAAAAAGAATGCCAAGAGGATTGGAATCAGTGTCCAGAGCCATCCGCCGGTGAGCAGATGCACCACTATTGCGACAAGCAGCAGAGCCAACCCGTAAAAATAACCGTCACGCACCATAAGAGAGCAACCTCAGTCGATTATAGAGGGCTTGCCTCTCATGTGCGCGGTGGCCCGGTTGAGCGGAGCGCAAACCACACCTAGATCTCAGGGCATGCGATGCTCCGCTTCGGGAACTAGGAATTTTGCCGATCCACGTACCGGACAACAGTAGCCTAGGCGAGATTCAACGCCCTGTGCTGATTGCGTCTTGCTGCGATTTGATCTTTCAGGTGAAGTTTCAACTTCTTGAGCCGGACTTCTTCAACTTTTTCATCTTCGGATAAATAGGGCTTTGAAATTAAGCTTTCGAGCCGCTCAGCGTAGCTATGGTGCTCTTCTTCCAACCTGTGCAATTCCACGCTGAGCAAATGTCCGTCGATTTCCTGATCCATTCATCCACCTCCTGTTTCTCGAGACTCATCAAGCTACCACTCCGGAGGGCGGTGGGCAATGCCGTTTTTTCAACAGCTTGTCCGGCGTCTCCGGTCAGGTTCCCCGGGCTTTCATGGAACCTCAATTCCATCAATACGGCGTCTTCGGCCGGGCAGCCTGATCCAGCCGGATAATAGTTTTTCCGAACGCCTTTTTCCACTAAGCCGGCGCGCTGATACAGGTGTCTTGCTGCCTGATTAGATGCTCGGACCTCGAGTAAGAGGAGTCTGGCGGAAGCCGCTTTCAGCTCAGATATGACGTAATCGAGGAGGGTGCGTCCCAGGCCGTTCCGCTGGGCAGTGGGGTGTACCGCAAGCGACTCCAACTCGCACTCGACCTCATGCCCGGCTGCGAGTTCCCGGACGACGGCAAAGGCCACAAATTGCCCGGAATCAAGGGCTACCCAGGCGCGGCGACGGACCGCTCCACTCGAATTGCGGGTGGATGCTTCGTACTGGTCGCGGCTCCAATGGGGAGCACCCGGGGTTTCCTGTTCCAGACGAAGCACTTCTGGAATGTCCGCCAAAGCCATAGGCCGCAGAATGAGCTGGGGAGCGTGGGTTGCCGAGTGTTCAGGCTTCTGGCTCAACGGCTTCCACTTTCTCATCGGCAAGTTTTGGGCGAATGGAGCGGCTGGAAAAAATCTCCGCATCAGAGCGCCGCAGGTAGTTTCCATCAAGCGTCATGACGTCTTCAAACTTGCGATCGTTCCATCTCTCAACCGCGATGGCGAGTGCGTCGCCCAAGGTTGGAACGGACAGCATCATGGGCTGCAATTCGGCGAGCGCGGTTTGAACGCGGGGTTCGCAGGCGAGTACGGTTGAGGGGCGATCCGATGCGTGCTCCATAAGCTGATCGTGAGTCATGACAGACTCCAGCAGGCAATTCCCTGCCTGGTAAATGCCGACATAGTATTCGCTGCGGCCAGCATCGAAAACGGCGATGGTGAGCGCAGCGATGCCGGCTTTTCGCGTGAGCACTTCCAGGCGCGAAAGGGCGATGAGGGGAATGCCCGCGGCCTCCCACCAAGCCCTTGGCGGCACTGACGCCAATGCGCACACCGGTAAAGCTACCCGGGCCACGAACGACGGCCACGGGTCCAGTACCGCGACCGTGAGGCCGGCGGCGCCAAGCAAGAGGAGATGGCAGGCACCAACTCGGCGGCAAAGGTCTTTCCGCTGATGGCGACCTCTCCGACGATTCTGGATCCGCTGGCGCAATTTCCGCAAGGGCGACACCGCCGACTGCGCCGCAGGTGTCAACGACGAGGATCATTTGCCCTCCGGCGCGTCCTCGAACAATTCCATGAGCACGCCGCCAGCGCTGGAGGACGACGAAGAACCGCAGTCACCACCTGCGCCGCGCTTGCACATGGTCGGAGACGAGGCGGACGCCTTTGGACTTCAACTCCTCCTCGGCCCTCGATATCGGGAACGCGCAGCGCGACGTGATGCAGACCTTCTCCACGGCGATTCAGGAAGCGTCCGACGGGCGATTCCTCGCTGAGGGGCTCCAGCAACTCAAGACGGCTGTCGCCCAGCTTTACCATGGCGAGCTTTATCTGCTCCTGCTCTACGATTTCCTCCTCGCTGATTTCAAGACCGTCATCAGTAGAACGACTTTGCAGCCTGCAGATTTTTCACGGCGATGCCGAGGTGATCGATGGAGGCGGAATTATTTTTCAGCGCTTCGTGCTGCATGGAGACTCTCCTCACTCAATACACCGCTCACCAGCCGCGGCACCAGCAGATGTGGATTTTCAGTTCCGGCCAGAACGCGGGCTGCAATCTCCGAGAGACTGCTCTCGCTGAAGCCGCGGCTGCCCAGCTCCCGCATTAACTGGTATTGAATCATCTCCCGCAGACGATCGCTCCAGAAGGATTGGCGGCGAGCCTTCCCAGCGGCCATCCTTATCCAGCCACTGACGAAATTTATTCATCTCTACGGCAAGCTCAACGAGACCGTCTCCTGCGTTTGCGACCGTGCGCACGATGGGAGGAATCCAGTCGGTATGTCGTGAGGCGAGCGACTGCATGGCGCGAACTTCTTGCTCAAGCCGATCCGCGCCTTCGCGATCGGACTTGTTGAGAACGAAAATATCGGCGATCTCCATGATGCCGGCCTTGATGCTTTGTACGTCGTCGCCCATCCCCGGCACAAGGACGACGATGGTGATGTCGGCGAGGCGCACGATGTCGATTTCATCCTGGCCAGACACCCACAGTTTCAATCAGTACGACATCTTGCCGCTGGACTCCACGACGGTTGAAACGTCCACCGTGGTGCGCGCGCGAGACCGCCAAGCTTGCCGCGGGTCGGCCATGTGCTTGCGGAGATAGAATCCGGGATCGTTGAAATGATCCTGCATGCGGATGCGATCGCCGAGAATTGCGCCTCCAGTAAATGGGCTGGTGGGGTCGACTGCGATGACACCGATGGTCTTCCCCTGGGCGCGAAGGCCGCGCGCCATTCCGTCAACCAGGGTGCTCTTCCCTGCTCCGGGCGATCCGGTTACGCCTACGCGAAGTGCATTGCCGGAGTAGGGAAAGCATTGCGCCAGAATTTCAGTGGCGACGGGTGATGCGTTTTCAACAAGAGAGATCGCCCGGGCGAGGGCGCGCACATCGCCACCCCTAACCCGTTCGACAAGAAGCGCGACTTCGGCGACGGCACCGTCCTGTATTTTGTTCGCCATCTTCAGAGGTGATCATACCGCGATCAACATTTTTGCCGCCGGGCGCGTGTCGTCTGCGGGCGGGTGTCTCAGGTATAAAAGTAAATGACTCCGGATTGAAAATTGACCGGCGCACTCCCCGATTCGCTCGAGGTACTGCTTGGCTTCTACCACCATCACAGCGGATGAGTCCGCCGAAAGTTCGCCGCTATCTTTTCATGACACTTGGAAGCCGCGAGCGAATCCATGGCTGATTGCAATCACGGTGACGCTGGCAACTTTCATGGAGGCGCTCGATAGCTCCATCGCTAACGTGGCGCTGCCGCACATTGCAGGGAACCTTTCCGCGAGCACGGACGAGGGCACCTGGGTGCTGACCTCGTACCTGGTGTCGAACGCCGTGGTGCTTCCCATCAGCGGATGGATGTCCAATCGGCTTGGCCGCAAGCGTTTCTACATGAGCTGCGTATTTCTGTTTACGCTGACTTCGTTCTTTTGCGGGCTGGCGCCTTCGCTCGGCATCCTTGTGCTTTGCCGCGTGATCCAGGGGGCGGCTGGCGGCGGATTGCAACCGAGTGAGCAGGCGATTCTCGCAGATACCTTCCCGCCAAAAAAACGAAGTATGGCGTTCGCCGTATATGGAATGGCAGTAGTCATGGCTCCAGCGATCGGTCCCACGGTGGGTGGTTGGATTACAGATAACTACAGTTGGCGGTGGTTGTTCTTCCTGAACATTCCGGTGGGGATCATTTCGCTTTATTTCACGCGCAAGCTGGTGGAGGATCCGCCCATATCTGGACAGCGTTCGCAAGAAGCGGATTCCGGTGGATTACTACGGACTGGGGCTGCTAATTTTGGCCATTGGCGCGCTGCAGACGATGCTGGACAAGGGTCAGGAAGACGACTGGTTCAGCTCGCGATTCATTGTGATTTGCGCGTTTGCGGCCGGACTGGGAATCGTCCTCTTCCTGGTACGGGAGTTGTCGACGGACCATCCCATTGTCGATCTGCGGCTCTTTAAAAAGCGCAATTTCGCAATGACGCAGATCGTGATGTTTATGGTGGGAGCGTCGCTCTATTCGACGACGGTCCTGATCCCGCAATTCCTGCAAATCCTGATGGGGTATACGGCGGAACGATCGGGCATGGCGATCTCCGTCGGCGGACTGGTGCTCGTGTTTCTTTTTCCCGTGGCAGGACTGATCACTCCGCGCTTCGATCCGAGATGGATCGTTGCCTGCGGGTTCATAGTGACGACGATCGGCCTGATCCGCATGGCGAATCTCAACCTGGGAGTGGATTTTGCGACGGCGGTGAGCTGGCGCGCGGTGATTGCGGCCGGGCTGCCGTTTCTCTTCGTGCCCATCAACACGATGTGTTTCATTGGAATTCCACAGAGCAAATTCAACGAGGCCAGCGGAATGAATTCGCTGATGCGAAACCTCGGCGGAAGTGTCGGGATTTCATTCGTCACAACGTTGATCGCGCGCCGCGTTCAAACGCACCAGGCCATCCTGTCAGCGAATGTGGTGGGCAGCTCGCATGCCTACCAGGAAATGGTCGGCGGAATGACCGGCGCGTATAACAAGGGAGGCTGGGCGATGCCCGATGCCGCGCACCATGCGGGCGGGCAGATCTATCGCATGATGCAGCAGCAGTCCATGACACTGGCGTATGTGGATACGATCTGGGTGCTGGTGATCCTGACCGCGTGCCTGATTCCGATTCCCTTCCTGATGCAGAGGCCGGACAAGAGCCACGCGTCGGTGCCAATGCACTGATGGGCTAATGCACTAGGTCTTGCCGGGGATCTGGGGCTTACCTAAAAGATTGCTAGCCATCGATGTGCTGTCCGGGCGAATGGAGTGGCTGCCGTAAAGCAGCAATCGCAGGATTGCAGTCGGGCGGCAATACCAGCTTGCCCATCCCAGTGGAGAATCGCCGTTCGAATCCTTGGCATCGATCGCCGCCCCCGCACCGAGGAGTAGCTGGATGGTCTCCTCGTTGGCGAATGCTGCCGCGCGATGCAATGGGGTTTCCGCTTTTGTTCTGCAATCGCGCATGAAGGCGCCAGTGATCGCGCTATTCTTTGTCCTGGAATTCGGATCGGCTCCATGCGCCAAAAGCAACGCAACGACACGGCTGGTCGACAGCACGGTTGGCTTCACGATGGCTGAGTGCAGCGGCGTCTCTCCCGTCTCTGCGTCGGCATCGTTGGGGTCCGCTCCTGACTCGAGGAGAAACTGCGTGAGCTGCCAATGCCCATGATAGACAGCAGCGTTGAGATCGATGTTGTGTCCGAGGGATGTGAGATCTGCACCGCGTGAGATCAGAAATTTTATGGCACTGACGTCGCCATAGTAGGCGCACCACTGCATAAGCGAGACGTGATCATCGTCCGCGAAGGACGCGCTGTTGCCTGCTTCAACGAAGTCGAATACGAGATCGGTGCGCCCGTCCTGAATCCTGGAGAGAATTGAGTTCATTGCTTCGTCCTGCATTCTATAAGGGGATTCCAATGGCCGACGACGCTACTTCTCTATGGATCTTAGTGCCGTTGAAGTTTTGGCTCGCTGGTCGGAGCTTAGGTCAAGGTGGTTGCGTTTCGCCACATTCTTCAGTTCCACAAATGTTGCGCTGCCCTCGTCTGCCGCAACTTTGGTGGATAACTCGAGGCTCTTGCCGCCAGGCCACTCCCATAACTCGAGGCTGAGTTTGCCGAGTTGAGCTGACTGCGAACGAATGGCCCAACTTGTCGATTGAATCTCCATGATGCGGCGGACATGCGCCCAATCGACCACGATGCCTGCTGTCTTCAGCAATCGCGTTTGATCCCTGCTCAGCAACGCGGAGAGATCGTTTCCGGTTTCCGGCACACTGGAATCGTTGTAGTCCACCTTGACGGAGTACGAGGGACTTTCCTCTCCGTTGACCACTTCTCCCTCGCACTTGAAGTCCTTATTGCCTGTGACTCGAGCAGAGAATTGCTGTTCGGAATCGGGCCTGAGTTTTACGGTGAGGTCGTTGTCAGCACCCTGCCTGATTCGGAGGATAAGGCCCTTTGCCAGCAGATCCAGTTGAGGCGTGTCGTAGAAATAGATCCGGCTGTGCTGCTGTTTGCCTGCATTCAGCGATGAGGCCGCGGATTGGGCCTGGGCGGGCGCAAGAAGAAGTTTTACTTCATCGCCGCACGTCTCGGATGCATGCAGCGTCGTCGCGAAAATAAGGCCGACGACGATAAAAAGGTACTGACGCGCAAGAGCGTTCATAAGCCTATGTTAGCGCCCGAGTGCGGGCCGTAGAAAACTGACGAAGCTGGACCATTTCCGCACCCTGTTGATCAGCGCTTGAGAACTTCGCGAGCGATGACCATGCGCTGGATTTCACTGGTGCCTTCGCCAATCGTGCATAGCTTCACATCGCGATAGAACTTTTCCACCGGATAGTCCTTGATGAAGCCGTAACCGCCGTGAAGCTGCACCGCCTGGTCGCAGATGCGAACCGCAACTTCACTGGCGTAGAGTTTGGCCATCGAGGATTCGAGCGTGGTCTTTTCGCCGGCATCCTTCATTACGGCGGCGCGATGGGTCAACAGCCGCGCGGCTTCGAGCTCGGTAGCCATGTCAGCGAGTTTCCACTGGATGCCCTGGAATTCAGAGATGGCTCTGCCAAACTGGCGCCGTTCCTTGGTGTATTTTAGGGCAGCCTCAAACGCGCCCTTGGCAATTCCCAGGGATAACGCGGCAATCGAAATGCGGCCGCCGTCGAGCACGCGCATGGAGTCGACGAAGCCGTCTCCTTCCATGCCGAGCAGGTTTTCCGCGGGGATTTCGCAGTCTTCAAAGATCAGCTCGGACGTGTCACTGGCTCGAAGTCCGAGCTTGTTTTCTTTTTTGCCGGAGCGAAAACCCGGAGTCCCTTTCTCAACGACAAACGCCGAGAGGCCATGTGTTCCCTTGTCGCGATCGGTCACGGCGATCACGACGGCAATCCCGGCGTAGTGTCCGTTGGTGATGAAGGTTTTATTTCCATTGAGCACCCAGCGGTCGCCCTTTCGCACCGCCGTGGTGCGCGCACTGCCAGCGTCCGATCCAGATCCAGGTTCGGTAAGTCCCCACGCGCCGAGCGTCTCGCCGGTTGCCAGTCTCGGCAGGTAGCGGCGCTTCTGCTCCTCATTGCCAGATAGGAAAATATGGTTGGTGCAAAGCGAATTATGCGAGGCGACGATGATTCCGATGGAGCCGTCGATGGCGGACAGTTCTTCGACCGCAAGAACATATTCAACGTAGCCCAGTTCCGCACCGCCATATTCCGCCGGCAGCAGAATTCCGAGAAGCCCCATCTGTCCCAGCTGCTTCACCACGTCCACCGGAAATTCGCTGGCCTCATCCCACTTCATTACATTGGGCAGAATTTCTCGATTCGCGAAATCGCGGATTTCCTTGCGCAGCTGTTGCTGTTCCTGGGTGGCTGCGAAAGGGTTCTGCGGTGCCTGCACTGTAGGCGTAGACATATGGGTCCGGCTCCAACAACAGTATTTTTGCTGATCTCCCACTCAAGTTACAAACAGGCAGACAGCGGGCGAAACTCGTGATCGTATCATTCGCGGCATACGATTGTCGCCGGTACGGAAGTCGCAGGCAGACCGGATCGCAGCGGGATTTATCGCACGGACTTCGGGAAAACGTTCTTCCCCGGTTCCCTGCAGATTTAACTATGGCAGGTGGAAAATCCTTTTTCAATCGCTACCCAACAGACGGAACCTGCTGGCGAATGAAGTAGACTGTCCCTCATGTCAGATGAGAAAGAGGGACCGCAGGAAATGGGTCAGGAGGAGATTTCTTCGCCCGAGCTTCCCGCGGTGGAAATTTCAGAAGACACACCGACAACTGAGGTTGCGGCCGAACCTCGCCGCGCAGCAGCGGCATTCATCTTTCTGACGGTTTCGCTGGATATGCTGGCGCTGGGGATGATCGCCCCGGTATTGCCGCGCCTGATCATGGGCTTCCTGAACGGCAACGCTGCCACGGCCGCGCAGATGCTTGGACTTTTCGGCACCGTGTTTGCATTGATGCAGTTCTTCTTTTCTCCGGTCCTGGGTTCGCTCTCCGACCGATTCGGGCGACGGCCGATCGTCCTGCTTTCGAATTTCGGCCTTGGATTCGATTATTTTTTAATGGCCTGGGCGCCTGCGCTGAGTTGGCTTTTCCTGGGCCGCATTATCTCGGGTATCACCGCATCAAGCATTCCAACGGCACTTGCCTACATTGCAGACGTAACGCCGCGCGAGAAGCGTGCAGCGGCGTTCGGGATGTTGAATGCCGCGTTCGGACTTGGGTTTGTTCTTGGGCCGGCGGTTGGTGGATTGCTCGGCAACGTGAATCCACGTCTGCCTTTCTGGGTCGCCGGCGGGCTGAGCCTGGTGAACGGCCTCTATGGACTTTTCGTTCTACCGGAGTCGCTGGCACGCAAAAACCGCAATCCGTTTTCGTGGCGACGTGCCAACCCGCTCGGCTCCCTTTCCCTGCTGAAGAGAAAGAAGTCGGTGATGGCGCTCGCCGGGCTGCTGCTGTTCGGCTACATCGCGCAACAATCTTTGATGAACGTGTACGTAATCTATGCGGACTATCGGTATCACTGGACAACGCGCACGATCGGTCTATCGCTGGCGACAGTCGGAGTGTTCACCGGGCTTTACAGCGCCCTGCTGGTAAAGCCGGTCGTCGCAAAGATCGGCGAGCAAAAAGCAATCTACATCGGGCTGCTGGGCGGGGCGATTGGATATGCCATGTTTGGCTTGTCGAAGACGGGAATGCTTTTCTGGCTGGGCATTCCGCTGCTCAATCTCATCTCGCTGGCGTGGCCGTCGGCGCAGAGCCTGATGTCGCATGAAGTGGCGCCTTCGGAGCAGGGACAATTGCAGGGCGCGATCAACAGCCTGCGAGGGATGGCCGGGCTTATCGGGCCTGGCTTGTTCACCTACGTCTTCAGCAAATCGATCGGCGAGCATGCGATCATTCCGCTGCCAGGAATACCGTTTTACGTTGCGGCGGCTTTGATCTTAGCGTCGTTGATGATGGCGCTCTCCGTGCGCAAGCATACGCTTGCCCAAACATAGAACAAAACGAAGCGGCTCGCTATCGCGAGTCGCTTCATTTGTCCTGCAGTTAGTTTCCGACGCGTCCCTTAGTGATTGTGCTGGGAATTCTCGTGCGGCTGTCCGCCCTCATGTTGCGGTTTCGGAGCAGCCTGTTCGTGGTGCTGTTGCGGTTGAGCGTTCATATGCTGTTGTTGCGGAGGCGCAGCCTGGGCGTGCGGTTGTTGTGGCGGCGCACTCATGTGCTGTTGCTGTGGTGCCTGTTGCACGTGTTGCGGAGGCGGCTGTACGTGCTGCTGTTGTGGCGGCGCGCTCATGTGCTGCTGTTGAGGAGGCGCGTTGTAGTGCGCCTGCGATTGAGCAGCAGGCTGGGTTGCCGGATGCGGGTTCGACGAATGCTGAGGTGCTTCCGCACGCGGCTGCTGTTGCGGCTGTACACTCTGCGGGTGCTGCTGAGGCGCATTGGGTTGCGGACGGGCGCCGTTATTTCCCTCCGCCTTATACTGCGGTTGATTCTGGTGCTGATTGTTATAGCCCGGCTGCGGCGTACGCGAAGTGTTCGAAGAAGCGGCCGGAGGTTGGTTGTTGGTGGGGTGCGCGGTGATCAGCGGAGCGGTGCCGGTTCCACCGGGATTGACGTTGCGCTGGGGATGATTGTTTGCGGCTTCGTTGCGTCCTGCTGTCGGCCCACTACTGTTTTGAGGCGCACCATGCAGGGGCTCAGCATCGTTGACATTACTCTTGGGAGCTGCGTGATTCGCGGGCACTACGCCGCGATCGTTAAAGGCACCAGGGCGTGGCGTTGCTGCGATCGTAGGATTTCCGCGATTGACAGACGCATACAGTTGGCGATTCGAAGCCGCGGCGCGAACATGCTCCTTCTGCACCGGCAGCGCATTTTCACGCTTGTCCCGATAGGCATTTTCCTCCTGCGGCGTTGGCCGTGCGGTCACGCCTCCGCGTCCGCCGTTGTAGCTCACGCGGGTAATGTTGATATTGTTGACGACTGTTCTCTCATACACGTTGTGGACTCTGACGGGATCTACATTGTTTACGTAGCGGTTGTAATTAAAGTCGCGGCCTCTCCAGTAGCCGCCATCGTAACCGCGGCCACCATAGCCGTATCCGTAATTGACGCCGCCATAAAATCCAACTCCCATGCCCCAATACCCAGGGTGCCAGTGATAGAAACCGTCGCCCCATCCCCAGTAGCCAGGGGTCCATAGGCCGCCAATGAAGGGCGCCATAACCCACGTGCCGGGGACCCAGTAGTAGCCATCGTCGTCGCCGTAGGCCCAGTAGCCGGGCGTCCACATGTATCCCGGCCCGGGACAGAGCGGCTGGCTGTACACGGGTAGAGGCGGAGGTGCGATGGTGATGGATACAAAAACTCCGGCGAAGGAAGATGCCGGGAGGATCAGCAGAACGAGCGCGATCATTAAAAACTTCAGCTGGAATTTTGATTTTAGTGGTGAATTCGTTCGCATGTTCATAACCCTGTCTGATCATCCTTCGCTTGGCCGGTAGTGCCTTCGTGATCCGGATTGCGAGGAGTGAACAGTGAGTCCGACACCGTGCCGGAACTAACGTCTGGTTATACGAACGTTAAAGAATATTTTTAGTTGTGACGTGGTTACCATTTGGCGTGAACGGAATGCAAAGAATCTTGGCATCGGGAAAGTATTTCCGTTAAGTGAGCAACATTGCTCACTTAACTGGAAAAACATTCTATGCAACCTTTATCGCCTGATCGAGATCGGCAATCAAATCCTCTACGTCTTCCACGCCGACAGAGATGCGCAACATGCCGTCGGTGATGCCGATCGCGGCCCGGCCCTCCGCTCCAATCGCAGCATGCGTCATACTTGCGGGGTGCGAGATCAACGTTTCCACGCCGCCTAGCGATTCGCCAACGGTGCAGATATGGAGGCGGCGAAGAATTGCATTCGCGTTCGCGAACGATCCAGTTTCAAAGGTGATGAGCGAGCCGAAGCCAGACATCTGCCGCATGGCTAGTTGATACTGCGGATGCGATGGTAACCCGGGATAAAAGACGCTCGGGATTTTCGGGTGAGCATCAAGATAGGCTGCAACTGCGCGTCCATTTGCATCGTGCTGGCGCATGCGCAGGGCGAGCGTCTTTACGCCGCGCAGAACCAGGTACGACTCGAATGGCGACAAAATTCCGCCTGTGCACTTCTGTACAAAGGCGAAGCGCTCCTTGTGCTCCGGCCGGGTGCCGACGAGAACTCCACCGAGACCATCACTGTGCCCGTTGAGAAATTTTGTCGTCGAGTGCATCACGATGTCTGCACCGAATTCAATGGGACGCTGAAAGTAAGGCGACATGAAAGTGTTGTCGACGCTGAGATCCACGCCCGAGGCGTGGCAGATGTCGGCGACGGCGCGAATGTCCGTCAAGGACATGAGTGGATTCGTGGGCGTTTCGATGTGAACCAGTCGAGTGTTCGGACGTAGGGCCTTCTGAACTTGCTCTGCATCTGCCGTATCGACGTAGGTGAACTCGATGCCGTAGTTAGCAACGATCTGATTGAAGAGGCGCGGCACGCCTCCATAAACATTCGATCCGCAGATTACATGATCTCGAGTTCGCATCATGGTAATGAGCGCGGTGATGGCGGCCATGCCACTGCCGAAGCAGTGCGCGCTAGTTCCGCCTTCCAGTACACGCAGGCTTTCTTCGAGTGCATCGCGCGTGGGATTCGTCAGGCGTGCGTATTCGTAACCCTTGTTCTTGCCAATCTCTTCCTGCGCGTAAGTGGACGTGGCATAGATGGGCACATTGACCGCTCCGGTCAACGGATCGGGCGTCTGGCCCGCATGCACCGCGCGAGTAGAGAAACCTGTTTGCTTGTCAGTGGTCATTTATTTTCTTTCGAGGATGGCGGTTGAAAGCTGGTCGGCGAAAGACTTCCCGACGCGCAGAGGCGCGAGCGGAATACATGGACTACGTTATTGCGGTTTTCCGGTAGCCGTTTTGGCGGCTGTCTCTTTCTGTGTTCGAGGAAAATATCCGGTACGGGTGCGAACGGTCAGCTTGCCCATTCCCTTTGCTTTCGCCTCAACATGGACCAGGCGATATCCCCCCTGGCTTACGGGCTTGGTGGAGTGGTAGCCGAGCGAATATTGATTGCGAATATCTTTCGCCACTTCGGCGGCAATCTCATCCACCTGGTTCAGAGATTTCGGGAAAAACGCGATGCCGCCGGTTTCGTTTGAGAGCAATTGCAGGGCTCGCTTGGCACGATGGTTTTCGCGGCTGCTGTTCTCATCCCCGAACAACAGGCCGATGGAGTAGACCGTCGGTCCCTGGAGTTCCTGAATGCGGCGGATAGTCTGCTCCAGGGTCAGCGTGGAAGCGTTGTCTTCCCCATCCGTGATGATGAGCAGCACCTGTTTGGGGCGCGTTCCATATTTGGCCAGCTGATCGGCCGAGGCCACCACGGCGTCATACAACGCGGTTCCGCCCTTGGAGTCGATGTGGCCGAGGCCCTCCCTGAGCTTGGTTGTGTCCGAGGTAAAGTCCTGATCGATATAGCCTCGTCAGAAAAATTCACGATGAACGCTTCATCCTTGGGATTGGAGGCCTTAACCAGGTCAAGGGCAGCCGTATTCACCGCCGAGCGCTTGTGAAGCATGGATCCGGAGTTATCCACGACCAGCCCGAGCGAAACAGGGGAATCCTCGTGCAGGAAAGAGGCAATCTTCTGAGGAATGCCGTCCTCGGTCACCGAAAAGTCCTCCTCGTTGAGCGAATTCACCAGGTGGCCGTTGTCGTCAAGAACGGTGGCGTTGAGGATGACCTCGTCCACATCCCGACGCAGTGTGAACCTTCCGGAGCTGCCGCGGGTAATGTCTCCGCCCCTGGTGTCGGAATCGGCTCCGGCCGGAGGTACGGGCGACATCCCCATCCGGAGATCGAATTGGGTCTCGATCTACATTGAGAGGCTTTTGCTGTTCCGGGGCCTGAATCTGCGAGACAGGTGGTGCTGCCGCCTGTGCAACCGCAGAGGTTTGCAAGGAGGCCCACAAAGCAGCCACCATCAGCAGGCCCGCTAACGTCGAGACTGGTTTACTGCAGAGGTGCATAGTATCCGGTTCGGGCATGGACGGTGAGCGGTGGTAAACCTTGTGGCGGCACCGGCCTCCACCTTCAATTTACGCCACTTCCCGTCCCGCTTGGCGTCAATTGGGTTATAGCCGATCACATATTCGTTCCTGAGCTCGATGCTGATCTTGATTGCCATATCAGCCATGTCCGCCAGATCGTCCACTTTGAACAATCTGCCGCCGGTCTCTTCGCTGATTTCCTGCAGAAGACCTGGGCCCAGTTTCTCTTCTGTAGTGGCAGCGTATGGATCGAATATTCCGATGGAGTAGATCTGCACATCGCCTTCCCTTACCTGGGAACGCACTTCGCCTTCGGTGTAGCGGCTACGATTGTCGCCACCATCGCTGACCACCAAAAGGGCCTTCCGCTCATACTTCGCCTGCTTCATCTTGCTCATGCCGAAGTAGATGGCATCCAGCAGCGCCGTCCGGTGCCCGGGGTGGATGCTCATGAGCCGGGCCTGAATGTCTTCGACCGATCCGGTAAAGTCTTCAATGAGTTCCGGGCGATCGTTAAAGCCAATTACGAAGAATTCGTCCAGCGGATTTGCCGTCTTCATAAACTCAACAATTGAGTCGCGGGCGCGGACGACCTTGTTCGACATGCTGCCGCTCAGATCCATGATGATTCCGATCGAGACCGGAGCGTCGTCGCAGGAGAAGGTTTTTATCTTCTGCAAGGCATTGTTGTCGTAGATGAAAAAGTCTTCCTTATCCAAGCCCGTCACCAGCCTGTTCAGGGGGTCGGTGACCGTTATCGGAACCAGCACAAGGTTGACATCGACGCGGATTCTCTCGCCGGGCCTTGCTCGCAACGCACCCTTGCCCTCGAGGGGAGCAGGCTGCGCTGGGGGAGTGCTGCCGGGAGGGGGAGGAGCTGGCGCCGGAGGATTGACGTGGACATTATTCAGCGGGTCTTCCTGTGCAAAGATAGGCAACGTGGCTGCAAATACCAAGGCAATTGCGAGGCTCACCAGCCGGGCAGGCCTTAGGAATGGCTTACTGTGGGACACTGAAATTTGCTGATTGACCCTCGAGACTCGCCGAGTGGGCCGATCGCAGCAGCCCGCCTGATCCGACAGACCAACGTCCTCGAGATTCGCGCCTATAAACCGGGAATACCGAGCCATAAATCCAGAGCCCTCGTTTGGCGAATGGTAGCACGTCGTTCTTACGTCACGCCGGGTATTGGCGTTCTGATTCGATGCGAACGAAAACCGAACCGCTGTTCTCCAAATTGACATCAATCCTTCCACTTTTATGCCCCGTAACAAGCGGGAAATAAAAGCGGAGCGGATGCTGCGTTACAATCGTTGGAGCCTTTTAACCTGTTGCAGCAAAGAACTTTTTCCAGATTCAGCCCAACTTCTTTGGAGTTCGACCCTTCGCATGGCCCGTATCTATCCGTTTCGCGCGTTACGCTACAATCCCGCAGTTGTCCGGCTGGAAGATGTTGTCACACAGCCCTATGACAAGATCACTCCGTCGATGCAGCAGTCCTATTACCAGCGTAGTCCCTACAGCTTAGTTCGCATCATTCTTGGGCTGCCTGAATTGTTTGACACCCCAGAGGGCGAAAACGTCTACAGCCGAGCGGCAAGGGATTTCGCTGAGTGGCGTGGGGCGGGAGTTTTGGCACAGGATCAGTCCCCCTCCGTCTTCGCTTATTCACAGCGCTTTACCGTTCCGGGAAGCGACGGGGTGGTAGTCGAGCGCCGCGGATTTATCGCGCTGGGCGAGTTGTATGACTACAGCCAGCAAGTGGTCTTCCGGCATGAGCAAACGCTATCAAAGCCGAAGTCTGATCGCATGAATCTGCTGAAGGCGACACGAGCCCACTTCGGCCAGATCTTCATGCTCTATTCCGAGCCGGCCCAAATGGTTGAAAAAGTTCTGTTTAGTGCCGCAGCCTCGCCGGTGGGCGAAGTTACCGATGAATATGGAGTGTCTCACCATATTTCCCGTGTCAGCGATCCCAACACCATCAACATTATTTTGAGCGCGATGGCGGACAAGAAGCTCATCATCGCCGACGGTCACCACCGTTATGAAACCGCGCTGGCTTATTCCAAGTTGCATGCTCCGGCCACGGCAGCGCCCGGGACCGAGCGGAATTCCTATTCCCTGCCGCAGCCTCCATACCCTGAAGCCGCGGTCATGATGACCTTCGTCAATATGGACTCGGACGGCCTGGTGATTCTGCCGACGCACCGCGTCG
The DNA here is from genome assembly GCA_963816335.1 of uncultured Acidobacteriaceae bacterium. Lineage (GTDB taxonomy): Bacteria > Acidobacteriota > Terriglobia > Terriglobales > Acidobacteriaceae > JANXZS01. Next base: position 30,023 of record CAWFKA010000016.1, on the reverse strand, counting down.
TGTTCGGACTGGAAGGCTTTTCAGCGCAGGGTCTCGAGGAAAAGGCGAAGCCCTATTTCGACGTAGAGCGGCTGGAGGAGACTGAACCAAAGCTGTTGCAGGCGCGGCTCGCATCCGCCGGCAATACCGGAACGGCGTTTCTGGCTGCCACAGGGGAAGGCAACTTCCTGCTGAAGGCAAGGCCCGATGCCATCGCGAAAGTGCTCAACGGAGTCTCTGAGCGCCAACGCCAACTGGATGTGGTCCAGCTTCATTCCCTGGTTCTCGAAAAGCTGCTGGGGATTACGCCGGAGGCCATCCTGGAACAGCGCAACCTCCGCTACATCCGCGAGGGTGCCGAGGCTATCGACCAAGTGACAAAGGGTGAAGCCAATGTGGCTTTCCTGATGAATCCCGTGTCGATGAACCAGCTTCGCGAGGTCGCCTTCGCCGGCGATGTGATGCCGCAAAAATCCACCGACTTCTTCCCCAAGCTGCTGAGCGGGCTTGCGATCTATGCCTTGGACTGAGGTAGACGTTTCGAGAGGTACCAGGGCCGGTCTGCACCGAAGCGAATCGTGCGGCTGGAAGGTTGCGACTCCCGGGGCCGGGCTGCGCTTCGTGGTCGCAGCCTGCTGCTTCGGTCTTGGCATTAGCGCCGTGAGCCAGCAGCCGGCCACCTCACCGCACAACAGCCCCAACCTTCCCAGCGCACCTATGCCGCGGGCCTTTCCTGCTGCGCCATTGCCGTCTGTACAGCCGCATTTTTCGGTGGTGCTGGATGCAGCCCACGGAGGTACTGACTCCGGGGCCCACCTGGAAGAGCAGTTGCAGGAAAAAGATGTTGTGCTGGCTCTTTCCGTGCGACTGCGTTCCATGCTGGCGGCTCGGGGAATTCCCGTTCTGACCACTCGCGAATCCGATGTAAACGTGGCCCCGCTGCAGCGCGCGCAGGCAGCCAACCATGCGGTTGCCGCTGCCTGCATCAGCCTGCATGCCACGGCAACGGGGAGCGGCGTGCACCTTTTTACTTCCTCACTGGCGCCCACCACGCTCACTCGATTTCTTCCCTGGCAAACTGCGCAGTCCGCGTACATCACGCAGAGTCTTCGCTTGTCCTCGGAAATTAATTCCGCAATGGCCCACGCCGAAGTTCCGGTGAGCCTTGGCCGCACTTCCATCCAGCCGATGGACAGTTTCGCTTGCCCAGCGGTGGCGGTGGAAATCGCTCCGCTGGCCGGGGTAAACGGTGGTGCGCCCGCTTCCCTATCCAACGCCGCCTATCAGACGCGCATTGTGGAGGCGATCGCTGCGGCCGTCCAGCAATGGCGGGAAGACTGGAGGCAACAGCCTTGATTCCCCGCTACCAGAAGATCATTTTTTGGACGCTGCTCGTAGCAGCACTAGTGATGTCGGTCGTGCTCATCCGGCTCCGCGAACGCGCTCACGACCGCTTGCTCGCTGCGGCCGATGTGATGCCCCTGAATGCGCCCGCCATCGCTGCAGCGGAGACGGTAACCATGCTGGTCGCCAATGACGCGGACGGCTCCCTTGCCCCGATTGAGCAGCAGATTGCGCTGCCAAAGGATCCCGGAGCCCGCGCACGTATTCTTTTGCAGAGGCTGCTTACCGGTTATGCTGAACCGCAATCCACGCACCACATTTCGAGCAGCGCCGGGGCCGAAGAGGTATTCCTGATGCCGCTTCCGGGACAGAAAACGAACGCGGCCGGGAAGATGGCGGTGGTCAACCTGAGCGGAGCTTTCGTTGATGCGCATCCGTCGGGCATCCAGGCGGAGACACTTACCTTGCTGTCAATTATCGGAACACTTCATGCAAATCTACCGGAGATCACGCAGGTACGTTTCCTGGTGGATGGCCAGCCCCGGGAGACGCTTGCAGGACACGCCGATTGACGCGTGCCTACCTGGCGTCGGACAGTCCCGTGGAGGTTCGCCGTTGATGTCAGCACCTCAGCCGGAAAATCACTCGACCGGTCCACGCATTGGAGTCTTTGATTCCGGCGTTGGTGGTCTCACTGTACTCCGCGCCTTGCTACCCAGTGTTCCCGGTGCGCAATATACGTACCTGGGAGATACGGCCCGGCTGCCCTACGGATCCAAGTCGCGAGCCACCATCGCGCGTTACGCCGTCTCCAGCGCTCGGTTTTTGCACGAGCAGGGAGCGGAGTTCCTGGTAATTGCCTGCAACACGGCCAGCGCGCTTGCCCTGGACGATATTCGGCGGCTGTCCCGGTTCCCGTACTGGGAGTGATTGAAACCGGCACCGGCCATGCCAGGCGCTGCAGCCAAAGCGGCGACGTGCTGGTAATAGGAACAGAAGCGACCGTTGCGAGCCATGCCTATGCCATGGCTTGCAGGAATCTCGGACTTCGCGCCCTGGAAAAGGCATGCCCCCTGCTGGTTCCGCTGGTGGAGGAGGGCTGGATTGAGCATCCAGTGACGGCGGAAGTGGTGCGGATTTATCTGGCGGACCTGGCAAGAGAAGCCGAAGGAGGCCCGGCTCGCTCCGGACACACTTGTGCTGGGATGTACGCATTATCCTTTGCTTCGGGAGGTAATTGAGCGAACCGTGGGGTGGAACGTGGATCGACTCCGCCGAAGCAACGGCGCTCGCAGTCTCAGCAAGGCTAAAAGACCTCGGAATCGACTCCCGGCCGGGGGGTGGCCCGACGACGAGCCGCTTCTTCGCGACCGACTCGGTGGACAAATTCCGGCGCCTGGGTGGAGCATTTCTAGGGCAAACCATTGAAGAGGTTCATCTGGTTGACCTCGGCGGCTGATATTCTTAGATATTGCGCGTGCAGGGCGATTTTCCGCCTCGCAGCACTGACATTGCTTGCAAGTGAAGGAGTTCCAACGGAATGATCAATCTCCAGGGACGAACTGCGGTCGTCTTCGGGTTAGCGAATAAGCGAAGCATCGCATGGGCGATCGCACAAAAGCTGCACGCCTCTGGCGCACAACTCGCGATTACGTATCAAAACGACAGGCTCCGCCCGGACGCTGAAGAACTGGTGGCCGAACTGCCGGAAGCGCAGGCTTTCCAATGCGACGTTTCAGTGGATGCCGATATCGACAAGCTGTTTGCGACGCTGAAGGAGCGCTACGGCAAGCTCGACGTTGTGGTGCACAGCGTGGCCTACGCCATGGCGGATGACCTGAAGAATGACTTCATCTACACCTCGCGCGAAGGCTTCCGCATTGCGCACGATGTGAGCGTGTACTCGCTGGTTGCGGTCAGCCGGGCTGCATTCCCGTTGATGACGGACGGCGGCAGCATTATGACGATGACCTTCCTGGGCGCCGAAAAAGTGATGCAGAACTACAACGTGATGGGCGTGGCCAAGGCGGCGCTTGAATCCACCGTGCGGTACCTTGCGTACGATCTCGGCAAACACAAGATTCGCGTGAACGCGATTTCAGCTGGACCGATTAAAACGCTCGCCGCGCGCGGCATTGGCGGATTGGGCGACATGCTGCGGCTGCACGAGCAGCGGTCTCCGCTGAAACGCAATGTGGAGCAGCCTGAAGTGGTCGCGATACGGCGCTGTTCCTTGCGTCGGATATGTCGGCCGCAATCACCGGCGAGACGATTTACGTCGACTGCGGTTACAACATCATGGGCTTCTAGCACCCGGCATCCATTAGGAATGTTGTAAATAGTTACGCTGTATAAACAAGAAAGGCGACCATTTCGATGGCCGCCTTTCTTTCGTCTGCTTCGAGTTTTGAATTAGTCCTTCAGCGTAACCGTGATCTTGCGGGTATCTCCGCCAGTGGCTTCGAGGCGGATCTCGCCGTTACTACGCTTCATGACGCTCTTAAACTTCTCGCCCCACTCAACCAGCACGATACTGTCTGGCGAAGTGATATCGTCCAGGCCAAGCGTTTCCAGTTGCCGCTCACCCTCAATGCGATAAAGGTCGAGGTGGTACAGCAGGACCGTCTTTCCGTCGCGCGTGCCCTCGTACTCGTGGATGAGGGTGAACGTGGGGCTGGTGACCTCATCGGGATCGGCCGCGTCCAGCGCCTGCGCGATTCCCTTCACGAGGGTAGTTTTTCCTGTCCCCAGATTGCCTTTCAGGATCAGGAATTTTGGCGGCGTGAGCAACTTCGCCAGTTCACGACCGATGTTGATCGTGTCGGCGCTGCTGCTCGACTCAAATTGATACACCTTCGCATCTGCTACTTCCGCCATAACTACTCCAATTTTTACGGTCCGAGGCCCTGCAAGTAAAGATACCCGTCCCGATCCTTTGGACGGAAGCGAAAAGCGCGAAAAAGTTGAGCGATCGTATCGGTGGCCAGCAAGGTGTGCTCATTTTGCAGGAGTAAGGCGAAATCGGCAGCCAGCCCGTGCAAGTACACCGCAGCGTTTACGGCCTCCAGAACATGATCGGGGTATTGGGCCAACATCGCGGCCACAATGCCGGTGAGGATATCCCCGCTGCCGCCCTTGGCCATGCCGGGATTGCCCGTCGTATTCACGGCGATCTCGCCTGCGGGGTGCGCTATCAGGGTTCTCCAACCCTTCAGCACGAGCGTGACAGAATGACGCTCAGCGAAGTCACGAGCAATATTCTCCCTGTTCGCCTGCACTTCGGAAATGCTCTTGCCGACAAGACGAGCCATCTCGCCAGGATGCGGAGTGAGCACAATCGTGCGACCGCGGCCGTCCAGCAGATCCATATGCCCACTCGCAAAAATATTCAACGCGTCGGCATCGATCACCATCGGAAGGTTCGTCTCACGCATCAATCCCGTGACAAATTCCACCGTTTGCGGTTCCTGGCCGAGACCGGGACCAAGCGCTATCACGGTCTTTTTCTCCAGCAACGGCTGCAGAATTCCTGCTTCCAGATTTCGCGCCGTCAGTTCGCCGTGCTTGCCTTCGTCGAGCGGGACGGTCATCAACTCAGGCGCAAACTGGGCAACGGTCGAGAGAATCGATTCCGGAATTGCGGCTGTCACCAGCCCCGCACCCGATCGCATCGCAGACATTGAAGCCATCGCCGCGGCGCCCGCTTTGCCGCGACTGCCTCCAACCACGAGAACATGCCCGAACTTTCCCTTGTTGCTGTCCACTGGGCGCGGCTTGTCTACGATGCTCTTGTCGCCGCCAGCCCAGGTGAGCCCGATGGAAGAATGCACAGATTCTTCTGGAGAACCAATGTCTGCCATTACGATGGGTCCGCGCGTCATGTTTCCGAAAATGTGGGCGAGCTTGGGAGCGGTGAAGGTGACCACCGCATCGGCGCGAAACGCGTCCGGCGCATCCGGCATGCGGGTGTCCGCGTCCCACCCGCTGGGAAGATCGATGGCAACGACGGGTATTGATATTTTTGCGAGCCGATCGCGAACGTTCGCCGCTACCCCACGCAGCGGCGGCTTGAATCCTGTCCCAACGATGGCATCGATAAACAAATCAGCATCGCTGAAGAAACTTCCAACGTCGAATTTTTCAAGGTCGGCAGCATGGCGCAGAACCGTCGGCGAAAGATTCATTCGCTTCAACATCTCGGCAGCATCGCCGGAAACATCGGAGGGCTCTCCCAGGAGCAGCACCTTCACTTCGCGGCCCGCTTTCATCAGAACGCGCGCCGCCACAAATCCGTCGCCGCCGTTGTTGCCGCGACCGCAGAGGATTCCTATCCGTTTTTGCTGCGGATATTCGCGAAGCACAAAGTGAGCGACAGCCGTGCCGGCGTTCTCCATCAACGTAAGAGAATTAACGCCGAACTCCTCGCTGGTTCGAAGATCCGTGGCGCGCATTTCAGCTGCAGTCAGAATTCTCATCGCAAGAGCATCCTATCGTGACCTCGATACCGGCGTCTGTGACTCGATCCATTTGCGGTGTCCGCACGCGGTGTTCATACATTTTTTTGAGATGCGCCGGAGACCGTTACTACATGGACTCGCCGCTATTTGGAAACAGTGTTTACCGGAATATCATTGGGCTTGATGGCAACGTTGGAAAATATCCCAGGTCGAAAAAAGTCCGAACCGGTGGAGTCTCTCGCTCTGCGAATGCGGTCGATGGAAAAAGAGCTTTCCTGGTGGGCAACACTCGGCCTTTCTCTCGCTGCGACCACCGCTGTTGCCGCCACGTTGTATTCAAGATTCGTGAACGCACAGTCCGCAGGTCTCAAGGCCGATTACCTTGAACTCGCTGGCGCTCTGAAGCAGGCGGATGAGAACATCCGCGATACGCAACTTCAATTGCGTCGTATGAACGAAGCTTCGCTCGGCAACCATCACAACGCGGAAGAAGCAAAATTGAGGACGCAGGAACTCTCCGTCCCAGCCGAAGAACTCAGATTGAAATCCATATCTGCCGAGCTGTTGCTGGAGAAAGAACGCAATCAGCGGCTGGATCTTGAAAAGGCACTCGCGCCGCGCATCCTTCCCATGAAACTGGATGACGCGAACCAATGGAATTACGCGCCACTGACGCAGTTCCCCGGGACGCCGGTCGTTGTGCGCTATCTGCCGGACGCCGAAGCCACGCGGGCGGCGAACGATCTAGTGGAAACGCTGAAGGCCGCAGGTTGGCGAATCATCAGCGCGTCGCCCGATCCGCGAATGTGGGCTGAGTTCTTTGATGGCGTGATTGTGCAAACATCTTTGCAAAGCTCGCTGCGACACTTCGATGGGGACCAGTCGGATCAATCGTGCAGCACGTTGTTGGGGTTTCTGCACGACAGCGGCTGGCAAGCCCGGAAACACGCGGATGAGAGCCAGATTGGGTCAGGGTATGTTCAGGTGAGCATCGGCTTCAAACCGAATCCTTATTTTCCCGGCAAGATCCCGGAAAAGGCAGTTGAAGGCGGGTCGAAGTGGCCAACCAAGGTTGCTTCGCGAGACGACCACTGGTAGTGCCTGCGAACGTAATGAGATCCGCGAAGATTTGAAATAAAATCTCAGTGCACCGGGCGTTGCTCTGAGATTTTTTGGTCAAGCCCATATTTCCCTCCCCTGAATCCTCGTCCATTCGCAGAATCCTGTTGACACTTTCCCAACGACATATCAGACTCTCCAAGCATTGCTCGCAATTATTTGTTTTTGGTAGCGCTTGTTTTTTTGTTCTCGGAACTACTTGGTCTTTTTTGGTTTCCGGCCTCTGCTTTACACACTCTCGTTCGCCCAAGGAAAAATCAGATGAAGAAGTCATTGCTCTTAGCAATCGTTTGCATACCCGTGCTCGCATACGGACAAGCGGCCGGGCCCTCAGCCTCTTCCACGCAAGATCTTTCCGGTGTTGGCAGCGAACCACCGATGTTGGGCATCCACTGGGCTCGCGGCGTTGACCATAATTTCCGGCTTCGCGAAGCAGCCAGGGGTGCAAAAAGGACCCCCAACATGACATATCACGGCGGTAAGATCATGCCCACGGCAACAACCAAAGCAATCTTTTGGGGCACAAGCTGGGCCAGCTACACCGGAGACAAGATCACAGGTATCGACCAGTGGTACACAGGTTTTGGCGGATCTAATTACGCTAAAACGTCGGATGAATACACGGGGACAAACGGCGTGGTAACACCTGTAACCAACCATCAGGGGCACGTCATCGATGCCACCGCTTCCAAGGGCGGCGGAAGCACCTCTGCGATCCTCTCGGAAGTCTGCAAAGTGATTACCTCGCCGGATACAAATGGCAATGGCTATTACGCCGTGTACAGCGATACACCTCGTGGAAATGCCGGCTACTGCGCATGGCATAGCGCAGGTACCTGTGGTGGCCATCCTGTTCAGATTGCGTTCTTCTTCAAGCTGGATGGCGATGCAGGCTGCGACCCCGCAGACACCACGACCGGTCATTCACAAGGCCTGGCGGCTTTGGCAAACGTGAGCGGTCACGAGTTGTCTGAGGCACGCACAGACCCGGCAAGCCCCGGAGCATGGTATGACTCATCCGGTGCGGAGAACGGCGATAAATGCGCCTGGACATTCAATGTTCCGAGCGTGACCTTCAGCGACGGAACGAAGTGGAAGATCCAGGGCGAATGGTCGAACAGTGCTTACCTTGGCGGTACCGGATACCCCAACAGTTCCGGTCAGCGCGGCTGCCTCGCAGGGCAATAACTGCGAGGTTGAATACATAAGAAAAAATGCCCCTGCTTTCGCGGGGGCATTTTCACTCTGTTCCGATATTGGTTTATTGCTACTGCGAGATGCCGTTGATCTCGTTGATTACAGTCTTGTCAATCGCAGGAGTCTTGCTGGCAAAGTAGCTGTGATCCCACAGATTGCGATAGAAGAGTCCCGTCAACTCTGCAGCCTTCGGTCCGAATGTCGGTCTGCCGCCTTCGAGGAAGAATACGGTTACGATGCGTCCGTATTGCGTGTCTGCGTAGGAGGCGAACCATCCGTAACGGGTGCCGCGATTGGAGCAGGTCCCGGTCTTGCCCATCACAGGAAACTGATTGAAGTTGGCGCGGAGCGAGCGTGCGGTGCCATATTGCACGGCTGCGTGCATGCCGTCCTGGATCTCGGGAATAATCTTCGCGATGTCGAGAGTGCGCTTCACGTGCGGCTGGAACATCAGGACTTCTTCCGGCGTGGTCGGGTGCTGCAGGTAATAGAGTGTTCCACCGTTTGCGATGGCCGAAACCAGCGCGCCCAGTTGCAGCGGAGTCATGGAGACGCCTTCACCGAAGGAACACATGCGGCCTACGCCACCCTGGCTTGCGGGAAGTTCCTGGTCAGGATAAATGCCGAGTTGCTCGCCCTGAATGTTGTAACCGGCCAGTTCTCCCAGGCCGAATTGATTCGCATAATGGCGAACGCGCTCAAAGCCAAGCTGCCGTCCCAGCGTTTCAAAGTAGAGATTGTTGGAGTGAGCCAGCGCTTCTGTCAGATCGAGATGGTAGTGGCCGCCAAGATTGACCGGCGTGTCCTTGGTAATGATGCCTTCCTGAAGGGCTGCGAGCGCCACGGAAACCTTGATGGTGGAGCAAGGCTCGGCGCCGCTGCTCAACGCGAGATTCTGATTCACCATGGCGAGAATACGGCCGCTGTTTGGATCGATTGCGACCACTGTGCCATTCATGTTGCCCAGAGCTTCAACCGCTGCGGCCCGGACTACTGGATCCTCACCCAGCGTGATGTCGCCATTGCTCACATTGTCAGAGAAGGAGTTTCCGGTGAAGTGCTCATAGCTGCGATGACGATGGACTCGCAGGCTCGCATATTGCACATGACCGCGACTGCTTTTTGACTTGCTGGCGTGGCTCTTTTTGGTGGTAGTGGAGACGGTGCGGTTGCTGTGCTGCAGATGCGTCATCTTCTTTTGTACGCCCGCCGAGTCCTTGACCTGGCTGGTGGACTTTTTATGCGGAGCAGCCGGGGAGTTTGCCGACAATGCGGAGAGCGTACCGCAAAGGAGCAAACTGAGAGCGAATGTACTAATTCGTTTTTTCAACTGTCGGTCTCCGAAGCCCAGTACTCTGCATTGATCGTACGCACAGATACAACCGGGAAAATCCTACTTTTATGGGAGATTCTCCTGATTGGACGATTTCATGTACCAATCGGATTCCCATTGCTTTAAAACTTCCCTCAAGTCGAGCCTTAAACTCCTGAGAGAAAAACAGTTACGGCGGAAATACTTACACTTAGCCCGATTCGCCAGTTTCAGTTTTCATTTACCAATATAACAACTTCGTCCGGTTTTAGAGCCCTCCTCTACGAAGAAAAGCCGGAATATCCAAAGTGTCGCGTTCCTCTTCGGCAGCCGGCTCCGCAAACACCGACCGCGTCTCACGGGGATATAGATCCCGCTCCACGGCAACGGTGGAATCCTCCGCAAAGTGATCCTTCTGGTCAGACATCGAATCCGCCCAACCCTCGATACGGCGACGATCGTGAGCTTCCGCCACCACAGTTTGGTCAGTAAGAATATCGGCAGGATGAGCAGGGTGCATCACCGTCTCTTCCGCATCGACGGTGAACTGCTCCTCACGAAAAAAATGGTTTGCGCTGGGAGCAACCGGCTCTTCCCGGTGGAAATTCTCTACCTTGGTTTCAAACACCGGCACAGGTGCAACAGTTGCGCGATGCTCGGCCACTTCTGACATGAACTTTGCCGTCACAGGGCGAGGTTCAACGCGTACGTAAGGTACGGGCGACGGTTCAGTTTCGAGGATGTTGCCCGAACGTCCACGACGGCCCGGCCAGTCCTGTCGGAAGCCGGTTGCGATGACGGTGATCTTTACGTCGTCGCCCATTTTCTCGTCGAGCACGGCTCCGAAGATGATGTTGGCATCTTCGTGGGCTGCGCTCTGAATCAGCGTCGATGCCTCGTTCACTTCGCTCAGCTTCAGGTTACTGGAGCCGCTGATGTTGATGAGAATTCCCTTGGCCCCATCAATCGCTCCCGCTTCCAACAGAGGAGACGCCATCGCGGCTTGTGCCGCTTCCACGGCGCGGTTCATGCCCCTGCCGATGGCCGTGCCCATGACGGCGTAGCCCATGCCGGACATCGTGGTCTTTACGTCGGCGAAATCACGGTTGATGATTCCCGGAATGGTGATGATGTCGGAAATTCCCTGAACACCCTGCCGCAAAACGTCGTCGGCAATGCGGAACGATTCGAAGAAGCCGGCGTCTTTCGCAACGACCAGCAGCTTTTCGTTCGGGAATCACAATCATGGTATCGACCGCTTCGAGCAGCTCTTCCATGCCGCGCTCGGATTGCGCCAGCCGGCGCTTGCCTTCAAAGGAGAAGGGCCGCGTGATGACAGCGACCGTGAGCGCGCCCATTTCGCTGGCCAGCGACGCGATGACGGGAGCCGCGCCGGTGCCCGTGCCTCCGCCCATGCCGGCGGTGACGAAGACCATGTCGGCGCCTTCAAGGGCTTCGATGATCTTGTCAGAATCTTCGAGAGCTGCACGCCGGCCCACGTCGGGATTCGCGCCTGCTCCTAGCCCGCTGGTCAGCTTGACGCCAAGCTGCAGCTTTACCGGAGCCTGTGAGAGTTGCAGCGCCTGGACATCGGTGTTGGCGACGATGAATTCAACGCCCTCCACCTTTGCCGCGATCATGCGGTTGACCGCGTTTCCGCCACCGCCACCCACGCCAATGACCTTGATCCTCGCGCCGCGGGGAATCTCGTCCTGATACTGAATGCGAATTTCTTCTGACTGACTCATTGGCTCAGCTCCTATTGGTTACTTTGTTATTCTTTACAAACTACCAGCAAACATCGCTCGTAACTTGGCACGTAAACCCTGGTCTTCCGCAGCACGCAAGATGCGGGTGCGGTGGGTGTACAACAGCATGCCTACCGTTGCAGCGAACTCCGGCTGCACAAGTTCTTCCGGCATCTTTGACAGCGGGACGGGATAGCCGATGCGGGCGGGCACACGCAACAGACTTTCGGCCACATCCAGCAATCCGGGCAAACGCGAACCGCCGCCGGTGATAACACACCCGGCTCCCATTGCCTCCAGTACGCCGCCCTGACGCAGGTTTTCCCGCAGCAGATGAAACAGCTCGCGGGCGCGGGGCTCAAGAATTTCGCCCAACAGCCGTTGACGGACAATGCGCGGCGGATACCCGGCAATTCCCTGAACTTCAATCTCGTTCAATTGCGGAACGGCGGTAACTACGGCATTTCCGTAGCGGCACTTCAGCATCTCCGCTTCCTGCACCGGAACGTGCAGGCCCACAGCGAGATCATTTGTGAAGTGATCGCCGCCAACTGGAATCACCGCGGTGTGCGCGACCGATCCCTCGAAGAAGACGGCCAACTCGGTTGATCCGGCGCCAATGTCCATGACGCATACGCCGAGTTCGCGCTCGTCTGCCGAGATGGTTGCTTCCGCTGCGGCAATCGCCTCAAACACTGTCTCTGTAACTTCAAGGCCGGCGCGGTTGGCGCAGGTGATCACACTCTGATACGCACTGGCGGAGCATGTGGAGATATGCAGGTTCACTTCCAGACGATTGCCCACCATGCCGACAGGGTCGTGAATGCCCGGTTGCTCGTCAAGAATGAACTGCTGCGGCAGCAGATGAAGCACTTCGCGGTCCGCGGGCAGAGATACGGATCGCGCGCGATCCACCGCGGCGCGAACATCCTCCCGGGTAATTTCTCTCAAGCGCGATCCCAGCGTGATGCCGCCCCTGCTGTTCACACCGCGAACATGAGGGCCGCCAATGCCGACCACGCACTGTTCAATGGTGCAGCGGGCGGATGTCTCCGCATGATTTGCCGCCTTGATCACGGACTTGATTGCAGGATTCAACTCGGCGACCAGCCCCTTGCGCATACCGCATGCCGGAATGACACCATGCCCGCGATAGCGCAGCGCACCGTCGTTCAGGTCAGCCACCAGCACGCGGATATGCGAACTGCCGGCGTCCAGAACGGTGATCAGGCTTTCTGACCGCTCGCTCATGGATGCCCAGCCTTTCGCGCCGGAACGGCGTGCGCTTTCGCGGTTGTCTTCCCAGCCGATGCGGCGTGGCTTGCTGTTTTTGCGGGACTGGCTGCCTTCTTTGCCGGCGTCGGCTCGTCGCTGAGTGGCTGCGAATTCAAGTCCTTGGTCACCTCCGCCACCTTATCCATCTCCAGCACCACCTGATGGTCGTAACGCAAATCCACTGAGGCGAGATGCGGATACTGCTGTCTCCACTCGGCCAGGTGCGACTTGTAATTCTTGTAGCGGATGAGAAATTTCTCGTCGCCGAAATGCGCAAGAATGTCCGAGCCCTGTTCCGGCATCAGCACCTTCACATCTTCAGGATTGCTCAGGTCCACCTCGCTCAATTGCTCGGATACCTTCTGCCCGTCGGAATCAAGTTCCGTAACAAAACGCTGGTAGATCTTCATGCGGGCGGCCCGAGTGGAAAGCGGGTCTCGCGCGTCGATTCCGGAAATCACCGGAAAAGAAAAATGGCGCTCGCTGATAATCGAGGGAGCCATCCTGAGCAGAACGCCGTTCGCATCCACCAGTCCGATCTCCTTGTCGTGGCGGACGAACGCAACCGGAGTACGCTCCACGATGGCGACGCGAAGCTGATTCGGCAGCAGGCGCATTACCGTGGCATGCTCCACCCATGGCAGGCGCTCCAGATCGGCGCGGCGCTCAGCCAGCGGAACAAAGAAAACGTTGCGGCCAATATCGCTGCCAAATACCGAGAGCAGTTCCGGGCGCGTCACCTCAGTGTTACCCACAATCTGGATCATCGACGCGCTGTCGAGGCGGAAGCGCGGATCGTGCTTGAGAAAATCGCGAACCGCCATGCCCAGCAGAACCAGTAGTGCGAGAGCTATGATCAGGCCAAACGCCAGCGCGATGCGGACAATGCGATTTTTAGGGAGAAGGCCCTTGCGGACAGCGACGCGACGGCGCGAGCGCAGGAAGGCCTCTTCCTCGCCCGAATCCTCGTCCGTAGACAGAGGTCGCTCAGGACGCAGCTTGGATGATGTCGCCGCCGGACGATAGAACTTGTCCAGAGGCTCATCTTCAGCAAGCGCCGAAGCACGGCTTGTGTATCCGTCGTTTTTTGCCACGCCCTGAGCTAGGTCGTGAGAGTCGCCAAATGCGACTATAACGCGGCGAGCGAACGATCAACAGCCTCAATCGTTCGATTGACCGTGGAGGGTATCCGCGAGGGAACTAGGTTACTTTTGCGCAGTACCAATCTGCAGTTCGACGATCTGCAGATCCGTGTCCCGATCGCGCAAAGTGAGGATGATTTTTCCTGATCCATCGGCGACAAAACTCGATCCGCCATACGTTTGCCGGGCCCACGGACCGTGCGTCATTTCGCCCACCAGGTCGACGCCGACGAACGGGACCTTCAGTTCCGCCGCGCGCCGCTGGATCAGCTTCTTCAGTTCATCGGAGTGCTGCGGCCACTCCTTGTTCTCGGCGGCCCATCCGTAGGGCACAAGCAGCAGATCCGGCTTCATGCTTTGAATGCGGGCGATGTTCGCATCCTGAAATGTATCCGCGCAGATCAGAAGCGCGATGCGGCCAAACTCGGTTTCAACCACGCCGATGTCTTCCGGGCGACCCTCGGAGTAGGGCGGCGTCATCAGTTCAGCCAGCACGTTGATCTTGCGGTGCTTCCACAGCAGCTTGCCCGACTTGTCCACCAGGATGGCCGAGTCGTACAGCCGGTCACCTTCCTTCTCGTCCAGCCCAACGGCAATCATCAGTTTGTACTTCCGCGCAAGGTCGGCGATGCGGTCGCTGTCTTTGCCGGGAATGGGCGTGGCCATCTGGTGCGCCTCAGGATTCTCCCACCCCAGGATCACCGACTCCGGGAAAACCGCAATGTCAGCATGCCCAGCCTGCGCCGTCTGCAGCGCATACTCAATGCGGCGGAAGTTGCCCTCCCGGTCGCCATCAATCGCAAGTATCTGGCAGACCGCCACGCGAACGGTCTTCGTCCCCGCGCTCCACGCGAACGGCGATGCGATGAAGATTGAGAGGACCAACGCCGCTAATTTCAACTTAACTCCGCACCACATGAAAGATTCTCACCTAAAGTCCATCAGTCTAGGGGATAGCTCTGATTTCCGTAATTAACCGTCGGCTTCAGGGGTCGATGCTTCAGAATTACTGCATCTGGAGGCATGAACACGGTCGTCGGTTCTTCCTTGTCGTTTTCGGTCAACAGAACGTAAGAGAATCTGATCTGAGATTTCCGGCCCACTTGAGTCGAGTTCGTGGGTTCGTATTTCCACTTCGAGGCGGCATCAACGGCAGATTGTTGGAGCATCTTAGGTCCTCTAACCACCTCTGTTTGTTGTACGGCCCCATCCGGCCCGATAACAACACGAACTAATACATCTCCCGAAACCCTTGCCGCAACAGCGATTGGGGGGTATGTCGGAGCAACCGCAGCTTTAATCGGCACGTAAGTCTTCGTGCCCGCACTCCACAAGAACGGTGACGCTATGAGTAGTGAGAGGACCAACGCCGCTAGCTTCAAACTTCCTCCAAACGAGCCGTCCTACGCGCGCAAAGCTTCAAGCACCTTGCCGCCTAGCTGAGACACATTCCCCGCGCCGAGCGTCAGAATCACATCGCCAGCCTTTGCATGGGTTACGGCATTGCTCACAGCTTCGTCAAACGAGCCAGCGTACTCCACATTAGCGCGGCCGACCGCCTTCACCAGCGCTGCGGCATCCACTCCCGCTATCGGCTCCTCGCTAGCGGCGTAGATGTCCAGTATCTGCACGCTATCCGCATCGTTGAAGGCCGCAGCGAATTCCGGCATAAGGTCGCGGGTGCGCGTGTAGCGGTGCGGCTGAAAGATCACGTGAACTTTGCTGTAACCACATTCGCGGGCGGCTGACAGCGTTGCCCGAATCTCCGTGGGATGGTGGCCGTAATCATCAACGATGGCAACGCCATTGACCTCGCCCTTCCACTGGAATCGCCGGTCCACTCCACGATAAGCGGCCAGCGCGGATGCGATCTGCTCCGCGGACACCTCTAGCTGGGTAGCAATCGCGATCGCCGCTGTCGCATTCAGCACATTGTGCCGGCCCGGAACGTGGAGTTCGAATGGACCCAGCACCGTGCCTTTGACAACGACCTCAAACCGCGATCGCACCTCTGAAACATCTTTGGATTCGGGCTCTTCAGCAGTGGCCTGAACGGTGGGCAACATGCGCACCACGAAATCAGCCTCCGGCGCGGTACCGTAGGTGAAAATGCGCCGCTGCACTCGTGGGAGAATCGCCATCAGCGGAGCATCGTCATGGCAAACGGTGCAGCTGCCATAGAATGGAATGCGATTCATGAACTCGACGAAAGCGTTCTCCACGTCGGCCATATCGTGATAGCAGTCCATGTGCTCGCGATCCAGATTGGTGACAACGGCGAGGATGGGAGACAACTTCAGGAAGGAGCGGTCGCTCTCGTCCGCCTCCGCAACCAGGTATTGCGATTTTCCCAGGCGCGCATTCGAACCTAGCGCTCCGACGCGTCCGCCGACAACGACCGTTGGATCAAGCCCGCCGCCCGCAAGTGCCGCAGCCACCATCGAGGTGGTCGTAGTCTTGCCGTGCATGCCGGCGATGGCGATGCCGTATTTCAAGCGCATCAGTTCGGCAAGCATCTCCGCCCGCTGAATAACCGGGATCTTGCGCGTGCGCGCTTCCACCACTTCAGGATTGCGCTCATTCACGGCAGAGCTGGTAACAATCACGCCCGATCCAACAACATTGGCGGCAGCATGGCCCTCAAACACGGTCGCGCCCAGCGATGCCAGGCGATCCGTAATCGCAGACCGGCGCAGGTCGGAGCCGGAAACAGGGTAGCCAAGTGTAAGCAGAATCTCGGCAATGCCGCTCATGCCGATGCCGCCGATACCGATGAAATGCACGCGTTGTGATTTCGCAAACATAGTCAAGAAATGCGATGAAAACCTACGACGGGAAGTCTTCTCTACTCTATCAGCGTGCCCACGATAGTGCAGTGCGGCTAATCGCTCGGCGAAACATCAACCCATAGCCGGGAAAAAAGATGTGCGGCTTTTGCGCCATCCATTCGAAACCAGACCGCAACAATTTTCTCGGCATGTGTTCCCACAGATACGGCGCTTGCAAACCGGCAGGAATGCCCAAAGCAAACGGGCTCTCGATGAATTGAGGGCCGCACAAAATAAGGAGGTTCCTATGGGCGCACTTCGCTCAATCGCACTAGCCACTGGTCTCGTCATAGCCACTTCCGCAGCCAACGCCGCGGTCCGGGTGTTTGTCAATATGGGGCCCTCCTCAGGTCCGGCATTCGCGTCCTACGAGCCGCCATACCCAGGCCCCGGATACAACTGGGTTCCCGCCTACTACTCCTACGGCCAATATTATCCAGGCCGCTGGATGTCTAAGCACGAGTGGCACGAATGGCGTGAACGGCAGCAACGCGAACACGAATGGCGTGAGCATGAGGCGCGGGAACATCGTGATCGGGATCGCGACAATTATCGGGACCGCGATGACCGTCACGATCGCGACGATTACAATCGCTAATCCTTATCTTGCAAAGAACAACAAATGCGCGGTTCCCATCCCGGGACGCCGCGCATTCGTTTTTTATCACCAGCGATGATTACAAACCTATTCGGTCGGCAGCTTAGCTGTGTACGGAGAACAGCAAATCTTGCCCACCGGCTTGAACTCCATCAACTCCGAGCGAGTGCCGTAGGGATCATAGAGATTCAGCTGCCATTTTCCATCGCGGCCCATCTGCGGATGTTCACGCTGCGTCGGAGTCCAACCGGTAGCTTTCAGGGACGCATCGGCAACCTGGATATCTTTCACTCCCAGCGCCATGTGGTTCATCACGCCGCGCGTCTCCGCGCTGGCGTCTGACTTGATGTTGAGCATGTACTCCAGCCAGTCCGTGCCGTCAGGAACCTGCATGCTCACCCAGTCGGTAACTTCGTCTTTCATCCCGCCCTTCCAAAGTAAGTGGAATCCAAGGATGTCCTGGTAAAACGCGTTCTCCACAGCAGGATCGTGCACCACCATACCCACGTGAATCAAATGTTTGCTGATGGGCGGAGTTGGCATCATTGCTGCCTGCCCCGTTCGCTGCACGAACTCAACCGGATTCCCTTCCGGATCCTTGACTGCAAATTCCAATCCGCCGCCATACGCCGCGCCGCACTTGTCCGGGACTTTGACGCCCTTAGCCTTGAGATACTTCCGCAGACCTTCAGCGTCCGTCGTCGCAAAGGCAAAGTGATCCAGCCGGCTGTCGCGCTTATCCGGCCCAGTTAGGGTTTCAACGTTCTGCGTGGCGCTCACCGGGTATGTGTAAGCCGTATCGCCGGACATGGAAACGCGCGTGAAGCCAAGAAGCTTTCCGTAGAATTTGTCCGCATCTGCCTGGCTGCTCACCAGGAAGGCAACGTGATCGATGCCCGTAATCGGCGGTCTTGCGGGAGTTGCGTTTTGTCCATTCATAAAAATTGAACCCGTTGCGGCTGCCAATATTGCGACTCCAAGAGTCCGGAGGAAATGACCGTGATGAATTTCCAACATAAAGAAACACCCCGCGCCATTGTCATGCAGCCAATACTAACGTGCAAGTGTCCAATTAATTTTGAGCGGATTTAGACTGAGACTTCTCCAGTGCGAGCGCTGTTTCCACGGGAATCCAGAAGGTGAATGCTGTTCCCTGCCCGGGCCTGCTGCTCAACTCAATCGCGCCGCCGTGGGCGGTGACGATGGCACGCGCGATTGCCAGTCCCATCCCGGTTCCTTGCACTCGCTTGCGCAGGCTGCGGCCTCTGTAGAACTTATCGAAGATAAACGGGCGGTCGGCTTCGTCAATTCCGGGACCTTCATCCACTACGCTGACCGACAGACGAGTGTCCTCAAGCTGAGCGCTCACTTGGATAGCCGTTCCGGGCGGAGAATACTTTGCGGCGTTCTCAATCAAATGTCGAATCACGCGGCGCACCAATTCCCTATCGAAGACCAGTGGTGGAATATCCTCCACTCCTACGACTGCAACCGTGTGATCCCCAAGCACTGGCCGTGAGTCTTCCATCACTTGTTCGAAGACATCCGCGACGCTCTGCACCTTCCTGCTTACCTTGATCCCTTGCGAATCCAGCTGAGCCATTTCCATCGCTTGTCCGATCAGGCGATCCAGTCTGGCGCTCTCTTCGTCTACGATCGCAATCATCTCCTGGCGCTCATCCTCCGCCAGCGAGGATTGGCTTGTCAGGCTGGTTGCAGCCGCGCGAATGGCCGTAAGCGGCGTGCGAAGTTCATGGGTAACAGAATCAAGCAGCGCGGTGCGCAAGCGCTCATTTTCCCGTGCAGCCTCAATACGGCTGAAGCGTTCCACGGCGCTGGCGCGCTCCACCGCAATGGCCACCAGGCCGCCGATCGCAACATACATGCCATCGGAGTAATTCCCTTCCCGCATGGCAAGCGCGCCCACCGATCGAAGACCAAGCATCAGCGACACCAGCCTGACACCTGGCATCGCGCTTTTGGCCGCTTCAGGAGAACTGGCCGCCAACTGAAGGTCGTTCATCGAAACAATTTCGTCGTTCGGATCGGAATAATAGGCCTCCTTCTGTCCCTGCACAAAAAGCGCAGTTGTCTTCAGGTGAAAAACATTGGCGATCAGCCGCGGTACATTCCGCGCCAACTCTGAGAGATCGTCCTGCAACAGCATCTCCTGGCTGAATTCGTAAAGACGCTCCACTTCTTCACGGCGCTGCTCAGAAAGAATTGCCTGAGTATGTTCGCGCTCCGCCAAGTGGCTCGCTATGATGCTGGCGCCCAGAAAGGCGAAGAGCGCTATCCAGTTCTGCGGATCGGCAACTATGAATGTGCCGAAAGGAGGAAGAAAGAAAAAGTTGTAGAGCAGAGCACACAGCAACGACAGATAAATGGAGTAGACGAGCTGCCAGCGAGAAGCAACCACAAGCACGAGAACAATGAAGGTCAATGCCACCGTCGTCTGGCTTACATGAAAAACCAGCCGGTAAAGAGCAACCACCGTGAAGGCCATCACCGTGACCAGAACGCCGCGAAAAATCTTTCGCCCGGGATTGTCGAACACGCCATTTCTGCGCCGATGATACTCGAACTCGAGCAGCGATGAATGGCGATGCTGTATTGTGGTGACGGAATATTCGGCGATGGCAGAGAGAATTCTCGTTCTTGACGACGAAACACAAATCACCCGGGTGCTCCGCGCCGCGCTCACGGCGCAGGGTTACGACGTTCGCATTGCCAATGATCCAGAAGAGGCACTGCTGCTGTTTGAGGACTGGGCGCCCGACCTGCTAATTACAGATCTGATGATGCCGGGGCTTACCGGCGTAGAGATTTGCCGGGAAATTCGGAAGAAGCACACGACACCCATCCTGGTGCTGTCGGTTCGCGATCAGGAACGAGCCAAGGTGGAGGCTCTCGACGCTGGTGCAGATGATTACGTAACCAAGCCCTTCGGCATCCAGGAGCTGCTGGCGCGGGTTCGTGCGCATCTGCGGCGTGCGCCGGAACGCTCCAGCGCAATGGTTGCCCTGGGCGATTTCACCGTGGATCCCAGTGCGCACACCGTCACTATCTGCGACAAGCCGGTTCATCTGACACCGAAAGAGTTTGAGCTGTTGCTCTACTTCGCCCAGCACGCAGGCAAAGTCGTCACCCACCGCGCGTTGCTGACAGCAGTTTGGGGCGCACAATCCGCGCAACAACCGGAATATCTGCGCGTCTTTGTTGGACAGCTGCGGCGAAAGCTGGAGAGTGAAAGCGCCAAGCAATATATCCAGACCGAGCCTTGGGTCGGATATCGATTCATCCCCGAAGGCGTGCCGCAATAGGCTGAATCTAAGCCATCTTTATAACTTCCTTATAAATCTTTTACTCCGCTCTTAGTGGACAACCCATCTACTTGCTACTGAGGGTCAAGGAGCGCACGTGGTTCCTAGATGCGACCCTCGGCACACAAGAGAGGGTTCCAAATGCAAGACATTCTCATGCTGATTTTCACTCTCGTTTTCTTCGCAGTCGCACTTCTCTATGTGCGTGCCTGCGAAAAGTTGAGGTAACGCCATGACCAGGCATCTCGGTTGTCGCACTCATACTCACGGTCCTTCTTTTGGGTTACCTGATCGCCTCCCTGTCTATTCCCGGAGAAATTCTGAACATGACTGCCAACGGCTGGTTGCAGTTTGCTCTATTCTTTGGCGTTCTAGTGGCGCTCATGCGCCCGCTCGGCATCTACATGGCGAACGTGCTCGAAGGCAAGAAAACCTTCCTGACCGGTGTTTTGCGTCCCGTCGAACGCCTGATCTATCGCGCCTGTGGCGTCGATTCTGCTCACGAGATGAAATGGCAGCGAATACACCTTTGCCATGCTGCTCTTCAGCGCAGTATCGCTCGCTGCTCACCTACGTTGTGGAGCGCGCGCAGCATTTTCTGCCGTGGAATCCACAAGGACTCACAGCAGTCGCGCCCGACCTGGCGTGGAGCACCGCCGCCTCTTTCACCACCAATACCAACTGGCAGTCGTACACGCCCGAAACAACCATGAGCTACCTGACGCAGATGCTCGGGCCTTGCCTATCACAACTTCGGCAGCGCAGCGTGCGGCATCGCCGTCGCCATGGTGATCATCCGCGGCATCGCCCGCAAGCAGTCCAGCACTATCGGCAATTTCTGGGTCGACATGACGCGATGCTTTCTCTACATCCTGCTGCCCATCTGCCTGATCTATGCGCCGGTACTCATCTCGCAAGGCGTGATCCAGAACATGAAACCCTACACCGTGGCCGCTCCGCTCGAACAGCCCAACCAGGCACAGACAATCGCCCAGGGCCCGGTCGCCTCGCAGGAAGCAATCAAGATGCTAGGCACGAACGGCGGCGGATTCTTCAATGCCAACAGCTCTCATCCCTTCGAAAACCCAACACCGTTTTCAAACTTTCTGGAGATGCTTTCCATCTTCCTCATCCCCGCGGGATTGACCGTAACGCTGGGCCGAATGACGGGCTCTCCCGGTCATGGCTGGGCTGTCTTTGCCAGCATGGCGGTGCTCTTCATCGCGGGATTCGCCATTGTGTATTGGGCTGAAGCGCAACCGCATCCACTCTTGCACAACGTCGCCCAGGAGCGGTCCTCGCTCGCTCCGGGAGGAAACATGGAGGGCAAAGAAGTTCGATTCGGAATTTCCCAGTCCGCCCTCTTTGCCACGATGACCACAGACGCAAGTTGCGGCGCCGTGAACAGCATGCACGACTCCTTCACGCCGCTCGGAGGCATGGTACTGCTCACCAACATCATGCTCGGCGAAATCGTCTTCGGCGGTGTGGGATCGGGCATGTACGGAATGTTGATCTTCGTAGTGCTCGCAGTCTTTATCGCGGGCCTCATGGTCGGCCGAACACCAGAATATCTCGGCAAGAAGATCGACTGCGTACGACGTAAAAATGTCCATGCTCTACGTCCTGATCTTTCCTCTACTCATCCTGACCATGACCGCGATCTCAGTACTGTCGCCGCAGTGGGGGCTAAGCAGCCTGAATAATGCAGGACCTCACGGCTTGTCCGAAATTCTCTATGCATACACTTCTGCCACTGGCAACAACGGCTCGGCATTCGCAGGGCTGAATGCGAACACGCACTGGTACAACGTTTCCCTCGGCTTCTCCATGTTGATTGGGCGATTTCTCATGATGGTGCCCGTGCTGGCGCTCGCAGGAAATCTTGCACAGAAGAAAAGCGTTCCACCCTCGCCGGGAACTTTCCCGGTGAACTCAACCCTGTTCACCGTCCTTCTCGTCGGCGTGATCCTGATCCTGGGTGCCCTCACGTTCTTCCCGGCACTCAGCCTCGGCCCCATTCTTGAGCACCTCTTACTGCGAGCCGGTCAACTGTTCTAGCCAGGAGAAAGTCCATGATCGAAAAGACCAGTCTTTGGAATACAGCGATCCTTCGCCAGGCGTCGATTGAGGCCTTCACCAAGCTCGATCCCCGCAAGATGGTCAAGAATCCAGTGATGTTCGTTGTGGAGGTGGGCAGCGTTCTCACCACCATTCTGCTGATCCAGGACGCAGTGCGGCATGCACCTGGGCTCGGATTCGACCTGCAGATTACGCTGTGGCTCTGGTTCACCGTGCTCTTTGCGAATTTTGCCGAAGCCATGGCAGAAGGCCGCGGCAAGGCGCAGGCGGACACTCTGCGCAAAGCCAAGGCCGAGACCACGGCTCACCGTCTGCGCGCGGACGGCACATTGGAAGATGTGCCAAGCTCACTGCTCCGTCTCAATGACGTGATCCGCGTGGAAGCGATGCAATTCATTCCCGGAGACGGCGAAGTCATCGAGGGCGTTGCCTCCGTCGACGAATCCGCAATCACTGGCGAATCGGCCCCCGTCATTCGCGAAGCCGGAGGAGATCGTTCCGCGGTAACAGGTGGAACGCGCGTCCTCTCAGACTGGATCATGGTGAGGATCACTTCGAATCCTGGTGAGACCTTTCTCGACCGCATGATAGCTCTGGTTGAAGGCGCGCAACGGCAGAAGACTCCGAACGAAATTGCGCTGAGCATTCTGCTCTCGGGGCTGACCATCGTCTTTCTGCTCGCCGTGGTCACGCTGCAGCCGTTCGCAATTTATTCAAAGGCTCCGCAGACAGTGTTCGTATTGGTTTCGCTGCTTGTCTGCCTGATTCCGACAACGATTGGCGGCCTGCTCTCTGCGATCGGAATCGCCGGCATGGACCGCCTGGTGCAGTACAACGTGCTCGCCATGTCAGGCCGCGCGGTAGAGGCCGCTGGAGACGTGGACACGCTGTTGCTCGACAAGACAGGAACAATCACCCTTGGCAATCGGCAAGCGACGGAATTTTTCGCCGCGCCCGGCGTATCCAACGAGCGCATCGCAGATGCCGCACAGCTTGCCTCGCTCTCCGACGAAACTCCTGAGGGAAGATCCATCGTCGTACTGGCGAAAGAGAAGTACAACCTGCGCGGACGCGATCTCAACGCGATGCACGCTGAGTTTGTCGCATTCACCGCCCAGACGCGCATGTCAGGAGTGAATCTGCCGGGCAGCATCATTCGCAAAGGCTCAGCCGATGCGATTCATCGCTTCCTCGAAGAGCAGGGCTCCGGGCTGCCCGTCCGCGTTCGCGAGAAAGTCGAGGAGATCGCACGCCTGGGAGGAACGCCGCTGGTAGTTGCGGAAAATAGCACCGCGCTCGGCGTCATTTATCTGAAAGACATCGTCAAAGGCGGACTCAGAGATCGCCTTGCAAGGTTGCGTGCGATGGGGATTCGCACCATCATGATCACCGGCGACAATCCTTTGACCGCTGCTGTCATCGCGCGTGAAGCGGGTGTAGATGACTTCCTTGCCGAGGCCAAGCCGAAGGACAAGATGGACCTGATTCGCCGCGAGCAGGCGAAGGGCAAGTTGGTGGCAATGACGGGAGATGGCACCAACGACGCGCCGGCATTGGCGCAGGCAGATGTGGGCGTGGCTATGAACTCGGGGACGCAGGCGGCGAAAGAGGCTGGCAATATGGTCGACCTCGACTCCAATCCCACCAAGCTCATCGAGATCGTAGAAATCGGCAAACAGCTGCTGATGACGCGCGGCGCGCTAACCACGTTCTCCATCTCCAACGATGTAGCCAAATATTTCGCAATCATCCCGGCCATGTTTGCCGGAGTGTTCCCGGTACTGAACGCTCTCAACATCATGCACCTCAAGACGCCGCACTCCGCAATCCTGTCCGCCGTCATTTTCAACGCACTCATCATCATCGGCCTGGTCCCGCTTGCGTTAAGAGGCGTGAAGTATGAACCCAACTCCGCGCAGGCTCTGTTGCGGCGCAACCTCGTCATCTACGGCATCGGCGGAGTTATCGTGCCCTTCGTCGGCATCAAGCTCATCGATGTCGTGCTGACCAGCCTGCATCTCGCGTGAAAGGGAAATTCATGTTCAAAGATCAACTCCTCGTTTCCATCCGTTTCACCCTGGTGACAGCAATTCTGCTGGGGATCGCCTACCCCCTCGCGGTCACCGGATTCGCGCACGTCACCATGCGCGACAAAGCCGACGGCCAGTTGATCTCGCAGAATGGGAAAGTGATCGGCTCCCGCATACTGGCACAAAGCTTTACCAGCGAAAAGTATTTTCATCCGCGCCCCTCCGCCGCCGGAAACGGTTACGACGCCACGGCTTCCGGGGGATCAAACCTCGCGCAATCCAATCAGAAACTAGTAACGCGCATTCAGACTGAGGTCGCCAGTCTCACAAAAGCAATGGCGGCGATCCAGTTCCCATTGATCTCGTCACAACATCTGGCTCAGGATTAGACCCGGACATTACGCCTGCTGGGCGCGCTCTACCAGGTATCGCGCGTGGCTCGGGCCCGCGGCTTCACCAACGATCAGTGCGCAAACTGGTCGACGAACACGTCACGGATCCGCAATTCGGTGTGCTGGGAGAAGCCCGCGTCAACGTACTGGAGTTGAATCTCGCGCTCGACCAGCTTCAAAAATAAGCTTGCCTCCCCGATGGGGACTCTTGCGGCCGTTGGCGCTCCACTGGCGGCCGCATTTTTTTGGGATTCTCAACTCCGGCGCAACGGGATGTGCGCAGAGGATTAACAGTCGTTCGTACTCTTTTCGGGATTCATCCTGGTGCTATCCCGGATCACGAGTTGCGGCTGGATTCTGTACTCCGAACTCCCTCTTGCTCTTCTTTGGGGTCCTCGCGATACAGCGCGTAAAAGGCCCGATCGGCGAGTCTCCGCCGCGATAGCCGCACCGTCGTCAACATGGGATGCGCAGAAAAGAGCACAGGTCGATATCGTCAAATCCAGCCACCGAGATATCCTCCGGAACCCGCAAGCCGTGCTGATGAATTGCGCCGATGGCTCCGATTGCAGTCAGATCATTTGAGGCCACGACAGCAGTTGGCTCACCGGCTTGGTTTTAAGCAAAATCTCCATCGCCTGCCGGCCGCCCTCCGGGCGATGATTGGCTTCCTGAATCCAATCCGGCTGGACCTCGATACCATACTTTTCTGCCGACGCAAGAAACGCGTCGCGGCGAATAACTGCGCCGATGGTAAACCATGGGGCCCGGAAATATACGCGATGCGCTCTGATGCCCGAGCCCCGACAGATGTTCCAGCACCGCCCGATCCCCATCGCGATAATCGACGAGATATTGCTCACGCCCTTTGCCACCGTGCCGGTATCCAAAAATACGATGGGATGTCACGACCGGTCGAGCCGGTCGATCAGATGCGAATCCATTTCTGAAGTCATGATCGCGACCCCATCCACTTTGCGTTCCAACATCCGTTGTACGCAGAGTTCCGTGCGCTCAGAGTTGTAGCCCGTATTCGCGACGATCACGTCCTGTCCGTGCGTCACCGCCACATCCTCAAAGCTTTTAACCAGGTCTGGAAAAAACGGATTGGTGATGTCGGAGATAATCAGGCCAAAGAGCCTGCTTCGACCGGAACCCAGAGCCCGCGCATTTGTATTCGGGATAATAATTCAGTGCCGGCGATAGCCATGCCGCACCCGTTCCGCCGTCTCAGGCGAAACTTTGTCTGAGCCGTTGATTGTGCGCGAAACCGTCGCGGTCGAGACGTTGGCTCTGCCGAGCTACCTCTCGAATATTCATACTCATCCCCGGGGCAAGAATAGGATGCTGTGCGAAGTCTATGAGATAACTGATTGAGTGACAATAGCTTTCCGCAGCCATGCCGGATCATACCAAAGTGATGGACTACCAATCTGGCATCGTGGTGGTATCCTTTTCTCGATGCTGCGACCGAGGACATAGCCACCCAATGCGCCCGGCCTCGCACTTCTGACACTTCACAACCAGGATGCGCCCAACGCTTCCGGAGAGGCTTTTCATAGCCCGACTTTCCACCCGTTGCGGCCAAATCCTACAAATACTCGCCTGCTGGCCGGGATCCCGAACCGCAGGATCCGTACGCATATGTTGGCGTGCCGCTTCGCCGGAGGCCCTTCCGGACGATCCACGGCTGTCGCTCTGATGAGCCGGACGAACCCTCGCGCCTCCCTCTTCGGCCGCAGGCTCTAGGCATTGCGGTGAAACACATCGAACTTCGCCGGATCTTTATCACACCTGCCAGTGATCCGAAACACATCCCCGCAGTTACCAAAGTGGCATGCTGTCTGCCAAGACAGGGAGATCCATATGCTGGAACCTGGCAGCCATCGTTGGAGCAAGCCGGCTTCGATCCTCGTCGCGACCGATCTCGGGGACATCGACCGGCTTTTTCCGTATCGCTCTCGAGCAGGCAGTGGAGACCGGTGCACGCCTGTTCATCCTCCATGTCCTCACGTCCACAAATTCCGTGGTCGTTGACCCCGGCGGCCTGCCTTATTACAACCCAACAGAAGCGATTGACTATGCCGAGAAGTTTCTCGCGTCCTACTGTGCCGAGGCGCGCCAGGCGAGCGTCCAATGCGAAGTTCTGGTCCGCGAAGGTGCGGCTTCGCAACAGATTCTGTCTGTCGTCCGGCAACGGCAAATTGACCGGGTACTCCTTGGCACGCGGAGCCGAGGCAAATGGGGGAAACTGCTTCTTGGCTCCGTTGCAGAGCAAGTGCTGCGTTCAGTGTCGGTCCCGGTGCTCACCGTGGGACCTGAGGCTCAACCAGGGTGAAGCTGCAGTCGATGGTCGCAAAACGTCCTGCACGCAACGTCGCTGAGTAAAGCCTCCACGCAAGCGCAGCACTTGCGTGTGAGATTGCCCGCTCATCCGGCGGCGAGCTCGATGCTGCTGCATGTACTCGCCCCCTCGCCGGGAGGGGCCGTTTCTCTGGACGCAAGCGATCGCGCCAACCGTGCTCTCGCCGAACTCATTCCCGCCGATCTCGCCTGCCAATGTGCCTGCACCACAAGAGTCGCGAAGGGCAATATCGCGATTGAGATTCTGGCGGAGGCGTCGCACCGTCGCACGCCAGCCTCATCGTCCTCGGCGCCGCCCATAGTTCGCCGATGAGCTCGCTTGGCGCGGGAAGGCACTGTCTATCGCGTCCTTGGCGCACGCGCACTGCCCTGTCCTCACGCTGCGCGAACACGACCTGGCTGCGGAAAATGGATCAAAGACGAAGGACTCGCCCTGCACGAACACTGACGATCAGGCCGTCAGCTTTTCAAGTTCAGCAGGTTTGAGAATGGTGAGTGCGGTACCGCGAATACTGATCAACTGGCTGCGGCGAAACTGATTCAGCAGCCGCGTCACCGTCTCGCGCGAAGTACCCGCCATGTTGGCGATCTCTTCGTGCGTCAGCGCCATGGTGAAGCGGATCTCCGGCTTGCCGCAGGAGACCGAGTTGTCCCCAGTCCAGCAGCAGTCGCGCCAAACGTCCTGCCGCCGAACCGGACAGGCCAGCCGCTTGGCGTCGTGGAAGACGGTCAGGTATTCGCTCGAGAGCGACTGCGCAGCGTGCATGCTGGCGATTCCGTGCTTGCCCAGGAAATCGACGAACTCCTGCTTGCGAATCGTCTTCACCTGGCAGGGCTCGATCGCCTCCGACGTAACCTCATAAGGAACGTTGGCCAGCACCGCGCTCAAACCCAGCACGTCGCCCGGGCCGGCGATCTTCAGGATCATGGTTTTGCCGTCGCGAGAGGTGGAAGAGATCTTCACCTGGCCAATGCAGATGACAAAAACATTGCGCGCCGCGATCACCCTCGGTAAACAGCTTGGCGCCGCGGGCGTGGCTCATCATGATGCCAATCGCGTCGAAGTCCTTCAGCGCTTCCGGCGTGAGATTACAGAACATCCGCAGATGGCGATGCTCGCAGTTCAAGCAATCTTCCGTAGCGTGATGACTTTGTGGGGAAGCCATAGTTGTACGTCATGGAATTCTTCATCAGTATAACGCAGTTGTCCCCTGTGAAGAACTGGACCCAGTTCCCCCAGGTTCTGCCGGCATTTCGGAACAGAGACTGACTCCCCTTCCGCAGTCATCGCTCCAAGACACGGCCGTCTTCTTGGATTAGCGCGTTTGCGCACACCTACTACAGCCCTGCATCTGCAAGCCACTCAATACAGGATGGTTACGCCGCGGACGGCTAGGGTTCGCTCTCCGTGTGGCGGGAGCGGGTCTTGCGCTGAACGTATACCGAACCGTAAGCGCGCGATACTTCGCGTCCCAATTCTTCCAGCAAGTGCATACGCAGAGGGCTGTACTCCCGGAAGGCTTCACGCAAAGCAGCCATCGGGAACAGGAGTGCTGTGGCGTCCGTTGTCGCCTGCAAGGAATAGTTATGGCCGCCGTCGCCCAGTACCGCCGCCAACTCTACCAGGTCGCCGGGATGCAATATACCCAGATTTACCCGCTTGTCGCGCCGGTACGATGATCGGCAAAACTCACCTGCAAGCAATAGATATAGTCCCTCACATTCGCCTCCTTGGCTGAACAGCAAGTCGCCCGCCTTATAGTCGCGGCGTTCTGAGGAGGCACCCAGCCTCTGCTCCAGCGAACCCGGGCAGGCGAGCAATTCCGTCAACGGTCTTGGGGCGACGGTATTGTTACCGGCTCGATCATCTTTGCTCAGCATGAATTCCTTTCTTGCGTCAGGAAACGGCTACCGGAAAATGAGATTCAGCTGCCAGCTGACCTCCAAGAAACAAAAGGCGAATGCCAAAATACAGCGCGTAAAGTCCGATTGCACGAGTCGCCATGGCTTCCGTTCCAAAAGCTCCCATTACCAGCACGACTCCAAAAATCACAAATAGAAGACTCGAAATCAGCAGTAAATTGCGCTGACGATGGTGCCTGTTCAAACCGGGCAGCATCGCAGATGCGAAATTGGCCATCACTATCGCATGCGCTGCGGCGATCATCGCCAACTGGCACATGGTTACGCGTGGCATCAGCAGAATTGCCAGGCCCATGCCAACCCCGATAATCCCCGGCACCCACCACATCAGGGTGGACCGCAACCTGCGCTGATGCGTCGTCACGTCCAACGCAATCACCAGGTCAAGAACACCCGCCGCAACCATTACAAATCCGGTGCTCAACAACAGGACAACCGCAATGAATGTGCCCAGCACGCGATCCTCTAACATTGGCTTCAGGCCCACCAGGCCGAGGCCGAGCAACAAAGTAAGGCCGCCGTGCACAAAGTAAATGCAACGGTGCCTCATCAGCTGCTTCAACATACCGCTACCACCGTGCTCCCAGCCGGCGTCGGTTCTTCGGCTGCTTCTGCGGGAGGCACAAACAATACGGGGGTCTTTGCACGCGAAATCACTTCGTATGCTGTTCCATGCGCGGTTTTGCTGCGGCTTTCCTTGTTCACGGGCAAGACGATCATCGCGACTGCATTCTCCGCTGCTACCGCGGTAATCACGTCAGCCGGGTCTCCGTCTCTCACAATGCAGCCAATCTGGATGTCGTTTTCCGAGATCCCGGCGGCAAGTTTTGCCGAGGCTGCGCAGGGATCGGCGCCTGCTGCCACTTCTTCCGGAGTCCGCGCGTGCAGCACGATGATGCTGCTGGATAAG
>CAWFKA010000015.1:0-145214 GCA_963816335.1 uncultured Acidobacteriaceae bacterium | reverse complement strand
GAGCTTTGGGACTCAAGGTGGTGCTCGTCAGCAATGACAGGCCCCCCGGGTACTTTCTGGCGGATGATCGGGGGACGGCCCTGGAGATCATTCCCCGGCCCGCGGATCAGTCGAACGTCAACCAGCGTTGGGTCTGCCACGTGGCGTTCTGGGTTGACGACCTGGCGACAAAGCAGGCCGAACTGGTGCCGCTGGGGATGGTCTTCGAGACCGACACCGCAGTGGACGACGCGATGAAAACCACGTTCTTCCGCGATCCCGAGGGGAACCGCTGCCAGATCATCTGGAGGCAGCGGCGGCTGGGCGAATGATCCGACCGCGAATCGGGCGACACCTCCGGTGTCTCCGCGATGGGTTGCACATCAGGCTGCGGCGAGGACTTCCTCGGGGATCTGGCCGCGCCACTCGATCTTGTAGTGCTTCTCGGCGGCGAACTTCTCGATCTCGGCCCCGGGACTGGGGGACCTCGATCCGGGAATACTCGGTGTAGTAGCCGCTACCCGAACGCTTGTAACTGGCTTCCTCGCCATACCATTTGCCGCCGAGGTAGTAAACGACCAGGAGATTCATGCGGGAGGCTCCGAAAGACAGAGGAATGCGTCAACGAGATCATGATAGGGATCTTTGCCGCCCTCGCCAAGCGGGCTTGACCGCGGATTCGTTGCAAGCCCGCCTCCGCCGAAAATGGCTATCCCTTGATCACTCCGACCGGCCGGAGCTGGGCGACCTTTCTGGAGATCCCAACGGTATCACGACGTCGACGACCACTCGACGTCCTTGTACGCGGCCGGCTGTTCCTTCTGCGAGCCCCTTGTAGCCTCGAGGCGCGAGCGATGATGCCCATGGCGTCGAGCTCCTTGTCGATGCGCCGGCCGTCCGCCAGCGGATGGCCGCGGTGCGGCTGACCGACCGCCCCGCCCCTAGCAGGTCGTGCCAAACGAGTACTCCATCGAGCCCTGCCTGGCCGGCGAGACCGAGCTCGCCGTCCCATGCTCGCCGCGAATGATCACGGCTGGCCTATTCCGGCGTAGACCGGGGGGATATCGGGATGGCCGGGGGAAACGCGCGCGTCGCCCCCTTGCGATGAACGCAGACCTCTTGTCGGCCGCCGACCGAGTGGTGTTCGAACTTGGCGATGGTGTGGGCACATCGTAGACGAGCTCCATGCCCAGCTTTTCCCAGGGTTTGCCGAACACCCGCGCGAAGACCTCGCCGCGCCTGATGGGCCAGGAGCTGACGATTGCACCAGGCGAAATTGGCTGCCGCCCGCATCGCAGCAATACGTAGTGTTATGTAACCTGGCTACAACTTCTCGTATTGCTCGGCTGTTCTTCGAACAGCAACTTGCAGATGCAAAGGTCAAGTTATCCCAGGCTGAGGAGGCGCTGAAGCAGACTGAGCAAAAGACGGGCATGATCCAGATGGACAGCCAGGCCCGCGCCTTGATCGAATCGGCTGCTTCTCTGCGGGCGCAGATTGCTGCGAAGGAAGTAGAAATTCGTGGCATGCGCTCGTTTGCCTCAGAGGGTAATCCTGATCTATTGATGGCGGAGGAGGAACTGGCAGGATGGAAGGCCCAACTTAGCCGCTTGACCGGAAGCCAAAACGCCGGTGATGACGATCTGCTTCTGCCTAAGGGACAAGTAGCCGGCGCTGGCCTGGAGTATGTTCGGAAACTTCGGGATGTGAAGTACTACGACACAATTTTCGAGCTTCTCGCTAAGCAGTTCGAAATGGCAAAGCTAGATGAAGCGAGGCAGGGATCGCTGATACAGGTGATCGACCCTGCAATTACGCCAGATCGCAGATCCTCTCCTAAACGAACTCTGATGGTTCTGATAGCGACCCTCGCCGGGCTGTTCCTGTCGATAGCCTGGGTCTTAGTTACAGCGATGCTCTCAAACATTCGGAAATCCCCGGAAAACAACGAGGGCTTTCAACAACTAAAGAGGATTCTGTTTTCAAGGAGCCCGATTCACTCTTAGGAGCGACGTAGGCTTACCCGTACAGAAACTCCGAACGAGTGAAGTGTCTGCATTGGACCCATTTTCTTTAATCTTCTGATCTATTCTTTCTACTGCGAAATCCGAAAACCGGATTGACGCGACGTCTCACGATTGAGAACCAAGCAACGACAAGTGACGATACTTTTCGCTTTAGCATTTCGCGTGCAACTACTTCGAGAAAATTGATCCAAACTCCCGTATGCTAAGGAGTCCCCAAGAGTGTCGGAGATTTCAGCTACGAGCATGATGATGCCTGATGAAACAACTACGCAGACACGATCGGTCGTCCAACGAGCGATACTGCTTTACATAATTGTCCTATCCGGACTGTTCTTCTTTGCATACATTACTGTTTCGGTTCGCGCATATGTATTGCACCGACCCTACCCTTACAACACACTTCTTTACGACCCCACCGTGCGTTTCACGGATTGGACTGATTGCGCGAAACGCATTCAGCATTTCGGCGAAAGCAACTTACTCGGTGCGAACGATCAAGGAGGAGGCTACGGATACCCGGCGGCAACTGTTTACCTTTTTTTGCCTTTTGTAAAGATCTTCCACAACTCGTTGCCCGCCTACTTATTCGCCGCCATATCAACCTTCATCCTGAGCACCCTCTTTTTTTCTGTTCGTGTGCGTCGTCTTACAAAAGAAAAGCTGCCGCAGATCGCGATCTGGCTGACATTGATAATGGGATTTCCATTACTGTTCCTCCTGGATCGTGGAAACATCGAGGTATTTCTTTGGTTGTTCGTGTTGCTTGGAGTAGTGGCTTTCATTCGGAATTGGCCGTACACAGCAGCTATGTTGTTTGCGATAGCTGCTTCGATGAAGATCTACCCTTTCTTGTTTCTTCTGCTTTTTTTGCCCAAGCGACAGTATAAGGCGGCTGCCTCCTTGGAACAGTTGCTGTAGGCATTCTGAGCTTTCTTGCCATCCTCGGCATCGGGCCAGATATCAGAGACACAATGCATACGATGTCTAAGAATGCCGAAGCAATCAAGGAAGTGTATTTCGTCCGGCTTAATGCTCCCTCTGTCCGGTTCGACCATTCGGTCTTTGGAGGCATAAAACAGGCAATCCACTTCTACCTGCATAGTCGTCATCTCGATTCGGCGGCCAACCCGCCGAGATTCGAAAGAGAAATGCGTATTTACGGGATTCTTGCCCCTTATTTTTTGTCATTCTTTATCTTGGTCGTTTGCGGCGCATGCCCATCCTGAACCAGTTCATGGCGATTACACTCTGCTGCCTATTGTTACCGTATCTGTCGGGAGAATACACGCTGGTGCATGTTTATCTCACTTGGGCCGCTTTTCTGTGGTTTCTTTTAACGGATGTGAGAACTGGCTTGGTGCGGCTCTCAGGCAGATGTGCGAACTTGATGATGCTATGTTTTGCACTCTCCATCGCTCCGCTCTCGTTCCTGGTTATCGCACGAAGCAGCGGAATTTCCGGCCAAGTGAAGTGTGTCGCGCTCATCGTCCTGCTTGGCGCGATCGTAGCCACTCCAATGCCTAGTTCCCTCTTCGGCGATTTACCGAAGATACTCCCAAAGAACTCAACCCTCCTCGATCCAACCTAAGGGGCGGTTGGGTCTACGAAGAGAGTGATCGCTCCTCGAGATTACCCGCTCTGAGGGAACGGCATAGGCAACTGTCTGAATCCCGTCCCCACCATGCGTCCTCAGAAATAGCTTTGAGTTCGGGCATAGTTCCCGCATAAGCAGGGGGAGATCCCAAATATCCCCTTGCTTGTGATAGGTGCAGACAGCCAGGATTGGGTTATCTCGCCGAATTACATTTCGACCTCCGCGAAGGGCATCCGCTTCTGCGCCTTCGATATCCATCTTTACAATCGAGAGATTGGTAGAGGCGAAGAGGTGATCTATGGTCGAAAGGGTCACTTCTATTCCGCCTTCAGCGGCAACGGTTGATGCGGCTTTGCCGCTGTTTTCAAATCTGATCGTTCCTTGCTCTGCTCCGACGGCACATGGATAGAGATGGATCCGCTCTCGCATCCCGCGTTCAATCGTTGCCACATATTCCTCAAGCCTGGCAAAGGAGACGGCATCTGCCTCGATTGCGTCGATCCGGGCCCACGCGGGCTGATGTGCCAGAAGTCCCCGAATGGTGTCGCCATCAAAAGCGCCGCAATCAAGGAAGGCGTCGGTGGGGTTTGTCTCAAATATCCCCGGAAGAAAGTAAGACTCTTCAGGAGCCGGCGGAGAAAACCACGAGCGGTCCCCACGGGCACGAAGAAGAACATTATTCACATACACCGCCCTCGATACATCGTCGTCCCACAAATCTGCCGCGCGCAGTACCCGATCCGCTTGCTCGTAAAGTTTGTGCGGACGGTCATAGAAGAGGGCAGGTTGCAGCTTCCGGAAACATCCATGCTAAAGGATCGGCACTTGAGATAAGCCGGCAACCAAGCTGCTCCATTTGATTGACCGTCTGCGGGAACCAATGATTTTCGTTGCGGATTGTGACAAAGAATACGGCATGCTTCCCATGAAGTGCGGCAGCGTCGTCCGGCGACAAAATGGGAATACCCGCGACAACTTGACCCCAACGTCTGGGATCATTATCTGCCATCGCCAGTGGTTCAACGTGCATGCCTCGAAGCAGTTCCAGCGCTTGACGTCCAAAGCTACCGGCCCCGAAGAGGACGCATTGCCCGCTGGTCTGTTCCAGCAGAAATCTCAGGGCCGAATTCTCACGCTCGATCACCGAGGGGATCGGCTCTTTGAAAATCTCGTTCAAGGCATTTTTCGCTTCTATTGGCGAGCAGACGGGAGTTCTAGTGGCTATCGGGCTGACCATCTTCATTGAGAGAATCCTAACGCTTGAATTTCAGGAAAACAATTCAGTGTTGGTAGGATTCAATTCCCGCCAAGCATGGTCACAATTTTTACATAGTAGCTTTGGACTAATTTCCAGCCGTAGAACGCTCTTCCAACCGGATGCAAAAGCACGCTTCGAGAGCGTTCGCCTTGAAGGATGACCTTAAGTTCAATCAGTCGTAAACTAGATAGGTATCGGCAGCCACGCTTGTAGAGATCCACAAGCAGCATGTGTGTGTTCGCGGCAGAACGGCACACGTAGAAATGGATCGGTTTGGCCACAGACAGGCTAAGCTGAATATCTTTTCTGAGCTTTCGCTGAACAACTGCCCAATGACAAATGGAGCCTATTCGAAGATGATGAAACTATCCGATTACCTCGTAGACAGATTGACAAGCTGGGGAGTACGTCATGTCTTTCTTGTTACCGGTGGCGGAGCCATGCACCTGAATGATTCGCTGGGCAACGCGGCAGGCCTTCACTACGTCTGTTGCCATCACGAACAGGCCGCTGCCATGTCTGCAGAGGGTTACGCTCGCGTTACGGGAACGCCGGGTGTTCTAAATGTGACAACTGGCCCCGGTGGGATTAACGCGCTAAACGGTGTGTTTGGAGCTTGGACGGATTCGATTCCGATGTTGGTGATTTCCGGCCAGGTGAAGCGCGAAACGTGCATGGCAACCTATGGGCCAGGCAGCTTACGACAGTTGGGCGATCAGGAAGTCGACATCATCCGCATGGTGAAAGGAATCACGAAATACTCGGTCTTTGTGAATGATCCATCGTCAATCGCGTATCACCTGGAGCGAGCCTGGTATCTTGCCTCCCATGGTCGGCCGGGGCCATGCTGGCTCGACATTCCAGTGGATGTGCAGTCCGTGCAAATCGATCCAGAGAAGTTGCGACATTATGATCCATCCGAAGATGCTATGACCTGGTCAGCCGACGTCGTCCACGAACAGGCCGCCGAGGTACTGCGACGACTTATCGAAGCAGAGCGCCCCGTGATCCTGGCAGGCACCGGTGTGAGGCTGGCCGGCGCATTACCTGAATTCGAGGCAGTGATTCATGCCTTGGGAATACCTGTAACGACAGCTTGGACGCACGATCTTATCGCATCCGACGATCCCCAATTCTGCGGGCGTCCGGGAACAATTGGAGAGCGTGCGGGAAATTTCACGGTGCAAAATGCCGATGTCTTATTGGTTCTCGGATCCCGCCTGAATATCCGGCAGACCAGTTACAACTACAAAAATTTTGCCCGCGACGCGTTCAAGATACAAGTGGACATCGATGACGCCGAGTTCAGCAAACCAACACAGCAGCCAGACCTGGGAATTCATTGCGACCTGAAGGTATTCCTTGCCGAAATGTCTTGTCAGTTAAGCGAGAACGACTACTCGGTGCGACCGGCACATGGAGCATGGTTAAAGTGGTGCCGCGAACGTCGTGAGAAGTACCCTGTAGTCCAAGAGCGTCAGCGGAAAAACGGACCGCTTCTCAATCCGTATCACTTTATCAACGAATTGATCGCCGCATTGGAAGAAGACGACGTAATAGTCTGCGGCAATGCGACTGCCTGTATCGTTCCATTTCAGACCGCGCAATTGAAGAAGGGGCAACGTCTCATCTCGAATTCTGGCTCAGCATCGATGGGCTATGATCTTCCCGCAGCGGTTGGAGCAGCCGTAGCCCGCGAAGGTGGTCGCGTGATCTGCTTTGCAGGTGACGGAAGCATTCAACTGAATATTCAGGAACTGCAGACCATTGCACACCATAAATTGCCAATAAAGATCGTTGTTCTCAATAACAATGGCTATCTTTCCATTCGGGCAACCCAAAAGGGTTTCTTTGGGCGGCTTGTGGGGGAAAGCCCTGCGAGCGGCATGACTTTGCCGAATTTGGTAAAAGTGGCGGAAGCTTATGGGATCCGGTCCACCCATGTTCGCACGATGGATGACCTGCCATCGATGATCTCTGAAATGAAAGAGCCGGGCCCTTCGCTATTTGAAGCCCACCTCGATCCCGAGCAGGAATTCGAACCGCGCATTCGCTCACGGCAGCTGCCGGATGGCACAATCGTTTCACCCAATCTGGAAGACATGTATCCGTTTTTAACGGCGGACGAGTTACAAAGCAATATGATTTCCGCGCTCGTTGAAGAGAAGAAATGACCTCTAACCACTCGGGGCAGTTGCGTTTTGAATCACTGTTTTTTGATCTTGATGGCACGCTGGTGGATTCTTTGCCGGGAATCGCGTACTCGCTCGAGCAAGCCTTCAAAGTCTGTGAACGGGTGATGCTGCAGCCCGTGGTTCGGGGGATGATTGGCCCTCCCGTTCCGACGATCATTGCTCAACTTTCAGGCTGCACAGACGACCAAGAGATTTTAGATCTGGTGGCTGCTTTTCGAACAAGCTACGACTCAAAAGGATGGACCAAAACCCTGGTCTTTCCCGAGGTCAGGGACACACTCCAGAGCCTTGCGGAAGCTGGGGCGCAGCTATACGTTTTCACAAATAAGCCGACGGAAATTGCGAAAAGAATTATTTTTCAGTGTGGTCTGGGAGGACTTCTGCAAGAGATCCGGAGCAGAGACTCCAGGGTGCCGGCCTACCTCTCAAAAGCAGAAATGCTTCGTGACATGATGGAACGCGATCACATCGATAAGCATCACAGTGCTGTCGTTGGAGACAGCCTCGAAGATTCGAACGCGGCAAAGATGCTCGACCAGCAGTTCTTCTTCGCAAGTTATGGTTACGGAGAGATCGAATTCAAGCCATTTGACCGAAAGACAGTTATTATTTCCAAGTTCGGTGATCTACTGGGTCACTGTATAGGAGCTATATAGATGATCTCGAAAGACATATTTGAAGACTTGTTCGTCCTCGAAATGGCGAACAACCATTGGGGAAAACTGGACCGTGGGCTGAAGATCATTTCTGAGTTCTCGAAGATTGTGCGATTCAACAATGTACGTGCAGCGATCAAAATGCAATTTCGAGATGTCGCGAATTTTGTGCACAAAGATTTTCGAGATCGATCGGACGTCCGTTATATCAAAAAGACAGTCGACACGCGGATGGCGGACGAGGACTACGCCACCATGGCCAAAGCTATTCGTCAGTCTGGCTGCATCGCAATGGCGACGCCATTTGATGAGCGTTCCGTTGACCTCTGCGTGGAACTTGGAATTCCGATTATCAAGATCGCCAGTTCTGACATGAATGACTGGATGTTGATCGAGAAGATTGCGCGGACAAAACGTCCGTGCATAGTTTCGACGGGCGGATCGTCGCTCAAAGATTTGGATGATATCGTGACGTTCTTTGAAAACCGCAGTATTCCGCTAGCCATTAACCATTGTGTTTCGATTTATCCGGCTGAAGATTCTGAACTCGAAATGAACCAGATTGACTTCCTGAAAAATCGCTATCCAAAGCTCACCATTGGCTTCTCGACTCACGAATACAACGAGAACACGGCCTCCGTCATGATCGCCTATGCAAAAGGTGCGCGCACGTTTGAGCGGCATATTGATATCGACTCCGATGGCATTCAAGTTTCTCCATATTGTTCACTTCCGGGCGACATCGATACGTGGTTCAAGGCATTCAACCGGGCAAAGGCAATGTGCGGGGCAGCCGGGACACAAAAGCGCATGCCTCCGCGAAAGGAAACAGAATACCTCGACGGCTTAGTTCGCGGTGTATATGCGGCTACCGACCTTCCTGAGGGGCACTCCATCACGGATGCCGATGTCTATCTGGCGATTCCGTTGCAACGTGGTCAGATATCTTGCAGGGAACTCATGCGCGGAGAGATATTGCTCAAGCCCATCAAGAAAGATGAGCCATTAAAGATCGACGACATCGATAGTCCTTATGCGCACGTGCCGTCGCTGAAGCAGCTTATTTACAATCGTGGGCTGTAGCTGGAAACTGCGAAGGCGGAGGGGCCTTGCTCTGTGTTGATCCGACGGGGCGTTTTGGATTTGATCTCATCAAGGGCACCCTCTTCTGGCATGACTTCTGGGGAATGTCGAACCGGCAAGCAGCAAGCGCGACCTAAGAAGACGTCCGGTAAATTCCCGTTTTCTGCGTGGTGATTGTCTAGGAAAAGCGCGTGAGGGGAACTGCTTTCCTCGATGATCCGCCGAGCGATCGCTCCCCGAATTCTTCAGCCGCAGGCATAGAGTCTTGGTAAACCTGGAGTGTCCGCTCCGCCATGCCTTGAACCGAAAATTTTCGCCTCACCCTGTCTACCGCTGCGAGGCCATACTGATTCCTTAACTCGGGATTCTTTAAAAGCGAGTTGATGGCATCTGCCATTTTCCCGGCATCTTGTGGAGCGACGGTGAGTCCGGTCTCTCCGTCAAGAGACACTTCCGGCACGCCGGAATCGATATCGGTATTCACGACTGGCAGCCCTGACGCCATCGCTTCCAGTTGCACGATCCCGAAAGCTTCAGCCCGGGAAATTGACGGCAATACGAACAGATTCGCAGCTTTGTAGTAAGGCACGATGTCCTCTACGTGACCGATGAGACTTATCTTTTCGGTTAGTCCACAGGCCTTAATCAGTTCGTCTAGTTTGGCGAGCAAGGGGCCGGTCCCGAGGATCAGCAGCCGAGCGTCCACGTCCCTCATACTGCGAATCAGGAACTCGAATCCCTTGTAGGGGACGAGTCGCCCTACCGCCAGGACGAGGCGGTTCCCATAGGCAAGCCGGATTGCCTTCGCCTCGTCGTGGATCTCCAACTCGAACCGTGCCGGGTCGATACCCATAGGAATGACGTGGCACTTTTCGCGAAAAGGTCTTAACTCTTCGGAACTTTCCAAGTACCGTTTTGAAGTGACAATAATGGCTGTCGCACGCTCCATCACACGATTGACGAAGGGATCGCTCAACCTACGCAGGAACCGCCGTCCAAGAGTGTCGCTGTGATGGGTGACAATCAGCCGGCCGGGGTGGCCGCTCATCAGGAACGCAGCCGCTGCACCCGGATTCGGCAAATGCATGTGAACGAGCGCGTCATTTCGGCCGCGCAATTTTCGCGCGAGTAGCGGACAAACAGGAACAGAGGCGAGAGTGCCTAACGTAGCAATCCTTGTCACGCTGGCCCCGTCTACGGCTTCTGTCGTTGTCCTCGGCGAATCGCCGGCCACGAGGACATTCACGGTCGTTAAGGCGCTCTGATGCACGACCAAGTCTCTCAAGTGGGTTTCCATCCCCCCCATATGGGGCGGATAGTATTTCCCGATGTGCAGAACTTCCGGTATTCGGTTACGTATCTGTTTCAAGATTTCATCTCGAACGATAATCTATCCCACAGAGGCATTTTATCCTTGCAAGGCGCCAACCGCAGACCGCGGAAGAAGATTGCGATCAACGGAAGATTTCTTTCTCAGGCAATCACGGGCGTACAACGATACGCTCATGAATTGCTTCGGGAGTTGGATCAAATACTCTTTGAGCTTTCCTGGCCTCCCCACGACGTGGAAATACTCGCGCCGCAGAACGCTATAGTTTCAGCGGATTACAAGTACCTGACGATTCGTAAGGTAGGAAGGTTTACTGGCCAGCTCTGGGAACAATGTGAACTTCCATTTTATTGTCGTGGCCGGCTCCTGTTTACTCCCTGTGGGGGAGCACCTCTGCTTCATCGCAGTCACATTATTACTATTCCCGATACGGCAGTTTTTGCTACGCCAAAAGCATACTCCGTCCCCTATGCGATTTGGTATCGATGGCTACACCGGCACATGTGCGCGAATGCTTGCCATGTATTCACCGTGTCCGAAGCTTCCAAGCGTGAGTTGATTCGCTGGTGTGCGGCGGATTCCTCGAGAATTACAGTGACGCCTCTGGGCGGCGATCATGTCGACCGATTGCAGGCAGACGACTCAATACTGGAACAACACGGCTTAACTGGGGAGGATTTTGTTCTGGCCGTGAGTTCAAGAAATCCGAACAAGAATTTTGACGGTATCGTGAAGGCTATTCACAAATTGGAATCTCGCAATGTTCGATTCGTGCTCGTGGGCGGTCTGAATTCTCGAGTGTTTGGAGAATCCCCGCAACTATCAGGCTCGATCCAAGAGGTCGGATACGTGACGGATGGGCAGTTGAGGTCCCTCTACGAAAATGCTCGCTGCTTCGTTTTTCCTTCGCTGTACGAGGGATTTGGATTGCCCCCTCTTGAGGCGATGGCAAGTGGATGTCCGGTGGTAGCATCCGATATCCCGCCGCTACGGGAGACTTGCGGGGACGCCGCTATCTACTGCGATCCCACCCGTCCCGAGGACATCGCGCGGCAGGTACAGGTTGTCCTCTTCGACGACTCGAAACAAGCGGAACTCATCAGGAAAGGTGACGAGAGGGCAAAGATTTTTCGGTGGAAGAAAACTGCACAACAGACGTGGAGCATCCTCGATGCCGAGTCAAGCCGGATGTAGTGTTTCAGCCGAGACTTCACCTGCTGCTTTGCTCTGGACGGCCAAACCGAGCATTGCCCACACAAATGGAAACGATATATCCGGCACACCAAAAGCCATTGCTAAAAGCAGGCTGAAGCCGGCCCAACCGATCCAACGATGTTCTCTGGGCAATCCAAGAAATGCACTCATCGTGGCATAAACAAACAGGGCTAAACCCACCACGCCGACCTGACTTAGAAGGGATAACACAAGACTGGACGGACGATTTCCTCCCAGGCCTACTCCTAATCCATACGTTTTGAGAGCAAGCCCTGCCGCATAGGCATCCGCTCCCAGGCGAACCAATGCGGACCAAGTTTCTCCCTTACCGATGGTTTGAGAAATCAACATCTGTTGTATTGACGGGACGAAAAGAATAGCTGTGGAAACAACTACTGCTCCGAAAAACCACGCAAGCCGTCTGAAACGATGCACGTTTACATATCCAGGCCAACGAATAATTGGGTAGGCGACGAATAAGCTGATTACCAACAATACGACCGCGAGTAGTGAGGAACTGGACCCAACGAGTAGGCAAGCGAGGGCCGCCAAAGCTCCTCTGATGATGGAGCCTTTTCCGGCCATGTAGCTTGCCAGGTATGCGCCCGCAAAGCAGGCAAGCGCGGCTCCAGCCATTGATGGCTCCGTGAAAGACCCGTTCGGGCGGATCTGGGTCGCAGTGAGATTAACTACGCCATATCCCGGATTGTTGTTAAGAAGAGATGCCGGGAAATTAATGCCGAGTTCAAAAAAAACGAATTGAATAAAAACAAAGAAGACGGTGATGTACAGGGCGTTGGTAAATGCTCGATGAGTCTTTTGTACATTGCCTACCTGTTTTCCCGCTGCGATCACGACGAGAATGTTGATGATTAAGAACACCGCCTGCGCAAAGTTTCCCATCTGTAAATGCAGAGGCGCCTGCTGCAGGTATCCGGCGTCGATACCGTTCTTGGGGTCATAAACGGGGGTTCCCGCAAACACCATGGGTAGGATCACTGCGGATGCGACGCCCACCAGCCCGAACAGAGCCAGTGCCCGTATTGGGGTCCGAACGGCGGCGAGGGATATCGGGCTCGTCCAACTCTGAAGCCAAAATCGCAAGATGAATAAGAGGGCAACGAAGTAGTACGGTTGCAGTCCGATTGGACCAGAGGAGACGATAGAAGAAGCTTGAAACACGGCAGAGACTATTAACAGAGGAAAAAGCAGGTCCGGGCGTTTCAGGAAGTAGTAAATCGCCAGCGGTACAAAGACGATTCCCTCTAGGGTAGGCACGTAGGTCTCTCGTTTACACCCGGATTGGGCAATACAAGATACTGGGTGGTACTGATTAGATTAGCGCACTTGCCAGTAAACCCAATTGCCCGACTTGGCGATGGTTGGTTGTAAGGAGCCGCCTCTCCAAACGGTCCTCTGCGAGGTAATTCCACAACTACCCACATCGCCGGCGTAGCAGTATCAACCGCGTCTAATTCGCATCTCCCACGCAGAGATAGGAGAAGTACCCAGTGAATCGACCACTTGTGGTTACCGAGACCGAGTTGGCAGTGGTTGATACCCACCAGTTGATATTGCGCATGTTCTGCCGGGGAGTCAGGGTGCAGTTAGGCGGAAAGTTGTATGAGGATCCGAACTGGGTGGTTCCAACGAGGGAAAGACTCATGGCGATTGTCCCTGTCACCATGTTATTTCCGCCGACAGTCAAGATATGCGAGGCGGGAGTGTTGAACGTGAGTCCGGCGTTGTCTACGACGAGCCCCGGGAACTTACCGACACCGTTGCCATAAATTTGATAGATCAGATTTCCATTTGAATCCAGACCAACGAGATTGTCCGCGCCACCCTGCCTGGAACGGATACTCAAGTCCGTGGTGTCGCCAACCAGGGTATTAAAAGCATAACCGACGTCTGTCGGTTGGTTGGTGCTGGGGGCAGTCGTTCCGCCCCCTATTCCGGGATTAACCGGTGGAGGATTTCCGGTATCAGAATTGACGACGGGATTGGTCGCAGCAAGTGCAAGATTGTGGCCCACAAATGACCATTGCACGTTGCCCTTCATGTTGACGAAGTTGGTAGGGTTGCCCACCTCAGAATTGCCTTCCACGATGATCATCCGGCCGTTTAAGACCAGCACCGAATCAACTGCGTTGTCGCTGAGCATGTGATTGTTCACGATCTTTACACCCTGAGGAGAGGCCGTGACACCGCCCACACCATCGCCTGCGGTTCCACCAATGACAACATTTTCCGGAACATGGCGACTGTTGAAAAACTCCAGATAACTATTGGTGATCACGCATCCGTCGCACCATTGCAGGAAAGCATTACCACTCATCACATCGTCAGTTCCATTTGCTTCGAAGTTGACGCCATCGTAGACATTCCCGCCGTTCGGGAAGGCCGCTTCAACTTGCGACGAGTCCTCATATACCCCCCATTTCTTGGCATAGCCAAGGATCCCGCCAAAAATCTTTACAGAATTGGTGGAATATCCCGCTCCGTTTACTGACACTCCGACGTTGTGGACGTTTATGTTATTTGCCTCAATGTCTGGGGAAATATATGTGGCGGAGTTCACACCTTCATTCAAAATACCGTCGCCAGAGAAGTTGAGAACGCGAATATTCTCAAACAGGCCTCCACCAATTGCCCTCAAGTGCAGTCCGTTCGTCCCAGACCCTGCTCCCGCACCATCCAATGAACAATTCCTGATCAAGATGCCCGGCTCTGACTCGCCTACGCCGAGTGCTGCTACCGCGTCTCCGGAACCTGTGTAGCGCAGTTTCGTCGAAACAGAGTCGCATTCCAATGTGACGCCGCCCTGCATGGCTACCGGAATTCTGATTGTCGTTGAGTACGTGTAATCCCCTTGCGGCACTCTTACATAACACCTGCCAGAACAACTTGCGAAGGCCGCATTGATCTGCGCCCCGATGTCGACTCCGGGAAAATCCGTGGCGCTGAGACGAGAGGACTCTACCCGGGAGGTAGCAGTTCGGGCCGCTGTCTGGCTTTCCGCAAA
The DNA here is from genome assembly GCA_963816335.1 of uncultured Acidobacteriaceae bacterium. GTDB lineage: Bacteria > Acidobacteriota > Terriglobia > Terriglobales > Acidobacteriaceae > JANXZS01. The sequence goes on along the minus strand of CAWFKA010000015.1, from coordinate 130,852 downwards.
AGGAAGTGTGTATAGACCGACCGCGAGAAGAACCCAAGTAACGGATGGGAATAGGTTTGGCATTCGTTCTTTAACCCCAAGGTGTGGATGAAACCAGTTTACTCCCGTGGCCTCTGTCAGGAGCTCGATTCGACTCTTGTGACAGGAAATGACAGCTGAAGCCATCATGGAACGGTGGAATTTCTACAGATAATTCCGATGGATACAGCGAGGAAACAGAAGGGCAGTGACGATTACTTATCAAGGACATCACCCTGATTTCTAAGGATAGAAACGTAGGAGAGATACTTCATCAGCATGGTATATCTATCGGCACCAAGTAGTCGCAGAGCTAGTCGAAGCATTTTTTGAACAAGTCTCACTCGCGGATCGGACTTAGAGTAAGACTTCGACGTGTAGAGTTTGGACGATTCCCTCCTACTAAAAACTCTCCTTGCCTTGGCCCATCTATAAAAGTCTGAAGAACTGCGAAATGGATCTTCGCCAGAGAAATTTCCCAGATTCGCGGCGTAAAGAGAACGGGTGAGGCGATTGATGTATTGACCGTTATCGAAGCTTCCAAAAGCGTACTTGCCCTTGCTAGACTCCCGAATTCCACACTGAACGAGTTCTGAACGATAGTCCTCGAACAGTTGCCGCAGGTCGGGACGATTTTCCAACGTAAACTCATCCGTATATTTCGAGATGCGACGATTCCCCTCCACCGAGATCCCGCTGAAGTGAAAAAAGATCAGCAAGTCAGTGCCGTTCACAAGCCACTTCTCTTCATGTCGCGAGAGTTTGCGTTCGTGTAAATTCCAGTAAGCCATGTTGCAGCCAATGTGCTTAAGAACGGCAACCGATTCGAAGAAACATGGAGCCAAGTTGATCCATTTCTGATCAACGAATAACGCAGTGCGGGGTTCCTCAAAAGCAAGGTTGAGACAACGCACCTCCCACCAGGAGAGGAATTCCCTTGCTTCCGGAGAGTTCTTCACGGCGATGAAGCCCAGGTTAAAGACGCCAGCAGAGAGGAGCGTCACTTCGGACTGCGGATCCGGAAACGGAGAGAGTGCGTGAGGCGTAAGCACCACGGCATGGTTTTCGAGCGCCTCGAATACGGGTGATAAATCCCGATACACAAAAATGTCCGGATCAAGATAGACCACTTCATCCGCACCGCGATTCAACAAGGCCGTGAGGAATGTTGGCTTGACGTTGGTGTTGAGTTCAAGAATGTCGTACTTGAATGCAACCGAAAGGAAGTTGGGGATTGCAAGTTCCTCGACGGTGATCAGCTCAAATTGCTCCCCCGAGCGGTCGAAGTCCGCAGGCAACCTGTCCACGAGCAGCACGTAGAAGTTACAACCGGGATTCGCATCAAGGAACGAGGCACAGAGAGTTCGCGCGTAGGCAAGGTAGTTGAAGGAAACAATCGTGCAGCCTGACCGTATCATTTCGCGAGAACCCACTCTCGCCGATCGAAATCAAATCTCTTTACAACCGTTGCTGGGTTCCCCGACGAGATTGTGAATGGAGGAAGAATGCCTTTGACGACTGAATTCGCACCGACCACGCTTCCTTCACCGATGATTGAACCGGGACCGACGACAACGGAATCGCCCAGCCAGACGTTCCGGCCTATCACTACGCTTCGATCGGAATCGAGGCTGCGTTTGGATGGCGCATCGTGTGGCGAACTATGGCTCTTCGAATACTGCCCGTGATTATGATCGATGACCAGGACCTTGCTTCCGAAAAGACAGCCGTCCCCGATCTCCACGTAATTCGTCGCTGCGATATGCACTGAGTCGCTCATTCGTACACTTTCGCCGATGACGATTCTTGGAGCGAAGACCTGGTCTTCATAGTGAGTTAAAGCTTGCAGCCACAATTGCGAGCCCGCATGAAAGTCCCGTCCCACTTTCATATAAGCCAGTCCCCTGACATTTGCCCGCGGGCCGATTCGCAATTCACTGGTTCCAAGCCTGCGCCCGAGTATCAGACTTCTTAGGAGCGTAGTAGCGCGCAGAAGAGAATCCTCTCCCCACAAATACCAGCCGTTCACGCGTACGAAGTCCGAGTATCTGTTCAAGATGCAGCCTTATACAAATTAGAGTCGGAGCAAAGGATTCCCAACAATCTTATCCGCTTTATTCACGGCACGAGTGCCCAGCAACCAAACTCTTCTCAGCGATTTTGGCAGCCGCATCAGTGGGAAGTTGAAAACCCAATATTGAAAATATTGTCCGTATGCGGGCCCAAGTGTTTTATGGGGATCGTCAATATCAGAATGCTCAAGCTCGCTGAGAATGAAGGTCGGCAGAAATGCTTGCAGAGTACCGCGAAAGATAGGTCCCTTCACGGAATCCGCGGTCAACCATGCCTCTGTGACTCGCTTAAGGGCAGGCCCGAACACCGTGAACAACACGTAGCCTCCGATGTTGTTGGTCAACGCGGTAACCAGAGGATCGTGAATCACCAGGCTACGCCGGTGATTTTCCAAGGCGGTGTAAACCCAAGAGAGCTGAACCAGGTTCGTTCCTACAAGCTCTTTAAAGTCACGGTGTGGGAACGCGGAGATTCGATCCTTGTTCACTATGTTACCAGTGAGAAAAGTGAAGAAGACATGTACCTCGCATGCGAGATCTTCGGGCCGATCGAACACGCTGAAGCCCTTTCGCGATCCGGGATCTTTCGGTGTATAGGTCCCAGTAAATCCTGAGGGCCTGATAAAAACCAAGTCGTATTCTTCTTCTCCCGATAGATGATCGAGGACCCTTTTCAAGCCTCCTGGCTCGAGAACATCATCATCCCCAAAAATCCACACGTACTTGCCAGAGGCCAGATTGAAGCACTGCAGAAAATTCCCGTCTGGACCTATGTTCGTCTCGTTGCGGACATAGCGGATTGGCAAGCCCTCATTCTGAAACCTGCGTACGACAGACGGAGTCTCGTCCGGTGTTGCGTTGTCCGAGATGAGGAGCTCGACTCTGTTCTCTCCCACAAACTGCGGCGCAAGAGCGGTCAGCAGAGTCACGAGGTAACTCGCGCGATTCCAGGTGGGAATTGCGAAGGTAAGGAGTGGCCGACCAGAAGATGCGGCAGTATCGGGTGTCACGATCTGAGCCTTCCGCTTTGGTATTCCACTTCAACCCTGGTGGGAATTTGCAGTTCAAATTGCATGCCATTCCTTGCGATACTTCAAAAACGTGTAGGTGCCCAACGGCAGACCCAACAGTAGTCCGACCAACAAATATCCCGTAACCATTCCCCGAGCGCCGAATGCTCTGCCAAGGAAGAAGGTCGACGCTCCAACAAGTACCGCCCCCAAAACAGAATTGAGAAGAAATTTTTCCTGCTTATGGGCCCTCAGATACAGAGCCTCAGCAAATACCGCAACATTCAAAATTGTAGCCACGAGAAGGATCGCCAGAGAGAGTGGATCGAGGATCCGGTGTGCTACACGAAAATGCGCCTGATTGAGATACAAAACACCAAACCACAAAATAATCGCGCCTGCTACACACACTATCAAGGACTGACGAAACGCCCGAAAGAAGAGGTGATCGAGCTCTACATATTCTTTTCGAGAAATCATCGCGCCAAAAGGAGCGGCCTTCGTATTGATCCAGGATATAGCGACAGATTGGAGCGCATTCGCAAGGCTGAGTGACATCCCCATCTGACCGGCGGCCACCGGACCTTTATATGCGAAGAGAACGGGATTAAATAGCTGGTAGATGAAATAACCGCAGAGCCAGCTGATCGCGATCCGCCACTGGAACGGCCAGACTTCTTTGCCCCACTTAATGTGATGGAATCCCGGATCATGCCTTAGCAGGGCAAACAGCATCTTCCGCTTCTTAAAAAGCCATGTCAGGGCGGCGAGAGCATTGCCTGTAATCATCAATGCAGGCGCGTATAAGCCATGGTGTGTCAGTAGCGCCAGCCATGCCAGCGTGCTACCAGTTGCTGCCTGCGTAAATCGCAGCCGCGCCACGTTTGTCACGAAACCACATCCCTCCATAAACGAGAGAATTGGATCGATCTGAAACATGAGCGTGGCCGCGAGCGCGGTTACGATCCATGCGCCGCGCCAGGCGACTACCTCACCGCTATGCTGGTGAGCAGAAAAAAAATAGTTACCGACAGCCAGCAAAAAGACTGCGAGCAGGACGGCGGCGCTGGAATACCAACGTACGGACTTCTGAATAACGGACGCCAATCTCGCATGGGCAATTGGATCGCCGGTGAACAGGGAATCGGAAGAAAGAGTGAGTCGCGCCCGTTCATGGCTCGCCATCTGCAGGATGACGAATGAAAATCCGAGCTCGAAGATTATTTGCAGAGCTACGAGGCTTCCAAACGTGTAGTAGTAGCCCTGTTGCGCGGGAGACAGAAACTTCGCGATCAGGCTAACCGTGACCAGCCCGGCGAGGCTCGCCCAACCTCTGGCTAAAATCGTGAACGAGATTGCCCGGTCGAGGCCAAAAACGCGTTGAAGCCAGGATCGAATCGATTTGCTCCCTTGGAAACGGCGGGCAGATGGTTCCGGGCCACCGCTTACTTCAAGCATTTATGGATCCTTGGCATGCGGTCTCTAGTGAGGGTTTAGCCTGATGATACCTGCGGGCTCCATTATTTGGAGATTCGGCCCACTGACGCCATTCTAGACGCTCGCTCGAGGCCAGTCGAGTGTAGGCGGGGTGAGCAGACCTATCCATAGACTGACGCTAACCTCGAATCAGGGGTGGTAAGGTTCGGTCACGTCTTTCACTTTGATCGAAGGTAAATGTGACTCCGCAGATAGGAATGGAACCCCGTTCGCCATTACAGCATCGGGAAATTCCCAGGCTGTTGCAAGCACGCCTGTCCCGCTGATCGACCCGATGCTCGCGAATCCATTGGACGACACGGGAGCCTTGGTATGTGTGCTGTCTACCGCGTTCAAGACTACGTTTCCCAGCGAGCCCGACACAATATTCAGCAGTTCCTTCGCCTGTGTCGCGAATCCGTTGAATGTCAGGGTAGCGATCGAGGAGTTGTTTTCGATAATCATGGCGGCAAAATCGAAATCGCCGTCTTTCAGAAGGGAGCAATTCTCGAATGTCAGACTCGAGCCTATATACGTCTGCTTGCCAAAGAAGAGGGCTGAAGATCGCACAAAAGCGAACCCGGGAGACCTGTTTGAATTGAAGGGAACGAGAGTCACGTTTTTCAACAAGACGTCCCCGAAGTTTGCTGAAATATCAAGCACGGCCGGAGCCTTCAAATTGCAATCTGAAACCATCAAAGACCTGACGGCATTCGGAGAACCACCCGAACCGTCGCAAATCGAGAACCCGGCCAGCGAAAGTGTACCGCTGCAGTTTTTCACCGTTACATTGTCGATGGTGGTCTTGGAAGAGTTCTCAAAAGTTGCGAAAAGGCGAATCATCGTGAGGCTGTTAAAAGTGCAATTGCTGACCGTGACGCGCGAAAAACTTCCTGTGTAGCCTTCGGGACAATTCAGGGCTATTGCATCATCGCCCATGGTGAAATCGCAATCTGAAATTGCGATGTCATTCCCTGGTCCATCAAAATGCAGTCCGTCTGTGCTCAAGCCTTTACTTTTTAAAACGCATCCAGTAGCCGTGACATGGCCCACATTTGAAAGCCGAATGTGGTAGGCGGGGGTATTCACGACTACCACTTTTTCCAGAACGATATTGTCGAGATTCATCAGGTTGATACCGCAGTACCAAACCACGCCGGTTTTTCCCTGGTGAATGCCTGTCGTCGAGTCTCCGTTATGACCGTTTCCCTGGTTCCCGTTCAACGTAAAGTTCTTCAAAGAGACGTTCGTTCCCCGGGCGGGCGCTGGAGGGCCGGGATCGGAGGGAGTGCCGGCTTCGGGGGGACCATTGTGGATGCCGTCGCTGTTGGCGCCCGTCTTGACGAAGAATCCCGTTCCGCAGCCCAGCCCCGCAATGTTCCAGTACCCATCCGCAGGAAGAAAGAGTCCCGAGATCAAAGCGCTTCCGTCGAGGATGAGGGTAATGGGATTGCTCGCCGACGCACCGGCCATCGCTGCGTTGATCCGAGGCCCGTCATCTGTGGCTGCACCACCGGTGTGCTTGTTGCGCCCGTTTTCCAGGCTGCAATCGAGGGCGCAGCCTATTTCGGATGCGCGTATATAAGTCATGCCGGCGATCGGTGTTGGAGCTGCGGCAGGTCCCAGGCAGGGTATAACGAACTCGGAAGAGCAACCGACAACGGAGCCGCCAAATGCCGAACCAGCGGCAATTAATCCGGCCTTCACCATGAAGGTACGTCTATCTATTGAACTTATAACTGCTTTGTGACTTGCCACAGTGTCTTGCCCGTCCTTCACGAGGCCCAGTGAACTTCAGCTTATCAGCCTATCCCGGAAGAATAGCTCAACAGAGAACGCTGCGGAAGCGGCGGCGGGATCTAAAACCACTTTCTGATTACGATACCGGCAACTCCCGGCATCTCGGAAGTGGAGGGAGTCGTCCTACTGGAAAGCGCGTTTCGGTTGCACCTGGAAATTTCCCTTTTGTCCGGATACATTCCTGAAATTGCGTAACGAAGATCCGGATTCATAATCGTACAATCGTGTGCCTGCATGTTCTGATATCGTATTTCGATAACGAAGTTCGTTTTCCCTTATGACAGACGACCGCGATCTCTATTCCGGCATGATTCGCCTGCACATCCTGCACCACGCAGAGAAGGAATTGATCTTCGGTGCTGGAATGGCCGAAGAACTTGCCCGACATGGATACAAGATAAGTCCTGGGACGCTGTACCCGATTCTTCACGGCCTAGAAATGCGAGGCTATCTGAATTCCAGTAAAGAGCGGTCTGGAAAAAGCAGTCGTCGTGTATACGGCATTACCTCTGCCGGGCGCCGCGCCCTGAAGACGGCCAGGAAGCGAGTCCGAGAACTCTTCGGAGAACTGATTGAAGATGAATAAAAATATCCTCAAGAAAGTCTCTCCGTCCCGCTGGCTCATTCGGGCGACGTACCTTTGCGAAGTGGTTCTTGCGATATCGCCTATTTCCGCACAGGTGGCGGCGCCTCCGCCCGAACCAGATGCTGGCCTGTCAATCGTCACCGTGGTTCGCGACGCAGAGCGGGACTATCCACTTATCCGCGTCACGGATGCTGAACTCAATGCCTCCATAGCAAACATCCGTCTATTGCGGACGGCATACCTGCCGCGCGTTGATGGCATTGCTCAATTCAATCGAGCCACGCGCAACAATGTTTTTGGTACTCTGCTGCCGCAGGCAACGCTTCCGTCAATCTCGGGGCCAGTAATAGGCAGTAATAACGGCGACTCGGTTTGGGGAAGTGCTACAGGACTTTTAGTCAATTGGCAGCCCTTCGACTTCGGGTTGCGACACGCCAGTGTTGAGTCGGCGATTGCGGCAAAGGATAGGGCCTCGGCAACCGCACAAAGGACTCAGCTTGAGGTTTCAACGGCGGCAGCGGATGCATATTTGACCGTCGTTGTTGCAAGCAAGGCGCAAAAGGCCGCGCAAGCAGCCGTCGACAACTGGGAAACTCTGCGCCAAAGTATTCATGCCCTGGCTGCGGCACAACTTCGGCCTGGAGCTGATGAATCGAGAGTTGAAGCCGAAAAAGCATTCGCGAAGACGCAGCTTGCCCTTGCGGAGGAAGCCGTGGAGATGAGCCAGGCAACATTGGCGAAGTTTCTAATCCAGCCAAAGGCGAACGCTGCGGCGCGACTGTCGACGGAGATCCTTACACAACTTCCAGCAATTACGGACGACGGCGCTCCGTTCACACCATCGGCAAACCCGGCGATGGCAGAGCAAAAAGCGTCCATTGCTCAAACGGCTGCTCAACTTCACGCCACCGAGCGGAGTTGGGTTCCACAATTCAACCTGGAGGCCGCAGCCTATGCCCGTGGCACAGGCGCGGAAACTGACGGCCAGCGCCTCGGTGGAGCAAATGGACTCGCCCCGAATGTCGGCAACTATGCCGTCGGTGTGAATATCACATTTCCGTTCATGGATTTTGCAAGCATTCACGCCCGCGAAGCCTCACAAGCCTCCACATTGGAGGCGGCCCAGGCGAACGAAGAACTCACGGGCCGGGCACTGCAGGAGCAGTTTGCGCAAGCGCGGGCATCGCTACGTGCAAGTCGGGCAGTGGCGGAGAACACGCCTGTAGAGTTGACTGCCGCCCAAACGACAATGGCTCAAGCCAACGCCCGCTATGAAGCCGGATTGTCGTCCATCGACGATGTCGCGCAGGCGCAGCGACTCCTGGTTCAGGCAGAAATCGACGATGCAATTGCAAGACTCAATGTATGGCGGGCATTTCTCCACCTGCAAGCGGTTCGTGGAGACCTTGAACCATTTATGAGAGCGGCCAGTCAGTAGAGAATCCGGAGAACGATTTCAATGCGCCTCGTACTCGCAGCCCTATCTCGACCGCTGACCTTGATCGTCGCACTCATCGCGATTATCGCCGGCTTCTTCATGGCGGTTGGGCGCATGCGCATGGACATCTTCCCCCAGATCGGCAACCCGGTCATCTACGTGGCACAGCCGTATGGCGGTATGAATCCCGCGCAGATGGAAGGATTTCTGACGTACTACTACGAGTACCACTTTCTCTACATCACCGGCATTCAATCCGTGGACAGCAAGAGCATCCAGGGAGCCGCCTTGATGAAGCTAACGTTCCGCGAAGGAACGAACATGGAACAGGCGATGGGCGAGACCGTCGGCTATGTTAATCGCGCTCGTGCGTTCATGCCTCCGGGAACCGTGCCTCCCTTCATCACGAGGTTTGATCCTGGAAGCGTTGCCGTTGGCTTGCTCTTGTTCTCGAGTTCCACTCATACGCAGGGTGAACTGCAAAACATTGCCCTGAATCAAGTGAGGCCGTTGTTTGCAACGCTGCCGGGCGTCTCAGCGCCGCCGCCCTTCGGCGGCAATCAGCGGACGATCGTCATCACGCTCGACCCGGACAAACTCAGCCAATACGGCGTCTCGCCCGAACAGGCAATTTCAGCAGTGAGTACAGGCACGGTTATTGCCCCGTCCGGCAACTTGTATGACGGAACCTTGAATCGCATTGTCCGTACGAATGCGACTCTTGGGCCTGACTTGACGGAGCTCATGGCAACGCCGATCCATCCGCATTCAGGCACGAATGTCTATCTGCGCGATATCGGTTCCATCGAAAATGGCACCGACATTGTGACCGCCTACGCTCACGTCGATGGACGCCGAACAGTGTATATCCCGGTGACGAAACGTTCTGATGCCTCCACGCTGGCGGTCATCCAAGCGGTCAAATCTGCGATTCCGAACTTCAAGAAGGTAATGCCCGACGATGTCGACGTGCAACTGGCCTTCGACCAATCGGGCTATGTCTCGAACGCGATTGATGGCCTGGTACGCGAAGCTCTGCTGGGGGCTGTCCTCACGGGCCTGGTCGTCTTGGTCTTCCTGCGGGATTGGCGCAGCGCGTTGATCGTGGTGGCGAACATCCCGTTCGCACTCGCCAGCGCAGTCATTCTTTTGTGGTTTGCCGGACAGACGATTAACATCATGACTCTTGGCGGCCTGGCACTTGCTGTTGGCATCCTGGTGGACGAGGCGACCGTCGAGATTGAGAACATTCACACGCAACTGATACCCGGCGTGTCTCGTGCCCGCGCCGTGCTTGAAGCCTGCCGCCGCACCGTCATTGCGCGTTTACTCTCCATGCTTTGCGTCCTTGCCGTCTTTGTCCCCTCGTTCTTCATGAATGGCGTAGGGCGACAGCTTTTTGTTCCCCTCTCTTTGGCGGTTGGCTTTGCCATGATCGCCTCCTACCTGCTTTCGAGCAGTCTCGTCCCCGTGTTCGCGACATGGATTATGAAGGAGTCGCACCGCGGCGAGGAGAAGGAGGGAGCGTTCGGGAGGCTTCGTGATCGCTATGATCGCTACCTGAGCACTGCCCACACGTGGAGATGGCCGCTGATTGGCAGCTACTTTGCGCTGACAGCTATCATTCTTCTCCTTATCGCACCGCGTATTGGAACAGAGATTTTCCCCGACTCAGATGGACCCGTATTGCGCCTGCGAATCAAAGCTCCCGTAGGTACCCGTATTGAAGAGACGGAGCCTATGGTGATGCAGGCACTCGATCTCATCCGTAAGACCGTCGGCAAGGAAAACTTAGAGATCACATCGGACTATATGGGAGTTCAGCCGTCCAGCTATCCGGTTAACTTGATTCACCTGTTCACCAGCGGTCCTGAAGAAGCGCTAGTCCAGATACAGCTCCGCCCCGGACATCCGGACGACGAACAGCTCCGCGAGTCACTACGCTCGGCGTTTCAGAAAGAGATGCCGAACCTCCGTATGTCGTTCGAGGCCGGCGACATTGTGTCGCAGGTGATGAGCTTTGGCTCGCCTACGCCCGTGCAGATCGATGTCCAGGGCGTCGATCTCGATCAAAACTACGCCTACCTTGCCAAGGTCGAGGCGGAGTTACACAAACTTAAATTCCTGCGCGATTTATCCGTCGTCCAGACTCAGTCATACCCCGTCGCCGATGTGAAGGTGAACCGAGACTATGCCGGGCAATTCGGTCTGACGATGGCGAACGTAATCAACTCACTAGTACCCGCAACCGGCTCGTCGAGATTCGTCGCCCCCAACTACTGGCGTGACCCAAAGAACGGCAACGCCTTCCAGATTCAGGTTCAGCTTCCGTCCAATCGTATGCAGGGTCTGAGTGCCTTGTCCGCGCTCCCGCTCATGCGGGACGGCCAATCGCAACCGCAACTCGATCAGGTTGCGAAGCTCCAGTACGGCACAATGCCCGAGATGATTGAGCGCCTCAGTGGGCAACGTATTGTGAGCCTGACGGCGAACCTCCACGGAGTATCGCTCGGTCAGGCACAGAACAAGATCAATGGCGCTTTGAAGAATATTGCGGCACCGCCGAAGGGTTCTACCGTAGTTATACGTGGACAGATTCCCGCCTTGGAAGAAACCATAACCGGCTTGCGGACCGGCCTCTTGCTCGCGATCGCCGCCATCTTTCTTCTCCTCATGGCGAATTTTCAATCACTGCGTCTTCCGCTGGCAATTCTGTCGACCATCCCTGGTGTCCTCAGTGGCGTCGTCCTCATGCTTTTCTTCACCGGCACCACTCTCAATATTCAATCGTTCACGGGAGCCATCATGGCGGTCGGAATCTCTGTGGCCAACTCTATCCTGTTTGTGAGCTTTGCCGAGCAGGCGCGCCGTGAGCATCAGGACGTCGAAGCCGCAACACGGACAGGGGCGACGGGGCGCATTCGTGCAATTCTGATGACCGCCACAGCGATGATCTGCGGCATTCTTCCCATGGCAATCGGTTTCGGAGAAGGAGGAACCCAGACGGCACCTCTCGGTCGCGCGGTGATCGGCGGTCTTATTTTTTCCACGCTGACGACGCTTCTCGTCCTTCCCTTGATCTACTCGCTCCTGCAACGGAATGCGAATACCACCTCAACCTCTCTCAATCCCGAAGATCCAATGAGCCGCTATTATGTCCAGTCTTAAGCTTGTTTCGATCGTCCTGCCTCTTGCCTCGTGCCTCTCGGTTTTCGCTCAGAGTGCGCCGCACGTCCAGATGGTGAAGGTTGAGAGCCGTCCGGCATCGCGGACCGTTCCCCTGACCGCCGAACTCGCTCCCTTTCTGCAAGCCGACATCGAGGCGCGTGTTCCCGGTTACGTTGAGAAGGTTTTAGTGGACCGTGGAAGCGTTGTTCATCGTGGACAGCTTCTGGTTCAGTTATCCGCTCCTGAGATGAAGTCGCAGACCAAGGCTTCGGAGTCAGGACTTCATCAGGCCGAAGCTGATGAGGCGAAAGCCGAAGCGGAGGCCGCAGCTGCAGCAAGCACGTACGCTCGTCTCCAGGAAGCGGCGAAGACACCGGGCGCAGTTGCCGGGAACGAGTTGGTGCAGGCAGAAAAGCAGAAGGAGGCAGCGGACTCTCTGATACTGAGTCGAAAAGCTGCGGTTCGCTCGGCGAAAGACAGGATGCTGGCGACAAGCGAGATGGAGTCCTATCTCCGGATTGTCGCGCCCTTCGACGGCACGATCACGGATCGTTTTGTCCATCCGGGAGTGATGGTCGATGCCGGCGGTCAAACACCACTCCTGAAGCTTCAACAAATAAGCCATCTTCGTCTGGTTGTGCCGGTCCCCGAGCTATATGTCGGATCGATAGCCAAAGGCAAATTCGTAACATTTCGTGCGCCTGCTCGTCCCGGAAAGAGCTATACCGGCAAGATCGCACGCATTGCAAATGCGCTTGACCAGCAGAATCGAACCATGATGGTGGAATTAGATGTCAATAATGCGGATGGCACGCTGGCTCCCGGTATGTATCCCACAGTGGAGTGGCCCGTGAACTCGAACGATTCGTCACTCTTTGTCCCGGTCACGAGTGTGGTAACAACCACGGAGCGCACTTTTGTTATCACCTCCGTCAACGGTCACGCACGTTGGGTTGATGTCCGCAAGGGAACAGCGATAGGCGACCAAGTCGCGATTCGCGGCCAGATTGCGGATGGCCAGCTTGTCGTCAAACGAGCGACTGACGAAATCCGTGACGGAGCTTTACTGCCCTAGCAATTGCAGGTGCCCACTCTACTTTCCGATGCAGAAGGTGGAGAAAATGAGATTTAGAACATCGTCAGATGTGGTATCGCCAGTGAGCGCGTCCAGCTGACGCAAGGCCTGGTATAGGTCGAGCAAAAGCATTTCATGGGGAGTGCTATTGGCGACCGCAACTTGAGCTGCCGCTAGCGACTCGAGCGCGGCCTGCACTGCACTATGCTGGCGCAGGTTGGTCAGGAGTCCACTCTGCGGCTCGCCACTTGCGCCGGCGACGGTCAGAATCCTTCCCCTTAGTTCGACTATTCCCTCGCCTGTGAGAGCCGACGTGCGCACGACAGGAAGAGCTGGATTTATCCCGCTAACTTTGCCGGTTGCGAGATCAGACTTATTGAGAGCGATGAGAGCGGACCTTGCCGCGAGTGCTTCGAGCAGAGACGACTCTTCGCTGTTGATGGATTGGGTCGCGTCCAGCACCAGAAGAACAATGTCCGCGTCTGAAAAGGCTTCTCGCGTCTTTTTGATCCCGATCGACTCGACCTCATCACTGGATTCGCGGAGCCCTGCTGTGTCGATCAACTCGAGCGGAATACCGCCGATCGACACGCGTTCTGTTACCAGGTCGCGAGTGGTGCCGGGCGTGGAAGTGACGATTGCGCGTTCGCGCTCGACGATTCGATTGAAGAGAGAAGATTTCCCGGCGTTTGGCCGCCCAACAATCGCCAGTGTAAGCCCGGAGTGGACGATACGGCCCTGAGCAAAGCTTGCTGCAATCGCTTCGAGTGGCCGCTGAATTTCATCCATCTGTTGCAGGATCAATTCGCCACTCATCACATCCACATCATCTTCGGCAAAATCGATCCCCGCTTCGAGCGTCGCGATCAGCGTTACCAGTTCTTGCTTTACGGGAGAAATCCTGCGAGAGAGCGCACCTCCCATTTGTTGGGCAGCGACTCGCGCCTGGTAGAGAGTGTGTGCATCGATCAGGTCGCGCACAGCTTCAGCCTGCGTCAGGTCCATGCGCCCCGAGAGAAACGCCCGCTGCGTAAACTCCCCCGGCTCTGCTAGCCGCGCGCCGTGCGCAATAGACTGCCGTACAAGAAGATCCAGGATGACTGGCGATCCGTGGGCAGCAATTTCAACCAGATCCTCGCCGGTGTAGCTGTGGGGACTAACGAACCATGTGGCGAGTGCTTCGTCGAGCCGGCTACCGGATTCCGGACGTTCGGGATCGATGACCTCCGCGAAGCGCGCGGTCGCGTGCACCAGGGGATTGCGGAGCCGCACCAGTGCGGATGCAATGGCTACCGATTCGGCTCCGGAGAGGCGGACGATTCCGATGCCCCCGCGGCCGGGCGGAGTCGATATCGCGACTATGGTGTCGTTGAAGGCTCCGCTGTCGGGCACGGCTTGATCGTTGAATTCCACAATGATCTTAAGGGTAGCGCAATGAAGCCTCGCGAGGGCCGGGGAGGAGTTGTTATCGCCGCGAATTTGGCCTTCGGCTGCGACCGTCACTCATGCCCACTACGTCGTGTTTTGCTCCCTTGGGATAGAGCACCACAAATCGATTGGCGCCCTCCCCACTGCTGGCCGTTTCCAGATCCTCGAAGGCGCGGAGAGCAAGATGAAGCATGCGACGCTCCCGCGAACTCATGGGAGCAAAACTGAAAGGTTGGCCGCCGCGACGAACACGCTCAGCCGCGTTCTCAGCCGTCATCCGAAGCTCTCGGGCTCGAATAGCTTTGAAGTTTTGCGCATCGAAAGAGACCTTGTCGTGCTCCTCCGGCTCGAGGCGGATGATCTTTGCCGCCACATGCTCAAGCGAGCGCAGCAATTCGCCGCCCCGATCTGTAAGAAGAGCGGCGTCAGGTCCGGCGAGCTCGACATAAATCTCGCGATTCTCAAGACCATCAGGGTCAGCGGCTCCGCCGCCTGCGGTGATTCTGTACTTCAGGCGCAGTCCGCCGGTCGTCGTTAACGTTTTTAGGAAGGCAGCAATCTTCTGGGCAGCGGCGGAGTAGTCTACGATCGGCATCGCAAACCAGTATCGCATCAGATGGCCTGTCTCGTCAGTCCCGCGTGCGGACTTATTCTCTGCGGGCAAAAGAAAGGGTGCCAAGGCAAATTGCCTGGCACCCCTATAGGCCTCATTTTGCAATTTACATTTCATTTTCGGGCAGTAGATTTGCCCAGACGTTTAGCGCTTCGCCTGGCGGCAATCTCCTTCATCTCGCGACCCATCTTTGTCTTGTTCATGATGGTCTGCTGAATAATGCTGATGACGTTGCCGAAGGACCAGTACAGCGCCAGGCCCGAGGCCAGGTTCCAGGTCACAAAACCCATGAAGACCGGCATCGTGAAGGCCATCATCTTCTGTTGTGCGGGATCCACGCCGGGTGATGGCGTCAGGAACTGCACGAGGAACATGGTCAAGATGAAGAACGCCGGCAGCAGATGCATGGGGTCCGGCGCCGCCAGATCATGTAACCACAGCCAATGCGCGTGCCGCAATTCAATTACGTTGGAAAGCATTTTGTAAAAGCCGAACAGCAGGGGCATCTGCACCAGCATGGGAAGGCACCCGCCGAACATATTCACACCTTCTCGCTTTTGCAGGTCAAAGATTTCCTTGTTCATGTCCTGCTTGCGAGGGTCGTTCATCTTGTAGTTCTTGTAGCGGTTCTTGATGGCATCCATCTCCGGCTGAATGCGCTGCATTTTGAGTGCGGAATGCATCATCTGCACACGTGTGGGCAGCATCGCCAGATTGATGAAAAAGGTGAGCACGAGAATCGCCCATCCCCAGTTATGAACGATGTTCTGATAGATCCATCGCAGTGCCAGGAAGAATGGCTTGGCGATTATCTTCAGCCAGCCGAAGTTGATGATGGGCTCAAGGTTGGGGCCGGTCTGCGACCCATCCGCTGTGCTGGCACGCACTGAAGCAAGAACTGAGATAACTTTCGGTCCAGCAAATAGACGAAGACTGGTATGCCCGCTGCTATCCCCAACCGCTACGCCCAGAACGGAAGCGGAATCGGTAACGTTCTTGTCTTTGCCGCTGCGGGGTACATTCATCATGTTGTGCAGCGTCACGATATTGGCGCGATCAGGCGCATCCGGCAGAAAGATCGCGGCAAAATACAGATCGCTGACACCTGCATAGTCGTAGTTGCCGGTCAGCGTGGCCCCACCAACAACCTTCTTCGCGCCCTCATAGTCCGACTTGCCGTTCAAACTGGTGTCAAACTGGGAGTTCGTGTTGTAGCTCTGTAAAGACTCCTGGTCGCCTAAAGCTGAAGGCCACGCAAGCAGTGCATTCACCGGGGATCCGCCATTGGTGACCACGATATCCGCACCGATCACATAGCTGGAATCAAAGCTGAAGGTCTTGGTAACGTTGAGCCCGCCCTCCGCATAGGTAAAGCTGAGCTTGCCGGGAACGGCTAACGATCCGGTCGTCGAGGGTTCGTAGAGAGCCTCGGAAAGCTTCTTGGTCAAAGCCTGATCGTAGGTGTGAAGCGATAGTGGATAGCCGAACTTCGGAGCGGCAGTCTGATTCACGAGATCCAACGGCTTGCCGGCTTCATCCGTATACTTCTTCAGAATCCACGAAGTCACCTGGGCGCCGCGATTAGAGAACTGAATGCGATAGAGCTCATTCTCTACAATGGTTTCGCTTTCGCTGTCTGCCTTAACGTTCGCGACGGATGTTCCACCGGCGGTGCCACCGACTGGGGCCACAGCGGCAGCGGGTGGAGCACTCTGCTGCTGCGCCTGTTGCGTGTCGGAGGCGGCGGCTCGGGGCCCTTCTTCTGCTTGAAGTATTGCAGGCCGAGGAACATCAAAAGGAAGATCGCGGAGAAAGCGAGAATGGTGCGCGAGTCCTGCCCACCACTCCCCTGCTGATTCGGATTCTTAATTTCTGCCAAGGGAACTTTCCTAAATATTAATGCTCGAATTTTTCGTTGCCTGGTATTTGCTTCCACTGATCGGGGCGGATACCGTACCGCCAACACAGGCTCTTTCTATGGTAACTGGCGCGGCCCAACTCTGCATGAATCTGTCGCTTCACTCTCGCTGGGCCAGGTGCCGGGTACCGGTTCAAATCCGCCACGAGAGAACGGATTGCAGCGAAGTACTCTGTAGATCGCCAGCCAGCCTCCGCGGATCCAGCCGTGTTTTGATACTGCCAGCACCGCATACTCTGAGCACGTTGGCTGAAACCGGCAAGCTCCGGACATGCCCGTGATCGCGTGAAGCATCGGCGAAAGCGTGCGTTTATAGACGGTGTAAACAGCCGAAGGGACTCTCTCGCCCATCAGACGGCTCCTTGTGTTGCCGCACCGTGTTTTGTGTCCAGGCTCTTCTGAATTGAGATGAAGATTCGTTCTATTTCGCCATCAAGGCATCCGAACTCGATTGTCAGCACACACTTGCGAGGGTGCAGAATCACGTCCACATCTGCACAGATCAAAGTTATGTGCTTTCGAACCGCCTCACGCATCCGTCGCTTGATTCGATTCCGCTCCACGGCATTGCCAAGCACCTTCCCTGCCGTTAGACCGACGCGTGGACCTGCCGGAACATTGCTCGCCATGGTTCGAATGGAGAAAAAATAGGCCATTGAAGCTGAGAATTGTTTACGGCTGGATTTGTAAACGCGTTGATAATCCGCATGTTTGCGCAAGCGGGCACGGCCTTGCTCTCGCGGCGTTGATGCGCACGCGAGCGGGGAAACGCCTGGACGCTGAGTCGGGGTAGGCATAGTTGACTACCAGTTGCGATTACCGAGAATCGCGCGATCTCTCAGGAGAGCTGTTCCGCTATGCTGCGAGCAAGTGGCGTGTCCGTCGTGCCGGCATGCGCGGTGGTCTTTGGCTCAACGAGCAGTATGTAAGTATCTTCCGTCGCAGAAGTGCTATGCCGCATTCCACAGGGAACGATGTAAAACTCACCGGGATTGAGTGTCAGAGTGCCGCCATCCGCAGGTTCACGGTGAACGCTGAGTTGACCGCTGATTACCAGGAAAAGTTCATCCTCGTGTTCATGCGAATGCCAGGGAAAGTTGCCTTTCCCTTTTGCGATCTTCACGTATTGATCGTTGATACTGCCGATGACCTTCGGCGACCAGAACTGTTCGAGGAGCTTTTTCGCCTCTTCGAGATTGACAGCTTTTGTGGCCACGGACGCCTGCAGGGGGACGTGAGGATTCTGGGAACTAGTCTCTGAAACCTGCGCTGACGGAAACGCGGACTCGTCCACGTGCACGACGGCGTGAGAGAACGGCGGCGCCGCTCTTGGTCTTCATACGAGCCCTGAATCCGTGCACCTTTACACGACGGCGACGGTTGGGTTGAAATGTGCGCTTAGGCATCGAACTGCGCTCCTGAATCTAGAGAAATATTTCTGCCTTTGGGGCAAGATTTAAGTATAGCGGATCGGTGGAAAACTCGCAAAGGTGATGCAACATCCTCGCACTGTCCGGGTCTGTACAACAGCCTAGGTAAAGCAGCAGGAGCGAACTTCACAGCGCGTGGTGCAACTCGGCAACAAATTGAAACATTCCCTCGAAAGAGGGGTTGCGACATCGTTCAAGTGTGCTAGTATCGGCTGCGTTTAAGAGTGATTTTTTCCGCACGTCCAACTGCCCTGAATTCTATTGTGGTCTCGTTTTGCGCTGGGATTCTCACTTCCCGCGCAACCCCGGAATTGGAAAGGTAGCAACGCGCTTGCTTTATTCTCGCGCGTGGAGCAATCTTTTTTTACCGCCAAAGAATCTTCAGGCATTTCGGATGTAGCACGCAAGGAAGCATATGTCTTTCGCACCAACGGCCACGGCTATCCTCAACCCCTGGGTGAGAATCCTCGGAGCCCTTGAGAAAAAAGTAAATCGCCAGTCATTTGACACCTGGCTGAAACCGACTCGTTACAGCCATGTCATCGGGCGCATGCTTTTCGTCCGCATACCCACTCCCGAGTTTCAACATATTGGCGATCGCTATGCGGACCTGATCCAGGAAGCAATGGAAGTTCTGCGGTTGGAATTCGATGACGTTACGTTTATCCCCGCCGAAGAAGAGGCAGCGACAACCAGGGTGCGAGAGGACGGCGGTTTCGCGCCGGTGCCTTCTCACGCCACCAATGTGAATCGAGGAAACAACTCACGGCCTGCCGTACCTCCGGTGCAGGCGAAGTTCGACTGGAGCACTGCCGCGCTGCTCAATCCGCGATACACGTTCGACAATTTTGTTATTGGCAATGGAAATCAGTTCGCGCGCGCTGCGGCCCAGGCTGTTGCGGAACGCCCATCGAAGGCTTACAACCCGCTCTTTCTCTACGGCGGCGTCGGAATGGGCAAGACTCATCTGATGCATGCCATCGGCCACGAAGTGAAGGCCCGTCAGCCGCAAGCCTCCGTCTGCTATGTCTCCAGCGAGAAATTCACCAACGAGATGATCAACTCGTTGCGTTACGACAAGATGACGAGCTTTCGCGATAAGTTCCGTTCGGTGGATCTGCTCCTCATCGACGACATCCAGTTCCTCGCGCAGAAAGAGCGTACGCAGGAAGAGTTCTTCCATACGTTCAATGCCCTGCACGAAAGCATGAAGCAGATCGTGATTGCTTCCGATAGACCGCCCAAAGAGTTACCTGAAATTGAAGATCGTCTCCGCAGCCGTTTTGAATGGGGACTGATCGCCGACATCCAACCGCCTGATTTGGAGACGAAGGTCGCCATCCTGCAGAAGAAGGCGGAATCGGAACATGTCATTCTGCCTACCGATGTAGCACTCTTTATCGCTTCGAATGTGCGCACGAACATCCGTGAGCTGGAAGGCGCTCTGGTAAGGCTATTTGCCTGGTGCAGTTTGAATGGGATGGAGATCACGCTGCCGACAACGCAGCAATGCTTGAAGCAGTTCATCGATACTCAGGTTCGCAAGATCACCATCGAGGCGATTCAGCGCGCTGTGGCGGAGCACTTCGGCAAGCGTGTCGCGGAGCTGAAGCAGAAGAATAATTCGCGCGAAGTGGTGGTGCCACGGCAGATCGCAATGTATCTCGCCAAGCAGATGACAGAAGCTTCTCTGCCGGAAATCGGCCGCCAGTTTGGTGGTAAACACCACACTACGGTCATGCACTCCATTTCAAAAATTGATGAGCAGCGCCGTACCGACAAGGGCATGAACGCCATGGTCAATGACCTCATGGAGAAGCTGAACACCTAACCTGTGTCTTCGTAAATGCGAACGTGGGCTGCATTCAGAACCGGTGTAGCCCACAACATCTCAAGTTTCAGTTCGCTGTGCCCACACCTTCTTTGAACTCATCGATTTAGCTGACAGCAATTTCTCGATTCTCGCTGTATTCTTTTGTCATGCGGTGCAGCACGCCTTTCAGGGGCCTCCTCCTCGTTGTTACGGCTCTTTTTCTCTCTGCTTCTGGGCAGGCACGCACCCACGACACCGGATTTCTCAATCGGCACATCGCGGTAAATGGCACCACCTACAAGTACCAGGTTTACGTCCCTGAGCAATGGTCGCCCTCCGAGCATTGGCCGATGATCCTTTTTCTTCACGGTCGTGGTGAGCGCGGGTCCGACGGAACAGACCAGACACAGATAGGCCTTCCCGCCGCCATTCGCTCCCATCCAGACCGCTGGCCGTTCGTCGTCGTAATGCCGCAGGTCCCGTTTAATCACCACTGGTGGACAGATCCCGAGATGATGCACATGGCTATGTCTGCGCTTGCGGCGGAGACCAAGGAGTTCCACGGCGATCCTCAGCGTACCTACCTCACCGGCCTCTCCATGGGGGGTTACGGCGCCTGGGAGATAGCCAACACCTATCCGGGTCACTTCGCTGCAATCGTGATCATGGCAGGCGGCGTCTATTGGTCCTACGCCCCACAGAGATGGAAGGACACGACCTTGCCCGCAGAGTATGCGGCGCACATTGGACGCACACCCGTGTGGATGTTTCACGGTTCCGAAGATGCGGTAGTAATTCCAAAGCAATCCGAGTTGATGTTCGAGGCGCTGAAAGCCTCCGGCGGCAACGTCCGCCTCTGGGAACTCAAGGGCGTCCGACATAACGCCTGGGACAAGGGTTACGCTGAACCCGAGCTGCCAAAGTGGCTGCTGGCGCACCGTCTGGCCGAAATTGCGGTCACACAGCCCTCTGCTGAGCGACTGGTTATCCCTATTCACCAGGTCCCCGCCAAGATCAGTCCCGCCATCTACGACGCATATGTAGGTGAGTATCGCGACGGAAACACGCTAATGCTGACCATCTTCCGCCAGGGCGAGGGGCTTTACCAGAAGAACGGTCAGGGTGACGTCACTGAACTTCTGCCGGAGAATGCAACCACTTTCTTTTATCCCAGCGGCAGTCGCACCCGGCTCATCTTCGAGAAAGATGCCGCGGGCCAGGTAAAAAGTGTCTTGTATCACGACGACCGCTATGAAGAACGCTGGCTCAAATCTCATTAGGCAAGACTTTGAGGAAAACAAGGGAAACTCGCACTATGTGCAAAGCAGGGTAATCTGAAATACCTGTAAACACTCAACAAGACCGCGCTTTCCACTTCTCATCCCCAGTTATCTTCCACAGCGGCTCCAATGTATTGTGCAAGCTGCGGGGAACCAGGTGACACTTCGGGAGTTTTCATCCTTCCTTCCTCCTTTTGCTCCTTCATGTGACCATGTTTTCTAAAACAGGACACGCATTTAAACCCTGTTCCTACTGTATTTCGCCAGTCCTTTCCACTTTTCCTGATCGAACTGCTACTACTACTGGGAAAAGCGGTTCTATAAATTTGTTTTTAGTAGTGGTATTTCCTTTGCTTTTGCGTCTCCCTGCGCGTGTTTGTTTCCGTCGAACTTTCCACCACCGGCCCCCGTTTTCCAGAAAGAAACCTCCCCCCACAGCAAGGCTTTGTCACTAGAATGATCTGGACGAACCACGCGCCGCAGAGATCGCGAGCAATGGGCGTAGAGATTTGCAAATTCTGTTTCAAAGGGGGCGGATGAGCATGCCTGGCGTAGGAACTGAACAGGAGCGACCGCTGGCGCAGGGCGCGACGATGGAGATTAGCGTAAGCAGGCAGGATCTATTGCGGGAACTCACGGCTACGCAAAGTGTCGTAGAGCGCAAGACCACAATCCCTATCCTTTCAAATTTTCTCATCGAGGCCGAAGACGATCGCCTCACCATCACTGCCACCGATCTTGACCAGAGCATCAGGACTTCGTGCGCAGCCAAAGTCAAAAAGCCGGGCTCGTGCACCATCCCAGCACGCAAGCTTTACGACTACATCAAACTTCTGCCGGATGGCGACATCAGCATCAAGCTGATGGAGAACCACTGGGTGCAGATTCGCAGTGGCCGGTCAAACACCAAGATGGTGGGCATGGCACGCGCGAATTTTCCGCAAGTGCCTGCGTTTCCTGACTCAAGCGTCACGCGTATCCCGACCAGCTCCCTGAAGGGCATGATTAGCAAAACGATCTTTGCTATCTCGAACGAAGAATCGCGCTACACGCTGAATGGCGCGTTGCTAATTCTTAAGGCCGAGAGCATGGCAATGGTGGCCACGGATGGGCATCGTCTCTCCTTCGTGGAAAAGACCGGCGAGACACTGGCCAATGTGAGCGGCGAAAAGAAAACCCTGATTCCTCGCAAGGCTCTCGCGGAACTCCAGTCTCTCCTTGGATCAAGCGAAGAGGAGCTTATCGATTTCGCAGATGATGAGCACACCCTGTTTTTCCGCATCGGACATCGCGTGCTAACAACCCGCAAGCTGAGCGGGCAATTCCCGAACTACGAAGCCGTTATGCCTCGCGACAACAACAAATTCGTTGTTGTGCGCAGCCAGGATCTTATGGGCTCCATTCAACGCGTGGCGCAGTTCGCCGACGAGCGTTCCGGAGCGATCAAGCTTCGCATGGAACAGAACGAGCTCAAGATTTCCTCGTCGTCCACAGACGCCGGTGAGTCGGAAGACACCATCGAAACGCCGTACAGTTTCGACGCCATCGTGGTCGGCTTCAACTCCGCCTACATGATCGACTTCCTGAAAGCGGTTGGTAACGAAGGCGAAGTCCGGCTGGAATTTAAAGACGCACAATCGGCTGGACAGATGCGGCCTGAAGATCCCGGCGAAGATTACAAGTACCGATACATCATCATGCCAATGCGTATCTGAGGAACATTCAGAGGCAGCGCAGAACGAACAAAAGCCAGTCAGAATCCCTGACTGGCTTTTTCCTTACTCAATCTCTTAGCCGACTTTTTGTGTTTCCACAAGCGAGGTAAGACCCGCGCCGTCGATCGTGGCGCTCACCATCGCGTCGAAGCCCATACAGGAATTCATCATCAGGTGGTAAAGGCGGCGATCGTTCCAATCCCGATCATGAAATCGCTTGATGTAGGCTGCCCGTCGCCTGTCGGTCGCCAGAATTTCCTCTTCGGCTTCCTTGGCATGATCGGGAAAGTTCTTTTCGAACCAGCGAATTTTTCGGGAGAGCGAACCATATACGAAGACGTGAAATGCACCTGGGACACCGGTTAGGACGCAGGCAGCCCCTCTGCCTACGACCACGCAATTTCCCGCCTCTGTAGCTTCCCTGAGGCAGTCGTGGACGAGTCCTACAACACGCTCACTGTCAAAGACCATGTCTTCGGGCAACCCCGGCAACCGATCCATGCTGCCATGAAGAAAGGCCTTACCCATGCGGTAGTACCAGGGATCCAAACGCTCGTCGAATTCTTCTGCCTGCTCCCTTGTTACGCCGCCTTTGCGGGCGACGTCCTCGATCAGGCATTGATCAATCAGCTTCCAGTTGAGCCTGTGTGCCAGATGCTGGGCAAACTCCCCACCCTGGCTGCCATACTCGCGTTCTACTGTGATAATCCGAATCATCTTCGTGCCTCGATCCGATTCGTTGGGGTGCTTACCGCCGAGATTGGCAAAATGCTAGCACCGTTGTCCATACATTCGCCATCCGGGAAAAATCAGTCCGCTTCATCCTATGATGCGTGAACTCTACTGTTTCAGTTCGGCAATCGTAACGCCGGCTCCGCCTTCATTGTGCGGCGGTTCGGCAATCGAAGAAACTTGCGGATGCTTCTCCAGGTAAGCGCGCAACGTTCGCCGCAACACTCCCATGCCGACGCCATGTACCACCCGGATGCGGGGTAGCCCGGCGAGAAAGGCGCGATCCAGAAAATTTTGCAGCTCGTCCGTAGCCTCGTCGGCGGTTCGGCCGATCAGGTTGATCTCCGCCCGCATGTTCTCGTCCGGCTCACTCACGGAGACAGAAACTCCACGTTGCCGTGCTGCCTTCAACGGACTCACGCCCTGCCCGGACGCCGCGGGCGAGGCCGAAACCACCTCGGCAATATCGTCGCGCCCGATGCGCATCTTCATGGCGCCCATCTGTACTTCGAATGTGTTCTCGTCGAGCTGCCTCTGGACAACTGCGGTCTTCCCTATCGACTTCAGCTTGACCGTATCACCGGTCGCCACATGCCGCACAATGTGCGGTTGCGCATTCGTGTCGCCGCGGTCCGCGCCGGTATTGTGTGCCACCACGGTCGAATTGAATTGCTCGCTGAACTCCCGGCGAAGCCGCGCAATCCGGCGCTCGGCTTCCTTCGACAATTTTTGCTGCGACGCCCGATCCTCAATTACGCGGACGGTCTCCCGAGCCTGGTACTCAAAATCCTTGAGCAGCGAGGCGAGTTTTTGCTCCATCTCGCGAATTTTGGCGCGAGCCTCCTTGGCGCCTTCCACCTCAAGCCGCGCCTTTTCTTTCGTCACTTCGGCCTCGCGCTGGCGAAGATGAACCCGTTCCCCGCTCACCGCCTCAAGTTGCTGGTGTAGCTGATCCAAAAAGTGGGCAATGTCTTCCACTTGGGAACCAAGCCGTGCCCGCGCCCCGCTGACGATCACACTGTTAAGCCCCAGGCGTTCTGCCGTGTTGATTCCGGCAGAGGTGCCCGGCACCCCAAGTCGCAATTTGTAATTCGGCACCAGCGTCCGCTCGTCCACCCCAACCGCCGCATTCAGCACGCCGGCATTGTTTGCCGCGTACACCTTGAGCGACGTGTGATGGGTGGAGATCAGGCACCAGGCCTTGGCTTCAAGGAAATACCCGGCAATCGCTACCGCCAGCGCTGCGCCCTCCTCAGGGTCGGTTGCAGAGCCAAGCTCATCCAGCAGCACCAGCGACTCGGCATCGGCCAGGTGAGAGATTCGATCCAGGTTCAGAATGTGCGCGGAGAATGTCGAAAGATTCTCTTCGATCGATTGCGAGTCTCCGATATCTGCCAGCAAACTCTTGAAGATGGGCAGCACCGCGAAATCAGCAGGAATCGGAATACCGCCCTGTGCCATCAGCGCCAGCAACCCGGTCGTCTTCAGCGAGACTGTCTTGCCTCCTGTATTCGGTCCGCTGATGATTAGCTGCCTCGCCTCGCCTGTCAGTGCGATCGAGAGCGGCACAACCTTTCCCCCAACCGACCGCAAGCGCTTCTCCAACAGGGGATGGCGAGCATTTGTCAGGTCGAGCGATGGATTATCGGCAGCGGCAAACTGCGGCCGCACGCATTGATAGTCGTGGGCGAAACGCGCGCGAACCACCAGCGACTCCACTTCAGCAAGAACTGCCGCACCGGGACCGATGGTTGAGGCGTACCCTGTCACCTGTCGCGTCATGGAGACAAAGATGCGGTGAATCTCTGCCTGCTCTTCTTCCAGCAGGCGCACTAGTTCGTTGTTCTGCTCAATGGTCTCTAAGGGTTCCACATAGACCGTCTGGCCGCTCGAGCTGGCGCCATGCACCACTCCGGAGACCTTTCGCTTCCATTCCGTTTTCACAGGGATAACAAAACGGTCACCGCGAATCGTGATGAGATCTTCCTGCGTGCTGCCGCCCTCAGAAAGCCGCCGCAGCGTAGCCCTCAGGCTTTCCTCGATATGCCGCTGCTGCTTTTCCTGTTCCCGGCGAATGCGACGCAGATCGCTGGAAGCGTTGTCGGCTAATGTGCCGTCGGGCAACATCTTTTCCCGCAATGAATTGACCAGCGGCCCCAAATCCGCTGCAAACAGCGGTGCGCTCAATGCCTGCAGTTGGGGCAACCGGTCTGCAACCCGGGCTGGCGGAGTCTTCATCACTCCCTGCCATGAACCAATGTCATCCATCAGGCTGAGCAGCGCACGCAGCTCTTCCGGTTCTAACGCCGCTCCCGGAATCCGCGCCTTGTCCAGAAGCACGGTGGGGTCGAAAAGGGAAGAGAGAGGCACGGACACGCCCTGCTCCAGCAAGAGCCGCATCTCATCGACCAGACCATGCTGGCGCTCAAGCCACGCCGGGTCGCTCGATGGACACAGATCCAGGATCCATTGACGGCCAAGGGGAGAGTGAGAATAGCCTGCAAGCAGCTCAAGCAGGCGCGGCCACTCGAGCACTGTACTGCTGGTCTCTTCTACGGGCGACGGGACTGGGTTCAGAAGTGCCACAGGCCTATGGTAATGCCCGACTTGATGTTGTTACGATCCGGGCAGGCAAAACCATCGGTTTGCGCCAATTTGAGGTCAAGCGCAGCCATGATCAGGGCTACTATCTGGGAACCTGCGTCCGGCCGATTGCGTAGGCCAATGTATGTGACATCCGCCCCAGGCCGATGCCACCGGGAGGAAACCATGTTTTGCAGCGCGTGCGGTCAGCAGTTGCAGCCGAACCAGCAGACCTGCCCGAAGTGCGGCAGACCGGTTGCCGGTGCGATCCCTTCAACTCCCATGCAGCCCCAGGCATATCCGCCCATGCCTGTGTCCTACGCGGCATCACGTGTGGAACGGCATCTCCAAACCTTGGGCATCCTTTGGTTGGTCTACGCTGGTTGGTTACTGATTACATGGGCTTTCGCCGCTACCTTCATGGCGGGATTCTTTGGCAGCATGGCACACCATCCCTGGGGGCCCATGGGACACGGGCCATTCGGGAACGGATTCCCCTTTCGCAGGCATACCGTGGCTCATCCCCTTTATCACCGTCATCTTGGTAATCCGGTCCGCGCTCGGCATCCTGACAGGCGTTGCCCTGCTGCGCCGCGAAAGCTGGGGTCGCACCCTGGCGATCGTGGTTGGCATCCTGACCCTGCTCAAGCCACTTACTGGAACTTTGCTGGGAATCTACACGCTTTGGGTGCTGTTGCCGGCTGCCTCCGCCCAGGAGTACGACCAGATTTCGATGTAGAGCTGCTCCACGACGCACCTAGCGAACGGAGTGCGGGGCGACGACGCCTTGCAATTGCGGCTTCATGGCCGTCACCCGAGTAGAATCTGGAGTATGGATTATCCAGTCACTCGACTCAGGCGACTTCGCCGGACTGAGGCCATGCGCTCTCTCGTTCGCGAAACCCATCTTCATCCCGGGGCGCTCGTTGCCCCCATGTTTCTCTGCCCCGGAGAGGGCATCCGTCGTGAAATCAGCTCCATGCCCGGCGTCTTCAATCTCTCGATCGACGAAGCCGTAAAGGAAGCTCGACGTCGCTGCTTCTCTTGGACTTGGCGGTCTGCTACTCTTTGGCCTCCCGGAGCACAAGGACGAGCAGGCAAGCGGAGCCTGGGCCGACGACGGCATTGTGCAGCGCGGCCTTCAGGCCTTGAAGAAGGTTGGCTCACTTAGGAGCTTGGTGATGATCGCCGATGTCTGTCTTTGCGAATACACCTCGCACGGTCACTGTGGCATCGTGAAGAAAACCGGCGATGATTACGAGATCGAGAACGATTCCAGCCTGGAACTGCTTGCCAAGGCAGCAACTTCGCTGGCTAGAGCAGGCGCGGATATCGTCGCCCCCTCCGACATGATGGATGGCCGGGTAGCCGCTATCCGCGACGCCCTCGACGACGCAGCATTGGACAGCGTGCCCATCCTGTCCTACGCCTCAAAGTTCGCATCCGCCTTCTACGGACCGTTCCGCGAAGCTGCCGATTCTGCTCCCCAGTTTGGCGACCGGCGCAGCTATCAAATGGACGGAGCGAATATCCGCGAGGCCATGCGCGAGATCGACCTCGACATCGGCGAAGGCGCCGACATGATCCTGATGAAGCCGGCGATGCCTTATCTCGACGTCATCCGTGCCGCCCGCGAGAATTTCGATGTGCCGATGGGCGCTTACCAGGTTTCGGGCGAGTACTCCATGCTGCAGGCAGCCTTCCAGCGCGGATGGCTGGAACCCCAGCGCGCCATGCTCGAATCCTTGCTTTCGATTCGCCGCGCCGGCGCAGACTTCATCGTCACGTATTTCGCTCATGAAGCTGCCAAGGCATTGGCTTAGATGGATGGCGCACTCAACGGCTTGAATCCATTCGGCTACATCGGCATCGCATAAAATAGCGTTGATGAACGATTTACACCGGTAGAACTACAAGCCTCTACCCGAACCCCAGATTCACCTTCGAACGGAGCACCCCTTGGCGGAAACAATTTACGACGTAGCAATTATCGGCGGAGGTCCGGCCGGGTATACGGCTGCTATCCGCGCTGCGCAGTACGGCCTGAAAGTAGCCTTGATTGAGAAGGACCAAAAGCTTGGCGGCACTTGTCTTCACTGGGGCTGCATCCCCACTAAGGCCATCCTTTTCAATGCCGAAATTTGGGATCATCTCAAGCATGCCAAGGAGTACGGCATCGATGGCGTCGGGGAAGTCACCGTCAACTGGCCGGAAGTGCTGAAGCGCAAGAATGCCATCGTCACCAAGCATGCCAAGGGTCTCGACTTCCTCATGCGCAAGAACAAGGTCACCGTCGTCCCCGGCCATGGCCGCCTCACCGGCCCCGCTGCTGGCGGCGTGCACACGGTTCAGGTTTCGACGGGGGAAGGCGACAAAGCGACGATAAGCGACGTGAAAGCCAAGAGTGTCATTCTAGCAACCGGCTCCGACGCCAAGATGCTTCCTGGCCTGCAGCCTGACACGACCATCCTCACCAACATGGAGATCCTCCACATAGATCGCATTCCAAAGTCGCTTATCGTGATCGGAGCGGGCGCCGTCGGCGTCGAGTTCGCCTCCATCTTCCGCAGCTTCGGATCGGAAGTGAACATCGTCGAGTACCTGCCGCGACTGGTTCCGGTGGAAGATGAGGACATCAGCAAGGAACTCGCCCGCCTGTATCGCAAGCGCGGCATCGATATCAACGTCGGCGCCAAAGTCGAGAAAGTTGAGAAGACGAACACAGGCGTCAAGGTCACATTTACCAGCGCTGAAGGCAAGACCGTGGTGAAAGAGGCGGAAAAGGTCCTCGTCGCTGTCGGCCGCGCTCCAAGAACCGAGAAGATCAGCCTGGAGAAGACAAAGATCAAGCTCGAGCGCGGCTTCATTCCGACTGATCAGTGGATGGAGACTGCAGAGCCCGGTGTCTACGCTATTGGTGACATCGCCGCCGGCATGCCCCAACTCGCTCACGTTGGAGCAATGTGTGGCATGGTCGTCGCTGCGCATCTGGCGGGCAAATATGCGCGACCTGTCAATCGCAATCGCATTCCCGGCTGCACCTACACGGAGCCGCAGATCGCCAGCGTGGGGCTGACCGAAGCCCAGGCAAAAGAGAAAGGCTACGACGTCAAGGTTGGAAAGTTTCCGTTCGCCGGAAATTCCAAGGCCTCCATCGTTGACTCGCACGACGGCTTCCTCAAGATCGTTACCGACGCCAAACACGGAGAAATTCTCGGCGTTCATATCATCGGTCCCTCTGCTACCGAACTCATTGCGGAAGCGGTGACAGCGATTGAGCTGGAAGCGACTATCGAGGAAATGATGTTCACTATTCACGCCCACCCGACGCTGGCCGAAGGTCTCCTCGACGCGTACGGCAGCGTGGAAGGAATGGCCATCAACGCATAAGCGGGCGCCGGTTATGGAAGGGCACAGACCACCGGCGCTTATACTAATCACGAGGAGGTAACCATGACCTACCGTGTCGTATTGGAGCAATCCGAGGAGGGCGTGAGTGTTTCCTGTCCTGGACTTCCGGGTTGTTGGTCCCAGGGCGCCTCTGAAGCGGAGGCCCTTGAAAATATTAAATCCGCGATTCGCGAATACCTCGAAGTCGTCGACGAACTGACGGCGGGGAAAGATGTTCGCGAAGTTGAGGTGGCAGCGTCCTAGGTGGGGGAAACTTCCCGGAATACCGCATTTACAGGCTGTCAAAGCACTTGAACGCGCTGGCTTCCACATCGCACGACAGGGCAAGCACATCGTCATGACCAACGGCCAACGGATCTTGACCATTCCTCGTCACAATCCAGTAAATGCCTTCACGATGGCTGGGATCGTGCGCGACGCCGGACTATCCATCGAGGAATTCAAAGAGCTTCTCTAATATGTTCAGCTATCTCTATCTCGGTCGCATGGAATACGATCGCGCTCTCGCCTTGCAGCAGGAGCTCGTAGAACTTCGTCATCAGCAGCGAATCGGCAATACCCTGCTATTGCTGGAGCATCCGCCGGTGCTCACCCTGGGGCGCAATTCCCATCGTTCCAACGTAATTGCGTCCGACGAACTGCTCGCGAGCCGAGGTCTTTCGCTCCACGAAATCAATCGCGGCGGCGACGTCACCTATCACGGCCCCGGTCAACTTGTCGGATATCCGATCTTCGATCTAAGGAGTTACACGCCGCGGCTGGGAGCAGTGGAATTCGTTCGCCTTCTGGAAGAAGGACTGATCCGCTTCTGCGCAGAGTATGCGGTTCACAGCACGCGGATCGCCGGACTCACCGGCGTGTGGACAAGCCCCAATTGTTCCGGTGAAGAAAAGAAGATCGCCGCCATCGGAGTGCATATCTCCCGCGGCGTCACCTCCCATGGGTTTGCCATCAACATCACCACGGACCTGCGCGACTTCGAATTGATTGTGCCCTGCGGGATCAGGGACAAAGCCGTTACCAGCCTGGAGAACGAGACCTGCCAGCGCGTTCCAGGCCTTGAAGCGGCCGCCAATGCCGTCGCGCGTCACCTTGGATTCGTCTTTGGAGAGCAGGTGCTGGCGATCGACTCTCTCACCGACTTCCTGGCGTCTGCCTATACCCGACCGATATTGACCGCGGAAGAGATCGAGAAAGCCCGCGCCGTCCCGGAAGACACGCCGCTTCATGTGCCGAAAGAGCTTGTCGGGCTTCATGGGGAGCGGGACCCTTTTCTGGTGTAGCCTGTGTGGTTCCGGTAGAATTTCGCGAGCGCGAAACACCCGGCCGGAAGCAAGAGGATCACCAATAACCTTCAGGCACTCAGGGATTTATAATCCTGCATGCAGCGTTATGGGCGGCAGGATCGATGCCAGCCTGATTTGCGGGATCAAGGGATTGTGAAAGGGAATCAATGCCGACTGACGTGATTATGCCCCAGATGGGCGAGTCAATTTTTGAAGGCACCATCACCAAATGGCTCAAGAAGGTGGGAGAAACCGTCCAGAAAGACGAGCCTCTTTTTGAGATTTCTACCGATAAGGTCGATGCCGAAATCCCTTCGCCGGCTAGCGGTGTGCTCACTGAAATCAAGGTGCCGGAAGGCTCGACGGTGCAGATCAACACGGTAGTTGCTGTGCTCGGGGAGGCAGGAAGCGCCGTCGCCTCCGCTCCCGATGCGCCTGCCCCCGCACCTGCAACGCCCAAAGCCGAGACACCGAAGGCCGCTCCGGCCACTGCTCCAGCGCCCGCCGCTGTTGCCGCAAGTTCGGGCGATGCAGGAACCGATGTCATCATGCCGCAGATGGGCGAGTCGATCTTCGAAGGCACAATTACCAAGTGGCTCAAGAAAGTCGGCGACACAGTGCAGCGAGATGAGCCGCTCTTTGAAATCTCCACCGACAAAGTAGATGCCGAGATACCCTCTCCCGCAGCAGGCGTGCTGACCGAGATCAAGGTTCCCGAAGGCGCCACCGCCCAGATCAATACCGTCGTCGCGGTCCTCGGCGGATCGAACGGAAAGGCAGCCTCAGTACCCGCATCAACACCCGTCGCCACAACTGCGGCTGCGCCGAGTCCATCGGCCGCCCCGACTGAAACCGACGATACCGCTGACAATGCACAGGATAGTGTTCGCTCCTCGCCGCTGGTGCGTCGCATCGCAAAGGAGAACAACATCGACTTGCGGAAGGTAAAGGGATCGGGCTCCGCAGGCCGCATTACCAAGGAAGATGTGCTGGCCTATCTCGCCGGTGGCGGAACCTCGAAAGCCGCAGCGGTCGCTCCACCGGCGCCTCAAGTCGCCCGCGCTGCAGCGCCGGTTGCGCTACCACCCGCAGCCGAAAAGGCCGCACCCGCTGGACTCGTGCCGCTCACAAGAATGCGTGCCATCATCGCGCAGCGCATGCTTCAGTCGAAGCAGACCAGCCCGCACGTCCACACTTGCTTCAAGATCGATCTCACGCGCATCGTTCGTCTTCGCGAAAAAGAGAAATCCAAGTACGAGCAGCGCAATGGCGTCAAGCTCACCTACATGCCGTTCATCACGCGCGCCATCATCGCCACGTTGCGCAAGATGCCCATCATCAACGCGTCTATGGAAGGCGAAGCGATCCGCTACAACCAGAACATCAACATCGGCATTGCGGTTGCCCTCGAATGGGGATTGATCGTTCCCGTCATCCGCCAGGCAGAAGAAAAAAGCTTTCTGGGAATTGCTCGAGCCATCGCCGATCTTGCTGAACGCGCACGCACCAAGAAGCTGAAGCCGGAAGAAGTGGGGTCGGGCACGTTTACCATCACCAACCCCGGCATTTTCGGCGAGCAGTTCGGCACCCCGATCATCAATCAGCCGGAGAGCGCCATTCTTGATGTTGGCGGCCTCTTCAAAGAACCCACCGTAGTTACCGATGAGAACGGTTCCGACGCGATTGCGATTCGCAGCATCATCCGCCTGACTCTCGGCTTCGACCATCGAACAGTGGATGGCGCGGATGCCGGCAAGTTCATGGCAGAGGTGAAGAAGTACTTGGAAAATTGGAGCGAAGACATAGGCTAACGTTCCCACAAACAAAAAAGGGGCAGGCTCATTGAGCCTGCCCCTTCTGTTTTCTTCACAATAATTGTTGCGCTTCCAACACTCTTTGCACTGCTTCTTCAGGAGTAGCCGCGACTGCGGAAAGATGTCCCATTTTTCGTCCCTTGCGCGGAAGCACCTTCTCATAGAGATGCAACCTGACACCCGGGACTTCCAATGCCTTATCAAATTTGGGCTCGTGATCCAGCCAAAGATCGCCCAGCAGATTGGCAATCGCTGCCGGTCGCAAAATGCTTGTGTCACCGAGCGGCAAGTTGCAAACAGCGCGCACACACTGCTCAAACTGGCTTGTCACGCAAGCACGTTCACTCGCGTGATAACTGTTGTGCGGACGCGGAGCCAATTCGTTAATTAGCAGCTCTCCCTGTGCTGTGAGAAACATCTCCACCGCAAGCAGCCCTTCCAACTTCAATTTGTCCGCGAGATCGCGCGCCATGTCCTGCGCAGTCTGTTCCAACGTCGGTGAAATCGATGACGGCAGCACGCTCCACACGAGGATCTGATTTTCATGGTGGTTCGCGGCGGAAGGAAAACTGACCACCTGTCCATTCGGCGCCCGCGCCACCATCACCGAAATTTCTTGCTTGAGATCAAGAGCCTTTTCAGCGAGGCAAGGAGCCCTTCCTAAAAGCTCCCATGCAGTTCTTGCGGCATTTGTATCTGAAACTGTGCCAAATCCAATCTTCACCTGGCTGCGGCCGTCGTATCCCCCTCGCGCGCTCTTCACAAAACATCTTCCGCCGAGCTCTGGGATGGCTTTCACCAGGTCATCTTCCGTTTGTGCCGCCCTAAAATCACCAACCGGAAAGCCGTGGTCCTTCAACCAGGATTTCTGGAGAATGCGATCCTGAACCATGCGCATTAGCTCTGGGCCGGGCCGTACGGGAGCGAATTTTTCAGCAGCCTCGAGGCTCGCGATCGCCACCTGTTCTATCTCCAATGTCACCACGTCACAGCCTCGTGCCAGGTTAGCCGCCGTGCGCGCATCGTCCCATGCGCCCTCAAAGCAGGCGTCCACTACAAATCTCGCGGGACACGACGGATCCGGATCCATCACCTGTACGCGATATCCCAGCGATCGCGCCGCCATGGCCGTCATCCGGCCGAGTTGGCCGCCGCCAAGTATTCCGATGGTTGCCCCAGGCAGAATGACACTCACGAGGGCAGCTCCGTCCCCATAACTTCCTGGCGATTCATTTCACGCCACGCTCGAAGCTTTTCCTTGAGCGCCGAATTCTCCAGCGCCAGGATCTCGGCGGCTAGCAACGCCGCGTTCGCCGCTCCCGGCTTGCCAATAGCCAGTGTCCCCACCGGAACGCCTTTTGGCATCTGCACGATGGACAACAACGAATCGATTCCATTCAGCATCGTTGCCGGTACAGGAACCCCAAGGACCGGGATCAGCGTTTTCGCTGCCAGCATCCCTGGCAAATGCGCGGCTCCGCCCGCTCCCGCAATAATTACTCGAAGTCCTCGCGGCTCCGCTTGTTCCGCGTACTGGAATAACCAGTCCGGCGTACGATGCGCGGAGACCAGCCGAACTTCGAATGGAATCTGAAAATCTTTTAGCAGGTCAATGGCAGGTTTGAGCACCTCGTAGTCGCTCTTGCTGCCCATCACCACACCGACCAAAGGGGCTTCGTCCATGCAGGTGATTATACTTGCCCGTCCAATGCGCAAAATCGGGTAAAGGGCGGTCACGCCATTTCTACTCGTGCCCCGCCCAATTGTTCTAAGCCGGAGAATTCAACAGCGCCGTCACTGCCTCTCGGATCTGCTCGGCAAATTGTTCCAGCTTGTGAAAGTGAGGAGCGCTCACCACCGTGATCGCCAAAAGAGGCTCGGTGAAATCGAACTTCACGTCCGCTCCAAACGTCCGAACCTCGCCCCGCGTGCCGATGACACTCAGCCCCTTGTTCTTGAGAGCATCAGCGATCCGCGCAAACTGCACCCCCGTTACCGGACGGAACTCCAAAACCTGCATTTCTATTCCCTCCCGCGAACCGCGTCCCCTAGTGGACCTTAATCCCGAGGGTTTTAAAGTCGGCAATCACCGTTGCCTCGCCAGCCTTGAAATCGGAAACAACCTGCTTAACCAGTCCGATGGTTGTCTCGCTCAGTGTGATCGCCCCAGTCACATTACCGGTGGACGCCGCAGAAGCTGCGGATTCAGCGGCCGCCACCGTCTTGACCACGTCATAGAAGACAGCCGCTGCCGCCGCCAGCACTGGACCCGACAATGCACCCCAAATTGCGCCCAATGTTTTTGCGCCTTTAGCCACGCTCATCAGAAAGTCTTCAACTTTCTTGCCGGCCGAAACCAAATCAGAAAAAAACGTACTCATCCCGCTCATCCATTCCTCATTCTGCTGACCACGATCGAATCAATGCTTTCCCGGGATCGGAGACTGCGCGAGATATCCAGCAGCTCCAAAAATTGCGCTGATGCCAGCCACCACACCCAGTCGTCCCAGGCCGTTCCTGCTTGCAGCAAATGCTGACGGGTCCACAATCACTGCCGTCACCGTTATTGCCGCGCCGTGGATCACCGCAGCCATCAGCCCTTTGATCCAAATACGCAAATCATCCATTTTTCTAAACGCCTCCAACCACAGCGACTAAACTTCGCCGTGCACTCCGACTACTGGTAGTGCCTCACTACTTCCACCGCCAATTGAAGCAGCGTAAACAATACCCCTACCGCTGCCGCAAAGCCCTTTGCCCTCTGCCAGCGCAACTCGTGACGCTCCACTTGCCCTTCAAGTACCGTCAAACGACCGGGCTGCCCGTCGCCCAACAAAGAACCCATCTGGTTCTTCAACACACACAGGTCCGCAAGCACCTGGCCTTCAAATTCACTCATTGCAGTGTCCCGCAGTCCACAGAAACTTCCGTCTCCGCGGCCATTACTTTCTTGTGCGCTCCAGCCCTCAGGGGCCAGCTCACATTGGCAAATTCAAAAATATTCCGCTGGAAAATCGCGAATAGGCCGGAGGCGCGCTGCCGTCGTACATTCGCACGTAATACCGTTCACAAGCAGCCCACCGCGGGATGCTGAAATGCTGTACCGGACTGCGGAGAACCAGGTCGCTGTTTGTTCCCGGCCCAAACGCCCAATCCCTGCGTCGCACTTCAAATCCTCCGCCGGGAGGAGGCGTCACGCCAGCGTCCACCGCAATGTTCGCACCGTTCACACTCAACGTCAGCGTCGCCAAATTGTTAATAGTTGCCGCGTTGGCCGGAGCCGGTACCGAAGCATCTGCTGGAACAGAAGCCGATACTTTCAACGACAGCTCCTGCGCCCAGTCATTCGCAAAATCTATCTTGTATTGCAGTACCTGCGGGCTCACGGAAAGCATTTCCATGCGCACCTCGCGCACCACTACCTCTGCATCCAATGCCGCTGAAGGTGACGTGATGGCAAGCGCATCCCCGGGCCAGACATCCTCGCCACTCTCAGCGGCGCCCTCCAAAACATTCATTCCATACTCGCCCGCAATCGCGGAAGACCGGCTGCAGGAAGAGTTCAACAACGCTATCGCACCGTTCTCGCAATCTGCGGAACTCCGGGCCTTCGGCCTCGTCAGCGTGCCCATAGAACAAGACGAGATTGCCACTCCGTTAAAATCCCATTGCGGTTGCGAAACTCTGGCGATCGACCTCTTCCCAGTTCTGTAACGCACACTGACACATTCACCGTTTCGAGGAATCGCAGTTGGATAGAAGCGAACGCTGCCGCTCGTTTCCACAATGCAGTCGCCGTCCGCCGAACTGGCTCCAATGCGTTTCGTCTCCCAGCCTCCGCCTGCGGGACATGTCTTCACCCATGCGCCTGTAGGCGTCGTAACCCTAACACTCTTCAAGCTGCCTGAAATGTTCGAGCTATCCACGAGAAGCAGGTCGCAGACCGCCGGAGCCTGGCCAACCGATCCGTCATAAAGAACAACCGCTGGGGCAGGAATTCCGTTGATGATCTCCTGGATCTCCAGCAACAGATTCGCACCCGCTGCATTAAGCGAGCCGCCGAACATCGTCGGCCCGTCATCGCCCGCCGAATAGAAGCTCTCTTGCACGCGTTGGTGTTCCGCGCAATAGACGCGAATCCGCAGCGTATATAAACTCCCACTCCTCACAGCGTACGAGGCGCCGTTCTCCGTACCGGCGACCACCGGAACTATCGACACATTACCCGCCGCTTGCTTCACACGAAAACCAGCAAAACAGTTTGACTCACGCACCGCCCCCTTGCACAAAGCGAGCAGAAGGCCATCGCTCGCCGTCGACAGCATTACGCCAGTCGCTTCAACAAGAAGCGCGCCGCCAATCTCCACCGCGTTCTTAGCGACGACGTTTGTCTGACCCACAAGACCACTCCCGCCGTTTATAGTCAGGCCGGCAGCGCTCAAGGAAAAATGGGACCCAGGATCGGCAATCTGCCAAATACGACTATCGATTGCAGATCCAATGAATTCGTCTTCGATTGTTGTCGAGTTACTGAGGGCCGCCCTGAATGGGCGATCATTCAGATCGAAAGTGGAGGTTATGCCGTCCCCAAGAAAGAACTCTGTCGCAAACATGGCAGGTTCTATTTCGCCGCAAAGCGTCACATCGTTAATAAGCGACTTGCTCCGCGACATCGTCAGTGACTCAGAAGAAAGCGTCCCGTCGTCCTCGTTGTATTCATGCACCGGAGTTCCGATTGGCGTCAGACTGAGTTTGCCGTCCAACACTCGATAGCCTGCTCGCGCCAGTCCGGCAAGGTCGCCCGCATTTTTCGACCACGTCTCTGACAGTTTCGGAACAAAATGGCCAACATTCTCCTGGGCCACTACACCGGTCGTATCAAATATTGCGGAGCCGCCGTTCGCCGCCAACGTCGTCATCAGCGCGGAGACGGGCTGCCCTATCTGTCCGTTTCTTGCCAGCAATGTCTGCTTGTCAAGCAACACTTCATCGCTCAACGCAGTAATGATCGTGTTGTATGCAGGGCCCTCGGTCCCGGTGCCGCAATATTCCAGAACAGGTTCCGTTGTCACATAGCCAGTGAAGTAACAGGAACCGTCATCGTCCGCAACCGTCACTCGCGCATTTTGACTACGATCGAGCGCGCGCGGAGCGCTGGTCACACCGAATGAGCATTGCGACGGCTCGTTCAATTTCCTTACCACCTTTAGAGGGTGCCTCGCCGCGATCAGTGGCCTGTAGTCCACCGGCCCCGCGCCATCGAACAAATCTATCGTCACTCTCACCGAAACTCCTTCTCTAAGCTCGTTCATCAATGCAGCGCGACACTGTGTCGCCCACACCCACTAGATAGGCAATCCGTCAGTAGGAAGGAAGCTGCGATAGCAGAGCACCCGCTGACCATCTCGCGCATCCAGCACGGGCAGCGCGCGAAACTCTGCCGAGAGAGAAATCCTCTGCAGTCTGCCCACCAATGGGTTGACCAACTCCCGCGCTCCCGTCATCGCTTGCAGGCGCGGGTAGTTGTAAAGAACGCGCTCGCCTTCCTCAGCCTGCACCACAAAAAGCGCCGACCATTCCTGGAAAAAAGCTCCGCCCTCGCGATCCATGAAACCTGCCACAGGCTGCACTTTCATTCCGGCAGAAGGAACTCCTGCCAATAATGGAGTGACGAGTTGCAGCCCAGTCGCATTTGAAGTCAAAACGCGCGCAACGTTCATGCTCACGCGACGGATGAAGTCAACATCCCCGTTGATCGACGCAGCTTTCGCCACATACGCGCATGAGGATCCGCTCCCCACATATCCGGTCTGCCCCGAGTAGTCGACGTCCGCCACCACTGTTTGTCCCGGCGAAAACTTCGCAGCATCCGCAGCGCTCATCGCCAGCTTTGTCGCCGTCGACCCTGCGGTCAACGCGCTACCCGCGCTACCCGCGAGCAGATTCCAGTGCTCAGAGCCGCTGGCCAACGCCATCTGCAACTTGCCCCAATGCATAAAACGCAGACTCACCGTCGCATCGCTCAGCTCCCGCAGTTGCATCGCGGTGCTGGCGGGTGAGCCCTGTGCCATGACGCCCACCTTGCTCGCACATCTCCTTGAAAATTCATCCACCCAGCCCAGGTCTATCCATGGCGATGGCGGGGCATCCAGATCGAATTGCCCGAACTTCGCCGCGTCAAACGCCAAAGGCGCCGCCCCCGTGCGATCGACCGGTGCAAAGTATGCACGAATCCCGCGCAGAATCGGCGTGCAGGGATTTCCTGCCGGGCTAATACCTTCGAAACCGCTCATTGAACCCCCTCCGCATCGCGTGCCATCACGGTCACCTTCACAACTCTCTCCTGCGCGTCGCAAATCGTTGTTGCTGTGCCCATCTCCGGTTCCGTCCAAAAAACGATGGTGCCAGTTGCGCTGCACGGAGAGGTTGAATAATTCATCGTTGGCGCACTGGGTGGTTCAAGCATTTGCATTAGTTCCTTATCCATTGCTGCAAGTGCTCGGCCTCGGTCAAGCCCGCAGGTTGCACCGGTGCCCGCGGTACTGTAATGAATTTCACAATCCATCAGCGTCAATGTCTGCGACAGGTATCGTTCTCGTCTCCATCCCTTCCAGCGGATAAGGAAGACGTCCTGTGCTGTCGTATTTGCAACCGGCTCAGCCTCTTCCACCAGCACACTCGGTCGCTGAGCTCCCCGCGTTAGCATTCTTCGATCAGGGTTCACCACCGCGAGCCTGTCGCGCAGCGCTATGTAAAACGTGTCTTTCGCATCCAACATGTTTCCGCCTCGCTTCGCCTACATCGCCTTCGGTAAAGATTCGCGCAACAGCAGCCTGTACATGTACACCTGCCCAAATATCTCTGAGGAGGACACGGTTCGAAGCACAAAGCTGCGTTCGCCAACCATCACCCCGAGTGCCTGCTCAAATAGGATTTCCGCCGACTGCATTTGCATGGCGCTCACTTGTTTCATCACGGAACTCGCTGACAACAGCAGCTCCCACGCGCCCACTTGGCCCTCCCCCAAGGTGGCTCTCACACGACGAAACACCGCCGGACTCAGCACCAGATCCTGGTATGCCCCTGCAGCCATGCCCAACTGGTCCAGGTCGGATATACAAGGCTGGCTCGGAAGTCGGAGCTTAACTGTAGTTCCTCCCAGCGAACGCAGCAGGGCATCTGCAGCCCGCCGCGCTGCCTCCGTTGAATTCCTCACACTCACATCTTGTCCCATTCCCTCACCCCAGTCGGCACGATACATACGGCCGCAACAGCGCCTTCACCTGCTCATCGAGCAACGTGCCTGCGAAGTAGTCCATGCGCATCGTGTCCAGCTTTGCCGATTTAACGTTCGAGAGCCGGTGTTCCCTGCGCGCTCTTCACAATCTGCGCGCACGCGCTCTTCACACCGTCAGGGATCACGTTCAGCCCAGCAGTGTATGTCACTTCCACCTCGTTGTACGGCAGACCGAGAATGTTATACGGAAGAGTTATTTCACCCGTATCGCTCACAAAGTCCAATGCCATGCAATCCAGTGTTGTCCACGAACCAGGTAGCGAAAACGCCCAGGCGACTTCGGATGCCATCGGCTGCAGCGCGATCTCCCCACGTCGTGGCCGCGCATATCGTGCACGTGCCGTGACCAGCGGCGAGACTGCATCCTCCAGCAGAGCCAGCGGCAGATAAGTCAGTCGTATACTTTGGCTTCCCTCCACCACGCGCAGCCGCTCCACGTACTGTGTAGTGCTCAGCGCCGGGCGCCTGCAGTGGGCATCGATCAGAGCAGAGGCAGCCACCACCCAATCGTCCGTTGTGTCCGCAGCAAGGCCGAAATTGCAGTAATCCGTCGGCAGCAGATATCCCATGTCTACCCTTCATTTCTTATGTCACAGTAACTGCGACGAGTTATGCTGCACTCGCAAAACAGGAGAGCCGTACTCGTCCATCGATCGAGTCCGGCTCTACCAGTGCGTTGAAGCGAGTCGGTCATCCGCGGTGGTTGCCGGCGGAGAACCCTCGCTCCAGCGGTACTCTAGCGATCCACCAATACCTGGTAGTGCGCATAGTTGGCGCCCTTGACGACAACGCCGCCGAACTTCACCACGACGTACTGCGAGGCCAGCGATCCCGGTACGCCCAGCTGGAACACACGTGGAGAAGGATCGCTCAGCCAGTGATACTCAATCATGTCCTCGCTCACGATGTACGCCGGCAGTACTGCCGTTCCTGAGCCGGGAGTTCCGGTGTAGCCCAGCGCCCATTCCGGAATCAGAGGAAGTTCGCCGGCCTGAGTTGAAAGCGTCTTCACCGTGAATCCCGCACCAATTTCCTTGGTGTTCAGAACCACGTTGAACTCTGCCTTCATCTCGCGGTCGATCAAATCGAGCAAAACAGGATTGGCATAGATCGCCGTTGGACGCACTGCAAATCCGCTGCTCGCAACCATCTGCGCAACTGCCGACTTCAGTCCGTCCACAATGCTCTGTCCCACCCCGATCGTGGTCGGAGTTGCCGCCGGCTGCGATCTGTGCAGAAGCGCCAAAATACTGTGAAGTGGTCGGTGTGCTCAACGAAGTGTCGGTTCCATTCCACAACGCGACATCATGCGTGCGCATCACGCCGTCGATGGTGTCGACCAGGTCTTTCGCCTGCAGATAGGCGAACTGCTTCTGTTGAGTTCCCAGCTCAACGTCGAACAGGTTGTAGTTCAGCTGTGCGACCAGCGCCTTCAGCGGAACGCTGCGCTCCACACGCGTCGGACTTACAACCGGTGCGATGATGTTGCGCGGATCCACAAATCCCGACCCGCTGGGAGAAGGAATGCCGGTCTCTTCAAAAAAGCGTGAAGGATGTCCGGTCGCAGGAACCTGCTTGATGCGCTGCCCAAACTGTCCGCGCCGGCGCACGATGTCGGTGATTTCCGTTTGATACATCGGAAGTTCAATTGCGCCAGGGCCGATAAAATCAGCTGCGGAATGAATGTCTAAGAAATTAGCGTTCATGGTTTCTTTCTGCCTGTTCTCAGGCGGTGGATCGTTGCTTCATGAATTCTCAAGTGGGAAGTGCGGATGAGAATGAAAGAGCGGTGTTCGGCGCGCCAAGAGTGCGCCTCCCGTCGTTAGCCCAGGCTTCCTGCTCGCAGCAATTGCGACTTCACCGCAATCCGCTGCTCCAGGCTCAATCCGGTAAGCGCGACATCCAGCGAACTCGCATCCACGCGATCCAGATCCTCAAGACCCTGTTTGCTCAGCAGCTGCACTGTTGCCGCAGGCAGTGTTCTGCGAGCGCTAGACGAAGCCGCCGCCGCAGGCAAATGTTGCGTTTTCAACTCGGCGATCTCAGCCTCTGCATCGGCGAGCCGCTTTTCTAGTTCGTGCTCGCGACGGTTGCAGTCGCCGTTCTGTTCTACGGTGGCGACAATTTTCTGCACGTCCCCCGTAAGCGCTGCCTGTCGTTCCTCCAGCCACGCTATAGTCTTTTCCAGCAACGTGGCTGCAGCTTCCAGCCGGATCATGCTTTCATGCGTTGAATCCGGTGCTTCCTGATTAGTTCCTTCCATCTGTTTTCTTCCCTTTCTCCTGAAGTTGACCTGATTACTGCGGAATACCGGCCCGTAAGCACCGGGCTGCGAGGCTTGGCGGCGCCGTAGCCACGGTGCCTCTGCGAATCGTGGAACCTCCCCGGGACAAACGAAAAGATGTGGCCCGGTACGCAGCCTTCTCGCGCAGCAGAATTGCGGCGCCGGTAAATGTTGCCCGGTTCAATTTCCAAACATCCGCTCGCATGTCTTCCACGTGAGCGTCGGCCAGTTCGTACGACATCCCCATCGTCCCCTCGCGCCCACGATTCAACTGCTCCTCCACTTCGGGGAAATCTCGTCCGAAAAGATAGCCGTTTACGCGAAGTTCATTCCCTTCCACATCCGCCTCGGTGATAATTCCGCACTTTCGCCGAGCATCATGCCCATCCCATCCCGGCCTGTAATCCACCGCCATCCCCAGCAGGGAAGGCAAGGCAGCTATCGCAGCCCCTCGCGTCAACAGCACGCGATGACCCCTGGCGCCGGAGGGTGCCTTGTCACTGGCAATGTCCACCAGCGTCAACACGCCCTCGAATGGAATCCGATTGGGATGACCTGCGAATGCAGGAAGCTTCACCGCCATCGCTTCAAGTCTCATTTGTTCTCCCGCTTGCCTTATGCTTCATCAATTCGCCCCGCCGCCTTTGCGCTTT
This sequence comes from uncultured Acidobacteriaceae bacterium, assembly GCA_963816335.1. Classification (GTDB taxonomy): domain Bacteria; phylum Acidobacteriota; class Terriglobia; order Terriglobales; family Acidobacteriaceae; genus JANXZS01. The sequence continues at coordinate 87,952 of CAWFKA010000015.1, read as the reverse complement.
TGCGCCCTTTCCTATTCGTCAATGCCAACCATCTCGTTGTTCGCCAATTCCATCGGACCCAGCCCGCGCATCGACCGCACCTCGTTCACCGTCAGGACGCCCGCTTTCAGCAGCGAAGTCTGGATCTGCACTTCGGTCATCTCGTCGCGCGCATCCAGTTCGTTGAATGCGAATTCGAATTCGCGCCAGCCAAGTTTCTTTGCCAGCACATCGCGCGTCAGGTGTTCCGCCAGCAGTTTCGCCAGCGGCGATATCGCATTGCGGAAGGCCTCATTTCCCTGTTCCGCCGCGGTGGAACGATTCACATCGTGTTCCACGCCCAGCAGCATCGGAGGCAGCCCAAAAGCGTTCGCGACCATGCGGATCAGAAACTCCTGCCAACTCAGCCGCAAGTCGGCGTCCGTGCCCGAAGTGAAGTGAAGCACTTCCGGCTTCTGCTCCGAACTGATCAGGGGCACTCGCCCGGTTCCTTCAATTTCGTCCTGCCACCAGCGAATCAACCGCTCGTGTTGCGCCGGTGTGGTCTCATTCAGCCACAGCGCATACTGCACCACCGAGTTGCTTGCCAGCTTCGAAGCGAAGCGGTTTGCGCTGAGAAACGCATTCACCATTTCGAAAGCAACTTCCAGCGGTCCCAGGCCAAAGGGCGTATGTGTCCGCGGATTCATGCGAAGGTAAATCAGCTCATCATCGCGCAGCGCAATCGATCCTTCCGGTCCCAGGCGTCCCAGTTACCTGCGCATATCGCGAAGTATCCGGCGTGCCGTCCCAATGTGGATTAATGCGAATCGTCGCGCCATCCACCGGCCACAGCGTGAAGGGCCTTGCTGCGTCTCCGGTCACGCTCACCTCGATCGCACCAAAGCCCCCCACCAGCGCGTCTTCCAGCACTTGCTCTGCCAGCGTGCGAAACGAGTCCGTCTCGTTCGGTTCCTCGAAGGCTCGGCGGATTGCAGCGATGCGCCCCGTGGCATCTTCTATATCCGCGTAGGCGTAGCCGCGCCTCACCTTCACCTGCCAGTCAAGGCTCGCAATACGGTCCTTGATCACGTTGATTGCGCGCCGCACCACCGGCGTCTCCGCAAACTTGCGCAGGTTGGCAGCCGTCGGCTTCGGCAGCAGACTCGCGGCCGATGGATAAGGAGAAAGAATCGACGGCAGCATCAAGGTCCTGCGCTGTCCTTCCGCCTTCTCCACCTCAGCGGCCTCCACGTGTCCCAAACGGTTCCACGCATTGCGTAACGGTTCCATCAGCTTCAATGTGTTCCTCTTCCTGATTTCCGCTCGACCAAAATTTCGTTTCCCAAAACAAAAGCGGCATGACCAGGTGTCATGCCGCTCTCGAAAACATCCTTGAATTTTCGGCTACAAAATCAAACGCGCAACTCTCGCCGCGCCGCTTCTGCCACTCGTGCAAGATCGCTGGTGGTCAACACGCGAATCGTCTGCTGCTCCATCGTCTCCACCGCAAATCGATACTGCGCCAGCCGGTCTTCGTCCTCACCGGCTCCCTTCAACTCCGCCAGCGGCTCAATCACCGCCGTCAACTCCAACCCAGCCTTTTCCACTCGGGCAATTCCTTCTGTCAGCCCTGCAACACTGAAGGCCAAAACCTTCGCCATTTCCATGTCACCGTCCAGTGACACTGCGTGGAACATCCTCACCACTCCGTTAGGACGGTAACCGCAGTCAATCCGCAACGGGTCTCCCGCGCGCGTGTAGTCCGATGCTGCAATTCGTTTCCGCATCAAGTCCCACACGCCGGCCCTGTCAAACTGGCTGCGCATGCGGTTCAGGATCATGCCCCTTCCCCTCGTCCGCGTTTCGCGCTGGCGCTTCTGCGGCTCCACATACAGGCGCATCAACTGCTCCATCTCCGTCGGTATTGATTCTGCCAGGCAGCCTTTTGCGTCCGTTATCTGGATAGCATTCGAAAAGGAATCTTCGATCACCTTCATCACCGGAAGCGTATCGCTGGAGTCTTCCGCCAGCCGTCTCCGCACCTCAACTTCCAAAGCCTCAAGCATGGCCGTGTCGGCCTCGGGATCAATGCAGCGAACCCTCTGCCAGTCCCGTGTAAAACGCACCTCGGCATGCCCGGGCTCCCGCAGCAACACTCCGATGTTCACGAACTCATTCCTCACTGCATCCGGAACATACCGGATCAGGAAGAACTCGCACTGTCTGCGCTCAGCCAATCCACAGTCTCCTGCGCCTTACATCTTCCACTTCGACCCACCTTCATCGTGCACCATTTTTCCAGCCCCCACTGCGCCTTCCTTCACCTTTTCTTCCGGCCCCACCCATTTTGGAAACGGCCGCCGCGAACTTTCCCGAAACATCTCTATGTGTTCCCGAACGCGTGTTTTCCGCTGAAGCAATTTTTCCACCAGCTGTTCCAGCTCCGCCGTATCTCCTCCGTACCACTCAGGAGGGACCGTCTCCGCAATCGCCCATGCCTTTTCCGGTGCAAAATTTTCAATCCGGCTTAGCCACGGCTCAAAGCTCTCCCACCCGCGGACTTCCTGGTATACCAGGTTGCGCGCGTATACGCCTCGCAGGGGAGCATCCACAAACTTCCATTCGCCAGCGTGAAAGCAATATCCCTGGTCGACAAACGTTGCCGCGTACCGCCGCTCGCGCGGCTTCTTCACAAACACCGCCTGCCGTCCATTCACGTTGCAGGTCCACTTATCCAGCGCCAGCATCCCGGCGAAGTCGTGCATGTTGCGAATCTCCAGCAGGTTCTCTTCCGGCAGATAGTCCACCACCTGCCCCGGCATCAGGCCGCCCACATAGCGGGATCCGAATTGCAGCCCGCGCAAACATTTCTCCTGGCTGCGCCCAAGGTCCATGCTCAGCTCAGCCGTGTTCTCAATCAGCCAGTCTGTCACTTCCATCACTTCGCACGGTGGAACCGGCAATCCGATCGCCTCCGCCAGCCTCGTTGCCAGCAGCTCATTCGCCAGCACGCGGATGTGCTGAGGATTGTTCTGAAACTTCACCACGTACAGGTTCGTATCCGCGCCCAGCATCAAGTGACTTTGGGCTCCTCCTCGCATTCGACGGATCTCCTGCACAGCCAGAACAGCCAAGCAACCTCTTTCCCGCGGATAGGTCAACGGCCACGCGCAAGCGCAGCCATCGCACGCAACAGGATCTTAATCTCGCATTCTATCTGCATTGCCCATGCGCGAGCGTGACCTCCGCCACTCATCCTGCATTCGATCCTCGAAACTCCGCCCTTACGGCCAACGCAATTGCCATCGCCATCACGCAGTCGTCATGTTCCCCTGCCTGCGCGCTCGTGGTCCCATTCGCATGTCGAACAAACACGCGGCACTCCGTCAACAGCCGCCGGCTCTGGAAGATCCTCGCGCTATCCGCGATCGCACTTCCCAGCCTGGCCAGCACTGCAGGACGGCTAATGGAAGTTGTCAGCCATCCATCCTTGCCGCCCTCGCTGTACAAGCGATCGTAGCGGAAGCTGCTCTTCAAATACGCCAGCACGCCCGAGCCATGATTATTTCGCTCCACCGCCAGTAGCGCTCCGTTGTACTCTCTGGCCAGCGCTTCGCACTCGCGAGCAACTTCGAGAACAGACAGCTTTGCCCGCAGCTCCGCACATTGCAGTCCGCTCCCCCGGTCCACCACCTGCACGGCGGAGTAGTCGCCCTCTACTCCGCCTCCCGCAGGGTCCGCCGCCACAACATATTCCCGTCCGCGAGCAGGCGGAAACCAGATCTGCAAGACTCCCGAAAGCCTGCACTCCGTCGGTTCCGTCGTCTCCCGAAGGCGGCGGTCAATCGCCCCAACATCGAAAAAGCAATCCCCACTTGCCAGGAAACATTCCTCCGCATCCTCCGCGTACTCCTGCCGCGTGAGCACCCCGCACTGCAAATTCAGCTTCCTACGATGCCCAATCTGTTCCAGGCTCAAACCCCATCTGGCTCGCAACTGCGCTTCCTCCGCGGTCAGACAATCTTCTGTAACTGCATCGGATACATATGCATTCTCCCACCACCAGGGGAAGAAATGCCGCACCATCTCTGCCTCGTCCGCGTTCTTCCACTCGTTGTAAAAACAGCCCGATGGCCCGTTCGGAGTCGACTCCAGCACCAGCTCTCCCTCTGGCGGCATCGCGGCCCGCAATCCTGCCAACGTCTCCGCCGCGTTCCCCGGCCATCGCGCAACTTCCGAGCAGTGCAGATTCTGGATCGTCATGCCCCGTCCCGCATTCGCGTCTCCCGCGCTCACCACCCTGTATTCACTATCCAGCGCGGGGAACACCAGCTGAAATGTGTTCGCCCGGGACGTTCGTAGAACTCCACCCCGCAGCTCCTGCGGAAGATTCCGGTAGAACCTGTGCACCACGTCGAACAGGGTCTTCGCATCGGCCTGCGTATGCGCAACCAGAACGCTTAGCGTTCCGGGCTGCGTAATCGTCTTGAGAAAAAAACGGCCCGCCACCCAGGTGCTCATACCCATTTGGCGCGCCTTCAATACGATGTTGCTCTGCCCTCGCCGCCGCTCAAACTCTCGCTGCACCCGGTTGGGGACCAGCGGCACGATCGCCCTGCTCCTGGCGCGCACCTTGAGAAGAGCCTCCGCCAAAAACACTCCGGGCGTTCGCAAGTGGAACGACGCAAGAGGCTCATCCAACACCGAACCAAAACCGCAAAGCTCATTCAGATCGCTCGTATGATTCATCCCTGTCCCATCCCCGCGCGACGGCCGCCGCTCTGCTGGCGATTCGTACACCAATAAAAAATCCCGCGAATCTCGCGGGCTCGTGTGGTCGCTCTGCGTTCCATCTAGAGGCCGGTTTGTATCGCGCCCGCGCTCACCCACTTCGAGAGCGCGCCCACATAAGTAAAGCGCTGTGAACTACACGTCGAAGCCGTGGATCCGATCGTTCCCCCACCTCTCACTGTGGCCGGCCACACAAACGCGCGCGAGCCCGTAGCATCCTGGCAAATCACGAGGTTGATCGTCTGCCCATTTGCCCCGGCGGCCAAGGTGGAACTCGTTACACTCCCAGTCAGCGAGATGTAATTCAGGTTCGACGTTGACACGAACGTAGGAGTCGCCGAGTAAGCCACATCCGACTCCCCGGCAATCGCTCCAATAAACTTCGGCGCAGTCGCCTGCGTTGTGAATGTGGGACTAGCCAGTGGTGCCTTTGCAGCAAGATCCGTTACCAGGTTCGTCACCTGGCTCTCTGCAATGTTTGCGGAGAGACCTGCAGCAGTGCCAGAAGTGTTTGCTGCATTCGCCGGAATATCCCCGCTCACCAGCGCCGGCAACTGCGCGTGCGGCACCGTTCCCGTCGTTAAGTCAGACGCCGATATCACTACGTTGCTCGTCAGTGCATGTCCATTCACCGTCACCGATGTCGCTGCCTTACTCGCGAGGTCGATTGTGAGGTTAGCGATGGACGCTTCTGGAATCCCTGTCGGAATATCGGATGCCGACAGTGGCCGATAGGAGGGCGCCAGCGATGGATAGACATCGAAAACGCTCATCTGCTGATCCAGCCATGTCGGGCTGAACACCGTCGGGATGGCACTCCATGTACTGCCGTCATCGCTGTACTGGAGAACAGGGTGCGCTCCCATGTTTCCGGGCCCAGAGCCAACAACAGTGAACTCCGCAACCGTTACCGGAGCGGGAAACTGGTAGCCGATCCAGAGCAAGTCATTGATCCAGCAATAGGTGCTATTGCTTCCATCGAAGGCATTCCCGGGAGAACCACTTCCACCAGAGACGATCGCTGTTCCTCCGCTGGTTTGGTTTGCCCCACCAACAGTTGCGCGGAACTGAACCTCTCTTGCTAACTGGCCGATACTGTAAATTCTCCAGTAAGAATGTGCCCCGGTTAGAGCCATCGGCCCCGCAAAAATCGTTCCCTGCGGCGAGGTCGCGAGCGGTGCCGTCACCATGTCTACATAGCCCTTGTTCGCTGCCATGTTTGTAGTGGACGGGCTGCCGACCAGAGTTACATTCCCTGTAAACATCCCACCTGCCAGCGGCATATACGGGGCAACGATGCCATCTACGTAGCCCTTGTTTGCTGCCTGGTTGGTTGTTGAAGGAGCACCCGGAAGAGTGATCGGGCTGGTAGCGGTGAGATTGGCTACAGTGGCATTCGTAGCATAGAGCGTCGTGAAATCCGGGATCGCCGCCATGTATGCCATGTCGATCTCGGTTGCAGGAGAGAAGGCTGTATCCGTTCCATTCCACGCGCCCTGCACGGTAATCTTGTCACCGACCGAAGCTGCTGTAGCGTCGTAGCGAACAGTGCATGTACTCCACACGCCTGCCGTCAAACTACAGGGAGCTGACCCTATATTGCCCGTGGCTTTGGCTACCTGCAGCGTTCCCGCAGTCGTAAGAACAGGGCGTAACTTTACGACAAGCGTGCCCGTACCTTTGGGAAAGGATGTGCCTACAAACCAGTTGTCGTACCCATTTACACGAATAGCGAGACTCACTCCGGGGTGTGCAGGCATTACCAGGTACTTCCCTGTGATAGGGGCGGTCGCATCGGCTACCACATACTGCGTTCCAATCGTCAACCAGTTAGCAAGGTTATCTGGTGTAAGGAACAGACCGTTGCCCGACTGGTAAGTATCTGCCCCCGTACTCAGCGTTCTAAGGAACGCTTCATCTATACGGTTGGCGGGGCCAAATCTTGCAGGAATTTGGAACGTGTCTTTCATCCCATAAGGCTGCAGTCCATCCCACTCTGTCCCGCCCTGGCTGTTGTCTATCGCTTCGCCTGCGACATTGTTTACACCTGCATTATGAAACTTATTTCCGGCACCGTTAACGATCATCGCAGGCACAACTCCACTCGTCAGAGAGGTGTTGTAAGTCTGCGAAGCAACCGCATCCCAAATAATCGGCCCCGGCTGAGAGGCCATCATCCCGCCGTGGAACTGCATGGTTCCACCCTGTATCTGCGCGTACGGGCCATAGTACGTTCCCGTGTAGCCCGGCTCGTTGTACATGTTACGAATGTTCCAGGCACCCATAGGCATACTCTTGAACATGCAGCCTGAACACTTAGGATCTGTCGGTTGAAGCAGGATCAGTCCGCGAGAGGGAACCTTGATAGCGTCATACGTTCCGGAATACATCTGGAAATTGTTAAGACTTACGAAGTCGCCAGACACTCCAACAAAGGGAACAGGAGTGTGCATCTCGAAGCCCTCGAATACCGCCGCATCCTGCGTGCCCTGCGTGCGGATCTGCTGATCCAGGTCCTCTGCAACCTGCGCTTCAATGAAGCCGAAGGTGGTGAATCGCGCCATCAGATTCTTGAAATGAGCTCCATAGGGCGTAATCTGCGTGAACCAGCCTCCCGTGTTATTGGCATTGCCACCCGGAGCCTGCCACGCAAGCACCCGGATGTTCTCATGGGAAGATGCCGTCATGTTGTTCATGCCTGTGTCAGCGTTACGCTGCGGAAATGCAAAAGCAGCATTACCTATTTCCACACCGGGAAAGTCATCCGTCGTGTCTGTATAAAGCCAGGGGTTAACAGCCGTGATAGTGTCGCCGGGATTAAACTCGGCATCGGCGGTACCCTGCATCCCGCAGGTTACATTCTGTAGAACCGCGCCCACGATGCCGTAGTAGTTACAGACCGTCGCGCCATCCTGTACTGCCCCATTCGCTGCTACTCCCCACGTCGAATTGAGCACTGGAGCCCAGCCGAGCGTGATCGTAGTTGCTCCGAGCGACTTGGCTGCTCCAACAGTCTGTCCAACCCAGGATGCTGGGTTGTTGGCGAATGCAGAACGCTGCAATGCCCACCGCTTGCGGTTAACAAAAGTTCCCGCTGACCACAGTGCCGCGCTGGTCTGCGTTCCAGCCGATGTCGTTAAGGTTAGCGTGGTGTCTGTTGCGGAACTGACGCTGTAATTTGAACCGTTGATCCGAACTACAGCCGTGCCGGGGCCATTAATCAGGCACGCAAACTTTGATCCGCTCACCCATGTGACAGCGGTTCCAGAAGTATTTACCACGCTGTTGAACTGCGCTGTAGCGTCCCTGCTGGCATTTAACATTACGGTTAGATCGCGTATGGACCAGAGGCCTCCATCCAGCTGCTTGGCGCCTGCGTCTGCCGACTCTGGGGAAGCAATTGCATCGTGGCAGGCAGAGCTAATCAGCGTTGAACCCTGTGCTCCGTTGCTCCCCAATATGGGCACACCGCGGATCGATACTCCGCGAAAGTCAACTGCATCCGAAAGTAGGTAATTACCCGCCGGAACGAACAGCGTTTTATTGTTAGCCTGAGCATAGAGTACGGCACTATTGAATGCTGCACGATTGTCTGTCGCCCAGTCGCCTACCGCTCCGAAGTCTGTAACCGAGACTTCGCTGTGATTCATCACGAAGTTCTTTGTCGCCGCCTGAAGCGATGGCGAAGTGTTGTCGGGATTCGTGGAAAGAATCAGCGATCCAGACATAGTTCCACCAACTAGCGGCACCTTCGTTGCATCCGCACCCGCATGGGCGTCGACATACTGTTTGGTTGCCAGGCCCAGGGCAGCAGAAGGATCAGCCGTTGCGGTTGGGGCTGTGAAAATGGGAGAAGAAAGAGATGCTTTAGCTGCCAGGTCTGCCGCCAGATTCGTAATCTGCGACTCAGGCAGGATTGCAGCATCCACGTAGTGCTTGGTGGCCGCCTGTAGCGCGGTGGATGGATCAGCATTCAACGTCAATGGACCTTGTAGCCATCCTCCCGAAAGCGGAAGCAGCGAAGTCACTGCCTGGTCGACATAGTGCTTCGTCGAGGCCTCCTGCGCCGCAACCGGATCGCCGCTCAGCGTCAAAGCGCCCGTCATCGTGCCGCCAGATTTCTGCACCCCGGACAGCGCGGACTGATCGACATAATGTTTTGTAGCTGCCTGCGAATCGCTCGCCGGATCAGCATGCAAATTCAGCGGACCTTGTAGCCATCCTCCCGAAAGCGGAAGCAGCGAAGTCACTGCCTGGTCGACATAGTGCTTTGTCGAGGCCTGCTGCGACGCAACCGGATCGCCGCTCAGCGTCAAAGCACCCGTCATCGTGCCGCCAGATTTCTGCACCCCGGACAGCGCGGACTGATCGACATAATGTTTTGTAGCTGCCTGCGAATCACTCGCCGGATCAGCATTCAAATTCAAAGGACCCTGTAGCCATCCCCCCGAAAGCGGCAGCAGCGAAGTCACTGCCTGGTCGACATAGTGCTTTGTCGAGGCCTGCTGCGCCGCAACCGGATCGCCGCTCAGCGTCAAGGAGCCCGTCATCGTGCCGCCCGTTGCCGGAACCAGTCCCGCGCTGTATGCGGCCATGGCCGTGTCGACGTATTGTTTATTCACCGACCGTGCCGCGATGTAAGCAGGCATGACCTGTGTGCGCACTCCCCCAATGTTTGCAGTCGTGGTGGTTGGCACCAGCCAGTATTCGGTGCTCGTGGTGCCGTCAGAGAGATGAAGCACCGCAGTGTAGTAGGTTCCGTCGGGACTGGCCCCGTAATTCGACACAAGCGCGACTGACACCCATCCATCGCTGCCGATCACTACCGTCTTGCTGCCTGAAGCCACGGCCTCGTTCGATGCAGTCGTAAAGGTGGGCCAGCTCAGCAGTAAGGTGCCCTTTGCAACACCTCCGTCCGCCCGATACAGCGTACCTTGCACTGTTGTGGTCGACATCGCGCGTGCCGCTAGCGGAAGCAGAGCCAGCAGTAGACTCAAACCCACCCACGCAGCACTTCCCGGCAACTTCTTCGCCAATTTCATCCCTTTTCCCTTTTCCGCAAATGTGCGGCTCTCGACTCGCGCTGTACCTCGGCTAATCCCGAAAGGCCCTTCTATTGGGTGTGCGGCTGCTTGAAGCGTGCCGAATGAAACTCCACCCGAGCGACTGTGTCTTACGTGCTTACGTTTGTGCCCGTCTCTACAGGCTCCGAGACTTGTTCCTGCTGCTTTGCCACTTCATCCAGAAGCACTTGCGCCAGGCTGAATTGGGGCTGGTGATTTTCTCGATGTACCGGCTTGTCCTTCACGCCGCCGATATCGAAAAGTAATTTCGTATGTGTAAGGCTTCCCTTTTTCGCTCGACTCACCAGCTCATGAACAATCGCCGGAAAAGCCGCTGACAGCTCCTTCTTCGCGTGAAATTTGTAGTTCCTCACACACTTGGGAGCACGCCTCGCGGCTTTCTTCTTGCAAACCCCTTTTGCTTTTGAATTCCCCGTTGTCTTTGAATTCTTTGTTGCTCTTGAACTTCCTGCTACTCGTACTGCAGCGGCCTTAACTTCCGCCGCTTCACTCGTAGCAACTACTAACTCGCTTACTGAATTGCTGCTTTTCTTTTCCACTGTCTTCTTCAAAAAAGAAAGGGGACGCGGTTAGCGCCCCCTCACTTCTTATTTCTCTTTCACTGTTATTCTTAGAATACCAACTTCAATAAGTCATTACGCCAACTCGTCGAGGCTCACCGCAGCCTCGTCGTTTCACGGCCTTGGCCGCTCTACCGTCCTCTCCGCCCCTTGACATGACTCCATACCTGGAATCGTCAACAACTTCACGCTTAAGAAAATTGCAGTCAGTCTGTCTATCGCTTCGCCATACTTGCGAACCACGGATCGCAGGCTCATGCCCATCAATGCCGCGGTCTCACCTTGCGTGTATTCCTGCAGTGCGATTCGGCCTATCAGTTCTTGCTGCACATGGTCGAGTTGCTTCAGGCATTTCTCAATGTCGAAAACAAAAATCACAGCGTCTTCGAAACTTCGAAGTCTGTAACTGGAAACTCGACCGCGAAATACTTCCTGGCCCAGCAGAGACGGTGTTCTGCCCATCTGCATTGACATGTGCATAAAGCGCCGCAACATCGACTGCGTGTGCCTGCGATAGAAAGCAAGCTCTTCTGCCGGCCGCTCACTGGCAGCCCTGCTTGGCTGATGTTGAACTGCGACGGCAGCAACCGCTGCTTTCTTGACACCCTCACTCCACACAACGGGCAACATCGTTGCTGCGCTCATGCCGCCCCACCTTCAATAGCGGCCTGCTCAGCGCTTTTACATCCATGCTTCCGCGTGCAGCGCTTACGACTTCCAATCGCCGGAAAATCCTTAAGCCGCACCACGCACCTACCGCAATAAACACCCAGCTCATCCGATCGGAACCACAAACTACCACACCCTTCGCATACTTTTAATTGCACGCTCAAATACATCATGGTTTCTCCAAGGCTTGCATTTGTTCCCCGCGAACTTTCCCTAAATCCATTTCGCGGCGTAAGTGGAAGTCCCGCCCGACTGGCTCAGCATCTATAGGCTCAGCTCCGTCTAGGCGATCATGCTTCCGTTCGTCTTTCAGTTATTCGTTATTGGATCGCAGATAGTTGGGAATACTGTTTCGACGACGGAGACCGCTGGTCTCTGTCAAAATTAACGGCTCCTCCTTTCTGGCCCGCTGGAAACCGAATTCCAGCCAGATCGCGAACTCGACCTTGCAATTTCACCCTCATGAGAAGAGGCAACTTCTCAAGCAAAAGTGCTTCGTCAAGTGGCGAACTTACTGGACTTCGTTAGCCGCGCGTTTCAACATTTGGAAAGTATCGGCAATCTAATGTGATTCTCAAAGCTCGTCAATGCGATAAAAGAGGTAGGACCAATAGAAGTCGACAGCGAAATGCGCGAATCTCTTGGCGGCTCAAGAAATGCCACATCTTGCTTTTCTGCCTGGAATTTCTACCTTCCCCGGTTTATTGCTGATAGGCAATTTTCCACAAATGACTTTCTCTCAATTACAGGAACGGCTGCGGCAGGAGATACTTCGGCGCATCGACCGTGGTGTCTTAACCGGCATCATGCTTGCGCGTCAAACCGGCTTTGGGCAGTCCCACATCTCCAACTTCCTTCGCCGAAAACGTACCCTCAGCCTCGAGGGTCTCGATCGCATACTCGTGTCGCAGAGTCTTACAGTCTCCGACCTGTTGCCCCATGAATCCTTTCCGGCTCATCTGTCGGCTTTGCCTGACTCGAACTTCGACGCCATCCCGCTTGTTTCCGCCGCAACCGCACTCAGCAGTCAGAACGTTCCATCGCATTCCGTTCTCGATGTTCTCCGCATTCCCGCGGGAATACTGCAAACGCTGCAGGTGCGTCGTGCCAATTCACGCCGGCATTGGCTGCGCTTCGTGGCCGTGCGACTGACTTCCGCGCAATCCGCGCCCATGGAACCCATCCTCACCCCCGGCAGCATTGCGGTCATCGACAGACACTACAACTCTCTGCTTCGTAATCAGCCCGATCGGCCCACTCTCTACGCCGTTCGCCACGGCAGCACACTGCTTGTCCGCTATTTGGAGTTCGACACGAATCGGCTCATTCTGCGGCCCTGCAGCCTGGCTTATCCCGTTACCCTGGTGCAGCTTGGTCCAAATGAAACAGCGTCGGACTACATTACCGGTCGCGTCTGCTTCCTTTTCACCCAGATTTGAATTTGGCAATCCTGCTGCAGAGTAAATTCGCGGGAGACATCACGACACTGCCAGGACGCGCCGTCTCCCTCTCGAGCGCCAACAGCCACGCTTCACTCCGCGATCACTGCAAGCCGTTGCAAAGTTTGGTAGCATCGCCTTTCGGAGGAGTTCATGGAATCAACCCCAACTTCCAGCAATGGCGCTCGGCGCAATGAGGATATCGCGCTCGATCTGCTCAAATTTGTCGCCGGAACCACCGGAATCGGCCGCACCACCGCCCCATCCACCGGCTTTACCGCTCCCAGTGCACCCAAACCTGAAGACCAGGTAACCCAGCTTCTTGATCTGTATTCCCGTTGCCTCGGCGCCGTGGAAGGCAAAGGGAGAGCGCGCTAGCGCAGCCCCTTGTCAGACGCCGGCCCAGCCAGTAACAGCCCTGTTTTGAACGTAGCAGTGTTCGGTGCCGGCGCCTTTGGCCAGAACCACGTCCGCGTCCTTCGCGAGTTGCAGGACGCCGGACAGCAAGTCGCCCTTGCCGCCATAGTCGATCCCGATCCGGCAAGGGCAGCCGCCCTGAACGCAAAATACGCGGTTCCCGTGTATCCCGGCGTGGAGGAATGCCTCGCCGCCCGAAATTCCGGCTTGCGAATCGACGCGGCATCGGTCTGCGTTCCCACTTCCGCGCATTTTGATGTGGCGTCCGCTGTTCTTGAGGCCGGAATCGACGTTCTGGTGGAGAAGCCCATCGCCGCAACTTTGCAGCAGGCCGACAAACTGGTTGCCCTCGCTGCGGATCGTCACCGTGTCCTGCAGGTCGGTCACCTGGAGCGCTTTAACCCCGCCATCACCGCAGTCGAACCTCTCCTCAACTGCCCCATGTTCTTTGAGGTACACCGGCTCAGCATCTTCACGCCGCGTGCCCTCGATGTCGATGTCGTGCTCGACCTCATGATCCACGACCTCGATATCGTGCTCACCTTTGCAAAATCGCAGGTGGCCGAAGTTCGCGCCGTCGGCCTGCCCATCCTCTCGCCCAAGGTGGATATCGCCAACGTGCGCCTGGAGTTTGAATCGGGAGCGGTGGCCAACTTTACCGCCAGCCGTGTCAGCACGGAGCGGGTGCGCAAACTCCGCTTCTTCCAGCCCCGGCAATACATCTCCGTCGATTACGCGCGCAAAGACGTGCTCATGATCAACATCGACCGCACCGACGGCGAACCTTCTGCTTCAGGAGTCGTCAAGCCACCGCCCATGTTTCCCATCCCGGAACTCGCAGCGGGCCTGTCGTTTGATAAGCCAGTCGTCGTTCCCGGAGAGCCGTTGCGCCTCGAGATCGAGTCATTTCTCAACGCAGTCCGCCACCGTTCGCGCCCCCGCGTCTCCGCCGAAGATGGCCGCGCCGCTCTCGCTCTCGCACTCGAAATCGATCGCGCCATCACCACCCACGCCGACCGCGCCGGCCTAAGCCACTTCCACATTTAATCGGGCTCGGCTTTCTAAGGACGGTTCGAAAAGGACATGCCATGAATACCGTCCCAAGACTCCACGATGCGACCCTAGAAACCCACACGCTACATTGGGAAGAGGGAGCGGTTCGAATAAGGCTAAGCACTGGTATTAACGGGACGGGCATCGTCACTCTTGAAGCAGTTGGAGTAGTTAGTCTGGTATGTCCCCGGGCTCTACCTTGGGGACCGAGCGACTCAGTCAACGAAGTGCAAAAACAGCAAACCTCAGATGGACAATTTATCTCTATTGAAATGCAGAGTGGTGATGTTTTCGAAATACGTTGCAGAGAGGTACTAGTCAAGCTGGCCGAAGAATAGACTGGCTGGCCCATTCAAGCCCGCTGCAAGATTGAATACCGCGACCTAGTTCAGCTGCTGAATTGCAATCCCTTCCGGGATCTTCAATTCGAACTGATCGTCCGTGAGTGTTTGATTGAGGGTCAGTTTTTCAATCGTCAGGGTGATCTGATACTCATCCAGCGGACGCTTGATCGTCACCGTGCCCGGGAACCTGGTCTCTCCAAACGTCTGGTAGGGCCCGTACAAAACCTGTGTGGTGATGTTGCCCTCGGCGTCGTAGATATCCTGCTCAAACGGCAGCATGTTAACGCGCCCAAACCGTATCACGCGGTCCAGCATTAATTCGTTTCCGACCGGCTTGCGGCGCACGATAGCCAGATCGTAGACCGGCTCCTCCAGCAATTGCTTCTTTGCCGGATCGGTAAACACCCGCGACTCGCCGGTAACAAAAATCTGATCGTCAGGTGAGATCGAATGAATCAGCATGGAATCGAAGAACAGCCCCGGACGGAGATTTTCCAGTGTATTCTTCGAGGGTTTCGTCAGTTGCGCGTTGCCCTCGATGGCCTTGCTCTTCGGCGGAATCAGGAGCTTGAACGTGACTCCATTGCTGGCCAGATCGAAGGCGTGGGTGTGCAGAACCGGCACCAGCCCCAGCACGCGAAGCTTGCCGGGCTTTTCCATCAGGATATAGCCGCGAAATGAGGTGTAGTCCGTCACTGCACCCTTGTGGGTTCCGCCGACCTGCGCCTGGAAATACACCGTCGCCGTCAACGTGTGGATCGCGTCGTACGCCTCGTTCACCTGCTTTACCAGGTCCTCGCCGCGGGCAGACAGCACCACGCCGGCAGGCTTGGGAACCTGCAGTTTTCGGGTGTGGTAAAGGCATCCCGTCAAAGTCGGCAGGATTAGCGTCAGCGCCTTCAGCCAATGTTTACTCATCCATCGTCATCTTGCGGGGTCAGTAAGCGAGTATATCTGCTTCGCTTAGCGCTTTCCCTCCGTGTGAGCTGCTTTCCGGTAAGCCTGCACATTCTGATCGTGCTCCCGGAGTGTTTTTGCAAATCGCGACGGGCCGGACGCATCCCCGGTTGCCGCCACGAAATACAGGTATTCGGTGGTCGCGGGAACCATGGCGGCGCGCAGCGATGCCAACCCGGGGTTCGCGATGGGGCCCGGCGGTAAACCCGTGTGCCGGTAAGTGTTGTAGAGTGAATCGTTTGTCAGGTCAGAGGCGTAAATCGTGCCCCGGTACCTGCCTTCGCGCAGAAGCGCGTAAATCACCGTGGGGTCAGTCATCAGCGGCATGTTTCGCGCCAGCCGGTTCACCATCACGCTGGCCACCAGGGGCCGCTCCTCCGGCAACGGGGTCTCCTTTTCCACGATGGAAGCCAGCGTAACCACCCGTCGAAAATCGTGCGTCAGTCCAATGGACGCTGCCGCCACCCGGAATCGTTTCACCATTACCGCCGCAATCTTGTCCGCCGATGCCTTTCGCTGGAAATGGTACGTATCCGGGAAGAGGAAGCCTTCCAGGCTAGGCGCCGTGGCATCCATATCCTGGATCAGGTGTATGTCCGCCACCACCGCTGCCAGAAAGTCGGTGCGATCCACCAGCTTTGCCTCCTCCAGCCGTTGGGCAATGTCGTAAACGTTGGCACCTTCCGGAATCGTCACCGCCACGGTGTATACGTCGCCGCGCAGCAGGCGGTCGTACACCTCGGCAACGGTAGCTGGATGATCGAACCTGTACTCCCCCGCCTTGAGCGTACCTTTCTTCACAAACCGCATGAATTCAAAGGCATACCGGCTGCGGATGATGCCGCTGTGCTGCAGTTGCGTGCCCATCTGGCGGACCGTGGTTCCCGTGGGGAAATCAACAAAGGTTTCAGTGGTTGGACCCGCCGGCGCAAGGGCAACGTAGGCAGCGGCCGCCAGTGCCGCCAGAAGAATAAGGACCAGAAGAATTCGCACTCAAAATAGCCTTCAAAAGTTAGATTCTCAGCCCACGGTTACTGATTGATTTTATGACGTGTTCCCTCCATTCCGCGTATGCACTTCCCGATGGAATAAGATTTCTGAGTGGAACAGTCATCCTCCCTTTCCGGGGAAGTCCAAATCCCGAGAATTATGGGTCTTGATGTGGGCGACCGCCGCGTCGGTGTCGCAGTATCCGACGAACGCGGCCTGACTGCCCAGCCCGTTTTGACGCTCCACCGCTCGAATCGAAAAGAGGATCTGCGCTCTCTGGCCCGCATTCTCCGAAAACACGGCTGCACGGAAATCGTGATCGGCAATCCGCTCTACATGTCCGGAGATCTCAGCCCTCAGGCTATGAAAGCACAGGCTTTCGCGGAAATGCTGCGCCACGAATTTGGCCTGCCGGTCATCCTGTGGGATGAGAGGCTGACGACGACCGAAGCGCACCGCCTGCTGCACGAAGCCGGCCGAGCGGGGTCGGAACACAAGAAAGTAGTCGACCAGGTGGCTGCCGTCCTCATCCTGCAGGGCTTTCTCGACTCTCGCGCCAACAATCTTGCCCGGGAGGCCAGAAACCACCCGGAACATGAGGACTAAGCGGCGTATCGCCAACGGCTTCCAGCAAATTAAAACTTTAACCTTTCAACCCTTTCCTGAAGGCCGCACCCGCGCCTACAATCTTCCCGCAGCATCTTTTGCCATGCGGTTAAGTTTTTTCGCAATGTGCCAGAGAAAGATGCGCGGAAAGGGAAAACCAGCCATGTCAGAAGCAATTCTTGTTGCCTACGCCACCCGTGGCGGGTCCACCCGCGAAGTAGCCGATGCGGTCGCGGCCACGCTGAGAACACAGGGACTTAAAGTCGAGGTTCGGCCAGTGGAATCCGTTGACTCAATCCTCCCATACAGTGCGGTCGTTCTAGGGGCCCCGATTTATTACGGTCACTGGCACAAGGAAATGTTGCGCTTCCTCGGGCAACACACCGTTGCGCTCATCACCCGTCCGGTGGCCATATTCGCGCTAGGCCCGCTCCAGCATGACCCGGAAGAAATGAAAGCGGCCAAGACGGTAATCGACAGGGCGCTGGTGCAGTTTCAATGGCTTACGCCGGTGGCGGGAGAAGTTTTCGTAGGTAAATACGATCCGTCCACGATGAATCCGTTCGAGCGGCTGCTGCTGAAATTGCCCGGCAGCCCGCTGCGTAGATCTCCACCAGCGATCAACGCGACTGGGCGGCGATTCGAACCTGGTCAGAGAGCCTGGCGTCGACACTCAAGCCGCTGGTTGCTGCGAACGTCTAGAGTCGGTTAACAGGCCCTGGCTTCCAGGGCAGCAAAAAGGGCATCCGGAGACCGGATGCCCTTGAACGCCTGATCAGTTTCTAGGCTTCGCCGATGATGTCGGGGAACCTGAGTTCTGCCCGGCCTAGCGCCGCCAGCATATTATCGTCTGCCGTCGATTCATCCCCGCCAATCGCTTGAGTGATCTCGTTCACAAGCAGGTAACGGGCTTTCTCCAGCATTTTCTGTTCGCGGAATCCGAGAGGCTTCTTCTTAGCCAGCACCAGCAGGCTCTTCAGCACTTCGGCAACTTCCATCAGCGAACCGGCCTTCATTTTTTCGCAATGTTCGCGATACCGTTCTTTCCAGTCCGCGTTGCTGCTATGGGGGTCATCGCCTAAGAAGGCGTAGATGCTATCTATTTCTTCCTGTCGAACGACGCGACGTAGTCCTACTGTCAGAACATTGCCGCACGGGACCATCACCTTCAGGCTGCTGGCCTTGATCGTCAGCATGTAAAAGCGTTCTACCTGAAATCCGTTCGTTCGGGTTGAGATCTGATCAACTATGCCTATCCCGTGATTTGGATAGACGACCTTGTCACCGACCTGAAAACTGGGCATGCTTCTCATAGGTTTATGCAATAAGCCATTAGGTAAGGAGTAACCAGGAAGCAAACCAGGACCGAGCATATGCCCCGCTGGACACGACCGTCAAGGCGGACACAATGGTTTTCGTAACCCTTCGACGCCAATCGTCATCTATGCACATGGGTCGTCGTATAATCCAAATGGACGGACACACTTCCTCAAATGCAGTCACGCGCCCTGTTTCAAGCGGCGGACGGATAAGAGTGGAATGCCAGAGCACATCAAAAAGAAGTTGCAGGAAGAAATAATCAAGCTCGAATATGAGCTCACCCACGAACTCCCCATTGAGATTAAGAAAGCCGCTTCCCTGGGCGATCTTAGTGAAAATGCGGAGTATCACATGGCCAAGCAGCGCCAGGTCTTCGTCAACGCGCGCCTGGGCCAGCTAAAGGCACGCATGGGCGAACTCGCCCTGGTAAACCTGGCCAACATCCCGCGTGACAAGGCGGCCTTCGGGGCCACCGTGGTGGTGTTCGATTCCACCAAGGACGAGCAGATCGAGTACAAGCTGGTCACCAGTGAAGAGTCCGACGTGAGCAAAGGTCTCATCTCCACCACCTCGCCCATCGGTCGCGGACTGGTCGGCAAGAAGATAGGCGATATTGCCATCGTAGTGACCCCTAACGGTAAGCGCGAGCTCGAAGTGCTGAAGCTGACCACCATCCACGACGAGGAAGACAAAGAACAAGTCCCAGAAGAGGCAAAATGACCTTCTGCGCTGACAGCCGGGCCATCTCGGCCGCCCTTTCTGATGAATGGAGCGTGCAATGACCTGGACCAGTGCCTTCGGTAAAGGCTGTGGCGTCATTCTGCAAAAGCATCGTCAACGGGCTTGCGCTGACGAAGATCTCGCCCAACACCCTGACCTTTATCGGCCTCATCATCAACATCGGCGCTGCCGTGCTTCTTCGGCTTCGCCAACGCGCAGACAATCGCATGTTCTTCTATGCCGGGCTGGTGATCATCGGCGCGGGCATCTTCGACATGGTGGACGGCCGAGTCGCCCGCCAGACCGACCAGGTCTCCGTCTTTGGAGCCTTCTTCGACTCCGTGATCGACCGCTACTCCGACGTTGCTCTCTTCTTCGGATTGCTGGTTTACTACGCGCGCGGCACACCGCCTGTTCTACGTCTGGCTGGTGGCGTTTGTGATGTGCACTTCGCTGATGGTGAGCTACACGCGCGCCCGCGCCGAGGCGCTCATCGGCAGCTGCAAGGTCGGCTTCATGGAGCGGCCGGAGCGCATCGTGCTCATCATTCTCGGCGCGCTGTGCAATCGCTGGGGCGTGATGGCTCCGGCGCTCTGGGTGCTGGCCGTTGTTTCCACCATGACGGTGATCCACCGCATCACCTACACCTACCAGCAGACTCGTCACCTCGCGCCGCTCAAGGCCAAGGTAGTCGCCGAGCCGACGCGCGAATCGCTGCCAAGCACCGTCGCCGCCTCTCAGGAAATGAAGCCTGTCTCGAACGCGTAGGGCGAGTTGCATCTCTTTCGCCGGGTTAAAGCAACGAAATCGTTACTTCCGAGTAGGCGGTCACTCGGGCGCAACGACGTACTGCGGTAAAATTCGGATGCTCACCATGGCCGAGAACGACGAGATCAAACCCACAAGTGATAGACATTGGACGCGATCATTGGCGACAACTAGTGACCGAAGCGGGGGAAGGAGTCTTCTGCGGTGAGGCGCGAATTCAAGATCACGGCTATTAAAGGGCGGATTGAATTCTGCGAGTCCGAGCGCCGTCAGGTTATCAGCATGGTGACACGTTCCTCAGTAAATCTCGCTTGGATTTCTAAATGCATGGGTAGTATCGAGAAAGAATTGCGCCTTCCTCTACCACGATCTAAAGATGGAAGAGGAGCGGGGTCTGAAGAATAGAACTGATAGACGTAAACTCGCAAAAGGAACCCTCTTTGGCGCTCACGACGGGATTACAAACGCTTGCCGGATGTTTAAAGGCAACGTTCACTTACCGTTAGTACGCCAACCAGCAAAAGGGCACTTACCATCGCGGTAAGGGCATCCATCGTAGTCAGCACACTTCAAGCATGCTTCGGAAATGTTACGATGCCAACCACGCCCGATTACCCATGTAATCCATAAAGCACTTAGCGGCTGAGAATGCTATGAACACTCGCATTAGCCAACGTCCTTGCTTTCACGTTCGTTTAAGCTGTTGTTCAGGAACCCTGAAGCATACCACGGAGAGAGAAACAGTCGGTGACATTTGTTCTTGGTGAGTGGTGGCAATCTCATTAGTTACCACTCAGTTATTTCCGGTTAGGCGGTAACTCGTCAGGGAACCTTCGTGGACGATGTATTGGCAATAGATACCTTGGCTAACCTAGTTTGGATTCTAGCTTTGGGGGGAATTCGATTCTCTTTTTCCCTTGCTTTCTTTATTGCCTGTACGCCGCTGCTCACCGCTGTGAAGACGCTTGCAATCCCAAGGAAGAAAAATAATCCCCCGGTGGGATAAATCCAATCCATCCCATTTCCTTGGTAGGTGAAAAAAACAAACCCGAGGAATATGAAGCCCAAGCAGCCCAACACAGATATTGCTATGCCAATCAGTGACCAGAAAAGCTTCCGTCGCGGAGTCATACCTCCCATCCTCTCAGGGCATCAGGCAAGTCACGCAGACTACTCCGAGTCTCTGGGCGTGTAGTGGGCAATCCGGAAGTAACGAAAGAAAACGGAAGAGCGGTTGGCGATACTCCATCAAGTTTCACGAATCTGAGCGTGAGAATCCCTACTGCGAAACCATCCCAATCACCTGTAGCCACACGGGAACCAACAGTGGCCACTTCGAGACCGGCAACTTTGTGGGGCGGAGTTAAACGCATGGCCAGCTGGCCCACGTCATTTCGGCAAGCTAAGCCGTTCGTCGAAAGGTCGGCGCTTTCGTCATAACGATCAGAAAATAGCTGGCCACACCCACCAGAGATAACCCGAACCCAGCAATAGCGATTGGAACGCCGAGGATAGGAATCAACTTTCCAAGGCTCAAGGCGCCCAATGGTATTCCAGCGCGAAAGGCCAGGTTGTAGACGCTCATCACCCTTCCTCGCATCGAATCAACCACAATGAGTTGAACGAGTGACAACAACAGAGAAGCGGACGCCATCACGGCTGCCCCGGCAAGGAAAATCAGGAAACAGGACACCGGGAGCCACTTGGAGACTGCAAATCCAGCGGTTGTAAGCCCTAGGGCGAACAGTGCAAGTACCGCAAGACGCCCCTGTCCTTTCAATTTTTCCATTGCCGCAACGATGAGCGCTCCGCAGATCGATCCAGCGCCCTGAGAAAACCAGTAAAAGCTCATACGTCCCTGGACCTCTGTGAAAGATCGTCCGCACGATCACCGGAAGAAATCCAGTCAGGGAAAAGCCGAACAGGGTGGTGCAAAATGCCAACACGACGAGGGGAGTCAATCCTTCGCGATCTCGAATAAATCTGATCCCTTCCTTCATGCTTTTCAAAACGGACGTTTGTGTCTTGGGCGCGCTAAATTGCACCTTGATCACGAGGAGAGAGATGATCACCGCGACATACGAGACGCCGTTCAACGCGAAACACCAGGTCGCCCCGAAGACGGTATACGCGAGGCCGCCGAGAGTCGGGCCGATAATGCGTGCAAGATTGAACTGAATCGAATTCATCGAAATCGCATTGGCAAGATCTTCCGGTCCCACAAGCGTTGGCAACAGTGCCGAATAGGCGGGTCCGCCAAATGACTGCCCAACCCCAACAACGAAGGACAGCGTCAGGATGTGCCAAACCTTGACAGTATGGGTGGCGAACAATACCGCCAACACAAAGGCGCAGATCATCTGGATGTACTGCGAGTAAAGCAGCATCTTTTTCCTGTCCAGGCGATCAGCAAAGACACCACCGACGAGAGAAAAGAGCATGATAGGCAGTTGCCCCAGAAAGAGATCCAGGCCGAGATAAAAAGGATCCTTGGTGAGATCGTAGACCAGCCAGCTTTGCGCGAACTGCTGTACAAACGTGCCAATGGTGGAGACACACGCTCCCAGCCACATGATCCGGAAATCGCGGTATCGAAACGCTCTGAAGATGCGAATTAGGAAGGACAAGGATTCGACCAAGAAAGCTAGACCCCGTTCGACGATATGACCGAACCCCCGTTGATCTGCGCCAAATCGAAGGTAACGTTGAGAGACAATTTACAGAGTAGATGAGAATCCCGAGGCGCGGTCGCAGTTTCTCTGGGAGGAGCGGCACCGATCTTGCGCTTGCGACCGGGGGATAGGAAGATTGCCGAGCTGACTCACTAAGCCCAGTACCCTCGCACCATCAAAACCCCACATCTCAAAGGCGAGATGTGTGGCACCCGGGTGCGGCCTTTTAGGGGCGCTGACCGATGACCGTATACAGCGTGGAAGCAGCAAAGAAACTTCCGACAGTATTCCGTCGTTCCAGATCTTCGAGAAATTCGTCTGCGTCTTCCCGGCTCATCGAACCTTGCGAGATGAATTCTGCAACAGAGGGTCCAATCACCCATTCTTTGAAGAACGACCATTGATCGAAGACGATGGGAAGCGGAATCGTCTGGATGTTTATAAAGCCCTCGGCTCGAAGCCATCCGGCGAATTCGCGTACGACCACTCGATTGCGAACGCCATTGCTGAACAGGCGGGTGAATTGACGCGCGAGTTCATTGTTCATGCATCCTACGGCGAGTGCGTCCCAGTCCATATCTGAAACTGCCACCAGGCCCATCGGGGCAGTTACCCGGCACATTTCCTCGATCGCTTTTCGCGGATCCGGAACATGAATCAACAACTGCGTGGCCATCACGCGATCGATACTTTGATCCGGGAAAGGAAGCGCCTGAACGTCCATCCTGTCGAAGGTGAGATTTGCCGCACCCACCGTGCCTGCGCGTTTCCGCGCTTCCCGAATCATCGCATCGCTCAGGTCGCCACCATTTGCTTTGCCCGGATGGGTGAGTTTCGCCATCACGGCCAGCATGTCTCCGGTTCCACACCCGCAATCGAGAAGGGAAAGACCTGGCTTTAAGGCCAGGTGCGCGAATGCCACAGCGGGGTTTGCGCGCGCAAATTCGAGTGCGCGAACTCTTGAGGCATCAAGAAACCGAATGAAAAAGTTGGGATCGTCGGTTTTGTCCACCTCAATCCACGCGTCATTCAGATGACCAGCCGACCGCTTTTCTGTCATGTCGTTCTCATGTCCAGATCATTCCCGTCTTCCCGCACGGCATGCCGACTACACAGGCCGATCCTCTTGCATTCATAGAGTCCCTGAATGCGCCGGTGTCCGACCAGCATACCAAGATGACTCGTCGGGCGCGCCTGCAAAGGAACAAGCCGGAACAGCTCAGTCGCCGTTAGGCCAAAAACGCAGCGTGGCTGGGCAATCTGTTCGCTGCTGAACTACTGAATCATTTCAGCTTCACAGGCCATCTAGCCTCCATGGCAAATGCAACGGAATTTTCACTGCCGGAAGCCACCGCGATCCTTGAAAGAACCCCCGCTGTTTTCGACGCTCAACTTCGTGGCTTATCTGATTTCTGGATCCGGAGTAACGAGGGGCCTGACACGTGGAGTCCCTACGACATCGTCGGGCACCTCATCTACGCCGAGCGCGCCGACTGGATGCCGCGTATTCACACTCTTCTGGAATTCGGAGAGTCGCGCCCCTTCGATCCATTCGATCGTTTCGCCCAGTTGAAGGAGAGTGAAGGCAAGTCGCTAGAAGATCTTCTGGACGAGTTCGCAGGGATCCGCAGGGAGAATCTCGTCCGCCTTAAGGCATTCGACTTTAAGAGCGAGGACTTGTCACGGCGCGGACTGCACCCATCTCTCGGGAGCGTCACCCTGTCGCAGTTGCTGGCCACGTGGGCAACTCACGACCTGAACCATCTGCACCAACTTGCCCGTGTGATGGCTGGTCAACAGAGAGAAACCGTCGGGCCGTGGGGAATTTATCTCGGAGTGCTGAAATGCTACGGCCACTCTTCTCCGTAGTCGCAAGCACGCGGTGACCGGCGGATGGTGGGCTCCCCTCAAACGCGGCTCATCCCGTCTTTCGATGAAGAAAGTCGTGAGATCGTCAGCGAAAGACCCACATCTCAGAAGCGAGATGTGGGCCACCGGCCACATGACTGACCAATTGCCGGTGAAACCGGCGTATCCGCCACACACGAGAAAGAGATACACTGTCTGGTCCCCGGAGGAGCCTGTGCGACCACGCTGCTTTTCTTTTCTCCCACTCGCAGTGATTCTCGGTCTCGTCCCTCCGGCGGAAGCAGCCGCTCCGGCAGCCCCCAGCCAAACGGATACGCCTGTCTACAAAGCTCGTGCGCGAGAAGTCGTCGTCGACGTAGTGGTGACGAATGGCAACGGTGAACCTGTCAGCGGGTTGCTCGCCAAGGACTTTGTGGTGATGGAAGATGGCAAGCCGCAGACCGTTGATTACTTTGAAGAGCACTTGGCGCGAACGTTGCCGCCGGGCGCGGTTGAGCCGTTGCCGCCAATGCCGGTCGGCGTTTATACAAACGTGCCGCCAGCGCCGGAGAGCGATGCGGTGAATGTGTTGCTGATCGACACCTTGAACACCGACAAGCAGGATCAGATCTTTGTTCACGATCAGATCATGGACTTCTTGAAGAAGATGCAGCCCGGGATACGGGTGGCGGTGTTTGTGCTGGGCGGCAAAGCTACGGATGGTGCAGGGATTCACGACGGATAGCGCGGCTCTGCGGGACGCGGTGAACGCCAAAAAGGGCGGCGTCTCGCCTGAATCGGAGTCGTCGGTGACGCATTCGTTGCAGGACAAGGCCGACGATGTCGAGGACAAGAAGAGATTGGCTCTGATCGGCATAAGCCCCATGGGGATGGAAGCGATTTCAGAGATGCAGCAGGGAAGTGACCGCGCCTACAAGGCAGACGAGCGTGTGGCCATGACGTTGGAGGCTCTCAATTACATGGCTCGGTACCTGGCGGGTGTTCCGGGACGCAAGAACCTGATCTGGTTTTCGTCTTCCTTTCCGATAACCGTCTTTCCCAGTGCCAAAGGAAAGCAGCCTAACAATGAAATGCGACAGTATAGCGCCCAACTCAGGGAGACCGCGGACTTGTTGACGGTTTCAAAAGTCGCTGTCTACCCGATTGGCGCCGAAGGGATGATGGTCGATCACATGTACGACCCTGTCATCAACAGTCGTGTACCTGTTGATTTCGAGGGTGGCGAGGTTTCCGCCGCTTCTGGACCCGGCTCTTCCGCACGTGGCGGCGACAGAATGGGGCCCTATGTCAATCAGAATGCGGCGCGATCCGACAAGATCATGGCCATGGAACAACTCGCCGCCGACACCGGCGGCAAGGCCTTCTACAACACCAACGATCTGAATGCGGCGATGCGGCATGCGATTGCTGACGGCTCGCACTATTACACGATCCTGTATTCGCCGACGAACAAGAAGATGGATGGAACATACCGTCGCATCGAGATCAAGCTTGCGGAGAGCAAGTACAAGCTTGCCTACAGACGTGGGTACAACGCCGATAACTCCCTGGCTCTAGAGACCAACACCAGGAAGGACCCGCTGCAGCCGCTGATGCTGCACGGCATGCCGAGTGCCACGCAGCTTCTGTATGGTGTGCGCGTGATACCAGTCGATCCGCAGCCTGCGGCCGGTGCGAAGCGTGCCGGGAAGAACTCCAAACTCACTGGACCGACAAAGCGCTTCAGCGTGGACTTCATGATTCGTTGGACGGATGTGCGCCTGGAGCCAACCTCCGATGGGAAACATACGGGCAAGCTGCAGGTCGAGTTGCTGGCCTACGATCGCGAAGGCCACGCTGTGAACTGGGTGGGAGGCACCCAGGAGATGATGCTGACGCCCGACCTCTACGCTGCGATTCAACACTCGGGCGTGCCCGCACACTTTCGAGATAGATCTGTCCGATCAATGAAGAGGTCTTCCTCGAAACCGGTGTCTACGACTGGGAGACGGGAAAGGCGGGAACGCTGGAAGTTCCATTGCGTTCGGCCAGCACTACAGCTGCTTCAACGCAATCCATCCAACCCGACAGCCATTGATGCAGGGTCAAAATCCGCATCTGGGTAGTATGGTTGGCAATCCGTCAGTAGCTGTTAATAAACACACGCGCCGGGGGCGAGTGCGTAGCGCGTGGAGCAAAGACCAGGGATGGGTAGGCCCGGTGAAGTCCTACCGATAGTCCTGCAGTTCGATGCCAGTGCGCATTTGGGCTCTGAACAGCATCTGAATGAGCCCAAGGTGGTTCGCGGCGTTGATGGTCGCGTTTCGCAGCCACAGCCCGAAAGCACTCCTGGGGACGAAGCTCGCCGCGAAATCGCGCGCCCCCTTCTGCTTGCGCTCCACATAGGGCCGCAGGCGCTGTTCATAGATTTCGAATGCGGACGCGTGGCCTCCCTGCGCGACAACCAATTCCCCAGCGAGCGTGTAGGCTTCGGCCATCGCCATTGCTGACCCTTCGCCGGCGAGCAGGCTCGGACACGCGCACGCGTCGCCGATCAAGGCGACGCGGCCCTTGGTCCAACTCGGCATGACGATCTGACTGACCCGGTCGAAATAGAGATCGGTGCTTGCCTGAAGCGCGTGGAGCATCTCCTCGGTTTCCCAGCCACCGCCAGCGTAGAGGCGGGTCAGGACCTCTTTCTGACGCGAGGCATCGTGGACGGGAGCTGCCTGGGAATCGGACTCGGCAAACACCAGCATGAAGACCGTCGTGTCCTCGTCGACAGTGATTCGCCAAATCTGCCGGCCAGGTTCGCCGTAAGTCACGTATGCGTCCGGATCACGGAACCGGTAGCCTTGGGCGGTGAACGCGGCAACGTAGTATCCAAGAAAGTGTTCGAATCGCGTTTCTTCACCAAAGCAGAGTCGTCGCACGGCGGAGTGGAGGCCGTCGGCACCGATGACCAGATCGAACGTCTGAGCCTCACCTTCGCGAAGCGTCACCTCCACGCCGCGTGGGCTGTCATCGAGGCTGACGATGCTGTTCCCGAACCGCACGTCGACTCGGTCCTTGACCGCTTCGTAGAGCGCAGAAGCCAGCGCCGAACGCGGAAGGCTCATGCCCCGGCCCTTGATGAGCTTTTGCACCGCGCCCTGGTTGAAGCCGCTGATCCGCCGGCCCACGCGATTGACGATCCGGAATTCCTGAACCTTGAGGTCATGCCGGCGGAGTTCGTCCAGCACGCCCATCTTTTCGGCCACGTCGTAGCCGAGGCCCCAAAAGTCGATGACGTAGCCGCCTGTGCGCGGTTCGGGCGCCTGTTCCACCAGGGTCACCGCATATCCGTATCGATCGAGCCACCAGGCCAGACAAGAGCCTGCCACCCCGGCTCCTGACACCAGAACGCTCCCAGGCATCCGACATTCTCCTATGGACCGCTTCTCTGATCGGGAATTCAACCCGGCGATTGAGAAACGAGAACAGGTACACCAGTGTAACAATCCCCAGCACGTACCAGGCATAGTGGGGCCGGGGATCCGGTAGCGGCAGCAGGTCGGTGATCATCAAGGTGGGCAATGCGCTGCGTCGGGTTCGCGTAGGTCCACCGAATCGGCTTGGGGACCTTGTTGAAATGCCGGATGTACTTCATGGTGGTGGGATAACGTTGTAGCCGCCGGCGCCTTAAAGCTGAATTGGGTGGCGGCATTTGTGCGTATTCAGACTTCGGAGGGTGGGGGCATTAGATTGTAACCAGCATCTCGGACGTAACACCGGTCTTGGGGTAACGTCGGGAATGCCGGTGATTCACCGGCAGCAACGACTGTAATCGAAAATCCTCCGATGAGCCCACTTCCGGTATTAATCTTCGCGACTGTAGGAGAAACACCTATTTGGAGCTAATCGCTCCGAGGCGACCTCGTGTAATCGCGAGAGCTATAGTTGCAACGATTAAAAACGAAAAACCAATAAACATTTCTCCTGAAGGATGCTCGCGAGTAGGTGTTGCGCCTAAGAATGGCCCGATAAAGTGTGGTGAGGAATTGAAAGCGGAATGCATCAGGATTGCGACTAGGACTGATCCTCCTGAGGAGTTGAACGCATAGGCCATCACGATTGAGAGGCAAACCACGATGAACATGTAGGAGAGTGGAGATGCGCTGCTCCAAGAAACGAGAAAGAGGGGAAGATGCCACGCTGCCCACATGCATCCGACACAGATAGCCGAAAGCCAAGGTGCGATCTCCCGCTCTAAACGGGCCTGGAGGAAACCTCGCCAACCAAACTCTTCAAAGAGCGGGCCTCCAAGAAGGTTGTAGTTGAACATTGGCACCCAGATGCCCAGAAGTGCTGACGCATTCCAATGCCACTTGGCCGGTCCTCCGCGTGAAATCAGCGCAGGAAAGACCACGAACATTGACAGCAGAATAAGGGATGGGCCTAGCAAAAGCCACGTACACCGCAGACGACTCACTGGTAACAAGCGAACAGCTCGCCAGGTTCCATACTCAATGCGGTGAGCAATGAAAGCCGCAAAGAAGGGCCCGAGGGTCGCAATGCAGGAGAAAACAGGCAAAGATGCAGTGATGGGGATCAGTTTGAGCCCCTCAGTTCCGAGTACGACAGGCGACCAGGCCAGCCACGCCCACCCGCATGCGATGAGGTAGTAGATAGCGACGGACCTGAACAATCGCTTTCGGTTGCTGCGTGAATTTGGGTCAGCGTCGAATGTAGACACAGGAGAACCTCAAACCAGCCCTTACTTACTCAAACCTTAGCAAGTCTGATCGTGATTCCCAACCTTTGTGCCTCCGTACCGTCCTTTCAGGAAGGTGATAGGAATAGGTCCCTATAAACGTCACAGGGTCTTGGAAAACACTTGCGGAAGTATGGTGGGCAACTCGGAAGTAACTGACGTCTTCAGTAACCAACCAGAAGTATTCCGCTCCCCTCAAACGCGGCGCATCCCGTACCATAGAAACTCTTATGAAGAATCGACCGGTTCTGCTTGTTCATGGTGGTGCTTGGGATATTCCTGATGACATGGTGGAGGCGCACCAGCAGGGGGTTGCGCGAGCTCTTGCGGCTGGGTATGCGCTACTGGAAAAGGGTGCGCGAGCGCTCGATGCGGTGGAGACGGCGGTTGCCATCCTGGAGGATGACGACACGTTCGACGCGGGGCGCGGCAGCTTTCTCACCCGCGATGGCCGCGTGCAACTGGACGCGCTGCTGATGGATGGATCGAATCTGCGGGCCGGGGGAGTGGCTTGCGTGGAGCGGATCCGCAATCCTATCCACGCGGCAAGGCTGGTGCTGGACAAGAGTCCACATGTGTATTTTGTGGGCGAGGGAGCGGAGCAGTTTGCCGCGGCGCACGGCATTGAGCTGATCGACAACTCCGAGCTGGTGATGGAGCGCGAGGTGGTGCGGCTGAAGGAAGCGCAGGAGCAGGAGCGGCAGGGATTGCCGGACCAGAGTTTTTCCGGGCCTCCCAACGAGATTGAGCCGCCGAACTACACCGTGCACAAGCACGATTCGCACGACACGGTGGGTGCGGTGGCGCTGGACAACTTCGGCAATCTTGCGGCGGGCACGTCTACCGGAGGCACGCTGAACAAGACTCCGGGGCGGGTGGGCGACTCGTCCATTATTGGATGCGGCGGGTACGCGGATAACCACAGCGCGGCCACCTCGCTGACGGGCTGGGGCGAGCCGATCATGAAGCTGGTGCTGGGCAAGTGGGCGGTGGATCGCGTGGCCGGAGGCATTCCGCCGGAGCTGTCGGCGATGGACGCGATTGCGTATCTGAACCGGCGATTGAATGGGCACGGCGGCATCATCCTGCTCGGGCCCGATGGGCGCTACGGGATCGCGCACAACACTCCGCGGATGGCGTGGGGCGTGGCGGACGCGAAGGGCTCGCAGACCGGGATTGTTCGCGAAACCGGGGCGTAGGCACAACGAAGCGCGCATCCAACCAGACTGATGAGGGAGCTTTCGATGACCCACGAGAAATTCAAAGTTGCGACGCAGATTACGCCCATGCTTTCCGTGCGCCACGGCGCCAAGGCTGTCGACTTCTACAAGGCCGCATTTGGGGCCGAGGAAGCGTTTCGCCTGGACGACCCGAGCGGCGCAGTGGTGGCTCGGCTGTCGGTGGATGGAGCGGAGTTCTGGGTCGCGGACGAATCTCCCGAAAACAAAAATTTCAGCCCGGAGACGATTGGCGGCGGGTCGGTGCGGATGGTGCTGACGGTGGAAGATCCCAAAGCGGTCTTCGACAAGGCAATGGCGGCGGGCGCGACCGAGGTGTGGCCGGTGAAGGAACAGTATGGCTGGCTACTGGGGCGCATTGTCGATCCCTACGGCCACCACTGGGAGATCGGCAAGCCGCTCGTCGACAAGCTGTAAGTGCGGGTTTTTCGCCCGCTGGTCGTAGGAGATCGCCAACTTGTCTCCCACCATCGAGAAGCTGGTGTTGTTTCTACGCTGACTTGCTAACTCGCTGACCTGCTGACTCGCTGCTTCTGACTTGCTATTCTTTCCCTCTATGCTTGTGCTCGCATCCGCCTCTCCGCGCCGTAGGGAATTGCTTACCCAGGCGGGATTTGAATTTCGCGTGATTCCGTCGTCGGTGCCGGAGGAACTTCATCCCGGCGAAGACGCCATCTGTTTCGCCACCCGGCTGGCGCGCGAAAAAGCGCAGGCGGTTTTCGACGGGCAGGCAGCGCTCGATGCGCCGGAGAATCCGCTGCTGGTGCTGGGGGCCGACACCATTGTGGTGGTCGATGGAGATATCCTCGGCAAGCCCTCGGATGCAGCAGACGCCGCCCGCATGCTGAAGCGCTTGTCCGGGCGCACGCACCAGGTGATTACGGGAGTGGCGCTGATTTCGCGGGCGGGATTGGAGAGTGCGGCGGAGGTCACGTTCGTCCGCATGCAGACACTCTCCGCCGCCGAGATTTCCGAGTACGTGGCAAGCGGCGAGCCGATGGACAAGGCAGGTGCTTATGCGATTCAGGGGCGAGCAGGGAAATGGATTCCGCGCATCCAGGGCTGCTACTTCAACGTGGTGGGATTGCCGCTGGCGCTGGTGTCCGGCTTGATTGAGGGAATGCACAAGAGGCTGAAGCGTTCGGCCAGTTTGATGGGGAGCGCGAGATGAAATCGCCGGCGGCGATGACGCGGGTGAGCGGTCTCGCGTCGATCCTCGTATTGGGCGCGGGTTTGCAGGCCCAGCCTCAAGGGTTGGCTCCCGTACATCTGGACGACAACTCCGACTGGTGGTCGGCAGCAAATGCGGCTCCCGCTGCGCAAAAGGCCACGTCGCAAAAACGAAAAATATCCGATAAGAACTTTGAAATCCTGGGAGTGGTGCTGAGCGAAGATATGTTCTCGCTTGCAGGGACGGAGTTTGGAAGCGTTCGGCCCGTCGTACGCGGCGATGCCGCCAACTTCAGAGAGCAGGCATGTTACTCGTTGCCTGCAAGAGAGTTTTTGATCTTTGAACACGGAGAGGTTAACGACGGTTTCTACCTGTTTGCAGGCGGCGCGCCGTGGAAGGGACAAGACACTTGCGTGCCGTCGTCGCGGGCGCCGGCGAGCTTCGTTACCGGTTCTGGATTGCACCTGGGTCAAACGCCCGAACAGGTGACGGCGATCCTTGGCCAGCCCAGTGAGCGAACTCCCGACCAGTTGTTGTACCTGCTGGAATCGAAAAGGCCCGCGACGTCTGACGAAATAGCGCTGCTTCAAAAGCAACATCCGGAACTGAACGAACCGCAACCACCCAAGAGCCTTGAATTCGATGTGACCGTCGTGATCGTTGCGAAGTTTGTGAAGTCGGAGCTGAACTACCTTGCGGTCTCCAAGGCGGAGAGCACTCAACCGGAGACGAAGAAACCGTAGCGACTTTCAGCCGCGCTCGTAGTGGAAGTGCAACTCCTGTTCGCTGGCGATGGGTTTGCCGTCTTTGGTGGCAGGCAGGAATGTCCATGCCTGCACTGTGGCGATCACCACTTCATCAATGCCGTGCCCCAGCCCTCGAACCAGCGTGAGTTTTTCGACACTTCCATCGGGGCCGATGAGAGCATCGAGCACCACGTCACCAGCGCTGCCTTTGGGCAGTTGCGACAAGTCAGGCCGGGGGCGGGGTGAGGCCTTCAATACAGCGATGCTTATGTCCCCACTGCCGAGCGAATCTGTACCCGAGCTTGAGTCGGGCGTGGCCGAGACCGGGGAAGAGGTGTTGGGAGCCGCGATCTTCGCGGTCTCAACCTCAGGTGCGGGCAGCGCGGGAGTTGCGGGCGCGCGCCTGACCGCCCTGGGAACTTTTCGTGGAGCGGGTGCGCCTTTCGGGGCCTGCGCGTGGCCTGGGAGATAGGCGAGAACGTATCGGGAACCGTGGTCGTCGCCTGCAAGCGTCAGAGGAGCCACGTGCAACGGCCGGGTGTAGACCAGCGCACCGAGCAAGAGGATGTGGGCGGAGGTCGATATCAGCACGGGCACGCGTTTACGCCGCAAGAACTGAAAGATGGAGGTGGGAGGCTCTGCGATCAATATGCCTGAGGGCATGGGGAGGGTCCTCCGAGTATGTACCTATTTTGCCTTAACTGCTTTGAGATGGGCGCTGCTTATTTGCTAATGCGGATTCCGGTCGTTGTGGACGACCGCATCGCCAGCCAGCCGCGCTTCCTCCGTTTCCGTCTTGCTTCGGCGACGGGCGGGCGCGGTGATGATCAATCCCAGGAACACCAGGAAACTTACCGCCAGTAAACCCACTTCGATCGCCTTTAACATGCTCCCTCCGAGTGTCTTGACCTCTGTTACGAAGCAAGTTCGCTGTTAGTTCGACTGCGCAAAACTTGGTTCGAACATTACAATTCGTTCAGATCGCTACCATCGCCGCCAGCAGTGCTGTTCTAGGAGAGAGATGTTGAACCAGGATTGATTCATTCGCAGCGTGAGCGCCTTCCCCAACTGCTCCCATTCCGTCCAGTGTGGGAACGCCGAGTGCGGAGGTGAAGTTGCCGTCGGAGCCGCCGCCGGTGGCCGCTTCTTCCAGCGGAATTCCAATCTCACTAGCCAACTGCTGCGCCCTTTGAAACAGCTTTACGGTCGCCGGCGTTCTCTCCATTGGAGGCCGGTTCAATCCGCCAGTCACGGTGAGCGAGCATTTCTTATCTGTCACTTGCAGAGAGCGGAACCGTTTTTCGATACGGGCGGCGTCGGCTCGGCGGGCGATGCGCACATCGACGTCGGCCCACGCGTCGGCGGCGATTACGTTCGATCTCGTTCCTCCACCGATCACTCCTACATTCACCGTGATGCCACGCTCCAACTCATTGAATTCAGAAATCTTTCCAATTAGACGAGCCAATTCCGAAACCGCGCTGTGTCCCCGCGTAAAATCCACGCCACTGTGGGCGGCCACTCCCTGAACATGCAGGCGGTACTCACCCACTCCCTTGCGCGCCGTTTTATAAGCGCCTTCAAGGCCCTGCGCAGGCTCCAGGACAAACACGGCGTCGCCGCCCTGGGCCAGCCGCTCCGTCACGGGCCGGGATACTTCGCTACCCGTCTCCTCGTCGCTGTTGAGCAGTAGGATGACCTGCCGCTTGAGCAATTTGCGAGCTGCCAGAATTTCGAGTGCAGTCAGAGCCATTGCGACGCCGGCCTTCATATCAAAGACACCGGGTCCGGAGACTCGGCCGTCTTTCACACTAAAGGGCATAGTGCGTAGTGTTCCCAGCGGCCAAACCGTATCAAGATGTCCCAAAAGAATTATTGGCTTGTTGCTGCGGGAGGCAGGTCCGAAGCGCGCCTCGAGCAGATCTCCGCATTTCTTCTGGCGATGCCGGCGGATTTTCCCGCCCGCCTGCAGGCAAAATCGCTCCGCCACGCCTACGCAGGAGTCCACCGCAGCCTTGTTTTCCGTGGGCGATTCGGTCTCCACCAGGGCGCGCAGGCGCTCCAAGGACTTTGCTTCCAGCTTGCGGGCATCGGACAGCAACTCTTTTACATCCAGTGCGTTACTCACTGCTTTGCCACCTCACTTTCAGTGTTTTGCGAGCTCTTATGTCTCATTTTGGCGACACCAGCCGATGCGAAGATTGTTTCAAAATCTCGCCAGGATGTGTCTAATTTGCAACACAACAACTTTGTTATCCACCCAGTAGTCTATGAGATTGAGAGGCTGCTGAGTACTGCGGCATGACGAGCCGGTAAACATATTTGCAAGAGTTAAAGCAGTTCGAACACACCATCGCAGCCCCGCTCGAGTTCGCCGGAGTGGGATTGCACAGCGGCGCGCCAGTGGTGATGCGCATGCTGCCTGCACCTGCCGGGTCGGGTGTAGTCTTCCGCCGAACCGACCTCGACAATTTCGAGATCTCCGCCACGGGAAGAAACGTCGCCAAGGTGAGCTATGCAACCAGCCTGATGCGGCAGGGCGTGCTCATCTCCACAACGGAGCACCTTCTCTCCGCGCTTGTTGGCATGGGCGTGGATAACGTCATCATCGAACTCGATAATCTCGAACTCCCAATCCTCGATGGCAGCGCGCTGCCCTATGTCGAAGCGTTCCACTCGGTAGGGTTGAACCGGCAACGTCGCCGCCGCGAATATCTCCGCGTGCTGAAAGACGTGGAGGTGCACGATGGCAACAAGTTCATCGGCATCTATCCGGCGGACAGCTACACGATCGAGTACGCGATCGATTTCCCCTCTCCGATCGGGCGCCACACCTTCTCTGTCGATGTGGGAGCGGGCAACTACGCCTCGCAGATTGCGCCTGCGCGTACCTTCGGATTCAAAAGCGACGAGCAGAAGCTTCGGGATATGGGCCTGATTCGCGGAGTTTCGAACGAGAGTGCCATCATTGTCACGGAAGATGGCGTGGAGAACGGACCGTTGCGCTTCCCGGACGAATTTGTGCGGCACAAGGTGCTGGACCTGATTGGAGACCTTGCACTGGCAGAACATTGCATCCTGGGGCGTGTGGTTGCGGAACGCGCTGGGCACGCGATGCATACGGCGCTTGTATCCCGCCTGCGGCGAGACCGCTCTACCTGGGAAGTGGCGCATCTGCCCTACGAAAAGCCACGGCCAACCCATGCTAAAACGCCAACGTTGGCGCCAGCCTGATCTCGGGCCGCGGTGATCGCGGAAAAGGCACAATAACAGTTACATAAACAGTTCAGGATTGCATTTTCAGCGTGAGCCGAGGTGTGCGAGCAGCACCTTTTGGAACTGTGCCAGGAATGCTGGATGAGCCGGCCACGCGGGCGCGGTCACTAATTTTCCATCTGTAACCGCGTCGGTTACATCAATGGCAACGAATGTGCCTCCAGCCAATTCGACTTCAGGAGCGCAGGCGGGATAGGCGCTGACCTTTTTCCCGGCAAGGACGTGCGCGGCGGCAAGAATCTGCGGGCCGTGACAGTGGGCGGCGATGGGCTTATCCGCGCTAGCGAAGTGCTGAACCGCGGTGATGACCTTTGGATCCAGGCGCAGGTATTCCGGTGAGCGGCCGCCGGGAATCACCAGTCCGTCATATTCTTCAACTCGAATGTCATCGAAAGTGGCATTCAGTGTGAAGCGGTGGCCGGGCTTTTCGGTGTACGTTTGGTCACCCTCGAAATCGTGAATTGCAGTACGCACGAAATCTCCCGACTTCTTGCCGGGACATACGGCATGCACGGTGTGTCCCACCATTTGCAGCGCCTGGAAGGGGACCATGACTTCATAGTCCTCAACGAAATCTCCGACGATCATCAGTAGTTTGGCGTTAGGCATTTCGCAAATCTCCTATCTCTTATGCTTCGAATTCTGCCAGTGCCGGTCGCCAAACTCATCAGGCGAATATCAGGCACTGGGGCTTGCTGATGGCGAATTCTTTCCCCGTCTCAGACAGCTTGCCGGTTTTCGCATCGCGTTTCAGCACGGCAATGTTGCCTGACATTTCATTGGCGATCAGCAGCCAGCGATCCAACGGATCGAGCGCGATGTGACGCGGCACCTTGCCACCGCAATACATTCGATCCTGAAATGTCAGCTTGCCGGAAGTTCCATCGATGCGGCAGGTGGTTATCGTGTTCGCGCCGCGGACGGCGAAGTAGGCGTACGCGCCAGACTTGTCGATCGCGCTTTCAGACGCGGTTGAAGCCTCGTCGGGGCCGTTGGCCAGCAACTGGACCTTCTGCTGCGAAGACAGCGTGCCCTTGGCTGCATCCCAGTACAGCAGTTCCGCGGTGCACTCCATCTCGTTCATGCAGTAGGCCCAGCGGCCATTGGGATGGAAGCGCAGGCTTCTCGGACCAGCGCCCGGAGTGGCTTTCCATGCGGGTGGATCATTCGGCTTGAGCTTGGCATCGGCCGCGTCAATGTGAAAGATATGAATGGCGTCGCCACCGAGATCATTGACCAGCAGAAACCGGTTGTCCGGCGAGACGGTGACGCGATGCGCATGCGCTGCCTCCTGCCGCTTGGCGTTTGGGCCATGCTCGGTGAACTTCAGGTCTTCAACCGCCGGGCTTAATTTTCCATCCGCCGCGACCTTGAAGGAGACCGCGCTTCCGCCGTTGTAGTTGGCTGCATAGAGGGAATGGCCGGTGTGATCCAGCGCTACATGGCAAGGTGCCGCGCCGCGGGATGAGACGGCATTGATCTCCGTCAACTTGCGCGTGGAGCGGTCCAGGCTGAAGCCGGTTACTTTGCCATCGCCCTGCGCGAGTTCGTTGGCAGAGTAGACGTGGTGACCGCCCGGTGCCAGCGCGAGAAAGGTCGGCATTTCAACTTCAGCAGCCAACAGCTGGGAAGACACGTCACCGGTGGTGGCGTTCCAAAGGTACGAATAGATGCCTTTGCTGCCGGCGGTCGTCTGGGTTCCGACGAGCAGGAGACTGCCGCCGGGCGAAGCCGCCTCGGCTACCCAGGCCCTTGCAGCCAGTGGCGCCATGGCTGCACCGGCGATGAATTTGCGCCTCGTCATACCTTCCATCTCATCCTTGTCGTTTTTCCGTCCTGCCATCTCTGCCCGCCTCTTGTCCGATGCAAATGCATCACCGTAGTTGAGTCTAGAATATGTATTGAACATTCGTTCATTCCATGGCGCATATTAATAGTTTTGTCCGCATCCCGCTGCTTGGACTTCGCCAGTACATCCGCCCGCTGCCGCGCATCGGGGTACTGGGCGAAGATATCGTGCGCATGCGTGTGTGGCCGAACGACATCGATCTTAATCTTCATCTCAATAATTCGCGCTTTCTCAGCTGTATGGATTATGGGCGGATGCACCTGACGGTTGCGACCGGGGTGCTGAAACTGGCGGTCGCGGAGAAATGGACGCCACTGGTGGGCTCAGTTTTTATCACCTATCGGCGCTCGCTTCCCCTGTTTACCAGGTTCCAGATTTCGAGCAGGATTCTTTGCTGGGATGATCGCTGGTTCTACATCGAGCAGACGTTCACCTTCAGCGAGGGACTGGCGGCCGTCGCCTGGGTGAAGGGACTTTTCCGCGCGAAAGATGGGAACGTACCGCCCCAAAGTATCGTGGACCGCGTCGATCCGGGAATGATTTCGCCGGAGATGCCCGAGACGCTGGCGCAGTGGAATGCGTTAACGCGCGACAAATTAACGGGGCTGTGATTTCCTAAGCAGGAAAAGATTCGATCCGGTGTCAGCGAGAATCTTATTTTCGTGGAGAGTACCTCGATGCGTAAATCGGCGTTATGCACCCTGTTCGTGCTCGGACTAATGTCATTCTCCGGCAATTGCGAGACTTCATCCGCTTCCACTCAGGGATGCACCTTTATCGGCCACGCGCTCGATGACATCGGCGGCATAAAGGTGGGAATGACGCGAGGCGACCTGGAGAAGCGCTTCAAGATTACGCACTCGGGTGCGTTCCGCAACCAGGCTGTTTATGCGTACAAGCGCTGCAACATGATCAAGGTGCGGGCGACTTTCTCGTTCGATCCCAATAAGGATTCGAGTTCACTTTCGACCGACAAGATCACGACGATGTCGCATCTGTTTTTGAGCCGCGACCCGAATGACTGAGAAACGGAAGGCGTGGGCTCACAAATTCCAATCCGAAACGATGTTTGAACAAATGCACGCTCAGTACTCAAACTCCGGCAGCACTGGCTTCTCCTGGGCGAACTCAGCTTCGCGCAGTTCAAAGACCCGTTTTGCGATCGCGTACTTCAAAACGTCGACGCCTTCGCCTGTCACGGCGGAGATGGCGAAGAAGTCCAGCTTTTTGCGTTTTGCCATCGCTTGAAGTTTCTTGAGCTTGGCAGGATCCGCCACATCGGCCTTTGAAGCCACCACCAGTAGCGGCTTTTCGTCGAGTCCATGGCCAAAGCTCTCAAGCTCTTTCTGAATCACCTTGAAATCTTCAACGGGATCGGCGCGACCGCTGGCGTCCGATACGTCGACGAGATGCACCAGCACGCGGGTGCGTTCAATGTGGCGCAGGAACTGCACGCCGAGGCCTGCTCCCTGGTGCGCGCCCTCAATCAGGCCGGGGATATCGGCCACCACGTAGCTGTCCTCATTGGGCGCATCGCCCACGTACACGACTCCCAGGTTGGGTATCAGAGTGGTGAAGGGATAGTCGGCGATCTTGGGCCGGGCGTTGGAGATGCGGGAGATCAGCGTCGACTTGCCAACGTTGGGATAGCCCACCAGTCCCACGTCTGCCAGCAGCTTTAGCTCGAGGCGATAATTGCGCTCCTCGCCAGGCTTGCCTTCTTCATGTTCGCGCGGAGCCTGGTGCACCGGCGTGGCAAAATGCTGGTTGCCGCGGCCGCCGCGGCCACCTTTTGCGATGATCACGCGCTCATCGGGCTTCTTGAAATCGTGGATGAGTTCGCCGGTATCGTCATCGAAAACCGATGTGCCCACGGGCACCTTCAGGATGACGTCGTGTCCGTCTTTGCCAGTGCAGTTGGAGCCCATGCCGTGCTCTCCGCGCTCCGCCTTGTGTTCGGGGTTGTAGCGGAAGAGAACAAGCGTGTTGTGCCGGTTGCTCGACTCCATGACCACATCGCCGCCATGGCCGCCATCGCCCCCGGAAGGGCCGCCACGGGGAACAAATTTTTCTCTACGAAAGGCCATGCAGCCGTTGCCGCCATCGCCGGCCTTAATTCGAATTCGTGCTTCATCAATAAACATACGTATCTTCCAGTTTGGCGGGTTGCCACACGCACGTCAACGTGAGGGCGCCCAGCCGGCTCTGGAGAGGCGCGCATTGTTGCCGGCTTCCGTATAAAATTCGGATGTCGCAAGGGCCCCGCTCCGATGGAGATTAGGCATGCCCCAGCAATGGCGAATATTGCTCACCCTGTTGCTAGTAGTTCCCATCTTGCCTGGGCAGGAAACACACAACCACCCCGCACCTGAGAAGCTCGGAAAAGTGTCGTTTCCCATCTCCTGCAAAGCGGCCGTTCAGGAGCAATTCAACCGCGGCGTCGCTCTGCTTCACTCCTTCGCGTATGCCGACGCCGAAAAAGCATTTCAGGGTGTGGCCGAACAGGATCCGCAGTGTGCGATGGCGCATTGGGGAATCGCCATGACGTACTATCACCAGCTTTGGGAGCCGCCCATCTGCCCCGCCGACATTCCGATTGCGCAGAAAGAGATCCAGCAGGCGCGGCAGATTGGGAAATGCTCCGAGCGGGAACTGGAGTTCATCCACGCACTGACCTTGCTCTATCAGGACGCTGCCATTGTTCCGTATGCAACGCGGGCGTTGAACTACGAATCCGCGATGAGAGATCTCGCCTTGAGTAACAAGAAAGATGTTGAGGCGCAGGTGTTCTACGCGCTCGCACTGCTGGCGAATGCGTCTCCCAGCGACAAAACGCATGCTCGACAAAAAGCAGGCGGCCGCTCTTCTGGAGCCGCTGGATGCCGCCTACCCGGATCATCCGGGAGTGCCACACTACCTCATCCATGCTTACGACAATTCGGAGCTGGCACCAAAAGGCGTCTCGGCTGCGAAGGCTTACTCGCAGATCGCGCCCTCTGCACCGCACGCCCTGCACATGCCTTCGCACATCTTTACGCGGCTGGGGCTTTGGGACGACTCCATCGCATCGAACATCGCGGCGGTGAATGCGGCGCGTCAACAAGGAGACACCGGGGAAGAACTGCATGCGATGGATTATCTGGTGTATGCCTATCTGCAGTCGGGACGTTACCAGGAAGCGAGCCAGCTTCTTCAGCAACTGAAGAGCATGCCGACGATGAATATGGGTGAATTCAAGATTGCGTATGCCTCCACGGCGATGCCGATTCGCTACGCGGTTGAGCGGGGTCAATGGGCCGATGCTGCCGCGATCGTCCCTCCCTCGGGAGCACCGCCGCAGGTTGTCGCGATTGCGGTTTGGGCTCGCGGAATTGGGCTGGCGAGGAGCGGGCACACTGCCAAGGCGCGTGCGGAAGCGGAAAAGTTGCGACAGATCGAAGACGAGCTTCGCGCTCCGGCAAACCGTATTGGGCAACGCAGGTTGGGATACTGAAGCGCGAAGTGATGGCGTGGTCAGCACAGACGGAGGGGAAGCCGGAAGAAGCTATAAAGTTGCTGCGCTCGGCGGCGGATGAGGAGGATGCGGTGGAGAAGCTTCCCGTCACTCCGGGGCCGATTGTTCCGGCTCGCGAACAACTTGGCTACTTGTTGCTGGAGCAGAATCACCCGGATTTGGCGTTGAAGGAATTTGAAACGGCGCTGGTGAATGCTCCTGGGCGTCGCGGAGCTATGCAGGGTGCGGCGAAGGCTCAGGAACTCGCGGGCGGTTCGGCGAGGCAGTAGACTTATAGCATTCATGAACAGCCAATTCGGTGAGTTTCTCGGCAAGGCACTCGTCCCGATAGCGGTCTTCAGTGCCCTGGCATTGTTCAGTAAATATTTTCGGTCGAACATGCCCAAGTCTCCTGGGCGCGACCTCTCGATGGAAGAGCTCGATATCCGCTTTCGATCAACGAAGTGGATTGCCGCCTTCAGCATGGTGTTGGTCGGCCTTATCTTTGTATGGAGCACGCATGCTGCGCTGGTTTGGCTGAATCGACATCTAGCTGCGGCCAATGGTCCCGCAGAGTTCACCCTTTTGTCTCAGAGTGCTATCTGGTGGTTCTTTCCCGCGTTCGGAGCACTCACGTTATCGTGGGAGATTACTCTGCAGATATGGTCACTCTTCGGAAGTCGCGAAGAAGCGGATCTATTCAGTGACTGGTCGAACAATACGACCACCTTTTGGAGCAATGGACGTTATGCGGGAATGGATTCCAGAAAGGTGCTTCGATGGATGGCGCTCTTTGTGGCCTTGCCCATTGGAATTCTCTCGTTTCTCGACGTGTCTGAACATACGGTCCTGCAGCAGAGTGAAATTTGCGAATGTGGGTATAGGTTCAAACCTTGCAAGGTTTACGCCTATGCAGATGCACGTCGAATAACCAAAATTCGAGGGTTAAGAGACCGTGATGGGAAACTGACTCCGAGAGCCGGAATCGTTATCGACTTTAAAGACGGTCGGCGGTGGTCTTCGGCGGACACGGGTGATTTTCAAAAAACGGTGGATCCTTCTCTCGAAGAGCTTCTGAAGAAAAAGACTGGGCTACCGCTCAATTATGCTGATTCGGAAACTGACATTCTGCCACTTGGCGGCTAAGTCATTTCCATAGGTCCACTCTTTATCGGCACTTGGCCACGATCAGGCTTAGGTCATCCTGGAATTGGCCACTGCTGAATTCGCGAACAGTCTCCACGATCGACGCGAGCAGTTCCTGCGGAGACATTTGGGCGCCGCGCTTCATGGCTGCGGCTAATCTTTCTTCACCAAATTCTTCTTCCTTGTCGTCCACGGCTTCCGTCACTCCGTCGGTGTAGAGCAGCAGCGTATCGCCGGGAGATAACGCGCACTCGTGCATGGCGCAGGGCCAGCTTTCGAAGAGGCCGAGAACGGTGCAGTTGGAATCCAACCGCTGCAACTGCCCGTCGCTGCGAAGAAGAAGCGCGGAGAGGTGGCCGCAGTTCGCATAAAGCAGGCGGCGCGTTCGATCGTCAGTATTCGGCAAAGAAGAGCGTGGCGTATGCGTGGTCGCTGGTGTTCTGGTAGAAGAGGCGGTTCACCAACTGCAGCATCTGCTGCGGATGGTGGATGGCGATCGCAGACTGGCTGCGGAGATTGGCCTGCAAGTTGGCCATGAGCAGGGCGCCCGCGATGCCTTTTCCGGCGATGTCGGCGATTACGATTCCCAGGCGGCTCTCGCCCAGGTCGAGAAAGTCGTAGTAGTCTCCGCCAACATTGCGTGCCTGGATGCACTGGCCCGCATACTCAAGCGTCTTCATGGGCGGAAACATCTGCGGAAAAAGCTTCGCCTGCACCTGGCGGGCGATTTCCATTTCCATCACCGCATTTCGCTCCGCTTCCAGCTTCTCGGTGTACTTGCGGCGTTCTTCCTCAACATGCTTCGTGAAAACGTCGATGCCGATCAGGCCGAAGGTGTTCTTGTCCAGATCTTCGAATTGAGTGACTTTGCCTCCCCACGGCTGCAGAGACGGCGGATTGATGAAATTTACTCCCCGGCTGGACCACTCCTCGTAGGTCGCATCAATATCTTCCGTCATGAAGGCTGTCTGCATGGGGCGGCCGATCAAACTGTGCTCAGGAGTTCCGGGCGGGGGCGCCATCAATGCAAGATTGGTATCGCCATTCGGAGGGGACACCGAGATAAAGCGGCCGCCCGTCGGAAGCACAACATCGAAAACCAAACGAAATCCCAGCTTTTCCACGTAGAAATTCAGGCTCGTGTCCGCGTCGCTTACGAAGACCGTGATGCTCTGAATCCGTAAATGCCGTCCGGTCGCATTGTCGGGCGCGGCAAAGGGCGCTGCATCGTCTTGGTCGCTGTCGGTCGGCAATTTTGGCATTGCACGAGTATAGATCGGCGGATCCACCGTTCCACCAGCCCCTTTTGCATCGACGGTCCCCGCTGAATGTGGGGGTTACAGACCGCTGGAACTTCTGGTCTTTCCCGGAGTTCCATTTTGGGAAAGGCAGCCTGTCTGCCCGATTGCTCCGCCCAACTCGGGAAAAGATCAGTCTCCGTCCAATCTCCAAGGAGTATTCTGAGCTACTTCTCCCCGAGTCACCTTTGCGTTTCCTACGGATCAGGCAGTTCTGTTTGACTTCAGCGGTGCGCTGATTTCTGAACGGTAGCCCTCCGAAAGGCTTCGCACGGCTTGAATACAAGGTGATATCACCGGTCCGCACTGAGGCCTGGAATGTCACCGCTGATCGACCCGTAACCGCCAGTTGCAAGTGGCGGCCGGATTGAGAGTCCACTTATGGCGCAAGCGCCGCCGCGATTTTGGGAGCGGCACCTCCACCGGGAAACCGTCCTTAGCTGGATCAAGGGCTCGCCTTTGCAGCGCCCAAGGCCTGGGGTGCTTTCGTTCTCCGTACTCGCGTTCTCCGTGTTCATCCTGTGCCTGCTTGTTCCCGTGGTTATGGCACAATCCTCCACCGGCGGTTCGGTGGGAGGCACGGTTGTCGACGCATTCGGTGGATTAGTGGTGGGCGTTCGGGTAGAGGCTCGTAACCAGGCGGGCGGCGTTCTTCGCTGGACACGCACCGACCAGCAAGGCGAGTTTCGCTTTGCCGCGCTGGATGCGGGTTCGTATCGCGTGGAGGTCAGCGGTCCGGGATTTGCTCCGGCGGGGGCGGACTGCACGGTAGCCGTGGGACTGGTGACAGAGCTGCACATCAGCCTGTTCGCAGGCGGACCACACGAAGCTGTCACGGTGAACTCGAAGGTTCAGGAGTTGGATACAACCAGTTCCGCGGTGGCAAGCAACGTGGACCAGGCATCGCTGGAAGGTTTGCCATCCAATGGACGACGCTGGTCTGACTTCGCCTTGCTGACTCCGGGGGCCGTGCCGGACCAGGACGGCAATGGCCTCATCAGTTTTCACGGCACCAGCCCGCTGTTGAATAACAGCGTTCTTGACGGAGCGGACAACAACCAGGCGTTCTTCTCAGAAGAACGTGGCCGAACGCGGATTGCCTACTCCATCAGCAAGTCGGCGGTGCAGGAGTTCCAGATAAACGCCTCCAACTATTCGGCGGAGTATGGACGGGCGGCCGGCGGCGTGGTCAACACGGTTACGCGCTCCGGCGGAAATGGATTTCATGGGCAGGTGTTTTATTTCGACCGTAGCAGCAACTGGGCGGCGCGGAATCCGTTCACCACTCTCACTAGCAAGAATGCACTCGGCATCTACGAAACCACGCCTTACAAGCCGGAGGAGATGCGTTACCAGGGCGGAGTGAGTGTGGGTGGTCCGCTAAAGAAGGACAAGCTTTTCTGGTTCTTCTCATGGGACGAGAACTATCGCGACTTTCCGGGAGTGGCGCGCGCGCTGCATCCCGACAAATTTTTTGCCATGCCGACGCACGGCCAGTCTGCAGATGCTGGGTGCGCGCACCCGAACCGACTACGGACCAGGCGCGGGAAAACTACAGCGCTACGCTCGACAAGCTTGTCGCGCAACTTGGCATGGTGGATCGCACTTCGAACCAGGCCGTTTTCTTTCCCAAGATCGACTGG
The DNA here is from genome assembly GCA_963816335.1 of uncultured Acidobacteriaceae bacterium. Classification (GTDB taxonomy): domain Bacteria; phylum Acidobacteriota; class Terriglobia; order Terriglobales; family Acidobacteriaceae; genus JANXZS01. The sequence goes on along the minus strand of CAWFKA010000015.1, from coordinate 43,140 downwards.
CAGATCGGCGAACGCAATCATGTGACGCTGCAATACAACCACGTGCGATGGAATTCGCCAGCCGGGGTGCAGACCGCGCCGTCTTCAAGCTACGGCATTACAAGTTTTGGCAACGACGCTACGACGGTGTCGTGGATTATTGGCCGCTGGAATTTCTTCCTCACGCCGGACACGGTGAACGAAGTTCGTTACCAGTACGGGCGAGACTTCCAATCGGAGATGAGCCAGGAACCCACTCCGTGGGAACAAACCTTCGCGACAAATCAGTGGGGACAGCCGCCGCAAATTTCGCTCGCCAGTACGACCAACGGACTCATTTTCGGCAAGCCTGCTTATCTGGATCGCGTCGCATATCCCGATGAACGGCGGAACCAGCTTATAGATACCGTGACCTGGGTGCACGGCAATCACGTTACCAAGCTGGGCTATGACTACAACCACGTCAACGACTACAGCAACACGCTTCGCAATCAGACCGGTACCTACAGCTATTCCAACATTCTGAACTTTACCTCGGACCTGATCTCTCCCAACCATTGCGACACGGGTGGAACGGGACTTGGAAACCTGCCCTGCTATTCGTGGTATTCGCAATCGATAGGGCCTACGACTTTTGAGTTTTCATCGGCGGACTATGCAGGTTTCATCAGCGACGAATGGAAAGTGACGCGCGCTCTTACCCTGTCGTTCGGCGTTCGTTACGAATACGAACAACTGCCGAACACGCAGCAGGCTTTGGTGAATCCAGATTTCCCCGAGACTGCGACGCTGCCGGATGATCGCAATAATATCGGCCCTCGCTTCGGCTTCGCGTGGAATCTCTTTCCCTCTGGGAACACCGTTCTGCGCGGAGGATACGGAGTGTATTACGGGCGCATTGTGAATTCGACTGCCTTTGCTGCTCTTACTACCACCGGTTCGGTGAACGCGCAGCGAAGCTATTATTTCAAGCCGACGGACGTGGGCCCACCGCCATTTCCGTATGTCTTCACCACCGCCCCGCCGTCCAGCACCGCGCCCAATGTGGTGTTCTTCGACACGCGATTTCAAAATCCGCAGATCCAGCAGTCGGAGTTGTCGCTCGAACAATCCCTGGGGCGCACCACCACGCTCTCTGTCAGCGGAATGCTGAGCCTGGGGCGGGAACTGCCCAACTTTGTCGATGGCAACATCGATCTCAATCAAGTGGATTCCATTACGTACCAGGTCACCGACGACACTGGCCGAGGGCCCATTCGGTCGTCCACCTACACCGCTCCTTTTTTCTCACACCGTCTCAAACCAAATTATCAACAGGTCACGAATATCTTTTCAGAGACCAACTCGCGGTATGAGGCAGGGCTCATCCGCGTGACGCATCGCATGCAGCACGGCATTCAATACCATGCGAATTACACGTATTCGCACTCTGCGGACTACAACCAGAATGAAAGCACCTTCGCGGATGGAAACGATGTGCTCGATCCGCGTGACTTCAGCCTGGAGTATGGCAACTCCAGTTTCGACGTTCGCCAGCGGCTGACCGGCGGAGCGGTGTTTCAAAGCGAATGGAAGCCCAAGGGAATGAAAGGCGTATTTCTGGCCGGCTATTCGCTAGCGCCCACAATACAGCTCCAGACCGGCCTGCCTTACACCATGCGCACTATCGGCGCGGTTCCATCGGTGAAGGTCATTGATGAATTGAGCCGAATCGAAACAATCAGCGGCTTGGGGGTCAGCATTAACGGGTCCGGCGGCGACAATCGCCTGCCCGAAGTTGGGCGAAACACCTTTCGCTACCCGCCAACCTACGGATTCGACGTAAGAGCCTCGAAACGCACGCAGATCAATGAACGATTCAATCTTGAACTGCTGGCCGAGTGCTTCAACCTCATCAATCACAGCAATGCAACTCGTGTGGAAACATCCGGTTATGTGATGAATGGCGCGTCGAGCGCGTTTACTTTGCCGAGGCTGACGTATGTGGCGGACTTTGGGTCGATTACCAACGCAAACAGCACTGCAATGAGCCGGGAACGCCAATTTCAAGTGGCAATCCGGGTGAATTTTTAAGAGGAGAAAAACTGCGGAACTGCACCTTTTCAACAGCGAGCGGACGTGGAAATTTACAAGAACTTAAAACATTTATGGCAGAGTCTATTGAGCGATCAAAAACCACAATTTTTTATGCGATATACGGTGCAATCGATCACATATTTGTGACATTGCTCTTCGTAAAATAGTGCTTGTCCGAACTAAATTAGCGTTCAAGATGATCAACAAAAACTACCGGTACCGACGTTCTCGACAGATAGAGCGCTGGCCGATGCCCGTCAGGGCGATTCATACATTTTCATAATTTCGAGGAGAACCAGATGCTGCATCGCTACAACCTCATCGGATTACTCGTCATCCTTCCAATTTTTGTTTTGATTCTGCATGGTGGCTCCGCCGCTATCGCACAGACCACAACCGATGGCGCAATCGACGGCACCGTTTACGACGCGCAAAGTGCAGTTGTTCCTGACGCAATCGTGACCATTCGCAACGAAGGCACGAACGCGGAGGCCACCGACAAAACAGATGCGCAGGGATACTTCCGTGTCATCCACCTTGCGCCCGCTGCCTACACCGTAACAATCACGGCCAACGGCTTCCAGACATACCAGGCCGAACACACCATCGTTACTGTAGGACAGAGCACCACGATGCAGCCGCACCTGACAATCGGCAGTGCCTCGCAGACAGTTACGGTCTCCGGCGAAGTTCCACTGATTAATATGACGTCGAACGACTTCTCTTCGAACATCAACCCGGAACAGATCGACAATCTTCCTGTCAACGGAGGCCGCTGGTCGAGCTTCGCAATTCTCACTCCTGGCGTGGTATCGAATTCTTCGGGATTCGGCCTGCTAAGCTTCCGCGGAACGTCTGAGCTGTTGAACAACAACACGGTTGATGGCGCCGATAACAACCAGGCGTATTTCTCTGAAGAGCGCGGACGCACCCGTCTTCAGTATTCAACCTCCGAAGTCGCGGTGCAGGAATTCCAGGTCAACACTTCGAATTATTCGGCGGAATATGGCCGTTCCGCCGGCGGAGTGATCAATACGATCACCAAGAGCGGAACCAACAACTTCCACGGTCAGCTTTTCTTCCGCGATCGCGACAACGAATGGGGTGCAGCGAACCACTACACCACGCTGGCGGTGCTGGATCCTTCCACGGGCAAATACGTCAACCAGGTGTACGTGCCGACCGATTGGCGCAAGCAGTGGGGACTTGGCGTGGGTGGCCCGGTCTTCAAGGACAAGCTGTTCTTCTTCTTCGCGTATGACCAGTCGAAGCGCAACTTCCCCGGCACAGCGCGTTCGAACAATCCGACAAACTTCTTCGCAACTCCTAACCCGACCTCGACTTGCGTAGCCGCTACAGGCACAACAAACGACGTCTGCCTGATGAAGAAAGACCTGAATATTGGAACGTATGAGGATGCGCTGGTGGCCTACAACACGTCCTTCAATGGCCTGGTAAATGGCGTCTTCGGCGCGGTTCCACGCACCGGCGATCAGCTCATCCTCTTTCCCAAACTCGATTGGCAGGTTACGCCCAAGCACCGCGCATCCTTTGAATACAACCGGGTGCGCTGGGCATTCGCCGGCAGGAATTCAGACACAGAGCTCCAATACCTACGGCAAGGCGAGCTTTGGCAATGACTATGTGAAGGAAGACTGGGGCATCGCGAAGCTGGTTTCGACCCTCAGCTCATCCATCCTGAACGAAGTGCGGTTCCAGTACGGCCGCGACTTCGAATACGAGAGTAGCCAGGCTCCCACGGCCTACGAAATGCCGCTTGCGAACAATGGATTTGCCCGTCCGCCATTCACCTGCATCAGCGCCAATGTCAGCGGCACGGGTTGCTCGCCTACAAATGGCATCCAGATCGGCAAGGCACAATTCCTCGAGCGCGCCGCTTATCCTGACGAGCGCCGCACGCAGATTGCCGATACGGTGAGCTGGCTGCACGGCAACCACAGCATGAAGTTCGGCGTCGACTACAACCGCGTGCTGGATTACATCAACAATCTCTACAACGGAAATGGCGCTTACGTTTACAACAACACCGGCGATTATTTGTCAGATTATCTCAACCTGACCACAGGTGTTGGCCCTGCAAATTACGCGTCGCACTATAACGGATTTATCCAGGCGTTTGGACCTTCTGCATTCCAGATCATCAGCAACGATTATGCATTCTTTGCGGAAGACGACTGGAAGCTCACTCCGCGCCTGACGTTGAACCTGGGACTTCGTTACGAGTATGAACAGCTGCCCAGTTCAATTCTGCCGAATACCGGGGACACCAGCGTAGTGCCTCGCGCTGGCAATGCCACCGTTGCCCAGCTCACTTCACAATCGCCAAGCGACAAAAACAATTGGGGTCCGCGCTTTGGCTTTGCCTGGGATGCATTCGGCACCGGCACGACCGTGGTTCGCGGCGGTTACGGAATTTACTACGGCCGCATCATCAACTCCGATCTGCTCCAGACTTACGTTGCATCTGGAAATCCAGAGGGTGTGCTGACCTATTCCGGCATTACTCCCAAGACGAACCTGACACCTTCAGCCCCCACTCCAACCTACTTGACGTTCCCGAATATTCTTCCCGTGGCCCCAGCTATCAAAGGTGCTGCTCTTTCGATCGCTTACTTCGACAAGAATTTCCAGGCTCCGCAAATTCAGCAGATCGATTTCGCCGTTGAACAGAACCTGGGGCGCAACACGGTCTTCTCGCTCAGCTACGTGGGAAGCCTGGGCCGCGAACTGATTAACGGCATCGATCAGAATTATGATGCTTCGTCGGTGAGTTCCATTACTTATACGGTGATCGGGCAGACCGCCGGACCGAACAAGGGCGCCAAGCCTGGACCGTACCTACCCGGAACAAAGATCACGGTTCCGCTTTACACCAACAAGAGTCGTCCCAACCCCAACTATGCGGCCATTGTGGACGTAATCAGCAACGCGAACTCCAACTACAACGGCATGGTTGCCCAGTTGAACCACCGCTCCAGCGGAAGCCTGCAATACAACATGAACTACACCTGGGCGAAGGCGATGGACTTCAACCAGTATGTTGGTACCGGTTCCCCCTCGAATAACGTGCTGAACCCTGCCAATCTGCGCGATGACTATGGCATTTCGGCAAACGACGTTCGTGACCGGTTCACCGCGAACGCAGTTTACAGCCCGACGTTCGGCGGTTCCGGCTTCAAAAAGCGGCTGATCAACGGATGGACGATTGCGCCGATCTTCCAGGCGCAAACGGGCCTTCCGGTCACCGGCACCGTGGGCGGAGCCACGCTGGGCGGCTTCTCCGGACCGTTGGGCACAGGCGTCAATCGCCTGCCGGGACTTCGCAATACCTACAACTATCCACGCACCTTTGTTCTGGACGGGCGCGTGTCCAAGAAGATTGCCATCACCGAACGGATGAACGTGGAGCTCTTTGGAGAACTGTTCAATTCTCTTAATCATGTCAACATCACCGGCCTGAGCACGGCGCTCTATACCATGGGGGGCACGTCCTCGGCGGGCACGCTGGCCTTCAACAACACTTTTGGTCAGTACAACAATGGCAATTCAAACTTTGTGTATAACCCGCGGCAGGTGCAGATCGCGGCTCGTTTCAACTTCTAAAATCGAAGTTACAACTAAAGGGCGCGGCAGCTTCGGCTGCCGCGCTTTTGTTTGCGGCTGGGAGAATGCGGGACGGAACGAGTCAACCTGCTCTAATATCTAAATAGTTATGAGCTTTACCGAACAATACGAGATTGCGGTTGTGGGCGCGGGTCACGCAGGGTGCGAGGCGGCAATGGCGGCCGCGCGGATGGGTCTGCGCACGGCGCTCATCACGCTGAACCTCGATCTGATTGCGCAAATGTCCTGCAATCCTGCAATTGGCGGCATCGCCAAAGGGCACCTGGTGCGGGAAGTGGATGCGCTTGGCGGCATTATGGGCGAGGTGGCCGACGCGGTGGGCATCCAGTTCCGCCTGCTGAACACGTCGCGTGGCCCGGCGGTGTGGTCGCCGCGAGCGCAGTGTGACAAGCAGCAGTATCGAAATCATATGCGGCAGGTGCTGGAGTCGCAGCCCAATCTCGCCATCAAGCAGGCGGAAGTGACTGACCTGGTGATGGACGAGACGGTGACGCCGCGGCGCGTTCGCGGGCTGAAGCTACGCGATGGACGCACGCTGCTGGCCGACGCCGTCATCATCACGACTGGAACATTTTTGAACGGCCTCATCCACTGCGGAGAGGAGCAATATCCCGCGGGCCGAAGCGGCGAGCCACCAAGCGTGCTGCTGGGCGAGGCCCTCAAGCGCCTGGGCTTGCGCGGATGCCGTCTCAAGACCGGAACACCGCCGCGCCTGGATGGACGCACCATCGACTGGAGCCGCTTCGAGGAGCAGCCCGGCGACGCCGATCCAACACCATTCAGCTTCCGAACGAAGGAGATCAAGCAGCGCCAAATTTCGTGCCACATCGCTTATACCACGCCGGAGACGCTGCGCATCATCCGCGACAACGTCTCGCGTTCGCCCATGTACTCGGGGCAGATTCAAGGGATCGGTCCGCGCTACTGTCCGTCGATCGAAGACAAGGTGGTCAAGTTTCCTGACAAGGAACAGCACCAGTTTTTTCTCGAGCCGGAGGGGCTGGATACGCACGAGATCTACGTGAACGGCATGTCCACTTCGCTGCCGATGGAAGTGCAGTACGAGATTGTGCGCTCGATTCCCGGGCTTGAAAATGCCGACATGCTGCGGCCGGGATACGCGATTGAATACGATGCCATCGATCCCACGGAACTGAATCGATCGCTGGCCGTGAAGAGCATTGCGGCGCTGTATCTCGCAGGGCAGATCAATGGCACATCGGGGTATGAAGAGGCGGCGTGCCAGGGTCTGATGGCGGGCATCAACGCGGCCTTGTGGGTGCGTGGGCAGGCGCCGTTCACTCTGGACCGCACCGAGGCGTACACCGGGATTCTGATCGACGATCTCATCAGCAAGGGAACGAACGAGCCGTATCGCATGTTCACGTCGCGCGCGGAGTTTCGCCTGCATCTGCGGATCGACAACGCGGATCGACGGCTGACTCCGCACGGACGACGGCTGGGGCTGATTCGCGACGCAGCGTGGCAGGACTACGAGCAGAAGCAGGCACGCGCCGTTGCGCTGGAGAAGATGCTCGCGACGCGCAAGGTGAATCCGGAGCGGATTGCGGCGATGCTGCCGGAGCTTTCAGCGGCGCTCGGCACCATTGCAGGACAGACGTACGGCCAGTTGCTCAAGCGGCCTGAGGTCACGATTGAAACCCTCTACCCCGTGCTGTGCGAAGAGATTGCCGCGCTGCCGGATGCGGAATTGCTGACTCCGCTGCTCCATGCCACAACGGCCGGGCATCTCTCGGCGCAGCGTTCGCAACGAGCTCAAGTCAGTGGAGACCGAGATCAAATACGCGGGCTACCTTGACCAGCAGCGCAAGTCGATTGAGAAGCTGAAGAAGGCGGAAGGACATACGATTCCGCATTGGTTCGACTATGCCAATGTCAGTGGTCTGTCGCGCGAGATACAGGAAAAGCTGCTGCGCGTGCGCCCCCAGACAATCGGCCAGGCAAGCCGCATTCCCGGTGTTACTCCCGCCGCGTTATCGCTGATTCACGTTTACATCCAGATCCAGGGGCGACAGCAGGCCGCAGCGTCAGAGAAATAGTTCGTCGCCATGGGCGAACGCATTCCATTTCACAGAATCCGGTCAAGGCAAGAGCTTTCGAGCTTGTCGAGATTCTGCGGCTTCCCGGTTGTGTGTTACTTCGGCAGTGCTATTTCGCCGGGGCGGGAGGTTGCGCCGAAGCCGGATCAGCACCCTTGTAGATCAGCGGAACGTGCATGGGTAGTTCCGCCGGGCTGGTGGCCGATTTGCTGCTGCTCTTCTTCTTCGGTTTTGTCAGGTCTTCTTCCACCACAATCGTCCGCTGCGAATTGATGCATTGCCAATTCGTACGCACTCGCTGGTAGACGTGGGTGAAGACGCCACGCTCTTCCACCAGTGTGCCGTTGTCTTTTTTCTGCAGCGAATAAGTGCCGTTGACCAGCGAGATGTCACCGAACATTCTTACCGTGACAACTTTCTGCTCCAGCTTCGGCAAGGTGCTGCTGTCCTTCAGGAAAAGGCGCGCAATCTGCTGGTTGCGAGTGGTTACTTCGCCAGTGGAGGAAATATCGATGAACTGGGGCGCCAGCACGAGTTCGAGCGCGTACTGATCCTTCTTGGCCAGCGCGTCATCCCACTGATCTTCGATGCGCTGCATCGTCTTCATGTCCGTCGTCGGCGGAGCGGGGCGAGTGGGTACGGCGGTGGCCCCTTGCTGGCTAAACGCTGCAGAAGCAACAGCAAAGAAGCAAAAAACGCCGAGAAACAAAGTGCGACAGATAGGATTCATTGGCCTTGAGAGATACATATTTCATGATAGCAGCGGGCATGTTTTCCTCGTGTTAACAGCGATACTCACAGGGCATTTCGCCGTCGCTTCGCCTTACACTGGATGCTTGAGGCACGACTGAATGGCCACCACCCCGGACTTCACCCTGGAACGCGGACTCCCGGCGAATCTTGACGCCGAGCGGTCGATTCTTGGCGCAATCCTGCTCGACAACCTCGCCTTCAACGAGGCGGCGGAAAAAATTCGCGCCGAAGATTTCTCGCTGGATTCGCACCGCCGCATTTACACGCGAATGGCGGAGCTGATTGATGCGCGGCCGCGCCGTCGACATCGTTACGCTCTCAGACGAGCTGGCTCGCCGAAAGGAAGTTGAGGCCATCGGCGGCGTGGCGTATCTTGCGTCGCTCACCGAAGGATTGCCGCGGCGAATATCGATTGAAGAATACGTCCGCATCGTCAAGGACAAGTCGCTGCTGCGGCAGTTGATGGGCATCTGCACGGACTGCGATTACCCGCGCCGCCGACCAGAGCGAAGAGGCGCTCGAGGTGCTGAACGCGGCCGAGTCCTCGCTGATGGAAGTGACCGAGCGCGGCATCACCAGCGGCTTTGCGGGCATCCCGGAGATCGTGCGCGACTCCTTCGGCACGATCGACAACCTGTACAAGCAGGGCCGCGAAATCACGGGCCTGGAGACGCACTACAAGGACTTCGACCGCATGACCAGCGGGCTGCAGCACTCCGAGCTGATCATCATCGCCGCGCGCCCAAGCATGGGCAAGACGGCGTGGGCCATCAACATTGCGGAGAACTGCGCGGTGAAGGGCGGCAAGGTGGTTGCCGTCTTCTCGCTGGAAATGTCGAAGGAGTCGCTGCTGCGCCGCATGCTCGCCTCGCAGGCGATGGTGAACACGCGACACATTCAGATGGGCTATCTCGCCGGCAACGCGCGCGAGAAGCTGACGCATGCGCTGAGCCGAGCTGGTGGAGTCAAAGATTTTCATCGACGATACGCCGGGCATCTCGCTCACGGAGATGCGCGCCAAGGCACGCCGTCTGCGCCAGATCAACGGCAGCCTCGACCTCATCGTGGTGGATTACCTGCAGCTTATGTCGGCCACCGCGGTCGGCTCCGGCGGCAAGCGCTATGAGAATCGCGTGCAGGAAGTGTCGGCCATTTCGCGCGGCCTGAAGGCGCTGGCGAAGGAACTCAAGGTGCCGGTGATCGCGCTCTCGCAGCTTAGCCGTGCATCGGAAAAACGCGAGGGCAACAAGAAGCCGATGCTCTCCGATCTGCGCGAATCCGGATCGATCGAGCAGGACGCCGACGTGGTCGCGTTCATCCACCGCGAAAGCTATTACAACAAGGACGAGAACGGCGAAGAGGATCCGGACAGCAAGGGCAAGGCCGAGATCATCATTGCGAAACAGCGCAACGGCCCCACGGGCTCCGTGCATCTCGCTTTCCTGTCGGACTACACGAGATTCGAAAATCTCGCGCACGAGAGTGAACCGGAGATGTAGTGAGAATGCAGTTTAATGAGTGGCTAGTCGGTCAGCAAAGCCTTCGGAAGTAAGCAGATGACTGATTTTGTTCGTCGTTGACGTTGAAACTGCAAGCGATCGCAGTATCTGCCAATTGGTATAGCAACGTTTCGATCCAATCGGACCGATGGGTATCAGCTCGTTAACCGACGACATTTCAGCCCGAGTAACGTTTCCACAGGATCGCCGATCAAATGAGCGCACCAATGAGCCGCCTCCTGACTCACATCACGATTAACATGGTCGTGGTAAGTCATACAGGTTTGACCAGGGCTTTGACGCGCGTGCCAGACTCAAGAGTATTGCACTGCATGCTTGATCAGCCGAGTTCAAAAGCATGGCCAGCTCAATCCGGAAGATCCAGATGGCTCGCATGGATTAAGTATCATGCGCACGATGCCTTGAGACGCACGCTGTGCTGACGGATTAGATGCCTGATGTGTGAAACGGGTTTAGTCAGCAGAGCTCCAGCGACCAGCCGATCGACCTCTATCCCGACTTGCAGAAGGGAATCCAGAGAAGCTGTTTGAAGTCTGCTCACAGAAGCTCATCGCGAGCGCTGCGCCTCGGGTATTGCAGTACGCGTACTTGCGCACGACATCTAGTACGGCGATGAAGAGTGGTCTGAATGCCACGACACATCAAACATCGCGCTGACCGATTGCAGAGGGCGTGTTGATCCGCATCCGCGCAGTACTTGCTCATGAGGTTGGATCTCACCCCAACAACTTCAGCAATCCATCTTCATCCAGGATCGGCACGCTGAGGCTCTGTGCTTTATCCAGCTTCGATCCGGCTTCTTCTCCGGCGACTACGTAGTTTGTCTTCTTGCTGACTGAGCCGGAGACTTTGCCGCCTGCGGCTTCAATCTTTGCCTTCGCATCTTCGCGAGATAAGTTCGGCAGTGTGCCCGTGAGCACGAAGGTCAGGCCTTCGAGTTGCGTGGAGCGTTTCTTCTTTTCTGCGGTGAAGGTGAGTCCCGCAGCGCGCAAACGTTCCACCAGGTCGCGGTTGCGAGGCTCGTCGAAGAATTCGCGGATGGCCTGCGAGACACGCGGCCCTACCTCATTCACGCGTTCGAGTTCTTCAAGGGACGCATTCATCAGCGCATCCATGGAGCCGAATTCCTCGGCCAGCAACTGCGCCGTGCGCTCGCCGACAAAGCGCATCCCCAATCCAAAGAGCACGCGATCGAGCGGAGCCTTTTTCGATCGCGCAATTTCGTCGAGCAGATTCTGCGCTGACTTCGGCCCGATGCGTTCGAGGGACAACAGCGTGGCCTCGTCCAGCGCATACGAGATCGGCAACGCTCGACACAAGCTTGCGTTCCATCAACTGCGTGACCAACGCTTCGCCCAGGCCCTCGATGTTCATCACGTTGCGCGCGGAGAAGTGCAGCAGGCTTTCGCTCAGACGCGCCGGGCAATCCACGTTGACGCAGCGATAGTCAGCTTCGCCCTCGGCGCGCACCACTTCGCTGCCGCACACGGGACACTTCGCCGGGAAATGAAATTCGCGGCGCTCGCGGGGATTGTCTTTCTCTGCGGGATCGGGCACCACTTCGACGACCTTGGGAATCACATCGCCACCGCGCTCCACCAGCACGCTGTCGCCAATGCGCAGGCCAAGCCGCGCAATCTCGTCGGCGTTGTGGAGTGTGGCGCGGCTTACCGTCGTTCCTCCAATGGAAACGGGCGACAGCACCGCCACCGGCGTCAGCTTGCCCGTGCGTCCCACCTGCACGCGAATGTCATCCACGCGTGTGATCGCCGAGCGTGCGGTGAACTTGTAGGCGACGGCCCATCGCGGGGCGCGGCCCGTGAATCCAAGGCGCTGCTGCAGCGCGGTGGAGTCGACCTTGATGACCACTCCATCGATCTCGTAGCCCAGATCGGCGCGCTGCTTCTCGGCCTTGTGGATGAAGGCGATCAGCTCCTCAATCGACGCCAGTGCGTCGCGATGCGGATTCACGCGAAACCCTGCGGTCGACAGGCCGTCCAGCGTCTTCACCTGGGTGGGGAAAAATGTTTCGCCATTCACGAAGACGAAGTAGCCATAGAAATCCAGGCGGCGTTGCGCCACGATGTTCGGCTCCAGCGTGCGGATGGTTCCGGCGGCAGCGTTGCGCGGATTGGCCTTCGGCTTCAGACCCTGCGCTTCCTGCTCCTCGTTCATGCGCAGAAAGGCGGAGATGGGCATCACCACTTCGCCGCGCACCTCGAATGTCGCGGGCAGCTCGGCGGCTTCGAGCTTCTTCGCAGAGATGGAGAGCGGGACGGAGCGAATCGTCCGCACATTGTTGGTCACGTCTTCGCCAATGCTGCCGTCGCCGCGAGTTACCGCGCGAGCGAGGTGCGATGCGCCACCGGCTCCCGGCTCATAGTGCAGCGCCAGCGAAAGGCCGTCGAGCTTGAGTTCCGTGGTGTAGCGAATCTTCGCGCTGTCGCCCTTGGACAGCTCGTGCACGCGCCGGTCCCAGTCGCGCAGCTCTTCTTCGCTGTTCACGTTGTCCAGCGACAACATCGGGCGCGAGTGCGCCACCTTGGCGAAGCCCTCCTTCGGCTTGCCGCCGACACGCTGCGTGGGCGAGTCGGAGGTGACCAGCTCGGGATGCTTCGCTTCCAGCTCCTTCAGCTCGCGCGTGAGCGCGTCGAAGGCAGCATCGGAAATTTCGGGCGCGTCCTGCCCGTAATAGAGGTACTCGTGGTGGCGGATTTGTTCACGCAGTTCTTCGATTCGGTCGGCGGCCTTCATTCGATTGAATTATAGAAAACGTGGGGGAACCCTGCTGAAACGGATAAGCTGTTAATGCGAACGCGAAGATTTGGCGGATTTCATTTACCTGCCTGACCCGGGCATTCGCGCACGCGCTACGGGAGGAAGACCCGCACGATGGAACCCGTCACCCACTTCATGACCGGCGCCTGCCTGTCCCGCGCCGGTCTGAACCGCAAGACTGCCTATGCAACTGTCACGATGGTCCTGGCTGCCGAGGCTGCCGACCTGGATATTCTCTGGGGGCTGCGAGGGCCGGTCGCTGGATTTGAGCATCATCGTGGCATTACTCACACCTTTCTTGGCGCACCCTTCGTAGCCCTGGTGGTTGTCGCCGCGGTGTGGCTTTTTCATCGAAGGCGAAAAAAGAAACCTGAACAACCGGTGCGTTGGGGCATCCTTTATCTCTGCGCGCTGATCGCCGCGCTTAGCCACCTGCTGCTGGATTTCACCAATAACTATGGCCTGCGTCCCTTCTTCCCTTTCAATCCCAGATGGTATTCGTGGGACATTGTCTTCATCCTCGAACCGATTATTTTCTTAGCGCTTCTGCTGGCACTGGTGATGCCGGCCCTGCTTGGCTTGGCAGACCGCGAAATCGGAGCGCGCAAAACTCCGTTCAAGGGTCGTGGATGGGCGATCTTCGCACTGCTTGTGATGGTCGGGGTGTGGGTGGTGCGGAATGCCGAACATGAGCGGGCGCTGAAGATGGTGAGTGCCGGCACATTTACTGACGGCAAGATTCTGAAACTGGCTGCGGAGCCATTTCCTCTGAATCCCTACCGCTGGTATGCCATTGTCGAGACGCCGAACTACTTTCAGACGGGCCTGGTGAACACGCGCAGCGGAGAACTTTCGCCCAACGAGAATCTGCTATACAAGCCGCCGGTCACCATCTACACGCTGGCCGCAAAGCGCTCATGGCTGGGGCACATTTACCTGGATTGGTCGACGTTCCCGCTGGTGCGTGATGTCGGGAATGAGGCTCCGCCGGGATTTGATGGGGTGACATCTCCACAGACCACCACGGTGGAGTTTCGCGATCTGCGTTTTTCCTACTCCACGTTGTTTCTAAACGAGAAGAACGCGCCGCTTTCGGGCTGGGTCGTGGTGGCTCCGGACAGAAGCATTGACATGATGGTGATGAGCGGCCGCGAACAGAAGTAGCCGAAGGCGGCTGAAAGTTGACGAGGACAACAAGTATTGAAGTGAAAGCGAAAGTTTGTCTTGACCCACAGACGGAGCGTCCGCAGAATGAAACTTGCAATCAAGGCGCGCACACCGGCCTACTAAAGATTCTTCTTCCATTCCAAAGAGGTGCTGATGTCGTCTTTTCTACTTGTTCTGCTGGCGATTGCCGGCCGAGTTATTCCGCATACGTGGATCAATTTTTCTGCCGTTGGGGGCTCGCTGCTGTTCTTCGGAGCGCGCAGACCCCTGCGCCAGTCTATTTTGCCGGTAGCTTTACTGATGGCGACGGACTACTACCTGACCGTCTTCGCTTATAACTATGCCTTCCATGTCCAGGGCTATTTGCTTACGTGGGTTTGGTATGTTGCCGCGATCGTGCTGGGAAGAATTCTTCTGCGGGATCAGGCATCGGTGGTGCGGGTGGAGCAGCCACGGTGCTCTCCGCAACCTCGTTTTTTGCCCTGACGAACTTTGCGGTCTGGGCGAATGCGGGCATGTATCCTCACACACTCGCTGGGTTAAGCGCCTGCTTCATTTCAGCGCTGCCCTTCTACCGCAACGATCTATTGTCGACCGCGCTGGTGCTCAGCATGGCATTTGGGCTGCCCGCGCTGGTCCGGCGTATGGCTGAACGCGAAGGCCGCGCTGCCGCATAGGCACACTAAATCTCAATCCAAGAAAGGGCGGACCGATGGGGTCCGCCCTTTGCTTTTCCGAGGGCAACTTAGTTTTTTTTGGCTTGCGGGACGTCTTTGATTGCATCCTCATCACCGTTTGTCTTGCGGCCGCCAAAGTATTTGCGCACGCAAGTAGAGCAACAGCAGCCCCAGCACCAGGCTCAACACGCCCAACACGGCCGGCAGGTGCCGATGGGCATAGATCCGCCACCAGGTGTACCATCCCCGGACCGTAACGAATGGTGAGGAATGCCAGCACGAGGTAATGAATCAGTCGGCCGCAGAAGACCGCGAGCATGAAGTTCAGAATCTTCATCTCAAAGACTCCGGCACCGAAAACGAATGCTTTCCATGGTGTGGGTGGCGGCAACATCGAGGGGATGAGCATTGCCAGGAACTCCTGGCGCTCAAACCGGTCGCGAACCTGCTCAAAGCGGACGCGGTCCACACGCTTAAGCAGGAAGAGCTCGCCACCTGCCCGGCCGAGGAAGAACGGGACGAGTCCGCCGAAGCAGGAACCAAGTGCCCCCAGGATGCATATACGTAAAAGTGGCGCTTATCCGCTCCATACGTAACCTGCGATGACGATATCCATCGGCACGGGAATGGAGGACGAGTCGAGAAACGAGATAACGAAGGCTCCCCACACGCCTAACGGCTTCAGCATGGCGAGGATATACAGCTTGTATTTCAGCAGAAGCGTGGTAACAGAGTGTTTCAAAGTCTTTCGAGTTCCTTGCCTGTCAATTTTGGCGAGTCGGCCTTTGGCGAGTCAGCCGCATCGTGACGGACGGGCGTGTCTGCCATCAGAGCCAGCGCGTGGCCTACAACCGGCAGCACCGCTCCCAGCGACGTGACCGCTCCCCGTGGACTGCCGGGCAAATTCAGGATCAGCGATCTTTCGCGTGTTCCGCAGACGGCGCGGCTCAGGGCGGCGTAAGGCGTCTGCTTCAATCCCTCCGCGCGCATGATCTCCCCGATTCCATCCACCATTCTGTCGCAGACACTGCACGTGGCTTCCGGGGTTACGTCGCGGGGAGAAAGTCCGGTTCCACCCGTAGTTACAACAAGTTCCGAGACATCGGATGCTGCAATCAACGCCTCTTCAATCAGCTTTTGTTCGTCTGGGACGATTCGTAAGACCATCCACCTGAAAGCCGTTGGAAACCAGCAGCTCTACCACCGCGGGGCCGGAAACGTCCTTTTTTTCGCCTCGAAAACAGGTGTCGCTCACAGTCAAAACGGCAGCGCGGATCATGCTTTGATTGTAAGGGTTTTAGGCTGCGATATCGGCAAACACGAGAAAATGGCCACCTTCGAGGCTGGAAAAGGATGAGAGAATATAAGTAGAATCCGACAGTTCTGGCGTAACGCGCAACATCTCTGCCAGACAAGTGCTTTTACTCTTGCAGATGCCAATCACCGAAACGCCGACGAATCCTGCGACACGCCTCCCGAGAGGCCAACAAAACGAAAGCGTCATCGCTACGAAGAACTCGAGCCTCACGAGCTATTTTCGCTTATTGAGGAATACGAAGACGAGCGGGCGCGAGCTCGGCTGCGTGAATCCATCTGGATCTCGATCATCGTTTACATGTTCGTCGCCTGGTTCCTGTTCTACGGGCCGGCATGTGCTCTTTCATCAGCCGCACGTCATCAATCCAGCAGATGCGCTTAAGAATCGCAAGGATCTCACTTATCTCGATCTGCCGCCGGACGCACTGAAGCAGGTGCAGCCGAAGCATCCCGACGCGATTTCCGAAAAGAACCGAATTGCGGAGACGAAGCAGCCCACCTCGACAAGAAGACGATGGAGCAGTTTGAGGCGGCGCGCAAGGCGCGAGAGGCGGCCGAGGCCACCGCCACCGCCAACACAGCAGCCGACAGCGCCGGAACTTCCGGAGTCGCACAGTCTCCGAGCCGCCGAAGCCTGCCCAACCGCTGCCGCAGAACCAGCAGTCGCAAGTGGAGGCGCCCCATCCTGCGCCGAGCATGAACTCCGGCGCGATGTCTCCCGGCGAAGCGATCCGGCAGGCTGCCCGTAATGCTCGTAATGCGGACGGAGCGGAAGGTGGCTTCGGACAGGGCGGAGACAACGGGAAGCATTCCGGGCTGCAGGGTGGAGCAGAGATTCTCAGCGACACCTTGGGCGTCGACTTCGGTCCCTACATGCAGCGCGTGATTCGCGAGACATACCGGGCATGGGATCCGCTGATCCCCGAAGCGGTACGGCCGCCACTCTATAAGCAGGGCAAGGTCTACATCCAGTTCATGATTCTGCCGGATGGCAGCGTGAAGAACATGAAGCTGATTGGCCCCTCCGGCGATGTGTCGCTCGACCGCGCGGCATGGGGAGGCATCACCGGCGCGAATTATCCGGTGCTGCCGAAGGAATTCAAGGGCCCCTATCTCGAACTGCGTTTCGCATTTTTCTACAACATCAAGCCCAGCGGATAAGCCGATGGCGACCCCGCAAGCCAATTCGAACGACCCCGAAAAGATAGCCCGTCGTGGCCTCGCACGGCGTCAGGCAGCGGGTATTGCGATTCTCATCGTGGTGATCGTGATCCTGAGCATCTGGCGGGCTGGTCTCGCGTCCGTTTTCCCCGCGGGATGGTGGCGGATTTGGTAGACGCTCGGCCGGACGCGGGTGGCGCACGGGATCCTCTGCTGGTCGTCTTGCTGGGGCCGACTGCCAGCGGCAAGACGGCTCTCTCTCTCGAAATGGCGGAGCGTTTTGGCGGCGAGATCGTAAGCTGCGACTCGGTGGCGGTGTATCGCGACCTTGAGATTGGCACAGCCAAGCCCACACCTGCGGAACGCACGCGCATCCCGCATCACATGATCGATGTTGTTTCCCCGGTTGAGGCGTACACCGCAGGAGACTACAGCCGGGGAGCGCGCACGGCTTTGCGGGATATTTCCGCGCGCGGATGCGTACCCATTGTGACCGGCGGGACGGGCCTCTACCTGCGTGCGCTGATCGATGGGCTGTTCGTGGGGCCGGAGCGATCCGAGCCGCTGCGTGATCGCCTGCGCAGCATGACGGCGAAGCGCGGACCGGGTGCCCTGCATCGTGTTCTGCGCCGCTTCGATCCCGGTTCCGCAGCGCTCATCCACCCCAACGACGAACCGAAGCTCATCCGCGCAATTGAGGTCAGCATGACGGCAGGGCAGCCGATGTCGGTTGCGTGGCAACAGGGCCGCGACCGCCTCGAAGGTTTTCGCATCCTGCGCATCGGGCTTGAGCCGGAGCGGAAGGCCCTGTATGCACGCATCAATCAACGTGCGGAAGAGATGTTCCGCGAGGGCCTTGTTGCCGAGACGGAGAAATTGATGGCGACGTACGGCGAAGCCAGCCGGCCACTCGATTCGCTGGGCTATAAGCAGGCCAAGGCGGTTCTGAACGGAACCCTGACTCTCAAAGATGCGGTGATATCCGCGCAGCAGGGCCATCGCAACTACGCCAAGCGCCAGCTAACCTGGTTTCGCCGCGAACCGGATGTTCACTGGCTGCAGCGGCTTCGGCAGCGAAGAGAAGATCAGGGAAGAAGCATTCGGATTGGTTCAGGCCGCGATGGTGGGTGGGTGATGTCTCTTTCGGTTCATCGCCGGGACAGAACCCTTATTTCAAAGATCATCGGCCATTGCTTGCCCGTGACGAATATCCGGTCATGTTGAGCATCGTATGCAATCCCGTTCAGCACAGATTCTGCATCGACCTTCAGGACGGAAGGCAATAACCCTGTCAAATCGATCCATGCAATCACATGCCCGTCCTTCGGCGAGATTCGCGCAATCCGATCCGAGTGCCAGACATTCGCATAGACTTCCCCATGAATAAACTCAAGCTCGTTAAGCTTATCGACGGCTTTACCATCGTCGGTGACGGTGATGTGGCGGGTCTCTTTGAAGGAAACTGGATTGCGGAACCGGAGCGTATCTGTACCATCGCTCGTAATCAGTTCATTCTTCGTACGCGTCATCCCCCAGCCCTCACCCGCATAGGCGAACTGCTTGACCGCCTTCATGGTGAGGCGGTCATACACAAAACAGATGTGCGACTGCCAAGTCCACTGATAGAGGTAAGGGCCCCAATCCACAATTCCTTCTCCGAAGTATGGCGGCGGCACATCGCGTCTCCTCTTAACCGTGCCGGTTGCGGGGTCGATTGCCATTGCCGCCGAGCGCCCCACTATGCCAGTTCCCTCATAGAAAAGACCATCCAGGTAGAAAAATCCCTCTGTATAGTTCGCCGTGGAGTGTGGGTATGTTGCGACGACCCTGAATCCTTCAATCGGCGCAGGCGCGGCCACTGCATAGCTGGCCCAGGCGAGTGCCATGAACAGGACACAGGAGGCACGCTTGCGGAGATATCTAGAAGAATGCATTCGTTTCACATCAGCCTATATCAGTGGAGCTGATTGGCCCCACCGCACGATTGCAGCCGGCTTCCAGCCCAAGCGAACCGGTAGTAACGCCTGAAGTGCCATCGTCGGGAGCATGCTCAAAAGCAGAAGGGCATGGCGTTGGCCATGCCCTTCTGCTGTCTGCGAAATGTTTAATTCGTAACGGTCAGAGCGACCGGGAGCGACTTCACGGTCGCAACGTTGCCGCTGCTGGAGGTCGCGTAGATCGTCAGCGTGGTCGTTCCGATGGGGGTGCCCTTATTCACCGTTGGCGGGTGATGATAGTAGTCGTAGCGCGCGGCGCAGGAACTCAAGCCCACTCCGCTTACCGTCAATAGAACCGCAAGACACAGCATGCGCAAAGCGGGCAGGCGTTTGCGGGTTGCGCTTAATCCTGCCAACGCCAGGATTCCCGGAAGAACGAGGGCGTACATCGGGCGTCCACCGGCCGGCTTGATGGATCCGGCAGTGCCTCCGGTGATCGCGGTTGTCTGAACGATCAGCGTGGACGCTAGGGGAGTGTTTTTGCCATCGGCCAGGGGGGTAAGCTGGGAGGGAGTGAACCGGCACGTGGTGGCCAGCGGCAGGCCCGAACAGGAGAGCGCGATGATCTGGTTGAATCCATTCTCAGGAGACACCAGCAAGGCCATCGTTCCGTACTGCCCAACTTTGATGGTGAGCGCGGTCTTATCTGCCGTGAAGGTATAGTCCGGCAATCCGGACGTGGTCGAATCGAGCGGCCGGGCGGGCGATGTCGAGGACGCAAAAGTGGGACTGCCATTGAAGGTTGCCGTGATCTGCTGTCGGCCTTGCGCTACGGCTTCAACCTTGTAGGCGGCGTATCCGTTTTCGTCCAGAACAACCGAGCCGAGAGAAAGATCGCCCATCTTCAGGCTGACGCTTCCGGCAGGTGTAGCGCTGGTGCCAACACCCATAACGTGCACGGTGAAAGTGGCCCGTGTCCGCGAATCACCCTCACTGGCGGCGATGGAGAGCTGTGTTGTAGTCGGGGCCAGCTTGACCTCCGCGGATGGGTCCGCTTGCGCCGAAGCGACGGGCGCAAATGCGGTTCCTAACACCAACATCATGACTGCTGCCATCGAAAACACGGTGGCCGACCGGCCAGCCGTTTTAGCCCAACGCACTATTGCAACTGCATCTAACATCCGCACCCCATCGTCCGTTTGACGGACTTTGATTTTGTTCACCGTTCCCAGAAAGACAGGGGATCCCCGGCAGGAAAATGTCCGAATCTCTATTGTATCTGGCCAGCGGGGAAAACAGCGAAATGCGTGCGCTTTAGGCGATCCTGAGACGCAAATACGGGCTTCCGGGCGCAAAGAAAAAAGGGCCGTGGAATCCGACCCTTCCTGGTTCGTTTCCGCCGGTGTCAGTGCTTGAACATCCACTCCACCGATCTTCCAGCGGCGGCGGAGATGTGAGTATGGGTGGCGGTGGCGTGCGCGAGATTCGTCGGAAAGAGCGGATCGGTTGCCGCGACTGCGTTGACGTCAACCAGTGGAATGGATTTGCCCAGCGCCGCATTCATTGTCTGGATAAATGCGTTCGCCGTGATGGCGTAGCCGGTGTTGGTCGGGTGAATACCATCCAGCGAGAACAATCCGCCGAGGAATCCGGAATTCACCGGGTAGCCGTTAATGATCGGTGGATGCGCGTTCAGATATTTGGTAGCAGAGTAGATGTCGACCAGGTGCCTCCGGCAGCCGCGACTTGTTGGGCAATCACCTGGTTGTAGGCGATCACCGTTTGCTGAACTACTGCAGCCTCGGTAGCGGTGAGCAAGCCGGCGTCGTCCACTGGAGTTTTCTGCGTACCTTGCAGTATTGCGGAGATCTCGGCAAGCCCTGTCGGATTGACGAGGTCCGTGGGTAACACCCCGGTCAAAGCGCTAAGCTGCGCCACGGGAATGCCCGTCAGTTGTGAGTATTCGCCCAAAACCAGAGCTCCCGGCGTCATGTAGGCGACGCTCGTTACGTCAGGAATATTGGCGACGATGAGGTTGGCCCGCGTGGTGGACATCAACTGCTGCATCATCTGCGTGTATTGCGTGGTGAAGTCTGCGAGTGGCGTCATGCTCGCCGGAGAGCCGGTTATATCCGCGACCAGCGCATCGTTGTTGCCGATCCACAAAATGATCGTCGTTGGATTGAGCTGGTGAGCCCATTGAAGTTGCGTGTACTGTACGCCCTGCTGAATACCGGGAAATCCGAGAACCAGGTAGGTCAGCTTTTCCTGTCCAGTGGAAGGAACCAGACGATGGCGCTGTGTAAATAAGGTCGTGGACGGTGTGTCCGGGTACGGCCACGTCGGTTGCCTGGATGGTGAGGTTGTCGCGGCCGGTCGTCGTTCCATCTACCGGCGCTACAACCGGAGGAGGCCCAATGCTTTCCAACTGCAGCACCGCGGGAGCGCCCGGTGCGGCAATCAGCGGCTGCTCGATCTTGAAATTCGGCCTGGGTCGCAATCAGGCCGGCGTAGCCGTGCGGCTGCTGCGAATCCAGCAGAGATCCATTCTGATAGCCGGCCGTAAGCGAGTCACCTAAAAAGAGAACGTTGCTGAAGTTGCCGGCATTCTCTGAGGGTGAACCGGTAAGCACAGGAGCCGATAACTTATCGCCGCAGCCGTTAAAAACGAGGGTCATCAAGAGGAGGGCGCAGATTTTGAAAGAGGAGTGCAGTATGCGGAAATAGCGGTTATGGCTCACTGGAAGGCCTCGAATATTGAATACCGTACGGGCGGAGCCGGAGACTCCCTGCAGGCGGGAGTCTCATGGAATCCACCAACGACTGTCAAGCGAAGGAGCTCCGCAGTCGGCTGCATGGAGAATGCTCGCTGATTTCAAAACGGAAGCAGTGCAAAAAGTGTTTGCGGAATTCATTTACGATGAAGCTTCCATCATGTGCACTCGTCCAACCTGGGTTGAAATTTCTCGCAGCCGTCTGCTTGATAACTATCGCAATCTCCGCCAATTGGCAGGGGAATCCGCTGACCTGCTCGCAGTCGTGAAGGCGAATGCGTACGGACACGGTCTTGAACAGTGCGCGCCGATCCTCGCAGACGGGGGTGCGGAGTGGCTTGGCATCACTTCGGTCGAAGAGGGCATTGAAGTTCGCGCCCTCTGCCCTCCGTTTACGCGAGTGCTTGTGCTGTCGGGGCCATGGCATGGAGAGGGCGATGCGCTCCTGAATCATGATCTGACTCCCGTGGTATGGGAGCCATTTCAACTGGATGAGCTGGAAGCGGCGGCAGCGAAACATGGTCTGGCTCCGCAAGCGATCGCCGTGCATTTGGAGATCGATACGGGAATGGCTCGACAGGGCGTGCCCGCGCCGTACAATCGTGACGATGCGCATGACCTGAAAAATTTGCTGGCGCGTTTTCATCCTGGCTCGGCGCTTCGGCTGGAAGGCGTGATGACGCATTTCAGTGCGGCCGACGAATTGGATTCCGCATCGTTCCAGCGTCAATTCTCGCGTCTCTCGCTTGCGCTCGATTGCATCGCAGCAGTGGGGCTGAAATTTCACTGGCTGCATGCGGGAGCCTCCGCCACACTGCTGGGCGGAAAAGATTTGCCTCCCATGTTTGAGCTGGCAACGAAGCACGGAGCGCGACTCATGTTGCGTCCGGGCCTCGCGCTCTACGGATATGCGCCGCGGTTTCGGCCGCTGGGCACGTCGGCGGACGACCTCGAAAAAATACTCAAGCCGGTGCTGGCGTGGAAAACCCGCGTCATTTCAACGCGCTTGATTCCGCAAGGGGAGACGGTGAGCTACAACGAAACCTTCCGCGCGGAACGTCCTACGAAGCTCGCGTTGCTTGGATGCCGGTTACGCCGACGGACTGGATCGGCGACTCTCTAATCGCTTCGCATTGCTGGTGCGGGGCAAGTTTGCGCCGATTGCAGGACGCGTCTGCATGGACCAATGCATGCTGGATGTAACCGATATTCCCGACGTGGAATCAGGCGATGAAGTCGTAATCCTGGGCGAACAGGGATCAGAGAAGATTGACGCGTACGCGCACGCCGATTTGACCGGCACCATCCCGTGGGAAGTGCTCACGGATATTGGGCACCGGGTTCATCGCCGGCTGGTTGACTGAGTTTACTTAGTCTTCGCAACGAAATCCCTGATGCGTTGGTCAATCTCGTCCCGCACCCTGCGGAACACTGCAAGACGTTCTTCTTCCGTTCCGGTAGCGTCCGCTGGATCGTCAAATGGCCAGTGCAGACGAGTGCTATTCCCAGGGAAAGATCGGGCACGACTCCTTCGCGTTGTCGCAGACGGTAACGATGTACGGAAAGTGAGTGCCGAGATAGCCGGACGCATTCTTCGACGATTGCTGCGAGATGTCGATACCCACTTCGTTCATCGCCTCGACTGCCATCGGGTTCAGCGTGGAAGGCCGGGTGCCAGCGCTGTGTGCTTCAAATCTGTCGCCACCGAACGAACGTAAAAAGCCTTCCGCCATCTGGCTCCGGCACGAGTTTCCAGTGCATAGAAACAACACTTTTGTCTTCATCAGATTCCCTTTTTAGAGCGCCCTTCGATGGATGAATTTATGGGCCGCCGATCAAGACGTTGCGGCTCTGCAAAATATTTGTGTTGGTAGAAGAGTGCCACGTTCACCAACCCAATCATTACCGGTACTTCGACGAGCGGACCGATAACCGCCGCAAAGGCAGCGCCGGAATTGATGCCAAAGACCGAGACCGCCACCGCAATCGCAAGCTCGAAATTGTTTGACGCAGCGGTGAAAGCCAAAGTTGTCGTCCTCGAATAATCCGCTCCGAGCTTATGTCCCATATAGAACGAGACGAGGAACATGACGACAAAGTAGATCAGCAAGGGAACAGCAATCCGCAGAACATCCAGCGGCAAGCGGATAATGTATCCGCCTTTGAGAGAGAACATCACGACAATCGTAAATAGAAGTGCGATCAGCGTGAGCGGACTTACGCGAGGCACGAACGTCGACTGATACCAAGCGATGCCTTTGGTTTTCACGAGTACCGTGCGCGTTACGAATCCGGCCAAAAAAGGCAGGCCGAGATAAATGAAAACGCTCTGCGCTATTTGCGACATGGAAACGTGGACGGTCATCCCGTGCAGGCCGAGCTTCTCTGGAAGCACTGTGATGAAGATCCACGCGTAAAGTGAATAAAAGAGCACCTGAAAGACCGAATTGAAGGCGACCAATCCCGCCGCGTATTCAGTGTCGCCCTTTGCCAGTTCATTCCACACGATTACCATCGCGATGCAGCGCGCCAACCCGATCATAATCAGGCCCGCCATGTATTCCGGATAGCCACGCAGGAAGATCACCGCCAATACGAACATCAGTATTGGTCCGATCATCCAATTCTGTAACAGCGATAGATACAGGATTCGCTTGTTGCGAAAAACTTCGCGCAAGTTCCTCATAACGCACCTTGGTAAAGGGCGGATACATCATGAGGATTAAGCCAAGCGCGATTGGAATCGAAGTAGTACCGACGCTGAACTTATTTAGTAGCGGGACGATTCCGGGAGTGAGCCAGCCCGCGATGATACCTACACTCATCGCGAGGAAGATCCACGCCGTAAGGTAGCGGTCGAGAAATCCCAGTCTGCGGCTTTGCTCGCTCAATGTGGACCTCGATCACTTTCTGCCATGCAGCTTGATGGAAGCCAGTGATTCGGCGGCTTGACGTGCGATCGCGTCGGGATTCTTGATGGAAGTGACGGCGACTGTCGAACCACAGCAGCAAGAGCCACCGGTAGCGATATCATTCGGAGACAGCATCTTTACCAGGTCGGCGCCGTGCGCCATGCGCGGGATCGACAGATCGTGGAGCCCCGCAGCGAGCGCAATGCTTAGATACTCGGTCAGCATGCTTGCGCCGGAAATGCAGCCGACGTAGGCGCTGATGTCGCGGCCAAGTGCTTCCGGCAAAGGCTTGAGCAGCACGATGTCGCTCACTGCGAACCTTCCGCCAGGCTTCAGGATTCGCGCAATTTCGCTGAAGACAGCGGGCTTGTCAGTCGAAAGGTTGATGACGCAATTGCTGATGACGTAATCCACCGTGCCGCTCTCGACCGGCAGGTCTTCGATGAAACCTTTGCGGAATTCGACATTCGTCGCTCCGCGCTTTTCGGCGTTCTGCCGCGCCAGTGCCAGCATGTCGTCTGTCATGTCCACGCCGATCACGCGACCCGTTGGGCCGACACGATCCAGGGCGAGAAACGCGTCAAATCCCGCGCCCGATCCGAGGTCGACTACGGTCATGCCGGGGCCGAGTTCCGTCAGGGCCAGCGGGTTGCCACAGCCAAGCCCAAGATTCGCGTCACCTGCCAGGGCAAGGTCGCGTTCGGAATAGCCGATGGAGCGCGCAACGTCGCGCACTGGTGCTGCGCATGCGGAAGCTCTCGCCTCGAGCAACCGCCGCGTAGTGTTCCTCAACCGCCGTAGTCAGGGATTGGTCCTTCATTCTGCTTCCTCGATTCTGATTAACTTCGTGACGGGAGCGTTCAGGCCGCAGCAACCCGCGGACTCGATCGCAGTGTTCAGTATTTGCAGAGCGCTGAAAATTTCAGAACGCTGCTGCACCGGGATTGACTCAATAATTTCGTTGGTTCGCTGTCGCATCAAGGCGTCAAGCTGTTTGCGCGTGCGGCGGCCTTCGGCGGTAATGCGAACCTTGGCCTCCCGTCCATCTGTGTGCGTGCCGCGGACACGCTCCACCAGGCCGCGGGATTCAAGCTTTTCCAGCACACGTGTCATGGCGCTTGGCGTAATGCAGGCGCTAGCCGCGAGATCGGAAAGGCGCGCACCTTCCTGCTCGACCAGCGTGCGCAGGATGGAGCACTGCCTCTGACTCAGGCCCTCGCAGCACACTTCATCCGGGCCGATCCGCCCCAGAATGCGTCCCAGCCGCTCCAACTCGTCCCACCATTGCTTCGTATTTTCTGTGGCGGGTTTCATGGAATTGAATGTACGCCAAATTAGTTGCTTGCGTCAAGCAACTAATTTCAGCGCAACCGGTGAGTTGCATCACGCTTAACCATTCTGTGCGCTGGTAAACTGACTCATGTTGAGAAAGCTATACGCGCGCTGGATGTACTCATGGGAAACAGCGCTCACAACGCGCGATTCAAACCGCGTGGTGCGTCCGGTGGAGTGGGGATTCGATTGGCTGGACGACTTTCGTTCGGCTCGCGGCCTGGCTACGCAGATTTATGGGCCGTCGGGTGAACCGCCTGCGAATGACGCCGATGCCGAGCGGGCTATGATCGCGCTGAACGATGCCGTCATCCGTCACAGCGAGGATTTTTACCGCTACGACACCCCGACGGATTTTCGCCTGGAAGAGCGGTATCCGCAGCTTTTTCCGACAAACGTACGGCCAGAAACGCTGGCGAAAGACGCGAAGCTGAACGAGCGTGCCCGCCTGGGAAAAGTAAGGCACGCGCAGTTCCTGCGATTCACATCGCCGGAGCGAACGATCCATCCTGAAAACGACCTGGTGAATGCGCGCTGGTATCCCGCGCCTCCCGAAAAGATGAAGGGAAAGCCAAAGCAGGCAGTGATCGTAATGCCGCAGTGGAATGCCGACGCCTTCAGCCACAACGCTCTCTGCACCTTATTCAATCGATTCGGTATCTCCGCTCTCAGGCTGAGCAAGCCATACCACGACATCCGGCGTCCGGCCGAGTTGGAGCGTTCCGACTACGCTTGCAGCTCCAACATCGGGCGCACGCTGTCTGCGTGCCGGCAGGCGGTTGTGGACATTCGCGCTTCGATTGACTGGCTGGAGCAGCAGGGATACGAGCAGTTCGGCGTGCTGGGCACTTCGCTCGGCTCCTGCTATGCGTTTATCGCGGCCGCGCACGATCCGCGCATCCAGGTCTGCGCATTCAATCA
Organism: uncultured Acidobacteriaceae bacterium; assembly: GCA_963816335.1. GTDB lineage: Bacteria > Acidobacteriota > Terriglobia > Terriglobales > Acidobacteriaceae > JANXZS01. The sequence continues at coordinate 16,131 of CAWFKA010000015.1, read as the reverse complement.
CGCATCCACCTCGTTCGGCGATGTGGTGTGGACGGGGCAAAGTACCCGCCACATTCGCGCGGCATTTGAGGGACTGGTTACTCCGGAAAGCCTGTCGCGGTTGTGGGCGGCGGTAAGCCCCATTCACTACATGGACAAATTCGCGTCCATGCCGCGCAAGGTGCTGGTGGTGCACGGCAAGTACGATCTCACGTTCTTGAACGAGTTCTCGCTTCAAGTGATTGAGAATTTCCGCGCCCGTAACGTCGATTTTGTCGACCGGGAACTCCCCTGCGGCCACTACACGCTGGGTGAAACGCCATTCAAATATATGGATGGATGGGCATTGGGATCCTTCATCTACAAGTCATTCAAGCAGTTGGCCGAGGCGCCTTATCCCGTGCGGTTGAAAGCGGAAGCGGAACTGATCTCCCGTTGAGTGTAAGGTCTGCCCTACTTTCTGATGGCATCGAATTAGTTGTGGACAGTTGTCCAGTTTGTGAAAAACTGGTCTGCATGAAGGGTAACCCGCTAGTCCTCGAGCAGTTGAACCGTACGCTCCGTGAAGAGCTAACCGCCATTAACCAATATTTCCTCCATGCTGAGATGTGCGAAAACTGGGGCTATGAGAAGCTCTCAAAGTACATCAAAAAGCAGTCCATCGATGAAATGAAGCATGCGGAAATTATCATGGAACGAATTCTGTTCCTTGATGGAACCCCAAGCATGGAGCCGCTGGCGCTCACTATTGGAGCGAGCGTCAAAGACATGATTGCGTCCGACCTGAAGCTGGAAATCGGTGCGGTTGCGATGTACAACGAGGCGGTCAAGATTGCTTCGGACAACCTGGACAATGGCTCTCGCGACCTGTTTGTAAAGCTTCTGAAAGATGAAGAAGAGCACGTTGACTGGCTTGAGGCGCAAGAGCACCTGATCAAAGAGCTGGGATACGAGCGCTACCTGAGCATGCAGATGGCGGAAGAAGCGTAGTCCAGGGACGCAAGGACCGTCGCAATTCCCGTCAGCGTGAAGCCGCAGCACCTGTGTGCGTGTGGATGATCCAACCGCGCACGGCATCCAATTTCTTTCCCACAGAGCATTCGTTTCTTCCCTCCGGATGCGGCGCAAATCGAGATAAAATCACTGCATGCCTGACCGTCTGCAGATGTCCATCGCCCAGTCCGATCCTGAGATCGCCGCCGCCATTGATCATGAGACCCGCCGCCAGCACGAGGGCCTCGAAATGATCGCTTCTGAGAATTTTGTCAGTGAGGCGGTGCTGGAGGCGGCCGGCTCCGTATTTACAAACAAATACGCAGAAGGCTATCCCGGCAAGCGCTATTACGGCGGGTGCGAGTTCACGGACGTGGTTGAAAATCTGGCCCGTGACCGCGCCAAAGAGATTTTCGGCGCGGAACATGTGAATGTGCAGCCGCATTCCGGTTCGCAGGCAAACGCGGCAGCTTACATGGCGGTCTTGCAGCCGGGCGACAAGATTCTTGGCCTCGATCTCGCGCATGGCGGCCATCTTACGCACGGACACAAGCTGAATTTTTCCGGCAAGCTCTACCACGTGGCCTCGTACGGAGTCCGCAAGGATACAGAAGTGGTGGACTACGACGAACTGGAGCAGATTGCTGTCCGGGAACAGCCGAAACTCATCATCGGCGGAGGCAGCGCTTACCCTCGTCTGTGGGACTTCGCACGTATGCGCGAGATTGCCGACAAGGTGGGCGCTCTCTACCTGGTGGACATGGCGCACTTTGCCGGACTGGTCGCCGGCGGGGCGCATCCTTCGCCCGTACCGCACGCTCACATCGTTACCACGACGACGCACAAAACGCTGCGTGGACCGCGTGCCGGCATGATTCTTTCGCAGGCGCAGTTCGCCAAGGATATCGATCGCTGCGTCTTTCCCGGACAGCAGGGCGGTCCGCTGGTGCACGTGATCGCGGCGAAGGCAGTTGCGTTCCGAGAAGCGCTGCAGCCGGAATTCAAGCAGTACGCGGCGCAGGTTGTTTCCAACGCCCAAGCCCTCGCCGAATCACTTTCAAACGAAGGGTATCGTCTGATCGCGGGTGGCACGGATACGCACGTCATCCTGATGGATGTTTTCGGAAAGGGCATCCTCGGCAGCGAGGCGGAATATGCGCTGGGTGAAGCTGGAATCACCGTGAACAAGAATGCGATCCCGTTTGACACCAATCCTCCCATGAAGCCCAGCGGTATCCGCATTGGGACGCCGGCTCTGACGACACGCGGAATGAAGGAGGCCGAGATGCAGACGATAGGAAAATGGATCACCGAGGCACTCGACCACCGCAACGATCCGCAGGCATTGGCACGCATCAAGGGACAAGTGCTGGAGATGGCGGAGAAGTTCCCGCTCTATAGCTGGCGGCGCGCACCGGTAGCGGTCGCCACTCGGTAGGCCCGGGCAGCTAAAAGTGAAAGGGCGGACAGCGTTGCTGTCCGCCCTTTTTCGACAGCGAAGTGGTTAACCCTAGTACCTGCCGCCGACGGCAAAATCCGCGCGGCAGCCGCGATCTACCCAAATCGAGGTTTGGCTGTAGCCCCAGGTCTGGTTCTGGATGCAAGGCGATCCGCTGCGCTGGTTTACCATCCTCACGCCGCCGCGTGTATCTGCGTTACAGTAGTTGCGCTTGCCGTTGTCAGACGAGCAGGTGATGGTCTGAGTACCGCCGCCGTTCCAATTCCCGCCGCCACCGCCACTACCGACGGCAAAGTCCGCGCGGCAGCCGCGATCCACCCAAATGCTCTGATTGTTATAGCCCCATGTCTGGTTTTGGATGCAAGGCGACCCGCTGCGCTGGTTCACCATTCTCACGCCGCCGCGTGTATCTGCGTTGCAGTAGTTGCGCTTGCCGTTGTCCGACGAGCAGGTGATGGTTTGAGAACCGCCGTTCCAGTTCCCGCCGCCGCCGCTACCTACGGAAAAGTCTGCGCGGCAGCCGCGATCTACCCAAATCGCGCTTTGGTTATAACCCCATGTCTGGTTTTGAATGCAAGGCGACCCGCTGCGCTGGTTCACCATTCTCACGCCGCCGCGTGTATCTACGTTGCAGTAGTTGCGTTTGCCGTCGTCAGACGAGCAGGTGATGCTCTGAGTACCGCCGCCGTTCCAGTTCCCGCCGCCGCCACCGCCATTGTTGCCGCCGTGATAGCCGCCACCCAGCCAGAAGTCAGCGCGGCATCCGCGATCTACCCAGATTCCCTGGTTGTTATAGCCCCAGGTCTGTCCTTGAATACAAGGTGATCCGCTGCGTTGATTGGTCATTCTCACACCGTGTTGAGTGGGCACGGAGCAGAGGTGCCGTTTGCCATCATCCGATGCACAGGTTACTGAGCGCCCGTTCTGGTCGGTAATCCCGCTTTGCGCGTGCAGGCCTACACAGCTCAATGTCCAAAAAGAAATCGCGAAGACTAACAGCTTCTTCCATCGAATCGTCATCAGCCGAACCCCTCGGTTTGAATTATTACGCTGCCGTTCCAGGCAGAGATTGATGAGCCGGAAAAGGAAATCCGCTCCAGCGCTCCGCATTCCAAACAAGTTAGCGCCCGCAGGTAGGATGCAGGGCGCAGCAACCACGGTCAACAGGATAAAAATAGCGTCGTTGCTGCCTTCAGATTCTCAATTCCCGTGCCCGTCACCGGGACAACTTCGTTCAACGCGTCCGCCTCTCAAGAAAAGGCACTGGTCAATCGATGATCGGGCGCGTGAGCGCGAGGCTTTCTAAGCCTGCCCAGACCCTTGAATATGCCAGGCCATTACGGCAAACGCACCTAATCCTTCGGGCTGAGGGTGCCGAAATTCCCATCCAACCTGATCCACACCAAGAGGTGCATTCGATGTATCACCACATTAAGAAGCTGATGTATACCGTGAAGGTCGGCACACCCGACCCAAGATTTGGCAATATGTTGCTGGAGCAATTTGGTGGCGCCAATGGAGAACTCGCCGCCGCGATGCAGTATTCGATACAGGGCCTCAATTGCGAAGATCCGGGACGTAAAGATCTGCTGATGGACATTGGAACTGAAGAACTCAGCCATCTTGAAGTGGTCGGTGCGTTGATCCGAATGCACTTGAAGCCGATGAAGAACGATCGCGACGCGGCGGAAGCAGACCCCTTGGTTGCGGTAGCCGGCGGTGGAGGTGTCACGCTTTGCAATTCGGCAGGTTCGGCATGGACAGCAGATTATCTCAAAGTGACAGGTGACCTGGCGGTTGACCTGCATAGCAACATAGCGGCGGAAGCTCGCGCGAAGATCGTTTATGAGCGTCTGATCGCATTCACGGATGACGTTGAGAGCCGGGAAGCGCTGCAGTTCCTCATGACTCGCGAGATCACGCACATGCGCGCCTTCAGCGCAGCCCTCGAGAGCATGCAGAAACCGCGGTTTGCGATCGGCATCATCAAGCCGACACCGGGATTGGTGGACCAGTTTTTCAACGCATCTACCGGTGAGGGTCAGGACGGTTCCAAGGATTATGTTGGACCGTGGAATCAGGACGGCGGCCTTAACCTTGTCGATTCAGAAATTACCGGCGGAACGGGACTTTACGTGACGCCCTATAGGCCGCAGCCGCGCACAGAAGATGCGTCAACCGTCGATTCAGCTCCCGTGGGTGTCGATACGGGAGAGCGCAGCAGCAAGAAGAGCAGCAAGCGCGAAGTCGCGTAAAGATGAAGCAGTGCCGAGCAGCCGGGGCCACGCGCCCCGGCTTTTCGCGCCTCTGTGAGAGCGTGTGGCAGATTCGCACCATAGCTCACATGATCTAATTTGCGCATGCATTTAACCGGTACAGAGATCCTCCTTCTTTTTTGCGCGAGTGCCGCGGCGGTAATGCTGTTGATGCTTCACCTCACACGCCTCGGACATCTCATTCACAGCAATCTGCCGGATCGCCCGCGCCGCCGGATGTTTTACGCTTCGGTGAGTTTCTTCATCACTTTTCTCGGCCTGCGCCTGCTGGTTATGGCGATCGTCCGACACATCGGTCCATTTCACTGGGTTGAGATTGACGGACACCACATTCACCACCTTGTCTGGGGGATCCTGCTGCTGCTGGCTCTGGGATACGGATGGGTTCTCGAGATTGACCATGGAACCGGAGCTTCAGCAATCTTCATCAGCCGGCTGACGTCTATTCTTTATGGTGTCGCGTCCGCGCTCACGCTGGATGAGTTCGCCTTGTGGTTCAACCTTGAAAATGTGTACTGGCAGCCGTTGGGCCGGGAGAGCATCGATGCCGTCTTTTTGTTTGGATCCTTGCTATCGATAGCAGCCTGGGGCGCACCGCTGTTCGCCGCCATTGGAAAATGGCGAAAAGCCTGATATCCAGCTTTCCACACCGCCGAAAGCAATACACTAAGCAGTACCTCACACGATCTTTTCGTTCATTGTGGCAAACCAGCTCAAAGTTTTTCTCTCGACGAATTCGGGAGGGCAGCTGAGGGTTATTGAACGCAGGCAGGGGATTTAGCTCCTGCCGAGAATCAGCCTGAGTGTGCAGTTTTCGAGAGGCAGTAGATGGACATTCATCCGGGCCGGCTGGAAGTGATTACCGGGCCCATGTTTTCCGGGAAATCAGAGGAGCTAATCCGTCGCTTGAAGCGTGCGCAAATCGCACGGCTGCGGGTAGCGAGTTTCAAGCCGGACATGGACCATCGTTACCACCGCACCGCGATTGCCTCGCACAGCGCTCAGACTCTTGAGGCTGTCACAGTCCCCAGCGTTGCAGCCCTGCGCGATCAGCTAGCGGAGATTCTTCCCGCAGTCGATGTGATTGGCGTGGACGAGGCTCAATTTTTCGAAGACAGCCTTGTGCATCTTGCGCTGGAATTGGTTCACCAGGGAAAACGCGTGGTGATGGCGGGACTCGACACTACCTTCAGCAACGAACCCTTCGGCCCGATTCCGGATCTGATGGCGGTGGCGGACGAGGTCGTCAAGCTGTCAGCCGTCTGCATGGTTTGCGGCGCGCCTGCAATTCATACGCAACGACTGGGCAGCAGCCAGCAACGAGTGATGGTGGGGGCGGCCGGCGTGTACGAAGCGCGTTGCCGCGCCTGCTTCCGTCCATACCAGGATGAGCACGGCTCTGAGCAACTGGAGTTGCCCGGTGACTAGGCTTTTTGGCTCGGGGATTGCTGGTCATCCACCAAAAGATGGGGACCGTGTCCAACGCGGTCACCCTTGCAATCTTAATCTGCGCTACCCACAGCGACATTTCAGGCGCGCCCGGCGAACTCCCGCGTTTCAGTGGACACCTTGATCTTTTCGCCTTCTTTCACATAAAGAGGAACGCGAATTTCGATGCCCGTTTCCAACCGCGCGACCTTGGTGACGCTACCGCTTGCCGTATCGCCCCGCGCACCGGGTTCCGTGTACTTCACCTCTAATTCCACCTGGACCGGCAGTTGTAATCCAATAGGATTGCCGTTGTATTTGTGCAACTCAATGATGGCACCTTCGATTAGGTAATCCAGGGCGTCTCCAACCATGTCTTCGTGCAGGGTCAAGGTTTCGAAGGTCTCCTGGTCGAGAAAATGGGAGCCGTCACCATCGTGGTAGAGGTAGGAGGCGGGCACCATCTGAAGGTCCGGCTCCTTGAACTTGTCTCCCGCCTTGAAAGTCTTGTCGAACACGGCGCGGGTGATGAGATTGCGCATCTTCAGGCGAACAAGGGTCTGCCCGCCTCTCGCGGTTGGCGTGGAGACCTCTGCGTCCAGGCATAGAAAAGGTGTGTTCTCGAACTCAAAAAACATCTTGCGTTTTACGCTGATGGCTTCGATCAGTGCTGCCATAATCTCCTCGAAATGCGGGTTGAAAGCGCGCCATCAGGCTGCCTACTTGGGCGTTCCTTCGATAAGCGGGCGAATTGACCTTAGGATACCAGTGAAATTTGGTGGAAGGCCCTGCCTGGACGACGGGAGCTTCTCATCAGGAGGCTGAATATGCCCGAAATTTTATTCGCGCGTTGGCGTTCTGCGCAGGATTTGATTCATAATTCCGACACGCCGGGCTCCCCCAAGAAGGAGTGAAAGTGTTGAACACACCGAATCTTCCTGTTCGACCGCCTGTCCGCCGCAAAGGTGGATTGGGAATGGATCTCCTGTTGCTCCTCGCGATCCTGGGATTCGTGTGCCTCCTGCCTTCCTTTTTCACTCCATGGGCATATTACCTGGGAGGTCATTTCCACCTGATTCCCTACTGGCAGGGATGGGGCCGCGTGCGGGTCGAATCAGCCGGCGGCGACTATGTGCTCTATGTTCAGATGGAGCCGAGTACGCGCGGCAGCCGGATCCTGCCGTCGTCGAATCTTACCGGTATTGCATATCTCTGCACGCCTGCGGGTGAACGGCTCCGATTACGGCTGGGTGGCAGTATGCCGTTTCGGCTTAACCTGATTACAACCGGGGAGCCGATTCACTTGTATATGTCGAATACACTCGCGTGGAACCACAATTTCACCGGCGACCACAGGCCCAACCTCGACTTTTACGGAAACTGGAAAGACCGCGCGATCGAGATGGACGATCGTCGATCGCTATCCACTAGCTTTCTGCCGGACGGTACTGTCTACCGCAATCACGACCGTCAACCATCCAATGGGCAAAGAGACCGCGAATATCACCCTCAGAGAAGGCACTTACAAGGAGTTTGAAGCTGCCTGCTCATTGAAGTCGAAATGAAGAGCACGAATGGGGCTCGTGTTGGTTGAGTCGCTGCTAAAATAAAGTTTGCAGGCGAGCTGGGCGGTCGCTGCCGAGGTGTGAAAGCACTTCGGGAGAGGAAAGTCCGAACTCCGCAGGGCAGTGTGCCGGATAACGTCCGGGATTCCGGCTTCAAGGCCGGAAGACGGCCAGTGCCACAGAAAATATACCGCCAGCCGCCAAAAGCGGCGGGTAAGGGTGAAAAGGTGCGGTAAGAGCGCACCGCGCCGGCTGTAAAGGCGGGGGCATGGTAAACCCCACACGGAGCAAGACCAAATAGGGAGGGAATTCGCGGCTTGACCCACGGCCGCGAGTGCGTGCCTGGCCCGGCGCGCCCAGGCGGGTCGCCACCTGAAAAGGTGGGCGCTGAAACCTCCGGGTAGGTTGCTGGAGCGCCGCAGTAATGCGTCGCCTAGAGGAATGATCGTCCTCGACAGAATTCGGCTTATAGGCCGTCTGCAAACTCTGGCCCCGCGCCCCGAAAACGAGGCCGGGGCCACCGTCTTCCTGGTCATTCGTCGCGGGATTGGTCTTTTTGGACTGCGGTATCGTCCATCTTTTCAGCTGTGGGGAACCCTGCGCGGCGATTCAGCGTATTACATTTCAGAGGATGCCCGACATTCGCCTTTCGCCGAGGAGCGCTGCTACACTCACGCATCAGGATTCTGGGCATTTTCAAGCGATTTAAGTGAGCCATGAATTTTCTCGAAGCTGTAAAAATATCGTTGAAGTCGTTATGGGCGAACAAGTTGCGCTCCGTCCTCACGCTACTGGGCGTGGTGATAGGAGTAGCGTCTGTGATCGCGGTCATTACGCTGGTAAACGGCGCAAACAAGTTTGTCGCGACCAAGATATCCGGCTACGGATCGGACGTTTTTACGGTCAAGAAGACCCCGTCGGTGATTACCAGCGGCGAAGAGTGGCTGAAATTCCAGAAGCGCAAGAACATCAAGCTCGACGACTACGAAGCGATCCGCGACAACTGCAAGCTCTGCACCACCACCGGAGCCTCCATCGAAGGCACTACCCGCGTGGTTTATGGAACCCAGTCGAGCACCGGAACCAGCCTTCGCGGCTGGACCTGGGCCATGCCTACGATTACGAATCTGAACATCGTGCAAGGCCGCTCCCTGACGGAGATGGACGATAGACAGGCCATGAAGGTGGCAATTATCGGCTACGACATCATCGACAACCTGATGCCTGGCGTAGATCCCCTGGGCAAGGAAATCCGCGTAGACGGAGTTCCCTACACGGTGGTTGGAGTCGGCGAACGCCAGGGAAAAACCCTCGGCCAGAGCCAGGATAACTATGTCGACATCCCGCTTAGCACTTACATGCAGACGCATGGCATGAACACCAGTGTGGATATTTTCGCCAAGGCAGGGACAGAGCCCGGCGCACTTCAGAACGCGTCGGATGAAGCCCGCGTGATCATGCGTGCCCGCCGCCACGATGCGCCCGGAGCCGAAGAAAGTTTTTCCGTCGAGACGAATGACACGTTTATCGGCATCTGGAACAGCATCAGCTCCACCTTCTTCTCGGTTGTTGTAGGCATCGCGTGTATCTCGCTGGTTGTCGGCGGCATTGTCATCATGAACATCATGCTGGTGTCCGTCACCGAACGCACGCGCGAAATTGGTGTTCGCAAGGCGCTCGGTGCGCGACGGCAGGATGTGATGCTGCAGTTCCTGATCGAATCCGGCACCATGTCGTTGATTGGCGGCGCAATTGGGGTGCTGCTTGGCGTTGGCGCTGCGAAAGCTATCACGATGATCGTTGGATTCCCGACTGATGTGCAGATATGGTCGGTATTCATGGGGCTGTTCATGGCCACCGCCGTAGGAGTATTTTTTGGAGTCTACCCTGCGCGCAAGGCCGCCATGCTTGATCCCATTGTGGCTCTCCGGTCGGAACTTTAACCGGGGAGGTGAAAGAGATTTATGAAACTGAGTGAGTCTAGAGAATCCGTTCGGATGGCCCTCGAAACGTTGCGCACGAACAAGTTGCGTTCGGGCCTCACGATTCTTGGCATAGTCATCGGCGTCACCACGGTGATCACCATTTCCTCAGTCATTAATGGCCTGAACAACAACATCCAGGAGCTCGTTCAATCCATCGGATCGAATTTGATTTGGGTTTATCACATGCCCGTGATCGGAGTTCGGCCGACCATGGAGCAGATGAACCGCAAGAAGCTGACAGTCGAAGACGCGGAGGCTATGGCGTTTTTGCCCCACGTGGTTGCTGTTGACCCCGGCAAGCGATACGAAGATTATCGTCTTGGCCTGGGCGGCGTGACCATGCGACGCGGAAGCAAAAAGCTGCAACACACCATCCTCGAAGGAAACACCGCGGCCGCTAAAGACACCAACAATCTGTCCCTTACGTCCGGTCGCATGTACACCGGCCAGGAAGATGAGCGGCGCGCCAACGTAACCGTGCTTGGGAGCGATGCGGCTGAAGAATTATTCGGTAAAGAGGACCCTCTGGGAAAGATGTGAATATTGAGGGGGAGATCTTTACTGTAATTGGCGTACTCGACAAACAGAAGCGTCCATTCGGCAGCGGTAAGAACCCCGATGACAATTCGGCTTTCATGCCTCTCTCAACCTTCAATAAACTTCATCCCGAGATCAAAGAAGTCTGGATTACGGTGAAGTACGACGACGTGAAAAACAAGCCGGTTGTCGAGGATGAGATTCGCGAATTGTTACGTCGCCGTCGCAAGATACGCGTGGAGCAGCCGGATAATTTTGAGATATTCAGCCCGGACTCCATCACCCGTCTGTGGAACCAGATCACCAGCGGCCTGTTCGGATTCATGATCGCAGTTTCCAGCGTCGGCTTGATGGTAGGCGGCGTGGGCGTGATGAATATCATGCTGGTATCGGTGACGGAAAGGACTCGCGAAATAGGAGTTCGCAAGGCGCTTGGAGCCACCAAGAAAAACATTCTTCTGCAATTTACCCTTGAAGCGACGACGTTGTGCGCCCTCGGCGGAGTGATCGGGGTGCTCATCGGCGCGATTATCACGCTCATCGTCCGCTTGCTGGTAACCGGTCTTCCTGCCACCATGTCGAGTACTTGGGCGATTATCGGCTTCACTGTGTCCTGCGCAATTGGGCTGATTTTTGGAATCTACCCGGCATGGAAGGCCGCGAATCTGGATCCAATCGAAGCTTTGCGCTACGAATAAAAACAAGCCTGGGCCAAAATTCAATCTAGACGAACGGATTCTTTCTATCTATGAAACTGAGCGATTCCAAAGAATCGGTGCGGATGGCGCTGGAGACTCTGCGCACGAATAAGCTTCGTTCCGGCCTGACGATTCTCGGCATTGTGATCGGCGTGACCACAGTAATCACGATTTCGTCGGTGATCAACGGCCTGAATAACAATGTGCAGGCGTTGGTGAATTCGCTCGGCACGAATGTGATCTGGGTCTTTCACATGCCGGTTATCGGCGTGCGTCCCACCACCGAACAGATCAATCGCAAGAAGCTGACGCCGGAAGATGCACAGGCGATGACGCTGCTTCCTCACGTGGTTGCCGTTGATCCCGGTAAGCGCTACGAGAATTTTGAACTGGGTCTGGGCGGCGTCACTATCAAGCGCGGGAACAAGAAATTGCAGCATACGATCATCGAAGGCAACACGGCTGCTGCGAAAGACGTCAATGACCTGATTCTGACCGAAGGCCGCATGTACACCGCCGAAGAAGATACGCGCCGTGCAAACGTCGTGGTCCTCGGGCACGACGCTGCAGAAGAGCTTTTCGGCAAAGAAGATCCCATGGGCCAGGATGTGAATATCGAGGGCGAGATCTTTACCGTGATCGGCGTTCTGGACAAGCAGAAACGCGCCTTTGGAAGCGGAAAAAATCCAAACGACAACTCCGCGTTTATGACGCTTTCCACCTTCAACAAACTTCATCCTGAGGTCAAGGAAGTCTGGATCAGCGTGAAATACGACGATCCCAAAAACAAGCCGATCGTTGAGGATGAGCTTCGCGAATTGCTGCGCCGTCGCCGCAAGGTGCGCGTGGAGCAGCCGGATAATTTTGAGATCTTCAGCCCGGACTCCATCACGCGCCTATGGAACCAGATCACCAGCGGCCTGTTCGCATTCATGATCGCCGTATCCAGCGTTGGCCTGATGGTGGGGGGAGTCGGCGTGATGAATATCATGCTGGTTTCGGTGACGGAGCGGACCCGTGAGATAGGAGTGCGGAAGGCATTGGGAGCGACCAAGAAAAACATTCTTCTCCAGTTCACGCTGGAGGCGATGACGCTTTGCGCCCTGGGAGGTGTAATCGGCGTGTTGATCGGCGCAATCATCACGCTGATTGTCCGTCTGCTGGTGACTTCGCTTCCCGCATCCATGTCGAGCGCGTGGGCGCTCGTCGGCTTCTCCGTGTCCTGCGGTATTGGCCTGATTTTTGGCATCTACCCGGCGTGGAAAGCAGCCAGCCTCGATCCCATTGAAGCGCTGCGCTACGAATGAGCTAAACTGGTTGGCGCGACGGTCATTATGAAATTGAGCGATTCCAGAGAATCCGTCCGGATGGCCCTTGAGACGCTACGGACAAATAAGCTCCGCTCCGGCCTCACGATCCTCGGCATTGTTATCGGTGTCACCACGGTGATCACGATTTCCTCTGTGATCAACGGCTTGAACAACAACGTGCAGGACCTGGTGAAGGCGATCGGGACGAACGTCCTCTGGGTGTTCCACATGCCCGTCATCGGAGTGCGTCCCACTGTCGAGCAACTCAGCCGCAAAAAACTGACGCAGGAAGACGCGGAGGCAATGAAGGCGCTGCCGCACGTTGTCGCCGTGGATCCCAGCAAGACATACCAGGACTTCCGCTTCAACCTGGGCGCGGTCAGCATTAAATATGGCGACCGCAAGTTGCAGCATTCCATCCTGGACGGCACCACCGCGGCGGTGTCGGACGTCTACGATCTTCACCTTTCCTCGGGCCGCATGTACACCGCGGATGAAGATACACGGCGAGCGAATGTAGCGGTGATTGGCCACGATGCTGCTGAAGAACTCTTCGTGAAAGAAAGCCCCCTCGGCAAGGAAGTTAACATCGCGGGAGAACTTTTCACGGTTATCGGAGTGCTCGATAAGCAGAAGCGCGCTTTCGGAAGCGGCAAGAATCCCAATGACAACAGCGCTTATCTGCCCTACTCAACCTTCAACAAACTTCATCCTGAGATTAAGGATGTTTGGATCGGAGTGAAGTACGACGATCTCAAAAACAAGGGTATGGTCGAGGACGAGATCCGCGAATTGCTGCGGCGGCGACGCAAGGTGCGCGTAGAGCAGAACGATAATTTCGAAATCTTCAGTCCTGAATCGATCACCCGGCTTTGGAACCAGATCACAAGCGGCCTCTTCGCCTTCATGATTGCGGTTTCAAGCGTAGGGCTGATGGTCGGCGGTGTGGGCGTGATGAATATCATGCTCGTATCTGTGACCGAGCGAACGCGCGAGATAGGCGTGCGCAAGGCGTTGGGTGCGACCAAGAAAAATATCCTTCTCCAGTTCACGCTGGAAGCCATGACTCTGTGCGCGCTGGGGGGCGTAATTGGTGTGATTGCGGGAGGGCTGATAACCGTAGTCGTGCGCATGGCGGTTTCGGGACTTCCCGCGACCATGTCTACTACGTGGGCCACGGTAGGCTTCACTGTCTCGTGTGCGATTGGTCTGATCTTCGGAATTTATCCCGCGTGGAAGGCGGCGAATCTCGATCCCATCGAAGCTCTACGCTATGAATAAATCGTTCATTCGCCAAACTTGAATCTGCCCATGCTCGCCTTCGCCGTAGAGATCGTTACCACCGCACTTGCTTTCGCCGGACTGGTTTACTACCTGCTCGCGCTCTGGTCTGCGCGCGACTTTCTTGCAGAACGTTCGCAGCGCCCTTCCCTTTTCCATCCGCCCGTCAGCATCCTCAAGCCGGTAAAGGGGCTCGATCCGCATATGTATGCGAGTTTCGCCAGCCACTGCCGTCAGGATTATTTCAGCGAGTACGAAATTCTGTTCGGTGTCAGCAGCCTGGAGGATCCTGCGGTGGCTGCGGTCAGAAAACTAAAGGCCGAGTTCCCGCAAAACGATATCCGCCTGATCCTATGCCCGGAAACGCGCGGAGCAAACGGAAAGGTAAGCAATCTATCGCAGATTCTTCCGCACGCGCGCTACGACTATCTGCTCGTCAACGACAGCGACATCCAAGTTGCGCCGCGTTACCTGAGCAACGTCATGGCCGGCTTCGAGCGAGCGCAGAAACCCGGCGGTCGCGTTGGCATGGTGACCGCGGCCTATCGCGGACAGGCGTCAACAACCATCGGTTCGCGCATGGAGGCTCTCGGCATCTCAACGGACTTCATCGCCGGAGTGCTTACCGCTCGCAAGATCGAAGGCGGCATTCACTTCGGGCTGGGATCCACACTGGCTATCTCGCGCGAGGCGCTGAATGCGATCGGTGGATTTCTGCCGCTGGTGGATTATCTCGCCGACGATTTCGAACTTGGGTATCGGACAGCGCAAGCGGGCTACGAAGTTGCGCTGAGCGGAGAGGTCGTCGACACTCATCTCCCCGCTTACACTTTTCCTCAGTTTCTTGCGCACCAGTTGCGTTGGTCCCGCGCTATCCGTGACAGCAGAAAACAGTATTTTGGATTGCTCTTCACCTTTGGATTGCCGCTGGCAATCGCGAATGTAATTGCTTCGGGAATGAGTCTGCCAAGCGTGGCGCTCTTCAGCATCCTTCTGGCGGCGCGGGTCGCGCTGGCACTCAGCGTGGGCGTCCTTGTGCTGAGGGATGGACAGGTGCTGCGAGATCTATGGCTTCTTTTGCCGCGCGACATCTGCGCGCTCGGCATCTGGGCATGGAGTTACGCGGGACACACCATCCTGTGGCGAGGAGAACGATTTTCTCTCAACAAGGGCAAGTTGGAGCGGGTGGGTATAAGCGACAGCCGCGTTTCTTAGAACTCCGCGCCACCCGTGTTCGGTTCATTGCTCACAATCTCTTTGCCGCCGCTTTTTGCTACCACGTAGCTGGGTCCTGGCACCGGCGGCATCTTGCCAACCTCGGTAAAAACGAACACTCGTTCCGGACCATGCCAGTGCTCGGCCAGCCATGCCTCGTGCTTGAAAATATCCGGCGCATCGGTGAAGTAGGAGCCGTACCAAAGGTCTGAGCTGCGTCCGTTCAGTATGTAGACAGGACGGTCGAGGTAGAACGCCATGGAAGAGGCCTTTTCGTATTCGCTGTTGAGAACAACGAGATCCTCGGGCATAACTTCAGAGCGGATTGCGAGGGCCAATATCTGCGACGAAAGCGCCGGCGAAAAAATTACCAGGGCGACTTGCGAAGCAATCAGCACGCCGCACATCATGCCCACGAGGAAACAGTTTGCGACGCGACGCTTCCCTTTCAATCGCAGCCAGAGGTTCGCCGACGTTCCCACTACGAGGGAAAGTGCGACCAGAATAAGTGGCACGCGAAACGCTCCCATCGCATCCAGGTTCAAATCGAAGAAGTGGCCGAACGATAGTTGGTATTCGTCAGGATTGGCGTCGAGCATTACCGAAATGTCAGACCCGGTCGGCAGCGCATGTCCGCGAGCGGCGAAAAAGATACACATCGCGGCTCCCACAATGCCAATGACGAACAGGCCTTTGGCGATGTGCAGTCCGGTTTTGCCCTGAACTTCTTTTTCGTCAGCCGCCATCCACCCCGCAGCCAGAAGCGCAAGCGCCGGGAGAGCGGGAAGCACGTAGTATTCCTGGCGGGTTGAGAAGCTGAAGAACATCAGGATCAACGCAGCCCACAACGTCAGGAACACTCTCCGCTGATCGGCGCGGTCAAGAGGCAGCCTGCGAAACGCCCGCCGAAAGGGCACGCGCGTCAGCGGCCTCAGCGCGAACACCAGCCACGGCGACATCCACACCACCAGCAGCGCCCAGAAGATTCCGAGCGGAACCGTATCGTAGTCGTGTGGCACGCGCTTGTTGAAGAAGCGGAGCAGATGCTCGTTGATGAAGTAGAACCAGAAGAAACCGTGCACGTTTCCCTGCGTCGGCACCGCACCGGAGGGATGGCCCTGCGTAGGATTTGCAACCCCCGCCATTACGTGCCAGGGTACGGCGATGAGAAGGAATACCAGTACGCCGGCCAGCACATGCCAGCGCCAAAGATGTTTGAGATTCCTCGTAATCAGCAGGAATATGAAAACCACGGCAAGAGGGAAGAGGATGCCGATCAAGCCCTTGGTGAGTACATTCAGCCCACACGCCGCGCCGAATCCTACAGCCGTCCATAGCGACGGTCGCTCCTCGTAGAGCGATTGCCAGAAGAAGTACATGGCAATTGTCATCCAAAGACAAACCA
>CAWFKA010000014.1:0-160226 GCA_963816335.1 uncultured Acidobacteriaceae bacterium | reverse complement strand
CCCCGCATCAGGTAACCGTCGAGCGGATTGACCGACGAGGCATAGATCTTGATGAGGACTTCGTCCGCCTGGGGCGCAGGCGTGGGAATCTCGCGAAGTGCGAGAACCTCCGGGGGCCCGTAGCGGGTGGTGACAATTGCTTTCATGGCGGCCTTTTCGCTTCACCTGATAGTTCGCCGCAGCCAGTATACTGTCCGACCGGCCGCGGCGGGAGAGGGCTTCCCTGTAC
The DNA here is from genome assembly GCA_963816335.1 of uncultured Acidobacteriaceae bacterium. Classification (GTDB taxonomy): domain Bacteria; phylum Acidobacteriota; class Terriglobia; order Terriglobales; family Acidobacteriaceae; genus JANXZS01. Next base: position 159,997 of record CAWFKA010000014.1, on the reverse strand, counting down.
CCATGAAACCCACGACGAGGGTTGAGGATGAGCGGTGGGGGGCACGCAAGCGTTGAGGGGAAGGATTGACTGTCCCGAATCTGCACAATCGGCGCTTAATCCTTTTAGTGAGGTGCCAAGGGCGGCATTTACGGGATAATCTTGTGTGTTCGGAACTGCGGGCACAGTTCTGCCGTATCTGGCAGATATGAGCGTTGCGGGGACTATTGCGTGGAGTAGTTTGGGAGCCGGATTTGCGGGAACCTCAAAGGGAGTTCCGCAGGCGGGGAGGTCTCAGGCTGGCGCGGGTCCAGTTGCAACGGGCCGTGCTTCCGGGCAAAAACTCGCGCCCGCAGGCTGGAAGAACGGATTGCGCGAAACGGATGCCAGGAATCAGAGCCGGGAACGTCACTCGGCACCCGGCGTCAGTAGCCCCGGGAACCGGGTTGAGGGGCGGTTTGCGGAAAAGAGATTTGAGGATCGTCGTTTGGAACCCGATTGGAATGCAGTTGTTGGGCGTTGCCTGGGTGGAGATTCGGTAGCCTGGACAGAACTTGTCCGGGCGCACCATCGCCGGGTCTACAGCCTTTGTTACCGCTTCACGGGTTCTCCCCAGGACTCCGAGGACCTGACGCAGGACGTCTTCTTAAAAATTTACGGCAATCTTGGCAGCTTCGATTCGTCTCGAGGCAGCTTCCAGGTGTGGATTGCGACGTTGACCCGTAACCTGCTGGTGGATCACTTCCGCCGCAGCCGTCAACAGAGGGCAACTGATTCAATCGATGCGGGTTGGGACGATCCCGACGACGGGCGCCCGGCGGACCGGTTGACTGATTCCCGTCCCACACCCCACGAAAATGCCGCCACCCAGGAACTGCAGAAGATGGTGCAGGAAGCGCTGACGCGGATTTCTCCCGAATTGCGGGAGGCAGTGATCCTTCGCGACCTGCAGGATCTGGATTACAAGGAAATCGCCCAGGTGCTCCATATTCCTGAGGGAACAGTGAAATCGCGCATTAGCCGCGGCCGTGCGGAACTAGCGAGGCTGTTGGAACGTAATAAGAGACAGGTGGTTTGAAAATGTCTGACCGTACTCCATTTGAAGAGAATCCGCGTACGCTCCGCTGTGAGGAGTGGGAAGCCCAGCTCGCTGACGCGCTCGATGGAGCGTTGACGGATGAGGATCGAGCAAGCTTCGAACTCCACACCATGGAATGCTCGACGTGCGCGCTGATGCTGGGAGAGGCGGAGAAGGGGCAGCAGTGGCTGCAGTTTCTTCACCCCGAGCCACAGATCCCTGCGGGATTACTGCAAAAGATTCTGACCCAGACGACCGGGGCGGCTTTGCCCGCGCTCGCGGCCAACGCAAACGTTACGGTTATGCCGCTGCCTTCCGCGACGGGAAAGCCGGAGTGGAAGCACTTTGCGGGGATGCGGCGCTTTGTTGAGCCACGCATGATGATGACGGCGGCAATGGCGTTCTTCTCGATCGCGCTGACGCTGAATATGGCGGGCGTGCGATTTACGTCCTTCAAGGCACAGGATTTGCGTCCTTCGGTTTTGCGCTCGAACCTGCAGCGCCAGTTCTATACGGCAAAAGCTCCGGTCGTACGCTACTACGAGAACCTGCGGGTAGTGTACGAAGTCGAGTCGAGGATGCGCGAACTTCGCCGCACCTCGGAGAGTGAAGAGATTAAGGCACCGGCGAAGACAGACGATGCCAAGCCTCCTGCCAGCCAGGAGAATGGCGGAAGTGCCAAAGGCAAGAGCGGCGGCAAGTCGGAGTCGCCCCACACTGCTGGTCCACCTATTATTTTTGTCGGCCGTCCTCAACTGGCCGAAATTGAATCCTTGCCGGGATGTCGGGACCGGCTGTCCACCCACGAAATGGCAACCGATGTGGCCAGCAACAGTTTGTTCCCGCAAAGAGCAGACCAGGCAGAAAGGAGCTTGGCATGAACTGCATAAATCATCCTGAAGTACCGGCGGTATCTTACTGCCAGCAATGTGGAAAGGCCTTGTGTTCCCAGTGTGTTCGTACGGTATCGGGTCTCGTTTCCTGCGAGCCGTGTCTTGCAGCGAGACTGGGGATGCCCGGCGCGGGTGCGCCCGCAGCAGGCACTTACACCGTCAATATGGGCGACCAGAATTTTCAGTATTCGGCCACGGGCCCACTGCCTCCGGCGGCGCCATCGAATTTCGATGCCAAGCCGACGCTGGCAGCCATCCTGGGTCTGATCCCGGGTGTCGGAGCCATGTACAACGGCCAGTTCATCAAGGGGCTGGTACACGTTCTGGTATTTGTGATCCTGATTACGCTGACACAAGATCACGGAATGTTCGGTTTCTTTATCGGGGCCTGGGTGTTCTACCAGGTGTTCGATGCGTACCAGACGGCGAAAGCGCGGCGTGACGGATTGCCGCTGCCGGATCCGTTCGGTCTGAATGAGCTGGGGACCAAGCTTGGCTTACGCCCGGCACATGCAACGGCCGTACCGGCTGCGGGTTATCCCAACGCAGCGGGTCAACCGGGAGTCCCGGCAGCAGCAGCTTATGATGCAGCGGCGTACACGGCAGGGGGCTTTCCTCCGGTGCCGCCAATGCCTCCGGTTCCTCCAATGCCACCCATGCCACCGCGCCGGTCGGAGCCCGTGGGGGCCATTATCCTGATCGGCCTTGGCGTGATGTTCCTGCTGAGCTCGATGGGCATTCTGAGCATGCACTGGATGGGGCATGCGTGGCCGATTCTCTTGATTGCGATTGGTGGGTGGTTGATCTTCAAGCGGACGCGTGACGTGTCCGACGGAGGTGTGAAGTGAACCGCTATACCTTACTCTGCCGAATGACCGGGCCTGCTTTCCTGCTTCTGACCGGTGTGCTTGCCTTGTTGAACGAGGCGAACATAATGAGGTGGCACAAGAGCTGGCCCCTGTACCTGATTCTCTGGGGAGTTCTAAAGCTGGCGCAGCGCGCTGCGCTTTCCGGCGTGGATGCAGAGGGCGGTTATCCCGGGTATCCGGGCTACTATCCTCCAGCGCCGGCTGCGGGACCTTCGACTCCCAGCAGTCCTACGTCGATCGTACCGGCCTCGGGCTCAGAGTCTGACGCCGAAAATTGGAGGCGGTAATGGCAACGATTCCTCCTCCGATACCACCGCAAGAGGCCGCGCGTCGATCCAAGGAGGCCTGGCGCGCGCAAGCTGCCGCGCAGAAGGCACAGTACCGCGCGCAGAAACAGTATTGGCGCGCCATGCGCCGCCCGTCGATCACGGGACCGTTTGTCCTGATCCTAGTCGGCATAATGGCACTGCTGCTTTTAACCGGCAAGATTAACAGCTCGACCTTCTGGGTTGCTTATCAACATTGGTGGCCGCTGTTGTTCATCGTTGTTGGACTGGGAATGCTGCTGGAGTGGTTCCTGGACCGCGACAAGCCTTACCCGGTACGGCGCACCAGTGGCGGACTGATCTTTCTGCTGATATTGGCGGCGGTCGCAGGCACGCTTACCTGGGCTCACTGGAACTGGGGTCCGTTACGGGACCAGTTCGCCAATGAAGACGGCGACTTCATGCATATGATGGGTGCGGAGCACGTGAACGAGGTCCAGATGGACATGTCCGCGCCGGCGGTTGCGATTGTGCAGGTGGACAATTCCCGGGGCGACGTTGTGATCGCAACTTCTCAGGATAGCGAGATGCACATCCACGCCAGGATGACGGCGTATACCAACTCGGATAATGAGGCGAAGCGCCTGCTGGAGTCGTTGAAGCCAAATGTAACCGTGAATGGTCAAAATGTGAATATTCGCGTGCCGGGCACGTCGAACGGCAAATCGGACGTGACGATCGATCTGCCGGCGGATGCCTCGGTAACGATCAATGCGGGTCACGGCGATATCAGCATCGATGGCTTGAAGGGTGAAACTTATTCGACGGCGTCGCATGGAGATATCAAGCTGGAAAATCTGGCCGCATCGGCACACGCCCGCATGAGCAAAGGCGACTTCTCCGCGCATGGGCTGGCGGGTGATCTGATGGTGGAAGGGCGGATGGACGATGTGACACTGTCTGAGCTCCGCGGCAAAGTTCTACTGAATGGCGACTTCTTCGGCGACATGCACATGGAGCACATTCAAGCGCCACTGCACATGCACTCCAGTCGCACTGATTTGGAAGTGGCGCGGATTGCGGGCGACCTGACGATGGACTCCAGCGATCTGCGCATGCAGCAGGTTCTGGGTCCGATCAAGGTGGTAACGCACTCGAAGTCGATCGATTGCAGCCAGGTATTCGGCGACGTTCACATCGAGAATGCGGACAGCGATGTAACGGTGACCTCGGGTTCGCCGCTGGGCAACGTCTACATCAACAACCGGCACGCCGGCATCAACCTGGGCATTCCAGCCGGATCCGATTTTACGGTAGATGCGCGGGCTCACAACGGGGAGATTTCGAACGACTTCTCACTGACAAGTACCAGCCAGAACAACAGCAACAGCCTGTCGGGCGAAGTGGGTAAGGGAGGGCCGAAGATTGAACTGATCTCTGACCAGGGGGACATTCACCTCTCGAAGGCGGAGATGGTAGCACCGCTGCCGCCAGTGCCTCCAGTGGCGCCTGTACCCAGCGTGAAAGGCATGTCGTCAGTTCCGGCAGTACCGGGCATGGCTCCGAAGGCGCCGATTGCTCCGGGCAAGCACCTGAAAGCTCCGGAAGGAGCTACCGAGCAGCCAGTCGTTCAGTAATGATGGCTTCCGCCCGGGCGACGACTTCGTCCAGCGAAAGCATGGTGGAGTCGATCACGACAGCATCTGGAGCGGGCCTGAGCGGGGATTGGACACGAGTCCTGTCCCGCTCATCCCGCTCTTTGATTTCCCGGAGTACGGTTCCTGCCTCGGTTGTGCTGGAGGGGCCAAGCTGCTGAAAGCGCCGCTCGCCGCGCATCTCAGGCGAAGCATCCAGAAAAATCTTTACGTCGGCCAGGGGAAAGACCTCGGTTCCAATGTCGCGGCCTTCCATGACGACGCCGCCATCGGCTCCCAGCTTTCGCTGCATGGTCACCATCCACTTCCGGATGGGCGGATGGACGCTGACGCGCGAGGCGGCGTGGGTCACATCCTCATGGCGAATACGGCTGGTGACGTCGCGATTATCGAGAAAAACGCGGTTGCCGTTTGCCTCGGGCTGGAGACGGATGGAGGTGTTGGGTGCAAGCGCCTGGAGAGCAGCTACGTCCTCGAAGGACACGCCGCTCTCCAATGCCTTCAGGGCAAAGGCGCGATACATGGCGCCGGTCTCGAGATTCAGGAGTCCAAAGCGGCTGGCGAGCCGCGAAGCCAGCGTGCTTTTCCCGGCGCCCGCAGGGCCGTCAATTGCAACAATCAGAGGACGCTGGCTCATTCAGGCCGCTTCTTTCGGGGAGGATAGTCGCCGGGATTGCGCTTCTTACTGAAGCCTCCCGGCTTGCCGCCGCGTGGCGGTTTGCCGCCGGAGCCGGACTTGAATCCCGGCTTGCCAAACGAGGGTCGGCCGGAAGAGGGGGCGAGACGCGCCGCGGCGCTGAAGGGCCGTGAAGAAGCTGAGGGTCTTCCTGATGCCGGTCTTCCCGAAGATGGACGTGGCGAAAATGGCTTGCCCGAAGTCGGTCTTCCGGTGGAGGAGGGCCTGCCGGTTGAGGGCCTTGGCGAAAACGATCTGCCGGTCGAGGCTGGTCTTCCACCCGACGGGCGGGGTGAGAAGGGTCTGCCTGCGGGAGGACGACCGCCGCTGGCGGGCCTTCCTGTAGATGGGCGACCCGTTGATGGTTTGCCGGTGGATGGGCGCGCTCCGAATGTTCTGGGCCTGCGCTCGCCTGTACCTGCTGACGGACCGCCTTCGGGGCGTCTGCGCTCGAAGGTACCTGACGGACGAGCACCTGCGGCGCGGGGGCGAGCACCTGCTCCACTGGGGCCTGACGGACGAGGACGGAAGCTCGGGGGCTTGCCAGCACCCTCGGCGCGGCGGAAGCTGGGCGGCTTGCCTGCACCTTCGGTCCGCGGACGGAAGCTCGGTCTGGACTTCTTATCTTCTTCCCATGGCTTTACGAACGACGGGCGAGATGGACGCGCGCCACCAGCTGCGCCGGTTCCTTCGCGCCGGGGTGCGAACTTGCCGCCAGCGGGCTTGGAGAAGGGCCTCGACGGCCGATCTGGACGATCGGTCCTTGGACGATCGAAAGACGGACGGACGGTGCCTTCGCGGCGCGGCCTGCGATCCCTGCTCTTGAAATCTCCGCCGCCGGAGCGGGGGGAGGTGCGGCCCGATGGCCCGGCGAATCCGCCTTCGCGGCGTGGGGCGGCGTCACGGCGTGGTTTTTCGTCGCGGCGATCGCCGGCACCGGTGCGAGGAACCCAGCGGCCTTTTTTAGCGCTGCCCGCGCCTTCGCCGGGGATTGCGCCTTCGCGGCGTGGTCCAAATTTTGTGGGTGCGGCCTTAGGGTATCCGGTTCGAGGACGGGCACCCGCGGCTCCCGAAGCGGGCGGTCTTGCCCCCGTGGGCCGTGGGCTGTAAGGACGAGCCGGACGGTCTCCCGCGCCTTCGCGGCGGGGACGGTCGGAGGGCGCGCGCCGTGGTGAGCCGGTAACGTCTGCTCCGGGCCTTCCTGAGGCTGCCGGTCTCGGAGAGCTGCGGCGGGTAGCAAATTTCTCGCTTTCAGGACGCGGGAAGCGAGGTTCGTCGCGCTCCGGGCCGACGGCGGAAGAGCGGCGTTTTCCGGGAGGCACGGGCACGCTGGAATCGCGTTTCCAGCGAAGCGGATCGACGCCTGCGGCGGGACGCGGTGTGTACTTGCGGATCTTGGAACCTGGAGCTGAGGACGCGCCGGGTGGGATGGGTTCAATCGAAAGCCCGTTGCCTGACATTGGCGCGGAGGGTGGTGGCGGTGCTGCCGCAGCGATTGGCTCGATATCGGCCATGTCGATGGGCTCCCCGAACTCCGGCAAGGTGCCTTCGACGTAGAGCAGTGGTTGCGCGTCGAGAGAGTAAGTGGAAAGCTGCCGGGTGGCGCTGAGGCCGCGGATGACTTCGCGAACCTTGGTGCGCGAGGCGAGTGGCGAGAGAAAGACCTCCGCCTCCTCGCTGGTGGCTGCAACGGCGGACTGCAGATAGCGGGCCAGCAGCACGGACAGCGCGGAGACCTGCGAGGTAGCTTTGCCTGCCACCATTGCACTTTCAAAGCGGGTCTTCAGGGCTTCCCAGGTGGCGGGCTCGCCGTTGGAGCCGGGGAGCAGGATGACGCGGAGGCTTGTCCACAGATCGTGCAGAGCGCGGAGGATGGCGGCTTCGGTGAGCTCCTTGCCGAGCGATTCGCGAAGCTCGATCGCGGTCTGAACACCGGTGCGTTCGATGGCCTTCCAGACTTCGAGAACCAGGGGCGAGACGCGTCCCGTGCCGGTGGTGGCGGGATCGTGCTTCCAACCGCGATCGCCGCGCAGGGCGAAGATGTAGGCGAGGTACTCGGGGGTAACGAGGAAGTCGGGCTGCTCTCCGGCCATGCCCAGCAGATTCAGTGCAAGGATGTCGCCTTCGTCGGTGAGGCGTGCGAGCAGGGCGGTCGCGTCCTCAATTGCCTTGAGGGACGGGGTGGAGTTGGTCTCGCCAAGAAATGCCTCTACAAAAGAGGGTGCCGGCGCGGGAAGCTGCATTTTGCGGGGCAGGAAGAGGCACAGGCCGGTCTCCTGCAGCCATTCGCGGGCGGCGTCAAGGGTGAGGAGAGCCTCGCCGTTCTGGTGCCATCGCTGGGCACGTGTTTGCTGGAGTTGCTCTCGATTCAAAGGAGTTCCTTCTTTGCGCGCGCTGGAGTTCGTTCCGCCGGGGAAAGCATTTCAGAAAATGGCCGGGAAATAACACTCAATCCTGCTTTTTTTCTCATTCTGCTGCACGACGAAAGTTTAACTTCGCCGGCGGAGGAGGAGGAAGATGGCAGGTGTTCGAGCCGTGAAATGCTCCATTCAGGCCGTTCAGATCCTCTGAAAGGCGCGCTGGATGTCCTTCCAAGCATACCTTAATGCGATGGGGCGGCCATGGGGACAGCTGGTGGGATGCTCGGTTTTGGCCAGTTCCGCCAGCAGCCATTCCATGCGGGTGGGGTCGAGGGGCGTGTTTACCTTGATGGCGGCATGGCAGGCGATGGAGGCGGCGATGCGGGTGCGCATGGTTTCGAGGTTTTCCCGCTGGGATTCGCGCTCACTTTGTTCCAGCACTTCGATGAGCATGCGCTCCAGTTGATTGCCCTCGAGGCCAATGGGGGCGGCCTTGATGGCGATAGTGCGCGGGCCGAAGGGTTCCGCGTCAAAGCCGTTGCGCTCCAGTTCGCGGGCGATCGCAGCGAAGACGACCATCTGCTGCGGCAGCAGATCGACCAGCATGGGCATGAGCAGGCGCTGGCGCTGCACGCGCTCCACCTGGCGCTCGCGGAGGATTTTTTCAAAAAGGACGCGCTCGTGGGCGACGTGCTGATCGATGATCCACAGGCCTTCGTCGTTGATGGCGAGAATGAAGGACTCGCGCAACTGGCCGAGGGGCTTAAGGGAGGCGAGCGCGTTGAGACTGGCGGGGGGAAGCTGGTCTTCGTCCACCGGCGTTTGCGAATCGCATTCGTGCGCGGCCTGGGGGAGGGTGGAGGCGATGACTTCAAGGCCAGCGGCGGAAAAGGGCAGCTTGGCGGTGATGGGCTCTGGCTCTGGCGGGCTGTAGCTCGGAAGGGCGCGGCGTCGGCGGACAAAGATTCCGCGGTGGCGCGGTGCGGGGTCGCCGGGAAGCGGGCGAGACTCTGGCAGAAGGCCGGATGAGATGGCCGAGGCGGCGTGCGGGCTGGCGGTAAGTGCCTGCAGAAATCCTGCGGCGGGGCGCGCCTGGATGAGCGCATTGCGCAGGCTGTCGCGCACGAAATCGTGAACGAAGCTGGATTGGCGGAAGCGGACTTCGGTCTTCGCGGGATGGACGTTGACGTCCACTTCTTCCGGAGGCATCTCGAGAAACATGAGGACGACGGGGAAGGATGTGGGCGGCATGATGTTGCGATAGGCCTCGGTGACGGCGTGCAGGATGAGGCGGTCGCGGACCAGGCGCTGGTTGACGAAGACGTAGATGGAATTGCGGTTGAGCTTCTGCAGTTCGGGCTTGGAAAGGAATCCGGTGAGCCGCAGGAAGCCGGGCGCGGGGCGCTGATAGTCGGCGTCGCGTTTCCACGGCGGCGGCTCGGGCAGGCCGGCGTGCTCGAAGCGAGCGCTCGGCAGCGACGGGCAGAAGCTGGTTGACGAGTTCGCTGCCGAAGATCTGATGCAGGCGCTCGACAGGCTTGCTGACGGGAGGCGCGATGAGCAGCGCGTGCGAGGCGGAATGCAGCTCGAAATGCTTGTCAGGATGGGCGAGCGCGTAATGTGTAACTAATGCTGTTACGTGAGAGAGTTCCGTCGATTCGGCCTTGAGAAATTTGCGGCGCGCGGGCGTGTTGAAGAAGAGATCGCGCACGGCGATGGTGGTGCCGGGAGGAATGGCGGCATCGTCGACGCGGGCGATTTTGCCGCCGACGATCTCGATGTGCGTTCCGAGTTTTTTCTTCCGGTGTGCGGGTTTCGATTTGCAGGCGCGAGACGGAGGCGATGGACGGCAGCGCTTCTCCGCGAAAGCCGAGCGTGGCGATGGAGAGCAGGTCGTCGCTGGAGCGGAGCTTCGAAGTGGCGTGGCGCTCGAAGGCGAGGAGAGCATCGTCGCGCATCATGCCGCAGCCGTTGTCGGCGATCTTGATCAGCTTGCGGCCGCCGCCTTCGACTTCGAGGCGAATGTGGGTGGCTCCGGCGTCGAGCGCGTTCTCGAGCAGTTCCTTGACCACGGAGGCGGGACGGTCGACGACCTCGCCAGCGGCGATCTGGTTGGCAACCTGGTCGGAGAGTATGCGGATGCGGCCCATTTTCCATTTTCACGTTATCAGGAAGTGGTGGACTAAAACAGCGAGTTGGCGAGTTAGCGAGTCAGCAAGTCAGCGAAAGGCCGGGGTGGTTGGGCGAAAGGACGATGGGCCGAGTTGACGGAGCGCACCGGAGGGCTGAGGAACCCGCATTTCCTGTTGACTCTTGAGTAGTTGCTGATTGGCCCACTACTCGACCACAGCGAGTGGTTGGCGATCGTCGATAGCAATTGCTAGTCAATCAATTCGATTTCGTTCAACTCGCAGATTCCCTCTTCTTCACCAACTAAGAACCCGATCAGGACATCCCCCGTATCCCCGATTTCAGCCTGTAGTATTTCTAATTGTTCCAACGGGGAAACCCGATGCGTCTTCGGAACTAACGAGACGTGCACTCAACGGCAGGGCACGTCCAAACTCATAGGGAACGCTCCGGCCATCTGGAATGTAGAAGATCACCTCTTCCGCATCTTGGTCCGCTTTACTGGCAGCACGACCGTTCAATGCACGGCGTTTAGACATCGATCTTCCTCTCAAGAGGCCGTCATCTGTACCAGCGCTAGCGACTATTCTGGTCATCAAGGCGCAGTTTAGCTCAATTGGTGAGTAATCGAGCTTCCGTAAATTACTCATCGGTAACATCCCCGCACGCCTCCGGCGTAGATGTGCCGCATCCGTTTTAATTGGCGAAGATGAAGCGACGAAAAAGTGGCGGCTGTGTGTATCGAATGAGCCCTGTTTGCCTGCGATCATGGTATCCCAGGTCTCAAACGCGAGACCTGGGGCACCCGCGGTTCCCACACCCAGATATTCTCCTCGCGAACTGCACCGGAAGGGTTACGCTTTGAAATTGGAGCACCCTTGCGCTGCACGCTAGCGGGTGTCACTTTTAAATAAACACTCTGTGATTTCTTCAATCGTCAATTCTGCGCTACAGATCCTGAGGGAAACGAAATCCATAATTCCTCACCGAAAAACGATCATTGAGTTCCAAGCAGAGTGCCAGAGACGAGACGGGACGAAAAATTGGCGGCTACGGGCTTGTTCTGCCGGTAGCCGCCACTTGTCTGGTCCGCTAAAGAATTAGCGGGACTTGCCGTTTTTTGCCTTCTTCGCGGCGGGTTTCGCCTTTGCTCCCTTAGCGGAACTGGCGGTCTTGGTGGCGCGAGTGGCTGCGAACTCGGCGTTCTGTGCCGCGACTTCCTTCAACTCGCTGTTTCTCTTGCTTGCTCCGCAAGATAATCGCCGAGCACGTGGAGACGGAGGAAGTTGGTGGATCCCGACTTGGTGCGGGTTCCGGCAACGATACCGATGACCTCGCGGGGACGCACGTAGCCGCCTTCTTCGAGTAGCTGTTCGGCTGCATCCACCATCTGGTCAGTGGTATTCATCTTAGTGCACTTGATGGGCAGCACGCCCCAAAGCAGGGCCATGCGGTTGATGGTTACGTCGACGCTGGAGAGAGCGTAGATGGTGGTGCGAGGGCGGTATTTCGAAAGCTGGCGGGCGGTGGTCCCGGACTCAGTGAATACGGCAATGGCGCTGAGGTCGAGATCGTCGGCAGCATGGGCCATCGATTCGCAGATGGTTTCGCCGATGGAGAGGCGCATGCGGTTGGGGCGTTCGCGATCCCGCTTGGTGGTGGCGCGCATGGTCGATTCAGTCTCGCTGACGATCTTGGCCATCATGCGGATGGCTTCGATGGGATATTTGCCCATCGCCGTTTCGCCGGAGAGCATGACGGCGTCGCTGCCGTCGTAGATGGCGTTGGCTACGTCGCTGGCTTCGGCGCGCGTGGGGCGCGGGTTTTCAATCATCGACTCGAGCATCTGGGTGGCGGTGATAACGGGCTTGCGATACTCCGATGCGCGACGGATGACGTGCTTCTGAATGGCGGGAACTTTTTCCGGCGGGACTTCGACGCCCAGATCGCCGCGGGCAACCATGACTCCGTCGGCTGCCTCGAGAATGCTTTCAAGGTGCTCGATGGCCTGCGGTTTTTCAAGCTTGGCAATGACCCAGGTTTCGGATCCGAGGGCGGCAATGCGGTGCTTGACCAGCTTGACGTCTTCCGCGGTACGAATGAACGAGACGGCAATGGCGTCAACGCCGTTCTTCAGCGCGAATTCAAGATCACCTTCGTCTTTTTCCGTGAGCGATGGAACGCGGACGGGGATGCCGGGGAGATTGATGCCCTTGCTTTCGCCCAGCATGCCGCCGTTGATGATTTCGCAAATGACGTCGGCGTCATCAATTTCGCGAACGCGGAGTTCGATCAATCCATCGGAGAGCAGCAGTCGGGAACCCTGTTCCAAGTTCTCCGCAAGCGTCTTGAAGGTGGTCCCTACCAGATCGGCGGTGCCGAGAATATCGCGCGGAGTGATGGTGAGCATCTGGCCGGCTCTTAACAACACCGGAGCCTTGTTCTTGAGTCGGCCGGTACGAATCTTGGGACCCTGAAGGTCACCCATGATGCAGATGCGCTTACCCTCCTGCGCGGAGACGGAGCGAATCATTTCGATCAATTCCAGCTTTTCCTTATTGACGCCGTGCGAGAAATTAAGGCGGGCTACATCGAGCCCCGCGCGCACCAGTTCGCGGAACATTGCTTCGCTATTTGAAGCCGGACCAAGTGTTGCAACGATCTTGGCTCTTCTTTGACCTTGAGCCATGTTTAAACCTAAATCTGCAAGGACGTTCATCAACTTCCCCCGAAACACTACTCTCTATTGGCTGATATCCAACCAATTCTACTAGATGGTTGGAGTGGAAATGATAAGGGCCGGTAAACAGGGCCTAAACAGGGCGGGCATTGCCAAGTGGCGAGTCAATCTCGTTGCTTGCCCGATTGCGGGCCCGCCGCTCTTTTTCCATGGCGAAGCTGGCGTTGTACTCGCCGCCAAAGAGGACGGCTACCGCAGTGATGTAGAGCCAAACCAGGGTGGCGATGCCCGCTCCGAGCGATCCGTACACAAGAGAATAGTCGGCAAAGCGGGTCACGTACCAGCCAAATGTCAACGTAACGAGGAACCAGAGCACGGTGGCAACCGAGGCTCCGGGGACAACCCACTCCCAGGTGTTCGGGTGCGGGGTGCCGAAGTGGTAGATGACACACAGAACGCCGACACAGGTGACCAGCGCAATGGCCCATCGCACGGCGACCCAGAAGATGAGGACGTAGCTGCGAAACCCAAGGTTGGCGTACGAAATCATCCACATCTCGATCTGGTGGCCGAAGATAACAAAGAGGGTGGCGCCCCCCATGGGGACCAGACAGCTGGGGATGAGCAATATAGCCAGCAGGCGCTGATGCCAGAATTTCCAGGCCTTGCGGTCAAGCTCATAGGCCCGCAGGAAGCCCTCCATCAGCGAAAGCATGACGCCCATGGCGGCGAAGGTGCTGATGATGACGGCGGAGATGAGCACCTGAATCGACCGCTGATGCTGGTACTGCAGATAGGCCTGGACAAGGTTCATGGTGTCGGTGGGCAGGATCTCGTCCAATGCCCCACGAACTTCACCACGCACGGAGTTGCTGCCGGGAGCGACGGCGATGACGGCTGTGAGAACGAGGAGCGCCGGGAAAACGCACAGGATTGCCGAGTATGCCGCCGCCTTGGCCGTCCCCAGAACGTCATGGTCCAGCGACTTGACCGTGGCTTTGCGGAGGTGGGCGAGGAGTCGCAGCATACCTGTGAAGAGTAACCGAACGGCGAGAACTTCATCCACCGGACACATACGTATTGATCGCCGGGGCGGCCGGGAATAGCATCATAGGTCCTGTAAAAACATATGAATCACTCACTCGTATACTCTCGCCTGTTCCTAATTACCTGCGCATTCTTTGCTGCAGGCGTTGCTTTTCAGGGTGCTTCCGCCGTGGCAGAAAAGGCTGCGGCCAAGAAGGCCCCCGTCGTTACTGCCGCACCTCCGAACGCGCAACTGGCCGATCCCAGGCTGAACCAGCGGGTGGAAGAGCTGCTGAAGAAGATGACGCTGGAGGAGAAGGTAGGGCAGCTGGTTCAGTTCTCGGCGGGGGCTCCGACGGGTCCGGGCACGGGCCGCACCAACTATGAAGAAGGCGTCGCCAAGGGGCAGATTGGCTCGCTGTTCAATGCAGTAGGCGCGGAAAAGACGAATGCCTACCAGCACATAGCGGTAGAAAAGACGCGGCTGCATATTCCGCTGATTTTCGGCTACGACGTGATCCACGGCCAGCACACGACCTTCCCGGTGCCGATCGCACTGGCTGCGAGCTTTGATCCCGCCGCTGTGGAGACGGTGGCGCGGACGAGCGCGGTGGAAGCGCGGGCGGACGGCGTTCAGTGGGTCTTCTCGCCGATGGTGGATATTGCGCGCGATGCGCGCTGGGGGCGAATCACGGAGAGTTCCGGCGAAGATCCTTACCTGGGCTCCGCCATTGCGCGGTCGTGGATCAAGGGCTACCAGCAGGGCGATCTTACGAATCCCACGTCTGTAGCGGCCTGCGTAAAGCATTTTGCTGCGTATGGCGCGGCCACCGCGGGACGTGATTACAACGCGGTCGACATGTCGGAGTTGACGCTGAGGCAGGTTTACCTGGAGCCGTACCGGGCGGCAGTAGAGGCCGGCGCGGCCACGCTGATGAGTTCGTTCAACACCATCAACGGCGTTCCTGCGACGGCGAATCCATGGACGTTGACGACGATTCTTCGCGGCGAGTGGAAGTTCGACGGTTTTGTGGTGAGCGATTGGGGCGCGGTGAGTGAATTGCTGAACCACTCCATCGGTGCAGATGGGGCTACGGTGGCGCTGAAGGCCCTTACAGCGGGTGTGGACATGGATATGGAGGGAAACCTCTACGGGACGCACCTGGTCTCCCTGGTGCGGTCTGGAGATCTGAAAGAGGCGGTGGTGGACGAAGCGGTACGGCGCATTCTGCGGGTGAAATTCGCGCTGGGGTTGTTCGAGCATCCTTACACCGATGTGACTCCCGCTTACACGGCGACGCCGGAAAAGCGCGAGGTTACACGGAAGATTGCGGAACAAACGCTGGTCCTGCTGAAGAACGATGCCCTGCAGGGAACGGGACGGACGCTGCCGCTGAAGAAATCGATTCGCACACTAGCGCTGATCGGGCCCCAGGCGGATGACAAGGCGGAGATGCTGGGGTCGTGGGCCTCTGCGGGGAATGCCGCGGACGCGGTGACTTTGAAGGAGGCACTCGAAAAGCGCTTCGCCTCAAGCGGCACGAAGCTGATTTACGCCAAGGGCACAGATCTGAAAGGCGACAGCACTGCGGGATTCGAGGAAGCTGTGTCTGCCGCGAAGCAGGCCGACGTTGTGGTGATTGCGCTGGGCGAGCCGGCAAACGATACGGGTGAGGCGGCGTCGAGGATGTATCTCGGGCTGACGGGAAATCAGCAACAGCTTCTGGAAGCTGTGTACGCGGCGGGCAAGCCGGTGGTGCTGGTGCTGTTCAATGGAAGGCCGCTGGCACTTCCGTGGGCAGACAAAAATGTTCCGGCAATTCTGGAGGCCTGGTATCCAGGAATTGAGGCTGGGAATGCGGTGGCGAATGTGCTGATGGGAGATGTGAATCCCAGCGGAAAACTTCCGGCAAGCTTCCCCTACAGCGTGGGACAGGAGCCGCTGTCGTATTCGCAGTTTCCAACGGGGCGTCCAATTACCGATCCCGATGGTCCGACGCCGGATGCTGTCAGCGACATCAAGTACGGCTCGCGCTACATCGATGGACCGAACGCTCCGATTTATCCATTCGGATGGGGGCTCTCGTATACGCAGTTCTCCTATTCCCCGCTTACTTTGAATACGAAGGAAGTGGCTCTCTCGGCGCTGGCTGCGGATCGCACGCAGAAGGCAGGCGTGATCAAGGTGGGAGTGGATGTGAAGAACACCGGGGCGGTGGCGGGAACCGAAGTGGTGCAACTCTACATTCGCAACAAGTATGCGAGCGTGGAGCAGCCCATGCGTGAGCTGAAGGGGTTCCAGCGTGTAACGCTTGCGCCGGGAGAACAGAAGCACGTTGAGTTCAACCTTGGCTTTGATGAGTTGGCGTTCTATAACGCGAACCTGGAGCGGACGGTGGAAGCGACGAAATATCACATCACAGTAGGCGGCAGTTCGAAGGCCACGGAGTCGGCCGACGTGCAGATCGCAAAGTGAGACAGCAGAAACAGAAAAGCCCTCATCTTGGCGATGGGGCTTTTTGTTTGGACGCGGAAGAATCAGCAGTCTTTTTTGGCGGTGGAGCAGGGTACCGCGGCGCGGCTGAGAGGCGCGGGCTTCCACTTGGTGAGGAACTCGCTGACCGAGGAAACATCCATGCGGCGCATGGCTTCGAATTCACCATTGTGCTGGCTATAAACCAGCTTCCCGCTGGCATCGAGAACGGCCAGAGCGGGCACGCCTTTATCCAGAGGAATGTTGTACTGCCGGGCGATGTCGAGATTCTGGTCATAGCGGCCGATGTTGACATTGACGAGGACGAAGTTGGACTGGAGCAGCGACGCGTTACCGGGGTCTTGCAGGTAGAGGTGCAGCACGATGCAGTCTCCGCACCAGTTGCCGCCGAAGTCGAGCAGCACCCGCTTGTGTTCTCGGGTGGCGGTGGCGAGAGCCTGGCGAATATCAGCCTTGGCGTCGGCGGTGTCGGAATAGACCTGGGTGGTGAAGGCCATCGCAGTAGAAGTACCGGCGAGAAGAAGACTAGCGACTGCGGAGAAGATCCTCTGACGGGTTTTGGGACTTACTGACATCCAACGCTCCTCGAAAATATCGGGTCTATCTAGTGTGACACGTATGTTGTGCCTGGGATGGATTGGCCGCTTCGTCACCGACCGACTCCTCACTCACTTAGATGTGGCGGAGAGGTGCATGGCTGCAAGATTCCCTCCCACGCTGACGGGGATCTGGCGGCATCTTTTGGGATGGTGGCAAGCCTCCTGATTTGTGGGAGATGGCGGGGTTACTCGGGCTGGAGAAAGGTCACTGTGGCATCGGTGCTCTCGATGATGGCGGCGGAGTGTCCCAGCACTTCCCCGTCGGCCTGGATTTGAACGGGAGCGAGATGTTTATAGGCGGGAAGGGGGCGGAAGACGGCGCGCACGAAGTCTCCCTGTTGCGCGGCACCTTTTCGTGCAAACCCGGTGGAGGGATCGAGAATGCCGTGATAAAAGGCGCGTGCGAGAGCAAGGCGCTTGCTTCCCGGCACGAAGAAAATGCGGATGGATGTGGCTTCCATGTCTGCTCCCGGCCGCCAGCGGTTGAGTTCCGGAACACGCGCCGCGAGGGCTTCGCAGCAGATGCGCGTTTCAACGCCCCCGTGGATGTCGGTGGTCTCCATCTCGAACGGCACAATTCTTCCGCTGAACAAAAGCTGAGTGCCGGCGGCGAAATAGGACGCGGCGCCGAGGGCGTGTTTGCCCCAGGCTTTGGAGGTCTCCAGCAGCAAGGCGTGCATGCCAAGTCCGGCGGAGAAGACAAAGTACCAGGATCGCGAAGGACCGCTTGCCGATGCGCAGGTAATCCGTCCGAGTGCGATGCGGCGGGGGCGTGCGCTCAGCATGCTGTTAGCTGCTTGTATCGCGTCAGATGAAATGCGCAGGTTCTGGGCGACCACGTTGCCGGTTCCGAAGGGGATGAGGCCGATGGGCGTTGCGGTGCCTGCCGCGGCCTGCACGGCGTCGAAGATGGTTCCATCACCACCACAGGCGATGATGGCGTCATAGCCGTCAGCAAGAGCCGCGCGAAGCTGGTCTATCGCGCCGTGATTGGGGCGTGTCAGAACTTTGTGAACATCCACACCCGCGTTACGAAATACCTGCTCTGCCTGTGAAAGATCGAGACTCCGGGCGCGGCGCTTCTCAATGAGCGGATTCACCAGCAGAAGGATTTTCTTCATGAGCGGCATTCAGGATACGAACTCCACGAGGTGAACTTCCTCCGCGATGTGAACGAGGATACAGGGTATGAAGCGAAGAGGCTCGCAGGGGTGACAGTAAAGGAGGTTGAGGACGGAAGGCCTGGATGAATCGCCGCTCCGAGATAAAACAAATCAGCGCCATGTAGGGCGACACTGACGATGGGGCGTAGACGATTAGGCAGTCTTGGGAAGCTCGGGCTCGCGGATTCTGACCTGGGCGAGAAAAGCGCGCATGCGTTCTGCTTCTGCTCTCTGCTCGTTGACGAGTTTTTGCTGGCGTCTGCGGTGGTCGGGGCTGAGAAGAGAGGAAATAATTTTCTCATCCCGGGAAGCGCCGAGTTCGAGTTCGAGGATGCGGGCAAGGATCATCTGACCGAAGCGCGCGCTTACTTCAAACGTATCCTGTGGCATAGAAATTTCCTCTGGACTAACCGTATATCGGTGATGATACGGAGCTTCGCACGACGCCGAAAGAGTACGACGAGGTTCATTCGAGCTAACTTTGGTGACGTGCTGGAGACCACCAGACGTAACAAAGCGGCGAAACCGGGTGAGTTTCGCCGCTTTGTGTTCCGTTTGCGGAATGGCTGGAACTACTCCGCTGCGAGTTCTTCTGCTTCGCCTTCCTGCCGCATCAACTCCAGTTCGCGCTCAGCCTCTTCGTGAGCGGCGTTGACTTCCTGCTGGACCTTGGCAGCCGCTTCTTCGAGTTCTGGGGAGAGCTGGACGTTGCGGTAGTACTCCATGCCGGTGCCGGCGGGGATGAGGCGACCGACGATGACGTTCTCCTTGAGGCCGCGAAGCTTGTCGACCGCAGCCGTTGATGGAGGCCTCGGTGAGTACGCGGGTGGTCTCCTGGAACGATGCCGCGGAGATGAAGCTGAATCCGTCGAGAGCGACGCCTTGGTGATGCCGAGCAGCAGCGGACGACCGATGGCACGGACGACCACCCGTTGGCGATGACGCGCTCGTTTTCCTCGCGGAAGCGGAACTTGTCGATCTGCTGCTCGAGCAGGAAGCTGGTGTCGCCGACTTCTTCGATCTTCACCCAGCGGAGCATCTGTCGAACGATGGTCTCGATGTGCTTGTCCGAGATGGTGACGCCCTGCAGCCGGTAGACTTCCTGGATTTCGTTGACCAGGTAGCTCTGCAGTGCGTTCTCGCCGAGGACGGCGAGAATGTCGTGCGGGTTGAGAGGTCCGTCGATCAGCGCGTCGCCGGCGTGCAGACGTTCGCCTTCCTGCACGTTGACGTAGATGCCGCGTGGCACGGAGTATTCTTTCTCTTCTCCGTTGTCCGCAGTGACGTAGATCTTGCGTTGTCCCTTGGCCACATCGCCGAACTTCACCACACCATCGATTTCGCTGATGATGGCCGTCTCGCGCGGCTTGCGGGCTTCGAAGAGCTCGACGACGCGGGGCAGACCGCCGGTGATGTCCTTGGTGCGGGTGGTTTCGCGCGGGATCTTGGCAAGGATGTCGCCGGGGAAAGCTTCGTCTCCGTCCTGCACCATCAGGTGAGCGCGGCTAGGCATCAGGTAACGCTTGTTGCCCTTGGCACCCTTGACGACGATGGCTGGCTGACGCTTCTCGTCGGCTGAGTCGGCAACCACCAGGCGCGACAGGCCGGTGACTTCGTCGACTTCCTCGTTCAGCGTGATGCCTTCCTGCAGATCCTTGAACTGAACCGTACCGCCAATTTCCGTGAGGATGGCGAAGGTGTAAGGATCCCACTCGACCAATGCCTGACCGAGAGAAACCTTGGCTCCGTCTTCCACCTTGAGCTTAGCGCCGTAGACGACCTGGTAGCGTTCCTTTTCGCGGCCACGGTCGTCGACGACGGCGATGGATCCGGAGCGGTTCATGGCAACGAGGTCGCCGGTACTGCGAGCGGACCGACGACCATGTTGATGAAGCGCACTGAACCGTTGTTCTTGGCGTCGAGGCGTGACTGCTCGGAGACGCGCGATGCCGTACCACCGATGTGGAAGGTACGCATGGTGAGCTGGGTTCCGGGCTCGCCGATGGACTGCGCAGCGATGACGCCGACTGCTTCGCCGAGTTCGACGAGGCGGCCGGAGGCGAGGTTGCGGCCGTAGCAGAGGATGCAGACGCCGCGCTTGGACTCGCAGGTGAGCACGGAGCGGATCTTGACGCGCTCAATGCCGGCAGCCTGGATGGCCGAGGCGAGATCTTCGTCGATCTCCTGGTTGACTTCCACGATGACCTTGCCCTCGAAGTCCTTGAGCGTCTCGAGCGAAACGCGGCCAACGATGCGGTCGCGCAACGGTTCGATGATCTCGCCGGACTCGACGATCGGAGTGACGTAGATGCCTTCGACGGTTCCGCAGTCGTGCTCGCTGACGATGACGTCCTGGGCCACGTCGACGAGACGACGGGTGAGGTAGCCGGAGTCGGCGGTCTTAAGTGCGGTATCCGCCAGGCCCTTACGTGCGCCGTGCGTCGAGATGAAGTACTCGAGCACGGTGAGGCCTTCGCGGAAGTTCGCCGTGATCGGGGTCTCGATGATTTCGCCGGAAGGCTTGGCCATGAGGCCGCGCATGCCGGAGAGCTGACGGATCTGCTGTTTGGATCCGCGAGCGCCGGAGTCGGCCATGATGTAGATCGGGTTCATGGTGCCGGCCTTGTCGGCGTTCTTCATGTTGTTGAACATCTCGTCGGCAACTTTTTCCGTTACCGCCGACCAGATCTGGATGACCTTGTTGTTGCGCTCGCCGTTGGTGATGGCGCCGTCAAGGTACTGGCGCTGGATGCCGACAGCCTGCTTTTCCGCTTCGCGTACCACGGGTGCCTTCGAGTCTGGGATGACCATGTCGTCGAGACCGACGGACAAGCCGGACCGGGTGGCGTACTGGAAGCCGAGTTCCTTGATGCGGTCGAGCGTCTTGACCGTGACTTCAAGGCCGAGGTTCAGGTAGCAGTAGTTGACGAGCTGGCCGATGCCCTTCTTCTTGAGCAGGCCGTTGACGTAGGGCATGCCCTCGGGCAGCGCATCGTTGAGGATGGCGCGGCCGACGGTGGTCGAGATGTACTGCTTGTCGAACTCGCACCGGTTCGGTGTGCGTCAGATCCTGATCGTCGTACGCCGTGGTCATGTCGAGCACGGGGCCGGTGTAGCGCAGACGGATCGGCGACAGGGTCTCGACCTCCTTGGCTTCGAGCGCCATGAGCACTTCTTCGATGTTGGCGAAGACGCGGCCTTCACCCTTGGCGTCGACCTTGGCCTTGGTGAGATAGTAGAGACCGAGAACCATGTCCTGCGTGGGGACGGTGATGGGCTGACCGGATGCGGGCGAAAGAATGTTGTGCGACGCCAGCATCAGTACGCTGGCTTCCATCTGCGCCTCGGGCGAGAGCGGAATGTGCACAGCCATCTGGTCGCCGTCGAAGTCAGCGTTGAAAGCGGTGCAGACGAGCGGGTGAATCTTGATGGCCTTGCCTTCGACGAGCACCGGCTCAAACGCCTGGATGCCGAGGCGGTGGAGCGTCGGTGCGCGGTTCAGCAGGACGGGGTGATCCTTGATGACCTCTTCGAGGATGTCCCAGACGATGGGCTCCTGAAGTCTCGACCATCTCCTTGGCCTGCTTGATGGTGGTGCAATGTCCGGTCTGCTCGAGCCGGTGATAGATGAAGGGCTTGAAGAGTTCGAGCGCCATCTTCTTCGGCAGGCCGCACTGGTGCAGCTTCAGCTCCGGACCGACGACGATGACCGAACGGCCGGAGTAGTCGACGCGCTTGCCGAGCAGGTTCTGACGGAAGCGGCCCTGCTTGCCCTTGAGCGTATCGGAGAGCGACTTGAGCGGACGATTGTTGGCGCCGCGCAGGACGCGGCCGCGACGGCCGTTGTCGAACAGCGCGTCCACGGCTTCCTGAAGCATGCGCTTTTCATTGCGCACGATGACTTCAGGCGCATGCAGATCCATGAGCTTCTTGAGGCGGTTGTTGCGGTTGATGACGCGGCGATACAGGTCGTTCAAATCGGAGGTCGCAAAGCGGCCGCCGTCCAGCGGCACCAGCGGGCGCAGCTCGGGCGGAATCACCGGGATCACGTCGAGGATCATCCACTGGGGCTTGTTGTCGGACTTGCGGAAGGCCTCGACGACCTTGAGACGCTTGGCAGTACTTGAGCTTCTTCTGCAGCGACGTCTCGATCTTCATGCGCTCGCGCAGCTCGATCGAGAGCTCGTCGACGTCGACGCGCTTGAGAAGTTCCTTGATGGCTTCGGCGCCCATCATGGCCTTGAAGCCGGTGGGGCGGTACTGCTGGTCGAGCTCGCGGAAGCGGTTCTCGTCCTTGATGATTTCGCGCTCCTTGACGGGCGCGTCGCCGGGATCGACGACGACGTAGCTCTCAAAGTAGAGAACGCTTTCGAGGTCGCGCAGCGAGATGTCGAGCAGGTGGCCGATGCGCGACGGCAGGCCCTTGAAGAACCAGACGTGCGAGCAGGGGGACGCGAGCTCGATGTGGCCGAGACGCTCACGGCGAACCTTGGAGAGTGTGACTTCGACGCCGCACTTGTCGCAGATGACGCCGCGGTGCTTCATGCGCTTGTACTTGCCGCAGAGGCACTCCCAGTCGGTGACGGGTCCAAAGATGCGGGCGCAGAAAAGTCCGTCGCGCTCCGGTTTGAAGGTACGGTAGTTGATGGTCTCGGGCTTGGTTACTTCGCCGTGAGACCAGCTGCGGATCTTTTCGGGCGAAGCGAGGCTGATCCGAATTGCGTCGAAGTCCGTGATCGGGCTGGTGAGTTCAAATGGGCTGGAACGGTACAAGACGTCCCTCCTTGGCACCTTCCTCCGCTGTGGCATATTGCCTGCGGAGTGTGGCCACTGCATCCCGGGATGAATGTTTTTCGGTTCCTGTCCTTCCCGGGGGAGCTTTTGGCTCTTGTGGGACAGGCACCTGTCTTACTAAATCTGGGCGATCGATTCATGTCCGGAGCCGCAACGGTGCGGCTCCGGACTTGAGTTAATCGGCTGCCGCGACGGCAGGCAGTGGCTGCTTCTTCATGTCGGCCTGCTTGATCAGTTCGACATCGAGGCAGAGCGACTGCAGCTCGCGGATGAGCACGTTGAACGACTCGGGCACGCCCGGCTCGATGGCTGCTTCGCCCTTGACGATGGCCTCGTAGATCTTGGTACGGCCGAAGACGTCGTCGGACTTGGCGGTGAGCAGCTCCTGCAGGATGTAGGCGGCGCCGTAGGCTTCGAGGGCCCAGACTTCCATCTCACCGAAGCGCTGTCCGCCGAACTGCGCCTTACCGCCCAGCGGCTGCTGGGTGATGAGGGAGTACGGTCCGATGGAGCGAGCGTGGATCTTGTCGTCGACCAGGTGCGAGAGCTTGAGCATGTAGATGTAGCCGACGGTGGCGGGCTGCTCGAAGGGTTCGCCGGTCATGCCGTCGAACAGCTGCGTCTTGCCCGAGCTGGGCAACTCGGCGGCCTTGAGAAGCGCCTTGATCTCGGTCTCGCGTGCGCCGTCGAATACCGCGGTGCCGAACCAGATGCCGCGCTTCATGCCGGCGGCGACGCGGAGCAGCATCTCGTCGTCGAGGTCGAGAAGCTGGCTGAGAGCGGCGGTGTCGGCGAAGCGCGCCTTGAAGTAGCTCGCGGACCTCGTTGGCGTCGTGGTTGCGCTGCACATCTCGGCGACCTGCTCGCCGAGTTTGTGTGCCGCCCAGCCGAGGTGCGTTTCGAGAATCTGACCGACGTTCATACGCGAAGGCACGCCGAGCGGGTTGAGGACGATCTCGACCGGCGTTCCGTCGGGCAGGTACGGCATGTCTTCTTCCGGAAGGATGCGGGCGATGACGCCCTTGTTACCGTGACGGCCGGCCATCTTGTCGCCGACCGAGAGCTTGCGCTTCATGGCGATGTAGACCTTGACCATCTTGATGACGCCGGGTGAGAGTTCGTCGCCCTTCTGCATCTTGCCGATCTTCTCGTTGGTGATCTTGCGCAGAACATCGATCTGGCGCGAGGTCATCTCCTCGATCTCGTCGATCTGCTCGTTGACGCGCGGATCCTTGTCGGCGTAGCGAATGCGCTTGAGGTTCCGGGTGGTGATGAGCTCGATGGTGTCGCGGTCGAGGATGCGCCCTTGTCGAGCAGCTTCTTGTTGGTGCGCTCGTCGTGCAGGTCGGCCAGAACTTCCTTGCCGCCGAGAATGGCTTCGAGGCGCTTGAGACGCTCGTCGGTGAGAATGCGGATCTCGTCGGCGAGGTTGCGCTCGAGCTTCTCGATCTGCTCGCTGCTCGATCTGCTTGGCGCGCTCGTCCTTCTCCTGTCCCTTGCGGGAGAAGATGCGGACGTCGACCACGGTGCCTTCGATACCCGGAGGGCACGTGAGCGAGGCGTCGCGAACGTCGCCGGCCTTTTCGCCGAAGATGGCGCGGAGCAGCTTCTCTTCCGGCGTCAGCTGGGTTTCGCCCTTCGGCGTTACCTTGCCGACGAGGATGTCGTTGTGGCCGATCTTGGCGCCGATGCGGATGATGCCCGTCTCGTCGAGATCGCGCAGAGCGTGCTCGCTGACGTTGGGGATATCGCGCGTGATCTCTTCCGGTCCGAGCTTGGTGTCGCGGGCTTCGATCTCGAACTCCTCGATGTGGATCGAGGTGTAGTAGTCCTCGCGGACCAGCTTCTCCGAGATCAGGATCGCGTCCTCGAAGTTGTAACCGCGCCACGGCATGAAGGCGACCAGAACGTTGCGGCCGAGGCCGAGTTCGCCCTGCTCCGTGCAAGGACCGTCGGCGATGACCTGGCCCTTGACGACGCGGTCGCCGTGGCGGACGATCGGCTTCTGGTTGATGCAGGTGTTCTGGTTGGAGCGCTTGAACTTCGTGAGCTGATAGATGTCCGAACCAACCTCACGCGAGAGCTGCGTGGGGTGATGCTCGCCTTCGACGCGGACGATGATGCGCTCGGAGTCGACCGAATCGACGATGCCGTTGCGCTTGGCCAGGATGACGGCGCCGGAATCGCGCGCGGTGACGCCTTCCATGCCGGTTCCGACGAACGGAGCTTCGGCGACGAGCAGAGGAACCGACTGGCGCTGCATGTTGGCACCCATCAGCGCGCGGTTGGCGTCGTCGTGCTCGAGGAACGGAACGAGCGAGGCGGCGACCGAAACGAGCTGCTTCGGGGTGACGTCGACGTAGTCCACTTCGGAGTTGTTGACGAGCACGAAGTTGCCCTGTGCGGCGGGCATCGACGAGCTCCTGGATGATGTTCAGCTTCGCATCGAGCTCGATGTTGGCCTGCGCGATGGTGTGGCGATCTTCTTCCCACGCGGAGAGGTAGAAGCTGAAGGGATCAAGACTCCATGGTGCGCTTCTTGTCCTTCTTCAACTGCTCGTTGAGCTTGCGCGCCTCTGACTTCTCGAGGTGATCGCCCTGGCGCAGACCGCTTTCGCCGGCGTTGGTGACGGAGACGTAGTCGAGCACGCGTCCGTCCTTGACGCGGCGGTACGGCGACTCGATGAAGCCGTACTCGTTGATGCGCGCAAAGCACGAGAGCGAGCTGATGAGGCCGATGTTCGGACCTTCCGGCGTCTCAATCGGGCAGATGCGGCCGTAGTGAGTGGGGTGCACGTCGCGGACTTCGAAGCCGGCGCGCTCACGGGACAGACCGCCAGGCCCAAGGGCGGAGAGGCGACGCTTGTGCGTGATCTCCGAGAGCGGGTTGGTCTGGTCCATGAACTGCGAGAGCTGCGAGGAGCCGAAGAACTCGCGGATCGCGGCCATGACCGGCTTGGCGTTGATGAGGTCGTGCGGCATGGCCGTCGACATCTCCTGATAGACCGACATCTTTTCCTTGATGGCGCGCTCCATGCGGACGAGGCCGATGCGGAACTGGTTCTCCATCAACTCGCCGACGGCGCGGACGCGGCGGTTGCCGAGGTGATCGATGTCATCGACGACGCCGATGTTCTTGCGCAGCTTGAGCAGGTAGCGGATGGTCGCCGTAGAAGTCCTCCGGCGTCAGCGTGCGCTTGTCGAGGCCGAGTCTCTTCCTGGTTCTCGTAGAGCTTGATGTTGAACTTGAGACGGCCGACGCGCGAGAAGTCGTACTTGCGCGGATCGAAGAACATGCCTTCGAAGAGCGCAGTCGCGGTGTCGAGCGTCGGCGGATCGCCGGGACGCAGCTTGCGGTAGATCTCGATCAGCGCTTCTTCGGGCTTGCGCACGGAGTCGCGGCGGAGCGTGTTGGTGATGATGTTGCCCACGTCGTCGCGCTCGGGGAAGAAGACCTCGAAGCGTGGTGACGCCGGACTGGATGATCTTGTGCAGCTTGTCGGCGGTGAGCTCCTGGTTGGCCTCGAGCAGACTCGCCGGTGGTCAGATCGACGACGTCGGCAGCGGTCATCGCGCCATCGAACTCGGCTGTCTCGACTTCGACCTGCGTGATCTTGCGGCGCGCAGCGCCTTGAGGATCGACGGAGTAACCTTGCGGCCGGAGTGAGCAATCTCCTCACCCTTGACCACGACGGCGTGTGCCGGCTTGGCTCCCTGCAGGTGGGTGTGCTTGCCGTCTCGATCACCTTCCAGTGCAGCTTGCCGTCGGTCACGTTGATGGTGTCGACGGTGTAGAAGGTCTTGAGGATCTCTTCGTCGGTGCGCAGGCCGAGGGCGCGCAGGAAGATGGTGCCGAGGAACTTGCGCTTGCGGTCGATGCGGACGTAGAGCGTGTTCTTCTGGTCGTACTCGAACTCCACCCAGCTCCGCGGTACGGAATGATCTTGCCGAGGAAGTAGGTGCGGTTGTTCGCCGTCTCAAAGAAGACGCCGGGCGAACGGTGCAACTGCGAAACGATGACGCGCTCGGTGCCGTTGACGATGAAGGTGCCGTTCTGCGTCATCAGCGGAATGTCGCCGAAGAAGACTTCCTGCTCCTTCATGTCGCGGAGGGTCTTGACGCCGGTCTCGGGATCCTTGTCGTAGATCGTGAGGCGGATGGTGACCTTGAGCGGCGCAGAGTAGGTCATGCCGCGCTCTTCGCACTCCGCCTGGTCGTACTTCAGCTGCAGGCCGACGGGGTCGCCGCACTTGTTGCAGAAGTCAGGCGTGTTCTTGTTGTAGGTTCCGCACTTGTTGCAGAGCACGTCGCCCGGGATGGAACGGATCGGTGATGACCATGTGGCCGCAGTTGACGCAGGCGGTGCGCAGGTGATTCAGACCCTTGAGGTAGCCGCACTTGCACTCCCAGTTGCCGATCGAGTAGTCGACGAAATCGAGCTCCGAGATGTTGCGGAAGTCGGTGATGGGAAAGACCGAGGTGAACACGGACTGCAGTCCGTTGTCTTCGCGTTCCGGAAGGCAGCTTGTCCATCTGCAGAAAGCGTTCATAGGAGCGGCGCTGAACTTCGATCAGGTTAGGGATCTGGATCGATGTTGGAATCTTGGAAAAATCGAGACGGCTGCGAATCGCGCGGTTCTCGTTCGGCATGCATTCACTCCTGGAACTCGTGTTCCCGAGGCTCCGGCACGGATCACCGGAAGAAGAACTGCCGCCCGAGTCAAACGGCAGAACTGATAGTGCATTTCTTGCTCGCGTGCTCGGCCCGCCTCGTTTCGGGCCGGACACGGCGTTGTGTGACAAATCAGGCAAAGTGCAACGGCGACTGGGGAGCCCCCAGGGATTTCACGAATCGCGGTCCGTGCTTCGACCGGAAGTTTTCCACGCCTGGCCGGTGTATTATCCGGACACGCGAGTCAAGTGGCGGGCAACAAACGGCATCACAACTTAAGAACGCAGGAGGACTTCCGCACCGGGGCGGACTCGCCCACGGATTAGAGACGCCAAAAGCCCGAAGGGACAGGAAGCCCCTCGAGCGCCACAACCGAATTGTGCACTTGGCAAAAGCAGAATGTCCGATTCCCGCCGGTTCAAAACTAGCGTGTGTGCCGCCTTACAGCAGATACTTCCTCACCCCTGCAAATCCGCCGCCCGCTTTGCAGAGATGTCGGCAACGAGTGCCGAAATCACATGTGCGATCCAACCAGATTACCGGAACCTGCAATCCCATTGTCTGGGGTGAAACCCGGGCAAGAAGAAGGCGCAGGAGATTTTACATCTCCGGGGCTGAAAAACATACAAGCCGAGCGAAGACGCACCATGACAAGCATAGCGCGTCTTGCTTTGGCATGCAACTTGCTTACTTAACTTCTACGGTCGCGACGCCATCAAACTTCTTGCGGATTGTCTCGGCCTCTTCCTTGGTGGCGTTCTCCTTCAAAGGCTTGGGAGCTCCGTCAACCAGGTCCTTGGCTTCCTTCAGTCCGAGCGAAGTGACTTCGCGTACGGCCTTGATTGTATTGATCTTGTTCGCGCCCTGATCCTTCAGGATCACGGTGAACTCGGTCTGCTCTTCGACAGGAGCCGCTGCTGCTGCTCCCGCTCCGCCAGCTGCCGCAACCGGTGCAGCTGCTGCCGCTGAGACGCCGAGGCGCTCTTCGAGCTTCTTTACAAGGGCTGCCGCGTCCAACAGGCTAAGCCCAACAATCTGATCCTCTAACTGCTGCAGATCCGCCATGATTCTCTCCACGTAAAAATAAATTTTGTACTGCTGCCGGGTTCTCCCCGGTTGCCGCGTGGCCAAGGTTTCCGATGTGCCCAGACGTGGCACCCCTCTGCCGAATGCAGCGAAACTTTTTGTCAACGGCCGAAGCCGCTGACGGACCCGAGCGCAACTGCCGCCCGAAAACTTTTCTACGAAGCCGGTTCTTCCGGAGCTGCTGCACTGACACCCGGCTCGTCGATCGCCTCTACGACTCCGTCCGCTGCCGGCACCTCTGCAGTTGTCACCGCAGGATCCGACGCGACTGCGTCGATCGCTGCTGTGTCGACTACCGGTGCTGCTACAGGCGCTTCCGCCTCACCAACTGGCACGGTGGCTTCTGCTGCCGGAGCTTCAACTGCAGCGTTGCGACAACCTCGGAAGCCGCTGCGCTCTGCAGCTCGTCGATCGCTTCGACCACAGGGCTTCCGTTGAAGCGACAGGTGCAGCCGCCGGTGCCGCAAACTTGCCCTTCTCCACTCCCTGGTTGATCACCACGGCCAGGTCGCGACCGGCTGCATTGATGCACGGTGACCAGACGCTGCGCCGGAGAGTTGATGAGGAACAGCAGCTTGGCGTAAGATCTCTTCCTTGCCCGGCATGGTCGCCAGCTCGGTGATCTGGGCGACGTTGAGCACCTTGCCGTCGACGATGCCGAGCTTGAAGGTGAATTCCGCGTTGTCCTTGACCCAGGCTCGAAAGCGCCTTGGCCAGCGCGACCGGATCGCCGCTGGTGTAGGCGACCGACGAAACGCCCTTCAAACCCTGCAGAGCCGCTTCCACGCCGCTACCCTGCGATGCGCGCGCGGCCAGCTTGTTCTTGAGCACGCGGTAGCTGCCGCCCGCACCGCGAACCGCCTTGCGCAGCTGGAAATCCTGGGAAACCGTTAGTTTTGCGAAGGTGCCGACGATGGCTGTCGTGGAGCCCTTGAGCTCCTGCGCCAATTTGTCGATCTGCTCCGCCTTCTTTGCTTTGGTCAGTGGCATTGTTCTCGAATCCTTGCTGGCCGTCTGCCGGGGCTGCTGACCGCTTGGCCAGGAGACTCACCGCACTACGACCTGAAACCTGAACTGTAAGAGCCGGCTAACCGGCTTTGAAATGCTACCAGCCGCGAATCCGGCTTAAGCCTTGGCTGCCGTATCAGCCACTGCGCCATCGAGCAAGATGCCCGGGCCCATCGTGGAGCTGATCGTGATGCCCTTGATGTACTTGCCCTTTGCCGCCGAAGGCTTGGCGCGAACCACGCTCGAAATCACAGTGGTGGCGTTGTCAATCAGCTTCTCGGGAGGAAAGGAGATCTTGCCCACCGGCACGTGCACGAGTGCAGTCTTGTCGGTGCGGAACTCCACCTTGCCGGCCTTGATCTCCTTGATCGGCCGAGGCCACGTCGTTGGTCACCGTACCGGTCTTGGGGTTCGGCATCAGGCCGCGAGGACCGAGCACCTTGCCAAGACGTCCCACCGACTTCATCATGTCCGGGGTCGCGATCAGACGCGTCAAAATCGGTCCAGCTTTCCTTCTGGATCTTCTCGACCAGATCTTCGCCGCCGACAATGTCCGCGCCTGCTGCTTCCGCGTCCTTCAGGCGATCGCCCGAAGCGATCACGGCAACCTTCTTGGTCTTGCCCAGGCCGTGCGGCAGAACGACCGTGCCGCGAACCATCTGGTCTGCGTGGCGCGGATCGACGCCGAGGCGCAAGGTCATGATCGACAGTCTCGTCGAACTTGGCGAACTTGATCTTCTGCAGAAGCGGATACTGCTTCGGGGAGAGCGTAGGGCCGCGCTTCAACCTGCGCACGCGCCTTCTCAACATTCTTGCTGAGCTTCTTCGTCATTCTTCCTCGTCTCCCACCGCTCGGCTTACCTTGCCGGGCCGTGGTAATGGCTGAATCCGGATCTCCCGGTCAACCTGGTGACTGCCTGCAGTCGGAACCACAGGCGCAGTCTCTAATTATGCGCGAAACCCAGCGCTGATTGCAACCATGACCACCGGCCCATAATATGTATCAGGCATCGATCAGCATGAAGTTCATTTTCCAACTCGTCATATTCACTATTTCTAATGACGACCGGCTCGCTTGGGGGACTGTCCTAGTTACCGCACTACCTCGGCGCGACTCTCGTACCAGGACCAATCTGGCTGGCTCTTGATCGCTCGCCGCATGCGTTCTCGCATCGACAAGTCACTGATTACGAGTTGATCTACGACTACGAGACGCAAGCCGAACGAGCTTGCCACAGCTCTACAGATCCAGCGGCGTGAATCCGGCGAACTGAAGAGATGACTCTGGCAGATTATGCAGCGGAACTGCGTCGCAGGTTGCGAAGAAGCGTTCCCACAACTTCCCTACTCCGGGATGCTTGTGAGCCTTCTCGACTCCGCCGCTCGCCCACTCAAACACTTCGAGGATGGAGCCGTCGGAAGCCTCCGCGATGACGGTCTCCCGTTCTGTCGCGAGGCCCTCACTGCGCAGGTAGGGAACATGTTCGCGAAGCAACTGCAGAAGCTCATCGCGCTTGCCGGGTTTAGGCCGGTAAGCCACAATCACCACGGTTGCCCCTGGATTGTTCTGCGTCACGGATCCCTTTACGCGACTACATCGATTCCCATCGAACGTGCCGTTCCCTTGATGCTCTTGATCGCGTTCTCAACGGAGGCGGCGTTCAAATCGGGCATCTTCTGGGTGGCGATGTCGCGCACCTGGGCTTCCGTCACCTTGCCGACCTTTTCCTTGTTCGGAGTACCAGAACCCTTCGCCAGTCCAGCTGCCTTCTTCAGCAGAACAGCAGCGGGAGGCGTCTTGGTGACAAAGGAGAACGTGCGGTCGGTGTAGACCGTGATGACGACCGGAATAATCAGGCCTTCCATCTCCTTGGTCTGCGTACGCGCGTTGAACTGCTTGCAGAACTCCATGATGTTGACTTGCGCTTGTCCGAGTGCGGGACCGACTGGGGGAGCCGGCGTTGCCTTGCCCGCGGTGATCTGCAACTTGACGTAGGTTTGTACTTTCTTTGGTGCCATCTTAGAAAACCTTCCTTAGCTTCTGGCTACAAGTGCCTGCTTCCAGCTGCTACGCTCGCCGATGCGTCCCATCCGGAACGCGGCAGGAGGCTTTGAGCTACCAGCAGACAACTGCGCCTAAACTACCTTTTCTACTTTGCCAAACTCGAGCTCGACCGGGGTGGAGCGGCCAAAAATCGTGACCATCACCTTCACCGTCTCGCGATCTTCATTCACTTCATCCACCACGCCGTTGAAGTTTGCGAAAGGACCATCGGTGATGCGCACCGACTCGTTCTTCTCAAACTTGATCTTGAGCCGTGGCTTCTCTTTCGACGTATCCGTGCGGAAGAGGATGGAACTTACTTCTTCTTCACTGAGCGCTACCGGCTTGTCGCCTGTACCAAGAAAGCCCGTGACGCGGGGCGTGTTCTTGATGATGTGCCAGAGGTCGTTGTCGAGATCCATCTCGACCAGGACGTATCCCGGAAGAAAGACCCGTTCGACCGTACGCTTCTTTCCGTTGACCACTTCCGTCACGGATTCCAGCGGGATCATCACGCGCCCGATCCTGTTCTGCAGGCCGAACGCCTGTACGCGGCCCTCGAGAGACTCGCGCACCTTGCGCTCGAAACCGGAGTAAGCGTGAATGATGTACCACTTGAATTTCTCGTTTGCCGAGGGACCCAGTTGCTCCGAGCCGCCTGCTCCCACGCCAACGCCTTCGATTTGTTCCGCCATCGAATCCTCTTTCACGACGCCCGAGCTAATCTGCCTGCCATTAAGCCGAAGCAGCTAAAGCTCGCCGGACCTCTCCATTCAAAGAGAAGTCGCACTTCGCCACCCCTGCTGCCTGTCGACAGAAGGAGTGAGTTGACTTACTGTGCGCCGCCCAACGCGCGCAGCACAGCTTGTACCGTGCGGCCAAGCACGTTGTCGACTACGTAGAAATACGCCGCGAATGCAAACACGGTCACGATCACAACCGTGGTCGTAGCGCGAACTTCCGCCTTCGACGGTGTGACCACCTTGCGCATTTCGCCGCGAACATCTTTGAGAAAGTCGACGGTCCTTGCGTAAAGTCCGGTGAGCTGATTCTGCTTACCACTGTCCGGGATCGCGAGTTCCTTCGCCATTTTCTTTCCTTTTTCCACTACGGGCATCTTGGCCCTCTCCCGCGGTACAACCGCTTCCAGTTGTTACCGCTTCAGCTTTCCAAATACTTCCGTCAACCCTTCAAAATCTGGCAGGGGCGCTCGGATTCGAACCGAGGAGTCCGGTTTTGGAGACCGGCAGTTTAGCCGCTGAGCTTACGCCCCTGTAAATAAACTGCAAGTTAGCCAGCGCTCCGCGCTGAAGCAAGTCGGCAAAGCCCATTCTGCTTTTCTGCTAACTCGCTGAGCTGCTGAACAGTTACTTGGTTTCCTTGTGATCCGTGTGCTTGCGGCAGCGATTACAGAACTTGGAGAACTCCAGGCGGCCAGTGGTCGTCTTTTTGTTCTTCGTCGTCGAGTAATTGCGCTCCTTGCACACACCACACTGCAATGTCACGATTTCACGCATCTTTTTATCCTAACCGATCCGGTGCGAGTCCAGCCCGCCTCCGTGAATCGCCCGGAACGCTTTGCAGGTTCCGGGCTACTAAAATTCGTTTACGAAAGCTTGTCTACTAAAAGCCTACTTGAGGATGTCGGTAATGGTTCCGGCGCCTACGGTGCGTCCGCCTTCGCGGATGGCAAAGCGCAGACCCTTCTCCATGGCTACCGGGGTGTGCAGCTCGATTTCAAGCAGCACGTTATCGCCCGGCATCACCATCTCCGTGCCTTCCGGAAGCTTCGCCGTGCCCGTCACGTCCGTGGTGCGGAAGTAGAACTGGGGACGATAGCCGTTAAAGAACGGAGTATGACGCCCACCCTCTTCCTTCGACAACACGTACACCTGACCGGTGAACTTGGTGTGCGGCGTAATCGATCCCGGCTTGGCCAGAACCATGCCCCGCTCCACGTCTTCCTTGGCGATGCCGCGCAGAAGAAGTCCGGCATTGTCGCCCGCCAGGCCTTCATCCAGCTGCTTCTTGAACATCTCAACGCCCGTCACGACCGTCTTGCGGGTCTCGCGGAAGCCCACAATCTCGGCGTCCTCGCCTACCTTGATCTTGCCGCGCTCGATCCTGCCCGTCACCACCGTGCCGCGCCCGGAAATCGAGAAGATGTCTTCAATCGGCATCAGGAAGGGAAGATCAATCGCACGCGCCGGCATGGGCACATTCTTGTCCACCGCTTCCATCAGCTCGTCAACCGACTTCTCCCACTGGGATTCGCCGTTCAATGC
Organism: uncultured Acidobacteriaceae bacterium; assembly: GCA_963816335.1. Taxonomy (GTDB): domain Bacteria; phylum Acidobacteriota; class Terriglobia; order Terriglobales; family Acidobacteriaceae; genus JANXZS01. The sequence goes on along the minus strand of CAWFKA010000014.1, from coordinate 126,240 downwards.
GCCCAGCGCTGAGCCGCGGATTACCGGCAAGTCGTCGCCCGGGTATTCATACTTCGACAAAAGCTCCCGAACTTCCATCTCCACCAGGTCGATCAGTTCCGGATCTTCCACTGCATCGCACTTGTTCAAAAACACGCACACATACGGCACGCCTACCTGGCGGGCCAGGAGCACGTGCTCCTTGGTCTGCGGCATCGGTCCGTCGGTCGCCGCGACCACCAGAATGGCTCCGTCCATCTGTGCTGCGCCGGTGATCATGTTCTTGATGTAATCGGCGTGGCCCGGGCAATCCACGTGCGCGTAGTGACGGTTGGCCGTCTCATACTCCACGTGCGCCGTCGCAATCGTGATACCCCGCTCGCGCTCTTCCGGTGCGTTGTCAATCGAATCAAACGAACGGAACGAGTTCTTCGGGTTGTGCTTCGACAACACCTTCGTGATCGCCGCCGTCAACGTCGTCTTCCCGTGATCAATGTGCCCAATCGTACCCACATTCACATGCGGCTTCGACCGGTCAAACTTCTCCTTCGCCATACTCGCTCGCTCTCTCTTCTGATTTACTCGGAGGGGAAGGCGCCTATCCGCCGCTCCCGTTCCGTAAGTCCTGTCAACTTCTTGTCCAGTGCCCTGTACTCGACGGCATGTTCCACGCCGAATGCCTCGAACGCCTGCCTGGAAACCCAATAATCAAACGTGAAAAACCGGTTGGGCTCTGGCAATACTTCTCGCCAGCTTCAACCCGTAAAAACCCGTTCCCGCGACTGAATAACCGAGCCCAGTCTCCATCCTCGCCCGTATGCCTCGAAGAAACTCCGCTTCGGCATCGGCTCGAATGTCGAATTCCCAAACCACCACGAAGACCTTCTCAGTCATGATCTGGCACTCAGTAGTACGCGTACACCTTCAAATACTTTGCCCGGAACTCCGGAGCCACACGCTCCACCAGCGTCCAGATACCGCTCCCGAACCTGCCCGCGATCCGAGTCTCCCAGCGCGCCATAGAATGCGGGCGTGCCCGCTCCCAGATCAGGCCGCGCGACAGCACAGTCTCGAAATCACGAATCCGCAGGCCCGACGGACTTCACCTTGCGCAGAAACGACGGCTACGTTCCCTGCCGCAAACAGTGTTTTCAAGGGTCGCGTTGACCTCCGCCAAAGCGCTGCTTGTCCTGCACCGGAATGATTGCCTGCTCAAACATTCGCCTTGCGGCTCCTCTTGCTTGAAATCGCTAGAAACTGCTCACGCGAGCCGACTTCACTTGCCTTGGAACCTGGAGCGGGAGACGGGAATCGAACCCGCGACCAACAGCTTGGAAGGCTGTGACTCTACCACTGAGTTACTCCCGCCGCATCAGCGGTACTGCAGGAGAGAGGCGCGATACCCGCTCACTCGCCTACCTGCCTGCCCGCCCCAAACCTGGAGCTGATGACCGGGATTGAACCGGTGACCTCTCCCTTACCAAGGGAGTGCTCTACCGACTGAGCTACATCAGCCTTGAAACCGCCGCCCGCTACTGCGGACGTTCCTCACCATCGTATCGCGTCCCTGCCTCGTCGCGCGAACCCTGCGTCAGCACAATCCGCAGCGCAAATCCACCCAGCAGAACCATCACCAACCATCGAACCGTGCCCCGGATCCATCGTCTCCCAGGCCAGAGAGTGCCAACCCGGCAAGCATCAAAATCGCGATCCACTTCCGCCGTCCGACCGTCAAACTCACCGCACGAAACCGCAAAAGTCTGTGGTGCACAGGGGAGGATTCGAACCTCCGTAGCTCGCAAGGAGCGGCAGATTTACAGTCTGCTGCCATTAACCGCTCGGCCACCTGTGCACATCCTTTTCCAGCAACCCTGTGCCGCCCAGAGAAACACAAACCGCTCTCAGAACGACCCTCCCCGCAGAAAACCGCACACCAGCATTCCCGGGAGGTCTCAACGAGACTCCAAATTCCCTCGAAAAACACTTCGCGAAACGGGAGAACCAGGGATGGGGTGACTGCGGCGGGTGAAACCGGCAGGCCGAAACCAGCCAGCGCACAAAATTCCCCTGCTGCCGACCGTCCTCTGCCGGTGTAATTCTGGAGCTGGCGAAGGGACTTGAACCCCCGACCACCTGATTACAAATCAGGAGCTCTACCAGCTGAGCTACGCCAGCCCAAACAGTCTTAAACCAACCGTTCCAGAGACACACGGGTGCGTCGCCGGAATGTATGGCATAAGTCGAAAGATTAGCACACCCGGAACTGCCATGCAATCACCAGAAAACCCCGTGACGAGGACAGATTTGCAGGGAACGCCGCGATGAATCAGCGGACCTCGCTGTTGCGGTCGACCAACCCGCGCAACTTTCTCGCCCCCGCAAGACGGTTGATTTCTTCGCGCCGGGCTGGCCTGGCGGAGTGCCGTCAGCAACGGGCCCAGCGCAATCTCGGGCTGTCGATCGAGATAAAGTCGCGTACCTCGTCGGAGGCGGTGATCCCACCGGTAGGCGGCTGTCGGCAGCGCTCAACCAGGGCCGCGAAGCTGGAGTCTGTCCACTATCCCGGAAACGGTGCTGTGTGCGAGGCTGACCCGGGTACTGAGTTGTCTGAGGCTGAGTCCCTCGGAATGCGCCAGGGCCTGCATAACGATGCGCTGCGGACCGGTCAGTCCTCCTCGCACGAATTCCATTTCCAGCGGTTCCCGCAACCGTTGCCGGACCACGCCGAGGTGCTGGTCGATTTCGCGCGCGAGCTTATGCAGCGCCTCCTCCGCGACTGCTCCGCCAGCCGGTTTTTTCGCCGTCTTTCTCATCTTCCCCTTATGCCTAGGCTGGCTAGAAAACAAATGGAATCAATGCCTTGACCTGCTGCCGGTACATGCGATAGTCGCCTTCGAACTGCTCCAGCATGAAGCGCTCTTCTAGATTGGATTTCAGCTGGAAACAGAGGAATAAGACGGCCACGCCGAGCAGGCAGCGGTATTCGCCGACGATCAGAGCGACTCCAAGGACGGCGAGCAGAAAGCCGGAATAGATGGGATGGCGCACCAGGGCATAGGGCCCGCGGCGAATCAGGGTGTGATCCTGCTTAACCGTAACTGTCCCACTCCAGTTGCCCCCCAATTGCAGGCGTGCCCAGATGGAAAATCCGACGCCGATGAAGGTAAGAACGAGTCCTAGCATCCGGGCAAGGTTCGAATTGGGGAGAAAGCGTTCCGCGAGCAAACCGGTCCGAAAGTAAGAGCTGAAGACAAGAGAAAATCCCAGTAAAGCGAGAGCTATCGTAAAAAGCCGGGAGCCGGGGCTTTGAACTCGCACGACAGGTTTGGCCATAAACATACCAACCGCCCAGACAATGGCAACGAGCGCCCACAAATCGCCGGCAATCCTGTAGTACACCGTATGCATGGCGAAACCTCCTTATAAACGTCGTATACGACGTATCGTATTACGACGCATATTGGCTCTGTTCCTATTTCCGGGGCAAACGGCGCGGCGAATCTCCTGTGAGAGTGGGTCGTTTGCCGCCGAGTGATATTCTTCCCTCATCCAGGCGAAGACCGGAAAACTGCGGTGATTCGCTCTTGAATACCACGAATGCACAAGCGTACACGGACGACGCTCCTCATCGTATTTCTCGTGCTGGCCGTCCTGGCAGCAGCTATCTTCCTGCGAAAAAATGCGCCCCCTGAGGCGGCTCGCCTGCTCCCGGAGTCGGATGGGATTGTCTATGTAAACCTGCGTCCTCTGCGCGCCGCCACCCACTTCGATCAGCGGCCTGTGCGTCGCGATCCTGACTACCAGCACTTTATCGACGCGACCGGATTTGTGTTTGAGCGCGATCTGGATGAGGCGGCGTTTGCACTGCACCAGATGCCGCAGCCGAATGGGCCCAATGGGCTGGTGGCCTTTTCCGAGATATTCGTTGGCCGCTTCGACGGAAAGAAGCTGGCAAAGTATTTTGAGGGCCAGGCGGCGTCGCACGAGACCTACGCGGGGCACGAGGTTTATGAGATTCCAAGCGAAGGGCGCACCGTGCGTGTGGCCCAGTTGGGGTACGACGTAGTCGCGGTGTCGAACACGCCCACGGCCGAACAGATCCATTCCATGCTGGACCGCTACCGGACCGCCGCCATCCCCTTCTCCGGTTCCACACTGCTGTCGCAGCACTACCACGAGATCCCCTTGCTGTCGCTTGCGTGGGGGATTGGCAAGATCGGCCTGCCGCTGGGAGAGAACGGTAGCCTGAAGTTGCTGGGAATGAAAATTCCTATCCCTGAAGACACTACGTTCCTCGCATCGCTGCGCTGGACTGGAGCCCTGCATCTCCGCGTGGAGGAGATTGTGCCGACCGACAACGCAGCCACCGTATCCGCCGAAGGACTGGGCTCGATGGTGAGCCTGCTGCGAGCGGTGGAGAACAATCTGCCGGAAGGGTCGGGTAACGCCGAGGTCCGCACTGTGCTGAATTCGATCAAAGTGGATCACCACCGCAATCGCACAATTGTCACCGCTATATTGCCTGAGAGCCTGCTACAACAGATTTCCGAAACGCCGGGAAGTGCCGCGGTTCCAGCAGAATCAGCCGCACCCGCTGGCTCAGCGAAATAATTCTCATCAAATTCAGTGGCTATTGAATGGAATCATCCATCCAAGGCACATAGCGCTGTAGCCCAGCTTTTTTAACGCGCAATCCGTTACGGAGGTTGTATGCGGAAGAGATTCCCCCAAATTGTCGTTTCCCTATTGCTCTCTTTTGCCGGCTCCATGTTGATGGCATGTTCCGACCAAAAAGGCGCGCCTGAAGCGGCGCCGTTTACGGGCTACGACCACCAGGTTCCCGGCGCCCAACACAAAATCACGGTTGCCGATTTGCCAGAGCCGAATCCTGCGCAATCCATCGACAACGGGCCGAAGATGGTACCGCGGCCCTCTGATGGATGGCCAAAAGCTCCTGCAGGCTTCAAGGTGGAGCAGTTTGCGACAGGCCTTGAGAATCCGCGGCTGATCCGCACCGCTCCCAATGGCGACCTGTTTCTTGCAGAAAGTTCCGCAGGCAAGATCAAGATTTTTCGCGGGATGACGGCCGATGGCAAGGCGGGACAGGTATCCGAATTTGCGACGGGACTGAGCCAGCCATTCGGAATCGCATTCTATCCCTCGGGGCCGGATCCGAAGTGGGTTTATGTCGGCAACACCGACAGCGTGGTGCGATTTGCCTATAGCAACGGCGATTTGAAAGCCAGCGGGCCGGCGCAGAAACTGACGGACCTGCCGGGTGGAGGAAGGCTTCGCGGCGGCGGTCATTGGACGCGGGATATCGTGTTTTCGCAAGACGGCAAACGCATGTTCGTCTCGGTGGGGTCGCATTCGAATGTGGATGATCCCGACACCCATCCGGAGGAATTTCATCGCGCGGACGTGCTGGAATTCACGCCTGAAGGAAAATTCGTGAAGGTGTACGCGTATGGAATTCGCAATTGTGTGGGCGAGACCATTAATCCCACGACAGGCGATCTGTGGTGCTCCACCAACGAACGCGATGCGCTGGGTGACAACCTGGTTCCGGACTACATCACGCACGTGCAGGAGGGTGGCTTCTACGGCTGGCCGTGGTATTACATGGGACCGCACCAGGACCCTCGGCACCAGGGCAAGCATCCGGAATTGAAGGACAAAGTGATTACACCGGACGTGCTGCTGCAACCGCATTTCGCTTCGCTGGAGATGTTTTTCTATGAGGGATCGCAGTTCCCTGCAGAGTACAAAGGGGATGCGTTCGCGGCGGAACATGGTTCATGGAACCGGCATATCCGAGCGGGTTATGAGGTCATTCGTGTACCCATGAGAGACGGCCATGCCACCGGCGAGTACCAGGACTTCCTGACAGGGTTCACTACGCCGAATGGCGATGTTTGGGGCAGGCCGGTAGGAGTGGCAATGGCGAAAGATGGGTCGCTGTTTGTGTCGGATGATGGATCGAAATCCATCTGGCACGTGAAGTATGTAGGAAAGTAACCATCACGGATACAACACGCGCAGTGCCGCTGGATATGGCGCTGCGCGATCTTTTTGGTGGAGTGATGTAGAGGATCTGACTAGCCGGTGCTAAATGCCGCCGCCGTGAACATCGCCGACGCTGGCCAGCTGACCCATCGTGGTTCGCAGATACTTGTGCGGATTGACGGGCGTGTTGTGCACGCGTACTTCGTAGTGAAGATGGGGGCCCGTGCTGCGGCCGGAGAGTCCAACGTAACCGATGACCTGGCCGCGTTTGACCTGTTGCCCGGCAACGACGGCAAATCCGGAGAGATGACCATAGACGGTTTTGACGCCGTGGCCGTGGTCAATTACTACTTCGCGGCCATACCCGTTCATAAGGGTGGCTGTGTCCACGGTTCCATCCGCGGCGGCGCGAATGCTTGTGCCGAATCCGGCGGAGATGTCGATCCCGGCATGGAATGCGCCTTCTCCGTTAAACGGATCTTCACGCTGTCCGAAGGAACTGGTGACTCTACCTTCGATCGGCCAGAGGGATGGCGCGTCAGCAAGCTGCATCCAGTCGGCGGTGGTGGTGGTGAGATTCAAACCACCTTCCAGCGCGCGAGACATGCGGCCGGACATGGCCGAGGTACGAAGCTCGTAGAACTTGTCGATCGAGCTGTCGTATTGCTGCTGGGAGAAATCGTCCGCGACGAGCGGAGCGGTGATAGCTTTTTCGGAAGCTTTGGCGGTGAGCTTGTTCTGGCGAAGTCCATAAAGTACGGCCACTTCATTGGCGAGTGTCCCCAGGGATGCGGCCTGAATGTCTTTTTCGTGAGCTGTTTGCTCCATTTGCAGATAATTCCTGCGGATGGCTTCACGCTCGGAACGAATCTGGTTGAAACTCGCAGTCTTGAGCAGCATGCGCGAGTACGATCCGGCCATGCCTGCGATGGTGAATGCTCCCACAACCGCCGCCGCCACGAAGATGTAAGCATAGTGCAACGGAACCGGAATTTTCCTCAGGCGTCCGTCTTCTTCGCGAGAGACGAAAATAATGTAAAAACGATTGCGCAAACTATCCCTCGAATAAAGCTACTGCCAAGAGAACTTGTCTGTCATCGGATACGGCGAATCAGGCAGATACTACTTCGCAAACCCAGAAAATCACAGCAAATTCTTCTTTCTCTTATCTTTGGCTAACCGTACCAGAGGGTCTTGGATGAGTCAATCGTCTCAAAAGGCGCCAAGCCTCACCCATTAGGGGTGGAAATCTTGGAATGAACCGGCATTCAGTGCTGCGAGCAGAAGGCAGCAATGTATGCTGACGTCTATAAATGAGTCGTTTAGAGCAGGACAGCAGCAGGAAGTCGGGCGCCCGAGGGGCTCCAGCGGGGGGCTTGGGAGAGCTTTCACTGATTTCGGCAATACGAAAACGGGCCGATGCGGAAATTTCCCCAAAAACCTTACGGATGGGCATTGGGGACGATTGCGCCATCCTTCGGCCGAAAGCCGGAACCGACGTCGTGGTGACCACCGATCTGACTCTCGAAAACGTCCATTTTCGCCGCGATTGGCACACGGCTGATGCGGTGGGGCATCGCTGCCTGGCGAGAGGTTTAAGCGACCTTTCGGCCATGGGTGCGACTCCGCTGGCGGCCTTTCTATCCTTTGCCGTACCCGCTGAGCTGACGCGGAAACGGGGCCGCGCGGGGAGTTGGATGGATCGCTTTCTGGATGGCTTTTTCTCTCTGGCAGAGCTCCACGGCGTTTCCCTGGCAGGTGGGGATCTGGCCCAGGCACCCCGAAGTGCGGATGGGACCTCCTTGGTGACTGCCGACATTATTCTGCTGGGTTCGACGCCGAGGGGACGGGCCCTCCGACGCTCGACGGCACGCGCAGGAGACTCGATTTACCTCACCGGTAGTCTTGGCGGGGCGGCGGCGGAGTTGCTGGCACTGGAGAAGGCTCCACTGCGATTCAAAGCCGCACGCGCGACGGAGGAACACCCTCATCTCTATCCCCAACCCAGGCTTGGAGTCGGGAAAAGGCTGCTTGCCCAAAAGATAGCTACCGCTGCCATTGATCTAAGCGACGGGCTTTCAACCGATTTGCAGCACCTGTGCGAAGAGTCTCGGCTGAGGGCGGAGATTGACGCGGGAGTGATCCCGATCCACGTGATGGCGGCGCTCGCCGAAAGCGCTGGCTGGACGAAATCAGGAATGGACCTGGCGCTCCACGGTGGCGAGGACTACGAACTTCTTTTTACCGCATCCCCGGGAGCCCGCGTGCCGCGAGCGATTGACGGGGTACGTATTCACAGGATCGGGCAAATGAAGCCGCATGGGGCGGGAAGGCCTCGCATCGTGATCCACGACGGTAGACGCGCGCAGCCCCTGCTGCCGGGCGGATGGCAGCACTTCCATTCCCGATAACCAGACAATAGAAAAAGCCATAACCGGGCGGCTGAACTGCATCGCCCGCGATCCCTTGTTACCATCACAGAATCACCATGACGACCAATAAGACCCGCGTTCGTTTTGCCCCTTCTCCTACCGGACAACTGCATGTCGGCAATGCTCGTACGGCACTCTACAACTGGCTGTTTGCGCGGCATCACGGCGGCGAATTCCTGCTGCGCATTGAGGACACGGACGTCGAACGCAGCGAGGCTCGCTACGAAGCCCAGCTGATGGACGACCTTCGCTGGCTAGGGCTCGAATGGGACGAAGGTCCGGACACGGGTGGTCCGCATGGACCGTATCGTCAATCGGAGCGGCTGGACATCTACCGCGAGCACACTGACCGTCTGCTGGCCGAGGGCAAAGGCATACCGCTGCTTTTGCACGAATGAAGAGCTCGAGGCGGAGCGCGCTCTCGCCATCGCCGAGCACAAGCCGCAAGTCTACTCCGGCAAATGCCGCGGGATCGACCGGGCGGCCAGCGAGACGAGAGCAGCGGCGCAGGAGCCCTTCGCCATCCGGCTGCGTATTCCCGACGCGCCCCTGCGCTTCCACGACATTGTTCGCGGGGACGTGGAGTTCGCCAGCGACACGGTGAGCGATCCCATCCTAGTGCGCTCGTCCGGCGTGCCGGTCTACAACTACGTGGTGACGGTAGACGATGCGCTGATGGAAATCACCCACGTGATTCGCGGCGATGACCACATTTCGAATACTCCCAAGCAGGTGGCAATCTACCAGGCGTTCGGCTGGGCGGTGCCGCAGTTTGCGCATCTCTCGACGATTCTTGGATCGGACCGCGAACGTTTGTCCAAGCGGCACGGGGCAACTTCGATAACCAGCTTCCGGGAGATGGGGATTCTGCCGGAAGCGCTGGTGAACTACCTGGCGCTGCTGGGCTGGGGAGCGGAAGACGGCAAGACCGAGACCTTTACTCCAGACGAATTGACGAAGGCGTTCAAGCTGGAACGAGTGACTTCTTCCCCGGCAATCTTCGACTTTGACAAGCTGCACTGGCTGAACCGGCATTATTTGAAGCTGGCAGCGCCGGAAAGAATTCTGGAATTGGCGTGGCCTTATTTTGAGATTGCCGGATTACTTCCGGCTCTGCGCCTTCCGAACGCCAGTGAGCGGGATCAAGGCATGGGCTTCGGCGATGATTCATCTGCTTCTGCCTTCGGTGGATACGTTGGCGCAGTTGCCGGAGAAGGCGCGCTTCCTCTTCCAGTTCGACGCCGCAGCCACAAAGGCCGACGCAGAAAACGAAGCACTGCTGGCAACCGAGAGCGCGCAGAAAGTGCTTCCCGCTTTCGCGGCGCGGGTGCATTTGCAGCGATGGTTCGACGACTCCCGAACAGTTCAAAACTTGGATGAACGAGATCAAGGCGGAGACGGGCGTGAAGGGGAAAGATCTGTTTCATCCCGTGCGCATCGCCATTACCGGATCGCACTCCGGTCCGGAGTTTGACAAGCTGATCCCGTTGATTGAAGAGGGCAGCCGCCTGGATCTGCCAACCCATGTTCCGTCGATCCGCGAGCGCATTGACGGATTCGTCGGAGCCTAGGCCGTTGATTGTCGACGAGAGTTTCGCTCATTCCTGGCAGGTAGAAGTGTTGCAACGGAGGCCACTGATCGTTCCCTCGCGGCAGTTTGTGTATCCGCGCGAAGCGGAAGAGGTGGAGCGTGGGGCGCTGGAGTTACTGGTGCGTCCGGAGAAAGGGCTGCCCTTTCTTGCAACCTGTGCGCTGGGCTTCGCAGATTCGCGGGTGCCGTCGGGCGTGTGGGCATGCCCGAATCCCAACGTGCTCTGCGCTGTGGCCGGGGGTTATGCCTATTGGATCGACACGGCAGATCCCAGCCAATTTAAACAGGTCTCGTTTCGTCCCGTGCTGCTGGTGCGCCCGGCGGTCGAACACAAGCTGCTGCTCTTTGGCGGGCACCACTCGCTCGAGGCATGGGGAAGCGAAGGCCGTGTGTGGGAGTCGCCCCGGCTGTCGTGGGAGGGATTCGAGATCATGGAAGTCTCAGGCGACCTGCTTCACGGCACAGGTTGGGACCTGATGACGGACCGCGACGTGACGTTCACGGTGGATCTGCGAACTGGAAAGACTGTCTAGGTTTCTGTTGAGGGCTATTCGGCCACAGACGGAGCATAAAAGCTCAAGGCTGAATCGCGCTGCTCAAGGACGCGATAGCGTTTCAGGGTTCCATAGCTCTCGGCGAGCGGGGAGCGTCGCTGGTGTTCTGCGATGACGATGCTGTTCGGGTTGAGCACGCCGGCGGTTTCGCCGCCCAGTAGCCCCAGCGTAGATGAGTATTCCGGTAATACCTCGTAGGGCGGATCGAGAAAAACAATGTCGAGTGTTTGACCTGTCTTCGACACATTCGCTGCTGAACGTCGCAGGAATGAACTAACGGTTCGAGGTTCCAAACCGTAAGTGCCCACGATTTTCAGCGAAGCAAGATTTGCGCGAATGGCATCGAGCGCTGGGTCGGCCGACTCAACGAAGTAGGCGAAGCGGGCTCCCCGGCTGAGCGCCTCAATGCCATTTGCTCCTGACCCCGCATACAGATCGGCGAAGACGGCTCCCGGGAGCCGGGGCGTAATCACGTTGAAGAGGGTTTCGCGCAGGCGGTCGTAGGTGGGACGGGTTTCCAGTCCTTTGGGAGCAGCGAGCGGTCGTGAGCGATAGAGTCCGGCGATAACGCGCATCGAATGTGATGTTAGAGCATTTTGATATGCAGCGTTTTAAGGCCACAGGCGCTGAGCGATCGGCGATGGATCGTCTGCTTGACGAGAATTTCGCCTTTGTAAAGAAACGCGGGAGCGCTTCCGGGCACTATGCCACACGGAGACGTTTCGTCAAATCTCCTTCAGCCCTCTACAATTGAAGGTAAGCAGCGCACCGCGGCAAAGCGGAAGAGAGAGGTTCTTGAACCGATGATGCGTGGATGGTCATTTCCGCTGGGACGATGGATGGGAGTGGATGTGCGCATCCATACATTCTTCGTGCTGCTGCTTGGCTTCTGCCTGCTCTATACGAACGTGATCCACGTTTCCTCATGGCGCGGCATAGGGCTGTGGCTGCTGCTTATTCTGGCAGTGGCGGTGCGCGAGACGACTCGCGTAATTGCTGCCGCGTATTACGGATTGAAGCTTCGCAATATTCTCTTGCTGCCTATCGGCGGCCTCTATTCGTATGCCAATCCTGAGAGCCAGGAGCTATCCACGGAGCCGCGGGTACAGGCGATCATGGGGGCTGTGGGGCCGCTTTCGAATATCTTCTTTGCACTGGTCGTGGGCGCGCTGATTATGGGCTCCGCACCGCAGTTGAGCCTTCTGCAACGCCCGTGGGTCACGCCGAACCACCTCATCCGCAGCATCGTCTGGCTGAATTTGTTTCTGGGATTTCTCAATATGCTTCCCGCCTATCCCCTGGATGCCGGGCGCATGTTGCGCAGCGGATTTTCTCGTTCGCAGGGCCCTCTGCAGGGAAACCGAACCTCCACGAATATTGGACAGATCCTGGCGCTTGCAGCCTTCATCGCGGGCATTGTGTTGCAGAATCCGTGGCTGATCATGGCAGGATTCTTCATCTTCATCGGCGCACAGCTTGAGGACCAGGGAGTAATGTTCCAGTCCGTCGTCGATACGGTGCAGATGCGCGACGTGATGCTGACGGACTTCGCAACACTCTCTCCTTCGGACACGCTCGAGGACGCGCTGTACAAGTCGATTCACTGCCTGCAGGATGATTTTCCAGTTGTGCGTGGCGTCAATCTTGTCGGCATTGTTTCCCGTCAGCGCATTCTGGACGCACTCCGCGCGGAGGGCAATGGATATGTGCAGTCGGTGATGTCGCGGGCATTCCAGGTGGCACAGCCGGATGACTCGCTTGGCTCTACGATTCGCCGCATATCGGCGGGGCGCGGACTGTCGCTGGTGCCGGTCACCGAAGGCGAACGCGTGATTGGAATTGTGAGCCTGCAAAACCTGATGCATTCCATGAGCCTGCTGGCAGAGCATCGCAGGGTGCAGCGACAGAACCAGGAATAGCCTGCGCATGGATCGAGCCGAAGAACCTCTGGAAGACCGGGCTGACGAGGAACTTGCAACATCAACCGAATCAAGGCCCATCGCTCCCGGGCTCTATCTTGTTGGAACTCCCATCGGCAATCTGGAAGACATTACTCTGCGTGCATTGCGGGTGCTGCGAAGCGTGGATCGCATTGCCTGCGAAGACACCCGGCAGACGCAGAAGCTTCTGAATCATTACGACATCACCACTCCGATGGTGAGTTGTCATGAGCACAACGAGCAGGCGCGTGCAGCGGAACTGCTGGAATTGCTGGCACACGGCGGTCGTGTCGCGGTTGTCTCCGATGCAGGCATGCCGGGCATCTCCGATCCCGGAATGACGTTGGCGTCAGCGGCACTCGCTGCCGGCATTCCCGTAATTCCCATTCCCGGTGCAAATGCGGCGTTGTCGGCGTTGATTGCTTCCGGCCTGAATACGGACAGCTTCCTGTATCTCGGCTTTTTGCCATCAAAGGCGGGCGAGCGTCGCACCCAGCTGGAATCGCTGGCGCAATCTACTGGCGATCCTGCGCCGACGCTGATTTTTTACGAAGCGCCCCATCGCATTCTTGAAACGCTTGTCGGACATTGAGTCGGTGTGGGGAGCGGAATGCCACGTAGTGGTTGCTCGAGAGTTAACCAAGCTGCATGAAGAGTTTCTTCGAGGCAGTGTCACAGATGTTCGCAAATCCCTGGCCGGGCGCGAACGTATTCGCGGAGAAATTACGCTGCTGGTAGAGGGCCGCAAACAGGAACGGGCAACTTCGACTACCACGTCCGTCAAGCAGCGGCTGGCGGAATTGGAGAAGGCGGAGGGGCTGAGTGAGATGGATGCGCTCAAGAAGCATTGCCCGGGAACGTGGCCTCTCCAAAAGCGATGTATATCGGGAACTGCAGCGCGAACGCGCCAAGCGATAACAGCTACTTTTTTGTCTCGGCGGGCAGTTCCCAGGGTCGAGGCGTTCGCTTGTCTTCAGGAAGATCGCGGCCCTTTAGCCTGTCGTAGTAATATCTGTCGCTCACAGTACCCAGCGATTCGTTGTAGAGATTGATGCCGCCGGTCGCAAGCTTCAGTTCCTCGCTGAAGAGGTGCAACGCACGCAGATGATCGGCCGTCGCCGGTACTTCGAGTCGCGTGGTCTTGAGGAATTTCTGGTGACCTCGATCCAGGATTCGTGAGATCTCGCCGCCGAGAACGAATTCCCGGGCGAGCGGCAAACGCGACGGCGCCATTTTCAGCTGCCGTCAATATCGTTGCGCATCCATGCTTTGAGACTTTGATTTGTCCGGGAGCACCGGCAACTTCCTGCACATCAAATTCAGCACTTCTGAGAGAAGCGAGACGGTCCTGAAATCCTGGTTGTGCTGTCTTTCTTGACATGGAATGGCATTCCGTCCGGTAGTGCAAATCTAGTGTTGACTTGCGGGCAGCTACACTATGAGAAGCTTCGTCCCGACGATTAACTTTCGCACATCCCGCAATTGGCTGCAATTGCCGATGTCGGGCGGGAACACACGTTTTACAGGACACTATGAAGACATTGGCTGGTTCTTCGCTGCTCGAACGAATTGGCAACACTCCGCTCCTCCGCCTGGATCGCCTGACGAAACATCTGCCCGGCGTGCAGATTGTCGCGAAAGCTGAGTGGACGAATCCCGGCGGCTCAGCCAAAGACCGCTCTGCCGCGGCCATCGTAGCGGACGCAAAACAGCGTGGATTGTTAACGCCGGATAAAAGGCTGCTGGATGCCAGCAGCGGGAGTGCAGGCGTCTCCTACGCAATGCTGGGCGCGGTGCTGGAATTTCCCGTGACCCTTTGCCTGCCCGAAGACATATCGCCTGAAAAGAAGAAAGCAATCGCCAGGTTTGGAGCAGAGACCTTCTACACCCCAGCGAATGCTGGCTTGGACGGGGCAATCCTAAAAGCCCGCGAACTCGCCGGGGATGATCCGGGCAGGTATTGCTACATGGATCAATTCTCAAACGATGTGAATTGGCAGGCACACTACCAGAGCACGGGAATCGAAATCTGGGAGCAGACTGAGGGGTTGGTAACCCACTTCGTGGCGGCAGTCGGAAGCAGTGGCACGTTTCTTGGCACGACGCGCAAGCTGAAGCAATACAACTCCAAGCTTCAGGCGATTGCATTGCAGCCCGATTCGCCAGCGACCGCCATAGCAGGCATGAAGCACATCTCTACAACGCTGCTGCCCGCCATCTACAGCCCTTACCTGGCGGACCGCACTGAACTTGTTGGCGCGGACGAAGCGCAGGTGATGCAGAGTCGCCTGGCAAAGGAAGAGGGCGTGCTGGTTGGCATCTCCGGGGCTGCCGCCGTGGCGGGCTGCCTGAGGATCGCGGAAGAACTCAACGCAGAGGAAGGGAGCGGTCAGCAATTTGTTGTTGCGACCATCCTCTGCGATAGAGATTTCGCCTGAGGGATTGCCGTTTCGAACTTCGCCTTCAATGCCGTGGTGAGTCATTTGGGAGCGTTTTGAGCGTCCAAAATAAGCGTCCTTGCTGGAAGGTGAAGGGCGTCAGTATACTCCGGGTGTTGCAAGGTGCCGCTCCTCGTCCCTATGCCTTGCAGGAGAAATAAAGTTTCATGGACCTCATACTTGTTCGTATTGCTTTTCTATTGTTGTTCTCTCTGGCCTGTTATCTGCTGCAACCGTTTGGGTTATCCCATTGGACTGCCGCCGCTGCAGGCGCTGCCGCCGCTGCGCTCGTTATCGTGTTTGAATTGCGTGTCCGCGCTATCAGCCTCAAGCGGCTGATCGGCGCCATAATCGGCAGCATCCTCGGCATCTTCGGAGCATTCCTTTTCAGCGTGGTCCTGCGCGACAGCCTGCCTTCCGGCGGAACGCTCAGCTCGGTACAGATCTTCGTGCTCCTTTCTAATGTCGTACGTGGGATTGTGGTTGGTACCAGCAAGGGCGATCTGCTCAATCTCGCCGCCCTCGGCAACCTCTTCTCGGGCGAACGTCAGCGCCCGCCGAAGCCTGAAGATCCTCGATACCAGTTCCATCATCGACGGGCGAATTGCCGACATCGCCGAGACGGGATTTCTCGAAGGAACGCTGATCATACCGGAATTCATGCTGCGAGAGTTACAGATGGTTGCCGACTCCTCCGACGCATCCCGGCGTCAGCGAGGACGGCGCGGTCTCGACGTGCTGCAGCGCATGCAGGCCAATTCGCTGCTCACGATTCAGATTGTCGATCAGGATTTTCCCGCGATTCGTGAAGTGGATCTGAAACTGATTGAGATTGCGAAGCAGATGGACGCGAAGATCGTTACGAACGATTTCAACCTGAACAAAGTCGCGCACGTGCGGCAGGTTCCGGTGCTGAACATTAACGACCTTGCAAACTCGCTGAAGCCAGTCGTGCTTCCCGGCGAAAAGATGCAGATCGTGATCCTGAAAGAAGGCAAGGAAGCCACGCAGGGCGTTGGTTACCTGGACGACGGCACCATGGTGGTGGTCGACCATGCGCGACGCATGATCGGCCGCTCCATTGAAATGACCGTGACCTCGGTACTGCAGACAGCGTCGGGCAAAATGATCTTCGGCAGGTATCGACGATGCGGTTACCCGAAGCAAGCCGTCGCGCGAAATTCCTGCCAGGATGGAGACGTAGAAAGTACTACGGCTCCCTAAGCTTCGCGCCCGCCTTTACCAGGGAAGCGTCTTGTCCGTCGTGGAAGAATCCGCCAGTCGGTCCGTCGTCCGGCAAGCGTTGCCAGCGTACCGCGGTCTTCGCGCCGTCTGTCACGTCCAGGTGCGCGCCTTTGCCGCCCATATCCGTCTTCACCCATCCCGGGATGAGCAGCAGTTCACCTTGACCCTGGTTCCTTTTAACTCCACCGCGGCGATCACCGTCAGCATGTTCAGCGCGGCCTTGGAAGAGCAATAACCGGGGAACCCAACGACGCCGCCCTGGCCCTTGCTGTTGCCGACAGCGAACCGAGAATGCTCGATTGATTCACGACCCGCCCTGCCGGACTGGCCTTCAGCAAAGGCAGCAATGCCGGGTGATCTCGAATGGCCCGATGACATTCGTCTTCGTAGGTACGACGCAATGTTTCGCCGGTGCTGTTCGCCGTCGAAATCAAGCTGACTCCGGCATTGTTCACCAGAATGTCCAGACCGCCAAACTTCCCGAAAAGAGTCGGCGAGCGCCGCGATATCTTTGGCTCGGTCACGTCCAGTTGAACGGCGTGGGCATCAACCCCTCGGTCTGCAAGGATCTCGCTAGCTTCCCGCGCCTTCTCCATGACTGCGGGCGCCCAGTACGACGGTGATTCCCATTGCACCCAACTGGCGCGCGATTTCCAATCCAAGGCCCTTGTTGGCGCCGGTAACGAGTGCGACCTTCGCTTTGCTCATACGCAAGAGGATGATGTGGATAGCACGTGGCTTCAGGAAACATCGCCAGACATTTCAGACGGTGAAGGATTCCGCGAGGTATTACGAACTTCTTACAACCGCAAATGAGCTGGATCGTCTAACTTCTTTGAACAAGCACGCGCTTCTGGACTTTTGTTTATGACCAACACGATTGCACCCAATCGAGACCCATACTCCGAGACGCAACAGGCGGGAGATTACTCCTCGCTGACCCAGGCCGTGACGGCAGCTTTAACTGGTTTTTCGCCACGCTGACCCATCTTCCACCTCGGCGCGATGGCCGCGTTTTTCACTCTTCCGCTGGTCCGCGCTGGCTGTCTTCGCCATCATGTGGATCTTCGCGGAGAATCTCGGCATCGCCATGGGCTACCATCGTCTGCTCACGCATCGCGGCTATGTCACTCCCAAATGGCTGGAATATTTCATCGCGGTCTGCGGAACCATGGCGCTGCAGGGCGGCCCCATCTACTGGGTTGCCGTGCATCGCCTGCATCATCAGCTTACCGACCGTCCGGGCGACCCGCATTCACCTCGCGACGGCAAGTGGTGGTCGCACATCGGATGGATCCTTCGCGGCAACCTGCACAGCGAAACCCGGCTGCTCGGCAAGTACGCGCCCGACCTGGCCCGCGATCCGTTTTACGTCTGGCTCAGCCGCTACAACTGGGTGCCGGTCACCCTCGTTGGAATCGCGCTCTACTTCGGCGGAGGTTGGTCATGGGTATCTCTGGGGAATCTTCCTGCGAGCCACGCTTGGGCTGCACGTCACCTGGCTGGTCAACTCGGCCACGCACATGTGGGGATCGCGGCGTTTCGCCACGCGCGACGACTCCCGCAACAACTGGTGGGTGGCGCTGCTGACCGGCGGCGAGGGCTGGCACAACAACCATCATGCCCATCCTGTCTCCTCCCGTCATGGCCTCGCCTGGTATGAACTGGACATCAACTACGTCTGCATCCGGCTGCTTGGCGGCGGTGGGCTCTGGCGCGCAAGATCAAAATCGCCAGCGTCGACGGCAATTCCGTAACGCACGCCTGACATTTTCCGGCGCTCCTGTAGATCCCATTCCTAAGGGGTGCTTCGAGACCGTTTCGTGGTCTCGGCACCCTTTCTTCTTGCTCCATCGTCACACACTGCGCTAACGTCTCGATATCCTTCCGCTGAAAGTCTTCAGTTTTCTGCCACTTCGAGCGGGGCGATCAGATCTGAGCACGCAGGAATCGGAAGGATGCCAAGAAGCACCTTACTTCGAATTTCAAAGCCTCCGCGATCCGCGATGTTTTGGATTCCCGCCGTATTTTTTCTAACCCTCCTCGGCATGTGGTGGAGCGGTTCTCTTGGCAACTCCTTCAGCACAAGCTTTCTGCCGCATGGATTCTGTTACGACTGGGACCCACGACTGGTATGGACACATGTCGTAGCCGATATGGTGATCGCGCTTTCGTACCTTGCCATCTCCACAACGCTGGCTTGGCTGTTATACAAGTGCCGCGGCGAAATTCCTTTTAGCTGGATCCTGGTAGCATTCGGCGCGTTCATCATCGCCTGCGGAGGAACTCACTTCGTCGAGGTGATCACGCTGTGGAAGCCGTACTACTGGCTCTCGGCCAACGTAAAGATCGTCACCGCAATTGCATCTCTTATTACGGCCATTGCTCTTCCTCCCCTCATTCCCCACATCGTTGCGTTGTTGCGGACAGCGAGACTCTCAGAGGAACGCCGGCGGCAATTGGAGACCACGCACGCGGTGCTCCAAGGAGAGTTCAAGACACAGGGGCAGACGCTCGATAAACTGGCCAACGACATCGCCGTTCGCAATCGAGAGTTGCTGGAGAGCACGCAGCGCCTGTACACAACCCTGACCAGCATTGGCGATGGGGTGATTGCGACGGATGCCGAAGGCCGCGTGACTTTCATGAACAGTGTCGCCGAGAGGCTCACCGGATGGTCTCTCTCTGAAGCCACGGGTCGGCCTTTGACCAAGGTCTTTCAAATCCTGAATGAGATTACTCGGCAGCCCGAAGAGAGTCCTTTTGAGCGTGTTAAGGAGACTGGACAGATCATCAGCCTTACGAACAATACGATCCTGTTATCGCAGGATGGTCGTGAGATCGGAATCGACGACAGCGGTGCCCCGATCCTGGACGCGAGCGGCGAACTCACCGGTGTGATTCTCACCTTCCGCGACATTACCGATCGTCGCGCGGCGGAAGAAGCGCGGCGACTGCTTGCCTCCATCGTTGACTCCTCGCAGGACGCAATTATTTCGCGCAATCTCGACGGCACCATCACCAGTTGGAACAAGGCCGCGGAGAGGCTGTACGGATACCATGCCGAGGAAGTGCTCAACAAATCGATTGCCATGCTGCTGCCGAAGGAAACAGGTGAAAATTTCCTGGACCGCGAAAGGGCGCTGTTGAGTGGCGATCTGCAGCACCTCGAATCCAAACGCAAATGCAAGGATGGGCGAGTCATTGATGTCTTTCTGACTATCTCTGCCATTCACGACAACGCTGGACGTTTGACAGGAATTGCGACCATCGGCCGCGATGTTACTGGACAAAAGCAGGCGCAGGAAGCTCTGCGGACATCAGAAAAACTCGCTGCTACCGGCAGGATGGCGGCAACGATCGCGCACGAGATCAATAATCCACTCGAAGCCGTGATGAATCTCCTTTACCTGATCGAGACGGGTACAGATTCCAGCGATGGCGTACTCAAGCTGGCTACGCAGGCGCAGACGGAACTTGAACGCGTTGCGCATATCGCACGTCAAACGCTGGCCTTCTATCGCGACAGCACCCGGCCGGCGGACGTTGACCTCCACGATATCGTCGAGAGCCTTCTCGACATTTACAAGCGCGAGATCCATGACAAGGGCCTGGCGGTCCGCGTAGAAATCGAGGATGGGCTGACCGTACATGGATTCGCCGGCGAACTACGGCAAGTCTTCGCCAACCTGATCCGAAACTCGGTGGAAGCGATGCAAGCGACTGGGACGCTCGAGATTCGCGGGATGAAAGAGCCGGATGGCAAGGTCCTGATTACCGTCAGTGATACTGGTCCGGGCGTCCCGGCGTCCATTCAGGACCGCATTTTTGAACCCTTTTTCACCACCAAGGGAGTGAACGGAACAGGCCTGGGATTGTGGGTAACACAGGGTATTGTGCAGAAGCACGGCGGTGTAATCTCGGTTGTCAGCCCACCGAACGGTGGCGTGTCCGGGGCGGAATTCACCATCCGGCTGCCTAAAGAGATGAAGTCGGTCTAGGCGTCCGCCTCGGGTTTGATCCGGCTGGAGCCCAAAGAAAAGAAGGTGGGGCGACGAAATCAGCTTCGCGCCCCACCGTTTGCAAATCACCGATCAAGCGAGCATCGCTGCGAGATCTTCTTCCGCAGTGGTGATCGGCATGAGGTTGAACTTCTCATGCAGTAGACCGAGCACGGCCGGAGACAGGAACGCTGGAAGAGTTGGACCGATGCGAATGTTCTTCACTCCCAGGTGGAGCAGCGTGAGCAGTACCGCGACCGCCTTTTGTTCGTACCAGGAGAGCACCATCGATAGTGGCAGATCGTTGACGCCGCACTCGAAGGCCTTGGCCAACGCCAGTGCGACCTGCACTGCCGAGTAGGTGTCGTTGCATTGACCCATATCGAGCAGCCGCGGAATTCCGCCGATGGTTCCGAAGTCAAGCTTGTTAAAGCGGAATTTGCCGCAGGCCAGCGTCATGATTACGCAGTCCTGGGGAAGCGATTCCGCCAGTTCCGTATAGTAGCTGCGCCCCGACCGAGCGCCATCACATCCGCCGATGACGAAGAAGCGCTTGATCGCGCCAGACTTGACCGCGTCAATCACCTTTTCGGCCACGCCCAGCACGGCGTTGTGGCCGAATCCTGTCATGATCTCTTCGTCGGAACCGTCTTCGGAAAAGCCTGAAGCCTGAAAAGCCGCGGCGATAACCGGCGCATAGTTGCGGTCGGAAATGTGCGCGACCCCCGGCCACGCAACCGCTCCGGCGGTGAAAATGCGGTTCATGTAGGCGGTTTTCGGCTGTTGAATGCAATTCGATGTCATGAGGATTGCGCCGGGAAATGCGTCGAACTCGTTGGCCTGATCGATCCATGCCCCGCCGTAATTTCCTGCGAGGTGCGGATAGCTCTTGAGCTTGGGATAGCCATGCGCCGGCAACATTTCACCGTGCGTATAGACGTTGATACCCAATCCCTTTGTCTGCTCAAGCAGAGCCCACAGGTCGCCGAGATCGTGGCCAGAGACGAGGATTGCCTTGCCCTTCTTCGGCTGAATTCGAAACTTGGTTGGTTGGGGATGGCCGAACGTCTGCGTGTGGACCGTGTCCAGCAGTTCCATAACGCGGTAGTTCAACTCGCCCACTCTAAGCGCCGCGCCGAGAAGCTGCTCCGCCGTGGCGGTGCGGGTAATTGAATCGACAATCTCGTGAATGACGGCGTACGACTGTGGATCTGCTCCACCTAACGCATGGGCGTGCACCGCATAAGCGGCTACGCCCTTGATGCCGTAAAGGACCAATTCCTTCAGGTTCGCAATCTCCTTCGTTTCAAGAAGGAAGCGGACAGGCAGCAGCGTCTCTGTTCCTTGTGCGACCAGTTCATCGATTGTGGATGCGGGCTGCCATGTGGCGGCGCCAGTGAGCACTTCAGGAACAACACCATTCTTCGCACAGGCGCTCTCGTAGATCTCGCATGCCTGC
The DNA here is from genome assembly GCA_963816335.1 of uncultured Acidobacteriaceae bacterium. GTDB lineage: Bacteria > Acidobacteriota > Terriglobia > Terriglobales > Acidobacteriaceae > JANXZS01. The sequence continues at coordinate 104,595 of CAWFKA010000014.1, read as the reverse complement.
CCGCGCACTTCAACGGCCTTGTGAATCAGAACCGACAAACGCTCCGGATCAAAGTTCACGTTGGTCAGCGTTGCGAAAATTGCGTCAATTGTGAACACGTCGATCTCGGGATCGGCTGCGCCCTGCTGCCTGGCCCGGTGAGCGTACATGGAAATGCCCTTCACGCAGTGGATCAGGAGATCCTGAAGAATTGCAGTGGTTTCGTCTTTACCGCAGACGCCTAAAGTCTGGCAGCCTTCGCCCTTTGAAGTTTGCTCGCACTGATAGCAGAACATAAGAATCCGATCCTTCCTGTTGGTCTTGCTGATGCAAGGTTCGTCTTGAATCAGAGAATAGAGAGCGTGCGAGAGTGTGGCAGCGACTTAAGTCACAACGAAGCAAGATTGCACGCTCAGTAGACGGCATAATGAGGAAGACCCAAAGTGAAGGAAAGCAGGGCGATTTCTCTGAGCCAACGACGCACATGATGGAAAGAACACCACTCTCTTCCGAGGTTCGGCCATTCGACGTCGTGGTCCTGGGAGCAGGAGCCGCCGGTCTGATGTGCGCCATTGAAGCGGGCCGGCGCGGCCGGCGAGTCGCGCTACTCGATCGCGCGGAAAGGCCGGGCAAAAAGATTCTGATCTCCGGCGGCGGACGCTGCAACTTCACCAACATCCATTGTCAGCCGGACAACTTCCTCTCCGGGAATCCTCACTTCGCGAAATCGGCGCTCGCGCGCTACACGCCTGACGACTTTTTGGAACTGGTGAGAAAACACCACATCCCCTTCCACGAGAAGACCCTGGGCCAGCTTTTTTGCGACCGCTCGGCAAACGAAATTCTCGACATGCTGTTGAAGGAGTGTGAATCCACCGAAGTCGAAATTTTTCTCAATGCTCACGTCATCGAAGTGCGCCGCGAGTCGGAATTTGTTTTGCAAACCAATCTTGGCGCATTTCAATCGGAAGCCCTGGTGATCGCGACAGGCGGACTTTCGATTCCGAAGATGGGTGCGACGTCTTTTGGCTATGACATTGCGCGCCAGTTTGGCCTCAATATTCGAGAATGCCGTCCGGCGCTGGTACCCTTCACGCTGCACGGAGCGGATCGCGAGGCACTCTGTGACCTGACGGGCGTGTCGATGGAAGTGGTGGCCAGCATTGGCAGCCAGAGCTTCCGCGAGAAAATGCTGATTACGCATCGAGGCCTTAGCGGTCCGGCGATTCTGCAAATCTCTTCCTACTGGAATGGCCGCTCCGCAATCACCCTGGACCTCGCACCGGACCGGAATCTGGTTGCGCCCCTATTCGCACCTTCCGCCCGCCGGGATGACTCCGCTGCGAAATCCGCCCTGCGTTTTGCGCTTCCGGCTCGATTCGCTGACAGGATCGTCGAGCTCGACCCACCCGCAGCGTGGACCAATCACGCCCTCGCTGAGTACGAAGAGCATCTGCATAAATGGACGATCACACCCGCCGGAACCGAAGGGTACGACAAGGCGGAAGTGACCGCCGGTGGCGTGGATACGTCAGAACTTTCCGCGAAGACAATGGAATGCCTCAAGGTGCCGGGTCTCTTTTTCATAGGAGAAGTAGTGGATGTGACCGGCCACCTTGGGGGCTTCAACTTCCAGTGGGCGTGGGCCTCTGGTGCCGCTGCTGGCCGCGCTGTTTAGAGGGTCTTGCTCATGCGCAAAAGCTGGCACGGCATGATGACTTCGATTTCCTCTGGAAAGGACTCCGTGGCCACCTCCACATATCCCAGCTTGCGGTAAAAGGGCGGCAATTCGCGGCGCAGATCCACAATCCGCAATTCAGAAAAGGCGCAGCCCTGGTTGCGAAAGAAACTCTCAGCCTCCCCAACCAGTCTCCGTCCAATTCCCTTTCCCTGCAGGTCCGGCTCGACGGAGAGCATTCCAATACGCCCAACTCCGGGAGCAACCTCGCCGCCAATCTCGCAGAACACAGCGCCCTCTATCGCGCCATCTGCTTCCAGCAGGAGAAAGGTTCCGCGGTCAAGGGCCGACTCAACCTGTACCCGCGTCACCCGCTCGTGAACAAGGAAAAAGCGCTCCACTGCGAAGGCGCGGTTGATCAGCGAGGTCAGAGCGGCGGCGTCCGCGGCGGTGGCCGGACGAACCACGGGTTGAAAATCGAGTCTCGATTCAGCTGGGTACGAAGACATCCTGCCATTCTATTTCGTCCCGGTAGGCGGCCGGCAATCGACGGATTCCAGCACATTTCTGCCTTAAGGCATTTAGAATGGCAGAGGACCAAGTCCCCAAAACTATGACAATCAAAACCCACCTGACATCGGCGATAGACAAGGCCGCCAGCGAAGCTGGACTCGTCGTTCTGGCAGCGGAAGCCGGCACAGACTTCAACAGCAAGCCAACTGCCCGCTTTCGCCTGGCGCTTTCGCCGCACGCCGCCGCGGATCACACGCTCGAACTGGAGTTGAGTGACCTGTTCGACTTTAACAAGCCTGACTTGCTGCCCGCGATGACGTCGCATCTGGCGCAATCCGCGAAGCGGCTGCGGAGCCCGCGGCCGGATGCATCCGTGACCCTGGCTGGCCTTCCCATCAGCTTCTCCGAGTTCCGCTGGCCCTTTCACCGCTCGACCTCCGGTGCCGACACGTTCATCGCACACGGTGTTGTTCGCCTCGAGGATGGTGAATCCTCGGCGCTGCACGCAAAGGTTTCCGCCGCAATGACAGTGACGTTTGCCGAGATCGTACCCGCACCGGAACAGCCGTATGCTGAGACCTTCATCTACAACGCCATCCGCAAGACTCTGGATCAGGGTCAGCTTGAGTTGGTGAAGAGCGGCAATCGTCAGCCCGTCCCGGTTACGACGCGCTACTACAGCAGATGGCAAAAGAAATTTGTCTTTACCGACACGGAAGACAACAGCAGGAAAGAATTCCTGGTGATGAAGGCGTATTGGCTCTCCGGCGTTCTGGGCGGTGGAGAACCGGTGTGGGTAACCGATCCGCGGGACGCGCAGTATCTGAACACGACGCCCGAGGAATTGGCAAAAATGGCCGCAGAGCAGGCCAGTGACGGGTTCCTGACGTTGACGCCAGAGGGCGACTTCGCTTCCGCGACACCCAAACTGCTCGCCCGGGCTGAGGAATATCACACCCGCATGCAGGCTGCGTTGGCCATTACCAAGCCGGAATTCAACGAGGAAATGCGCCACGGCCACACAAACATGTAGCTGGATTCTGACCTGGCAAAGACCAGCGCCCCGTCCCTTGCAGCAGGGATGGGGCGCTTCTTTCTCCGGCCTGTACTCGGTTTGACCTTACGGGCGGGAGAGAAGTTAAAAGAAGAGGAAATGGTGACCCGAGGACGCAAAGGCTGTCTGCGGATCGGACGAGTCTTTGTGCATGACCGGCATGCCGCCTCTACCCCAGTCGGCGGAGTTCCAGGAGGTGACGGAGAGACGATTGCCACTCCGCGAGAGGGTTATGGGATGTTTGGCGGTTTCCGGCGCAAACGTGAGGACGACCGTGCTGCCACTCTGCTTGTATTCAGCGTAGTAGGTGGTTACCACGCGGCTGGAATAGCTCTCTGAAACCGTGGCCTTGCCCTTCGGCTCCAGGCTTACAGAGAATAATGGAGCCGCCGGGGCTTGCTTCACCGGCGCGGTCTTGACACTCACTGATTCGACTTTGCCGTTGCCGTTGACGGTTTTGGCTTCCTTGGGAGCTTCCTTGTCGGCTACTTCCGTGGTGTAGATGGCTGTGCTGCCTGAACTGGCGTGACCATATTGAACCGAGGTGGCGAGCGCCACTACGGCGCAAAGGGTGATGAGCGGAGAGGTCTTCTTCATGGCCTTCATGGAGGGGAGAATAAACCCAAATACCGGGAAGAGAATCCCACCCGCCACCTCTACATTTGTTCGCGGCATACACCACTAAAGTGGCATTCGCAGGGATAATGGGCTGAATCCATCTAAATATGCCCAAGCCGTGGGGCAATTATGATTCTGCAGGACTTGCTCTGCTGAAATTTTCTCTCAATCGCCGGAAAGTCACCCACAGTCGCGGACGGGTTTTGCACAGCCCGAGGGTCCTCAGAGGGTGCCGGAAGGGGATTTCAAGCTAATTTTCAATACTGGCAGACTCCGAATCTTCCGTCATAAAGACTCGCGTTTCGCCCTCGCCGAGTATGCGGATCCTGTTATCCACGCCAGCAGATTTCGCCGCAACGATCAGGCGCTTGACGGGCTCCTCGGTGGGTTCGTCCGACAGCCGGAAGGTGCCGAAGTGCATGGGAATCATCCACCGTGAGCCAAGGTCGAGAAACGCCTGCAAAGCATCCTCGGGGTTCGCATGTACGGCGCGGAAGCTTTCCGGATTGTAGGCTCCAATGGGCAGCAGGGCTACCTGCGGAGCCAACTGTTTTCCGATCTTTTCAAAGCCCTTGAAATAAGCCGTATCGCCGGAGTGATATACGGAGTGTTGGCCGGAGTGCATCACGTAGCCGCCAAATCCGCGGTGTGTGTCGCGATAATAGCGGGCTCCCCAGTGCTGCGCAGGAGTGAGCGTAACCTCCAAATCATCCAGCCGTTCGGATTGCCACCACTCGAGGGGAATCACTCGCTCGAAGCCTAGATCCCGGACCAGATCCCCGACTCCCCAAGGCACGATAGCCACCGGAGGACGGCCTGTTAGACGCCGCGAATGCCTGCACAATCCGCAGCAGCGAGGGCCGGTTGAGGTGATCCATATGCGCGTGCGAAAGCAGAACTGCGTCAATCGGCGGGAGTTGTTCAATCGTAACGCCGGGCCGGCGCAAACGGCGAAGTAACACCAGCCATTGCACAAAAACAGGGTCGACAAGAAGATTTTTCCCACCAATCTGCAACAGGAATGAAGAGTGTCCGATGAACGTAACGCCCAGCTGATCACGATTCACGAGCACTGGAGGAACACTCTTTCCCTCAATCCGCTGCATCGCCGAGGTGCCCGCCAGATTTGTTAGAAACCGAACTCTCTTCTTGATCCGTGCGCTACGCGTCACTTCAACTCCCCCGTGGGACTGGTTCGGAAATATTACAGCGACTTTAACTAATGCTTGCAAGGACAATACGGATTCGTCGCTCCCGTCTGACTACGTTTTACAATTTTGATGCAGTTGCATATTGCGGGGCTCGAACGGCACCGACCACGGAAGAAATTATTTGTCCTCTTTAGGATGATCGTGAGAGTGGGTACCTGCCTGCTCCTCATCTTGTCCCGTCGACGTCATCACCAGTTTGCCATTTTTTACGCCGCGAAGGCTGAGCATATGGTCGGCGAAATGGCGAATATCGCCACTGTTGCCCTTCATGATGATGACTTCAAGACAATTTATGTCGTCCAGATGAATGTGCGTCGCTGCCAGCACTTTGCCGTGCGAGTGGTGCTGCATCTCGGTGAGCTTCTGCCCTAGATTTGGCAGGTGGTGATCGTAGACCATCGACAACGTAGCCACCACGTTCCGATTCTCATCCACAGCATCGTTCACCAGGGTTTCGCGGATGAGGTCCCGGATTGCTTCCGAGCGATTCTTGTACCCGCGGCGCACGATCAACTCGTCGAACTGCTGCAGCAGATCGTCCTCAATCGATACCCCGGTGCGCGTTAACTCAGCCATGCTTGCCCCAACCTCAGCTCCCCGCTCGCCATGAACCGCGAGGCGATTGCTACCTAGTTATAAACCCGCAAAGTAGAATGCGGCTTGAACCTGCTCTTCCGCGCTCCCGCATCCTAAGTCCAAGATGGCCATATTTCCCCATGAAATCGCGACGGTAGCAGGCGGGCTTGTGTTCATGCTGAGCTACCTGGTCTTCGCGATCGGTCACATTCCCGGCACCGGATCGATCGCACCGCCATGGCCGTAATCGGCGGAACACTCATGGTCCTTCTCGGCGTGCTGCAACCGCGGCAGGCGCTGGGCGCGGTAGACTTCCCCACCCTGATTCTGCTGCTGGGTATGATGCTTCTGGCGGCCGGGCTCAACGAAGCTGGTTTTTTCGCCTGGCTTACCGATCACACGCTTAACCACCTGAAGCCGCAGCATCTTCTGCCCGCGGTAATTGTGACCAGTGGAGTACTGTCGGCGCTGCTCGTGAATGACGTGGTCTGCGTGATTCTTACGCCCCTGGTGTTGGATGTAACCCACCGCATGCGCCGCGCTCCGCTGCCGCATCTGCTGGCGCTGGCTACAGCCTCAAACATTGGCAGCGTAGCAACCATTACCGGAAATCCACAGAACATCCTTATCGCGTCGGTGTCGCACATTTCGTATGTTGAATTTTTCCTTCGCCTCGGTCCGGTCGCATTGATCGGCTTAGTGGCAGATTTTTTGATCCTTCAGTGGATCTTTCGAAAGACGCTCCACGAAGAGATGCAGCCACCGGCCGCGGTCAAGCCAGCTTTGCATCCGGACTTAAGCTTTCGTCGCATGCTGTGGCCGTTGTTCATTCTGCTGTCCGTGTCGGTGTCTTTCTTTGCTGGGAGTGAATCCAGCGCTGGGCGCCGCCGCAGGCGCATCCCTGCTGCTCATCAGCAAACACACCAACGCACGCGCGCTCTTCAGCCGCGTCGACGTTTCGCTGCTCGTCTTTTTTGTCGGCTTGTTCGTGGTCCTGGCTGGAGGAGAGGTCGTCGGCGCTGAATCAAAGACTGCTGCTCGCATCGGAGCATCTTAACCTCGGCAACACGCTTATCTTTACCGGGGTAATCACGCTGCTCTCGAATCTTGTCAGCAATGTGCCCGCGGTACTCCTGCTGAAGCCAATCGTCGTCCATCAGGGCTCGACCCACGCGGCGTGGCTGCTGCTGGCGATGGCCAGCACGTTGGCGGGGAATCTCACGATCACAGGTTCCGTTGCCAACATCATTGTGGTGGAAAGCGCCCGCGGCGAAGCCCACGTCAGCTTCTGGCAATACCTGCGAGTAGGCGTGCCCATAACCGTGGTGACGCTGCTGACGGGATGGGTCTGGCTACACCTTTTCGGCAGATGACGGCGGGGCGGGCCGGCACAGGCGAAATTGATTTGCCCGCTCGAACTCCTCGCGCAACTCCGCAGTTTTGAGATGTTCGCGCAGGTGCGTCAATCGCTGCTCAAGCCCGAGAATCGCTATGGCAATCTCGTCGGCGTTGGTATGCGCAATATCGCGCCACATGGAGAAGGGGCTGCATCCCAGGCGCGTCATCTCCCGCAACGCACGGCCGCCAATCGCACGCATATCTTCAGCGTCGCCGAACTTGTCTTCGAGCAGGGCAGCAAGTGCGGTTGAGACCATCTGCGGAAGATGGCTGACCCATGCGCACAATTCATCGTGCCGCTCGGCTTCAATATCCATGATGCGGCAACCGAAACGGACAACCCATTCGCGCCACTCAGCAGCGCTGGCGGCTGCATGCGGATCCATTCGATTTTTGCCGGGCGTGAAGAGCCATACCGCATCCTTGAAAAGTGCCGCCTCTCCATTTGCAGCGCCGCTTACTTCCTTGCCCGCCATGGGATGACCCGGCAAAAATCCAGCGTGACCGGGCTGGTTGAACCAATGATCCGCCGCCACTGCGATCTTTCGTTTTGTGCTGCCAACATCCGTCAACAACTGGCCAGGACGCAGGCAGGAGGAAAGCTGCTCCATCCAGCCTACGATGGCGAAGACGGGTCCGCTCAAGACAATCAGGTCGGCGTTTTTTGTAGCGTATAGCGCGTCCGCCGCCGCATGGCTGACCGCGCCGCGCTCCAATGCTATTTGTAACTGTTTTGGATCTCTATCCCATCCGGTGATGCTTCCTTTGAATCCGCTTTCGCGCAGGGCGAGGCCTACTGAAGTTCCCAGCAGGCCGGTGCCCAGGATCGCGATGCGTTCAATGGCCATGGCTAACGAATCGTCCTGCCCACAGCTGGAGCTATGATGCGCAGATCCTCGATCAGCTTGGCGAATTGATCCGGGAACAACGATTGCGCGCCGTCAGACAAAGCCTTGTCGGGATTAGGATGGACCTCGATGATGAGGCCATCGCAACCGGCCGCTACCGACGCGCGTGCCATGGGAGCAACCTTATCGCGCCGTCCGGTGCCATGCGACGGATCCGCAATCATCGGCAGGTGCGAGAGCTTCTGCACGATGGGAATCGCGGAGATGTCCATGGTGTTGCGCGTATATGTCTCAAAGGTGCGGATACCGCGCTCGCAAAGCATGAGGTCGTAATTGCCGCCAGCGAGAATGTACTCCGCCGACAGCAGCAGTTCTTCAATGGTTGCGGCAATTCCGCGCTTGAGCAGTACCGGCTTGCGGACCTGTCCCAACTCCCGCAGCAGGTTGAAGTTCTGCATGTTGCGCGCGCCTACCTGGAACACATCGACGTAGGGCATCATCACTTCAATCTGCGAGATCTCCATCACCTCCGTGGTGACCAGTAGATCGTATTTATCTCCGGCTTCGCGCAGAAGCTTCAGCGCCTCCAGTCCCATACCCTGGAAGGAGTAGGGCGAACTGCGCGGCTTGAATGCTCCGCCGCGAAGAAACTGCGCGCCTGCTGCCTTCACCTGCTCCGCGCTCTTGAAGATCTGCTCGCGCGATTCGACGGAACAGGGGCCGCCCATCACCACGACTTCCTTACCGCCAATGGTTACGCCGTTGGCAAAGCGAATGATGGTGCCTTCCGGGCGAAAATCGCGGCCAGCCAGTTTGTAGGGGGAGGAAATACGGTGGGCTTTTTCGACACCGGGCATCACTTCGAAATCCGCGAGTTCGAAAGCGCCAGGTGTGCCCACGCCGGCGAGAATCGTCTGCACCGCTCCGGTCGTACGGTGAACATTGAATCCGATGTCCACCAGTCTCTCGATTACAAGGTCAATCTGTTCTTCAGTGGCCTTATGTTGCATCGCTACGATCATTTTCTATTTTCCTGTCTTGCGCGATTCGTTCGCGCTGTCTGGCGCTGGCTTGCCCAGGTTGAGGGCACCGTCAGCCGCTCGCTGTGACGCCAACTCGTTCTTCTGCAGGGAGCGCATCACGTCGATGATTCGTTCGTAAATGTGCACCAACTCAATATCGGGCAGCGGTCCCGCGTTCGCCTGGCGCACGTTCTCGTAAATCTCGTGCTCGCGCTTCGGCTCGTAGACGGGTAGCGAAGTCACACGCTTCAACTTGCCGATCTCCTGCGCAGCCCGCGCCCTTTCGCTGATCAAACGGACAAGCTGACGGTCCAGCTCGTCGATCTTCTCCCGGAAGTCCTCAATTTCGCCCATATTTTCCCCTGTCAGAACGATGAGGCTGGCAGATCCGGGGCCACGATTCGCCCATCGGAAATTGCTCCCTCACCTGGAAGAGTTGAACTCGTATGATACGGCACGAATGCCGTGAAAGTAGAGGGTTTAACGGGCCGGCACCGGGTCACCCTGGCGCAGACCCTTGATAAATCGTGCGACTGCGGCTGGCTCTTCGCCTGTGGGCGATTCTTCAATAGTGGCAACGATGGCGCTGCCAACGACCGCCGCATCCGCGAATTCGCCCAGGGCCGTAACATGCTCCGCGTTCGATACGCCGAAGCCGACAGCTATCGGCAGGTCGGTGTACTTGCGGAGTTTCTTCACCAGCTCTTCCGCATCCGTTGCCAGCGCCTTCTGCGTGCCCGTAATTCCAGTGCGGGAGATGGCGTAGACAAACCCCTGCGACACCGCTGCGATAGCCTTCAGGCGCACTTCAGGACTGGTGGGAGCGGCCAGGAAAATCGGAGCCAGACCGTGGCGGTGAAGATGCTCAAGATACTCATCCGCCTCTTCCACAATCACGTCGATGATCAGCACGCCGTCGACGCCCGCAGCGGCAGCGGTTGAGCAGAAACGTTCTAATCCGAAGCGCAGCACCGGGTTGTAGTACGAGAAGATAACCAGGCCCGCGTTGGGACGTTCCGCGTGTAATTCCTTTGCCAGGGCGAGAACATCTTCCAGCCGAGTGCCGCCAGCCACCGCGCGCTCACTGGCACGCTGGATGACCGGGCCATCCGCCAGGGGATCGCTGAAGGGAACACCCAGTTCCAGTACGTCCGCACCTGCATCGATAGCCGCAAGCGCAATCGCGCGCGTCGTCTCCAGGTCTGGATCGCCGGCCGTCAGGTAAACAACAAGGCCGGGTTTATTGGCAAAGCGGATCGGCATTCTCTCTGCTCAAGCTCCTTGCAGGTTCAGCTCACGCGCCAGGATACCCATATCCTTGTCGCCGCGGCCGGAAAGATTCACAACTAGTATGTCATGGGGAGAAAACTTCGGCGCAATCCGAATTGCCTCCGCCACCGCGTGCGCGCTTTCAAGCGCCGGAAGAATGCCTTCGCGTCTCGCCAGGCGAACCGTTGCATCGAGCGCAGCAGCATCGGACGCGGAAACATATTCTGCCCGGCCGGAATCGTGCAACGCCGCGTGCTCCGGGCCAATGGACGCATAATCCAGGCCCGCGGACACGGAGTGCGTGAGAGAGACCTGTCCCGCATCGTCCTGCAGCACATACGAGAAAGTGCCCTGCAGAACCCCCGGCGAGCCTCCCTCAAAGCGTGCCGCGTGCGCACCGAGAGTCTTGCCCCGGCCCCCAGCTTCAACGCCGATCAGGCGAACTTCTTTATCGGGAATGAATTCGTAAAACGCGCCAATGGCGTTCGATCCGCCGCCCACGCAGGCGACGATCGCGGTCGGCAGACGCCCTTCTTTCTCCAGAATCTGCCGCTTCAGTTCCTTGCCCGTCACCTTGTGAAAGTCGCGGACCATCGTCGGATAAGGATGTGCACCGAGCACGCTGCCGAGAAGGTAGTGCGTGCTACGGACATTGGTGACCCAGTCGCGCATGGCCTCGTTGATCGCGTCCTTGAGAGTCTTCGAACCCGAGCTGACGCCGCGCACTTCCGCACCCAGCAGGCGCATGCGATAGACATTCAGCTCCTGCCGCCGCATGTCTTCCTCGCCCATGTAGACGACGCACTCCATGCCGAAGAGCGCACACACCGTCGCCGTCGCAACGCCATGTTGGCCTGCGCCCGTCTCCGCAATCACGCGGTGCTTGCCCATGCGCCGGGCCAGAAGCCCCTGACCCAGGCAATTGTTGATCTTGTGTGCGCCCGTATGCAGCAGGTCTTCGCGCTTGAGATAAATCTTCGCGCCGCCAAGCTGGTCTGTCAGTCGTTTGGCAAAGTAGAGAGGCGTGGGGCGGCCGGCGTAATTATGTCAGCAGCGAATCCAGCTCGAGATGAAAGTCGGGATCGGCCTGCGCTTCCGCATACGCAACTTCGAGCTCCTCGAGAGCCGCCATCAGCGTCTCCGGAACATAACGTCCGCCGTATGCACCGAATCGTCCCGGCCGGTCTACACCAGTTGCAGTTGCAGTCTTCTCAGTTGCAGGCAATGACATTAGTTTCCCCTGAAAATTCGGCTTAAGCTTCGGCGGGCTGCTTGATTTTCTTCAACTCTGCTGCCGCCAGTCGTGCCTGCAGAATGAAATTCTTTATCCGCGCAGGATCCTTGCGTCCCGGCTCTCTTTCCACGCCGCTGGCCACGTCCACGCCCCATGGCTGCATGGCGTAGATCGCCTCGGCAACATTCTCCGGCTTCAATCCACCCGCCGCGATCATGCGCAAGTGAGGCGCTACCGCCATAAAGCTGGATCCGGCGCGTTGCCAATCGTACTGCACTCCAGTTCCGCCGACGGCCTTTGCCGTCTTTGAATCGACCAGCACCGCATCGATTCCACGGTCCTGCCGTATTGCATCGAGCTGATCTTCCAGTCGATCGCTGTAGTGCAGCACGCGAAGAATCTGCAGGCGGGCACCGTCAGCTTTTCGATCGAAGCGCTCGCGCAGACGAACCGCGACGTCCGTAGTCAGAATGAAGCTGTACCCCCGTCAATCCGCATTCTTCTACCTTGCTCACGATCTCCTCAAAGCTGGCATCGACGAAAACTCCGTACTTCTCGACCTTGTCGGGAAGGTAGGGAGTAATGCGGCTGACCACCTCGGCGGTCACCCGGCGCGGGCTGGGAGCAAAAACGAACCCCACGGCGTCCGCACCGCAGGACGCTGCCAGCAGTGCATCTTCACGCGTCGTGTTGCCGCAAATCTTGATCCACATAATTAAGCCCGGTTATTTAATCCCACCCGATTATTTAAACCCGATAGTTCGCTGCCTGTGTCTCAGTCACGGCGCTCAGTAAAGCGGCCAGCGCTCGGCCCGGATCGGGCTGGCGCATCAACGACTCCCCAATAAGAAATGCCTGGTATCCGGCAGCCTGCAGGCGCAGAATGTCGTCCGCCGTGCGAATGCCGCTCTCGGCCACGCGAACCACATCCTTCGGCAGCTTTCCCGCCAGTTCGATCGATGTCTCAAGGCGCGTTTCAAAGCTCCGCAGATCACGATTGTTTACGCCGAAGGCTTCGCAGCGCAAATCCGAAATCCAGCACGCGATCCAGTTCGTCCGAGGTGTGAACTTCGCACAGCACGTCCAGCTTCCAGGCATGCGCGGCCTTGGCGAGGGCCTGGAGTTCCGTATCGGACAAAGCAGCAGCGATCAGCAGGATTGCGTCCGCCGAATAGGCCCGCGCCTCCACCATCTGCCACTCATCAAGCATGAAATCTTTGCGCAGACAGGGAATGGAGACCGTCTCAGACGCGGCAGCAAGATTCGCGAGGCTGCCCTGAAAAAACTTTTCTTCTGTGAGAACGGAAAGTGCCGCGGCTCCTGCGTGATCCAGATCACGCGCTAGAGAGGCAACCGGGAAGTCCGGGCGGATCAATCCTTTGGATGGCGAGGCCTTCTTCAACTCGGCCAGCACCGCTGTTCCCCTGGCCGACTTGGCTCGCAAGGCCGCCGCAAAGCCTCGCGGCGTGTGCGCTTCGGCCACGCGTTCGAGCGTCAGCCGCGGCGTCGAATGACGGCGTTCCTTCACTGAGCGGCGAGTTGCGGAAAGGATCTCGTCCAGATGCGTGGCCATTCAAATCCCCGAAAACAGTGGAGTTTCCAGTATATCGTTTTGGCGCTGCTTTCATCGGCAAGGCCGAGGCAGGGGCTGAACGCGCCGGCCAGATCGTTAACCACTTAATTATCTGCCGGAATCCTTTAGTTACGTGCTTACCTCGCGATCGTCGCGGCGGCGACGGGCAGACCGCTGTGCTTGCCGCAACTTACAAAAGCCGTGTTGGCGCCGTAAATACTGGCGATTCAGCCGTGACCACCGTCACATCGCCCTGTCCCGATCCGAGGAGTAGTATCCCCGTCCGGAAGGAGGGCTTATGTTCTCACGGCTCTCAATAGTAGTACTCGCCGGACTGCTTGCGCCGGCAATTTTCGGAAACGCTCAGCAAGCGAAACAGGTCAATATAAATCTGGTCCCAGTTAAGACCACCCCCGCATCTTCGGGGCAGGAGATGTATTCGCAGTATTGCGCCGCATGTCATGGAGCAGAAGGTAGAGGTAACGGTCCAGCAGCTAAAGGACTCAAAGCTCACCCCACCAATCTCACCATGCTGGCGGCCACAAATAACGGGAAATTCCCGGCCAACGCCGTCGTCACGGTGCTGCGCAATGGCGCGGAATATCCTGGGCACGCTTCGAAGGAAATGCCGGTCTGGGGACCTGTATTTCGCTCGATGAACACCTCAAATGCGACGAGCGAGGAGCAGCAGAGAATCAGTAACATCACCAGATACCTGGATACCTTGCAGGTACGGTAGAGACGGATCGAATCTGTGAAGTCACAACAAGCAGGCCGTGGCAGACGTCGCGGCCTCTTTGTTGGGCCGAGTGGGAATCCCTCACGGCGAATTCTGAAATACAAATGACTGCTCCTTTCTGTAAGATTGGTTGCAACCTTTTCGGCCCTAAAATGTGAACCGCTTGACGTCGCGTAACCCGGCGCCGCTGGCTCACGAATGTTCTACCTTGGAGAAAGACCATGAAGATCCTCCCTCTTTTCGCTGCCCTGCTTGCATTGGCGGCATTCCCCGCACTGGCGCAACAATCGAACCAGAACCCAAGTTCCCTTATCAACATTCACGTGTCCCAGAACATTCCGACGGTGAATTACGCGACCAAGGGATCGACCCGCATCGACTTCCTGGGAACCGCCTTGATGCCGCGCGCGACCGGACAGGCCAAGATCGGCAACGACAAGGGCAGCGTGCAGATTGAAGCCCAGTTCAAAGATCTGCCAGCACCAACCACATTCGGCTCCATCTACCTCGTTTACGTTTTGTGGGCAATTACGCCCGAAGGCCGCGCGTCGAACCTCGGGCAGCTTGTTTACAACGACGGGAAGAGCAAGATGGAAGTGACCACGAAGCTCCAGACCTTCGGCATGATGGTCACCGTTGAACCCTACTTTGCCGTCAGCTATCCCGGGCAGCAGGTGGTGCTCGCCAATACGATTAGTGCGGAGACGAGAGGAACCGTCGCCGAAGTAGACGCGAACATGGAATTGCTCCAGCGCGGGGACTACTCCGACCTGAGCCTCACCGCACTTTCCATCGATCCCAAGATTCCCCTGGATATTTACCAGGCGCAAAATGCCATTCGCATAGCCAAGGCAGAAGGCGCGGACAAGTACGCCCCGGACGCGATTGCCAAGGCCGAGCAGTCGCTTGCCCAGGCTCAGTCCTACCTGGCCGCGAAGCAGAAGAACTCCGTCTCGCCAGTAGCGCGTCAGGCGGTCCAGGCCGCGGAAGATGCGCGCTCGATCTCGGTGAAACGTCGTGCGCAGGACAAGATTGCCGCTCAACAACTGGCCGAGCAGCAGGCCAAGGAGAAGGCCCAGGCAGAAGCTCTTTCACAGGCTGAACAGCGTGCCGTGGCCGAGAAGCAGAAAGCAGCAGCGGACATAGCTGCAGCCAACGCTGCGGCGGCAAGCGCGCAGGCCGAGGCTGCTACCAAGGTGGCTAACGCGCAAGCAGAAGCGGCGCGGAAAGCCGCTGCCAATGCTCTTCAGGAGAAGGAAGCTCTGCGGGCAAGACTGCTGGAACAGTTCAATCGCGTGCTGCCGACAACCGACACCCCGCGCGGACTGGTGCTGAACATGGGCGACGTGCTCTTCAACGTCGGAAAGGCCGATCTGCTTCCCCCGGCGCAACTCGCACTCGCGCGTCTCTCGGGAATCCTGTCCAACTACCCGTCCCTGCATCTTTCCATCGAGGGATATACGGATAGCACCGGCGCAGCCGACTTCAACCAGAAGCTCTCGGAAAAGCGAGCAGACAGCGTACAGACGTATCTCGTAGCGCAGGGGATACCGATGGACTCGATTACCGCGACTGGCCTGGGGGCGGCCGATCCGGTTGCGGATAACAGCACTGCTGCGGGGAGACAGAAGAATCGCCGGGTTGAGATCGTCATCTCAGGCCAGGTGATCGGCACCAAGATCGGGTCCAGCGGAAATTAATCAGGGCACAATAAAAACGCGGACCCTTCTTGCAGGAAGAGTCCGCGTTTCTGTTCCTCACCACCGTCGGAGTAGGGAGGCTCGTACGAGCTTTCAGTTCGTTTCGCGGGCTTCACGGCCGTTTGTTCCGTTGGGCAGATCGAGCACGAGAAGTGAAAAGTCGGTCCCGTTGGAATCGGTTTGCTCAATTCCAACGATATGCTGATGCTTTTCGGAGCCTGCCTTCAGTTCATTGGATCCGTTGCCCGCCACAATTCCCTTGTCCGATGTGTGGATGTTCTTATCGCTGTCGTCACAGCCGAGTCCTTCACGCGTTACCGCAGGCGTCCCAACCGCCTTGTTGTGCTGGCACTGCACTACGTCTCCATAACGCCCCAGGGCCTTGCGATAAAAATCCAGTACTTTGTCCTGTGAATCGGTGGTGTGGTACTTCACCACCTTGAGCCGCATCTGCCAATCGCCAAATCCCAGGTGAATGTCCGCCGAACCATGATCCTTTTCGCCCTTGGGCGCGACTATTGCGCCCGGATACACCGGCAGACCGAGATCCGCTGCGGCCATCTGGTCGGTCTTCACTTGCACCCCGCCCACGGGGGTCTGAATCTTGACGTTCTTCTCACCATTTTTCGATGGGTCTACCTGGACGCTGCAGGCAGTCGCGGCGATCACCAAAGCTGACGCGAGAGCAATACCGGATTGACGTGCGAGTTTCCCAAGATCGTTCATCGTTTTCCCCTGACACCACAAAGATACGCAGATGCAGCCAATCGAGTTCCAAATATGCTTCGCGTCCCGCTTTGGGAGCGCTAAATGCGTCCCATAGCATAGGTTTTGCAGGTAAAGAGTCTTCCGGGACAAATCCGGGTTCAAATGAACTGTATGGTTGGGATCAGTCCTCAGCTGTCCCGGAGGAACAAGGGCTATGAAGGTTTACGTTCGAAAGAGTTTTACCCCGCTCGTCTGGTTAGGCATCGTTTCAGCCGCCCTCATCTCACTCAATCCAGTGGCAGTTCACGCGGATTCAGATGACCCGCCATCGCGCGTGGCGCGGCTGGACTCTTTGGAAGGAACTGTTTCCATTCAGCCGGCCGGGGTAGACGAGTGGAGTATGGCTACCTCCAACTATTCGGTGTCGACCGGCGACCGCGTTTATACCGACGACAATGGCCGCGCGGAATTGCAGATCGGCCAGACAGTCGCCCGCATGTGGCGCGATACAGATCTCTCGGTAACGAATTTGTCTGACAATCTTACCCAGTTCGGACTGGCGCAGGGATCGTTGAGGCTGAGAACGTTTGCCCTTGATCCGCAAATACAGATCGAAGTGGACACTCCCAATGGCGCGCTCCTGGTGACGCAGCCGGGAGACTTTCGCGTGGACGCCTATAACGGCGACTACGGAACCGTGGTTACGGTGAACAGCGGTGAACTGGAGCTGACCGGCCCAGACCTGTCGCAGAGAATCGGCAGTGGCCAGTCTCTGCGCCTTTTCGGCACCAATCCCATTCAGGTTTCAGGGATGCAGATGCCTTCGGTCGACCAGTTCGACGGATGGAGTCTGGACCGCGACCGTCGCATGGAGAATTCTCAATCTGCCCGCTACGTGAGCCGCGATGCGCCCGGTTATGACGATCTGGACGAATACGGCGATTGGGCTCCGCAAACTGAGTACGGCCCGGTATGGTATCCGCGGAATGTGCCCGTTGGCTGGGTTCCGTACCGCTACGGACATTGGGTCTGGGTAGGGCCCTGGGGATGGACCTGGGTATCGGACGAGCCGTGGGGATACGCACCGTCTCACTATGGGCGCTGGGCCTATGTCGGCAGACGCTGGGGATGGGTACCAGGGCCGGTACAGGTGCGCCCGGTATGGTCGCCGGCGCTGGTGGCATTCGTGGGTGGCATGAGTATCGGCGTCGGTGTCGGCGGCGGATATGGCGATGCTGCATGGTTTCCACTAGGTCCCGGCGAGCCCTACTCGCCGTGGTATCGCAGCAGCCCGAGGTACGTGAACCAGGTAAACATCACCAACATTCGCGTTACCCGGGTGGTGACGGTCCAAAACAACTACAACATCAATAATTACAACAACGTACGCTACTCCCACCGGGACAACGGCATTACCGCCGTCAATGGCAGGGACTTCAGCACGGCACGGCCTGTGGCCCAGAACATGCTTCGCGTCAATCCTAACCAGTTTGCTCACGCGCCGATTACGCATCCCGAGTTCAAGCGCACCACTCAGAGTGTCGTCCCGCGACCGGTTAACAATGTTCGCGTCGACCCGACACGCCCCATGCTCCTGACCCATGGAGGACGGGAAGCGCAGGCAGTACCCGGAGCAAGACCTCAACAAGTTCCGCTGCATCCGTTGCCTCCCAGCACGGTTCAGCAGGGGGGCGGACCGCGTCCGCTCGGCGCAACCCATAATCCCCCTCGTCCCACCACGATTCAGCCCCCGCATGTCGGCCAGGCACCGGTGCGGGTCCAGGACAATCCCGCTCAGGGCGGAAACCAGACAGGTCGGCAACCCGGCACGGTCCCACCTGCGAATCCCGCTCAACCGGGAAATCAGCCGGGACATACCCAGCCTCAGCCGCCGACTTTGAATTCCAATGGCCCAAACCGGCCTGCCGGAGGAGGTCAGCAAGCGCATCCGGGGTACCCGTCCGCGAATCCGGCCAAGCCGGACCAGCAGATCCACCCGACAACCATTCCTGCACCTCCGGCACCATCGAGCGCCGTGCCGCAGCGGCAGGAGGGAGTGCAGCCCCATCCACAGGCACCCAATCAGCCTTCCCGCATGCCTGCGCCGAATGCGGGTGCTCCATTGCCGCCTGCCAATCCGGAGAAGACTCATCCGGTTCCTCCCGTCCCTGCACCGCCTCCACCGGCAAACTCGGCTCCGCATCGCCAGGATGAGATAAAGCCTCGCCCGCAGACGCCAGACCAGCCGCCACGGGCGGTGCAACCGCCGCCTGCGAGCCGCAACGAAGTGCCCGCGCCCAGACCGCTGTACCCACAGCCGCAGCCACCTCGGCAAGCAGCACCTCCTGCGCCGCCACAGCAGCAGGTACAACCGCCGCCACAACACGTCGCTCCTACGCCGCCGCCGATGAGACCGGAAGCACCTCCGCAACGGAATGCGCCTCCACCGCAGCAGCAGAGACAGGAGATGCCGCCACAATCGCAGCACGCGGCGCCGCCGCCACCGCAGCACAACGGACCACCTGCACCGCAGGATCATCCTGAAAAGGACGGAGAAAAGAAACAGCAGCAATGAACAAAAAGGGCCGCAATCGCAACAGCGATCGCGGCCCTTTTTCCATCCAGCTTGCAACGTTCGCGCTTGCCAGACATCCGATCTGGAGAGAAGAAATTTTATAATCGTGGATTCTCTCGAGGTCGCTATCGACATGAAGGCCCCTGCGCAACTTTTCGCTCCCGTTACCTTTCGCGGCGTTACGCTCCCCAATCGCATTGCTGTTTCGCCGATGTGTGAATACTCGAGCGACGATGGCTTCGCCAATGACTGGCATCTTGTTCATCTCGGCAGCCGGGCTGTCGGAGGTGCTGGGCTGGTGTTGACGGAAGCTGCAGCGGTGACGGCGGAAGGCCGCATTACTCCGTACGATCTTGGCATCTGGAAGGACGAGCACATCGCGACGTTGAAGCGCATCGTTGATTTTCTTCATGTGCAGGGATCGCACGCGGGCATCCAGCTGGCGCATGCCGGACGAAAAGCCAGCATGACCCGGCCATGGGAGCCCGGTCCCGAGGGCGAACATGTGCTTCCGCAATCCGCAGGCGGCTGGGAAGCTGTGGTCGCACCCAGCGCGATCGCCTTTGACACCGTCTATGCGCAGCCGCATGAGCTTGACCTCGCCGGCATCGACAACATTGTGCGGGCCTTTGGCGCGGCCACACGGCGAGCAATCGAGGCTGGCTTCGACGTGGTTGAAATCCACGCGGCACATGGATATCTGCTACACGAATTTCTTTCTCCGCTGAGCAATCAGCGCACCGACGAGTTTGGCGGCAGCTTTGAGAATCGCGCGCGCATGCTGCTTCTGGTGGTCGACACGGTTCGCCGCGAATGGCCGGAAGAACTACCGTTATTCGTAAGAATTTCGGCTACTGACTGGGCCGAGGGCGGGTGGGATATCGATGAGTCGATTTTGCTGGCGAGCCTGCTGCGGGACAAGGGCGTTGACCTGGTGGACGTCTCGTCCGGCGGCATGGTGCCCAGGGTAAGCATCCCAGTAGGGCCGGGATACCAGGTGCCCTTTGCCGACCGCATACGGCGGGAAAGCCGCATTGCGACCGGCGCAGTGGGCATGGTAACCAGTCCTGAACAGGCAGACCAGATTGTCCGCAATGGGCAGGCGGACATGGTTTTACTGGCGCGGGAGATGCTTCGCGACCCGTATTGGCCGCTGCATGCCGCCGAGACTCTCAGGCAAACAATTTCTTGGCCAGCGCAATACCTGCGGGCCGCTCCCCGGGGAACGGTGCAGCGCAAGCCTGTCTCGGTGAACGTAACCGGGCTGGCTACAAAATAGAAACGCATCAGCGCTGGCTCCGGGTGAAAAGAAAAGAGTAAAGTGTCGTTGCGAGTGTCCTATACTTTTGGAAGCGGAGGCTCCGCACCGACACATGGCGAGTCACCAGACACAGCGAAATGCACCTGCGAAAACCGAGATCCCGGACAAGCTCTACTTCCGGATCGGCGAAGTGTCACGATTGTGCTCGGTGGAATCCTATGTTCTTCGCTTCTGGGAGAGCGAATTTCCGCAGCTTCATCCCAATAAAAGCGGCACCGGCCAACGGCTCTATCGCAGGCGCGATGTCGAGATGGCGCTGCGCGTAAAGCAGCTACTACACGAAGAGGGATACACGATCGCGGGAGCGCGGCAGATTCTGCAGTCCGAATCGCGTCGCAAGAGCAAGCAGACGGAACTGCCGATCCCGGTAGCTCCTGTCGCTGTCAAGCCCCAGGAGCACGGAGCGCCCACTGCGCAGAATGCCGCCAAACTGGATCGCGTTCGGCGCGAACTACGCGAAATTCTCGGAATTCTGTCGGTCCCGGTCGGCGCCGGCCAGGCCCGTTCCCGAAATGTAAGGCGGTTTGAAAAGCCAGGCGCAAAGCTTTTCGAAGACTAAGGCTTCCCAAAACGCACGACATCCGGTCGCGCAACCCCATTCGAACGCTTCTTGGAAGGGTGAACTGCCCCCGTCTTTTCAGCAAAACTGACAATCGCTTTCGACGTCATGAAGCGCTGCATTGCCTGCATGGCACAGCCCTCGCCACAGAGGTGATACATCTCCGGATTCTGGCTTTCCGCGGCGTTCCATGGGAAAATCGTAAACCGATGACTCGGTTGATCTTCCTCCCAACATGGCACTTCCCCTAGCATGACCATCCACCAGTGATTCGCTTCACCCTTCTTTTTGCCGCATATGTCGCAGCTGAAAGACACATCCCAAACCATAAGGATCTCCCACAGTCCGGCGTCTTGCGGCCGAATTCATACAACTACAGTAATAGCCCACCCAACTACAGTAGCCCACTATGGCTATCAGGTGACAATGAAAAGTGCTAGTGTTTAAAGTGAGGGTGGGTTTACCCAAACTCTGGATCAGTTCCAAATTGAGTCTCACGCGAGTGCAAACATGATTTGCCCAAACTGCTCCTCATCCAACTTTCGTATTTCCGGCTTTCGATGGAAGGACCTGGAACGGCTTGCGCTTTTGCAGTACCCCATCCGGTGCCGCAACTGCCACGAGCGTACCTACGGCGGCCTCATGCTTGCCCTTTATCTCGCTCAGACACGCAGAGCCCGCAAGCGGAAAAGGTCTTCGGTCGAAACGCACTAATCCCCACTTTTTTTACGCTAGGCCCGTTTTTGCGGTCGATGCTAACCCACGGGCGTAAACCCATTTCCCCCGCAAAGCTGAATGCACCTTGCCGGGGGTAACTCCCAGGTCTGGTCCGAACCAGAATGGACACTTCCCGCTTTCCAGATGTTTCCTTAACATAGGAAGTTCTGGGTTTCTCCGCGGTCCTGCTCATGCGTCGTTCTGTACTGGTTATCGCTCTTGTGTGTGCGATGTTTCCGGTGCTGTCGAAGGCTGACGTTCCGCGTCACAACGCCGATAGTTCCCGCGCGCACAACGCCACGTTGAGGTCGACGCACTCTTCCAGTCATGGAAGAAAAACGGCAACTCGTTCCAAAACAGCCAAGTCTTCCGCCGCCCCCAAAAAGCATGTCAGCGCCAAAAGATTCAATGTCTGCCGTAAACGGCACTCGTGTGCCAGTGCCCGCGATGCGGCGCTTACGCCGCAACACCGGGATGTCAAAACCATGTTGCCCACCAAGCGACTCCAGGCCGTGAAATTTCCGTTGCCTCCGCCGATGAAGGGCTCGCATGAATCCCTGGTACGCCAGAACGTGCGGGCCGATCAGGATGGGCTCACGCGCATTGAAGATGATGACGATCTCGCCGACATGTTGCGTGCGCACAAGTTGGTCGCTTTGCCGACGAGTAGTAGATTGCGGGTGGATCCCCGCCTTGCGGTGAGCCGTCGCTATTGCCGCTCATGGACAGCGATATTCCTGAGCGATCTTTCCCGCGCACACTACGCTCGCTTTGGCTCCCCGCTCCAGGTGAATTCGGCGGTGCGTACCGTGGAGTACCAGCGTCACCTGCAAGGAATCAACGGCAATGCGGCACCTGCGGAGGGGGACATCGCGTCTCCCCACCTTACGGGCGCAACCATTGATATTGCCAAGAAGGGTCTTACAACTTCGCAGATCGGATGGATGCGCGCTTACCTGCTTCCACTACAGGCCAAAGGACGAATTGACGTCGAAGAAGAATTTCAGCAAGCTTGTTTTCACGTGACGGTGTACAAGAGCTATTCGCCGCACAGCCTGCCCGCAACTGACCCTCTGCCCGCAAGCGCTCGCTCCTCTGAAGCTATCGTCGCCGCGGGCCTGCGGTGATCGAAGAACTAGGTCAAGGTCTGCGGTTTCGCTAAATTACCGGACAGAAATCAGGTTTGCGAAGTTTTCGCACACTCCGTTGCACTTGCGGGGTAAAATCTCGCACGAATCATATTTGAACGGAGGCTCCTCGATTATGACGGACGAAACTGTGACATCGCCTGCGTCGACAGCGAATGCTGAACATCCTGGACTGACACAGCTTCAGCGTGTCCTCTACACCTTTACGGCTCCGACAAAGACGTTCACGGATATTTTGCGGAACACCAGCTGGTGGCTGCCTTTTCTGCTGAGCATCCTGATCAGCTATGGCTTCATCTTCGCCATGGTGTCGCATGTCGGCTGGGACAAGCTCACGGAAAACGGGATGAAGCAGAATCCGAGCGCGATGGAGCGCATGAACAGCATGCCTCCGGATCAGCGTGCCGGCGCCATGGAGTTCTCGAAGAAGATCACGCAGGGCATCACCTATGCGATCCCGATTTTGTCCCTGGTTTTCGCGGCGATCTGCGCATTGGTGCTCTGGGGCACCATGAACTTACTCTTTGGCGGCCGTGCCAGCTACGGCCAAGTGCTGGCTGTCTGGTTCTATGGCACTCTACCGCTGATCTTCGTGGGGATATTCGGCATCATCACCATGTTGGCGGGGGTAGATGCCGACTCCTTCAACCCGCAAAATCCAGTGGGGACAAACATTGGCTATTACCTGAGCCAGGAATCTCCAAAGTGGCTCACAACATTCGCTATGCAATTCGACATCGTCTATATCTGGGCGATGGTTCTGGTTGGAATGGGACTGGCGGTTGTTGCAAAAACGAAGCGCGCTTCGGGTTACATCGCAGTATTCGGATGGTGGGCGCTGATCACGATCGTGCGTATGGGATTCGCGGCTGTGCAAAGCTAACACGCAACAGGCATATAAAAAAGGGCGCCTGCGCGGCGCCTTTTTTTTGTATCAGAAATTGAACTTATTCGCTCCAACGGCGGAAAATCAGCGATCCATTCGTGCCACCGAAGCCGAAGGAATTCGAAAGCGCGACATCAAACTTCAGTGACTGCGGTTTATTCGGAACGTAATTCAAATCGCAGACAGGATCGGGATCATCGAGGTTCGACGTTGGCGGAACCATCTGGTTTTGCAGCGCCATGATGGTGATCCCTGCCTCCAATCCACCGGCACCGCCGAGCAGATGGCCCGTCATGGATTTGGTGGAGCTGACGAGAAGCGTGTGATTGATGGCGCGTTCGCCAAAGAGTCTTTTCATTGCCGCGGTTTCCAGCGCATCGCCAACCGGAGTCGCAGTCGCGTGGGCGTTCACGTATCCGATATCGTCGGCCGTGATGTTCGCGCTCTTGATCGCATTCCCCATGGCTCGGAAACAACCTTCGCCTTCGGGAGCCATGCTGGTGATGTGGTAGGCGTCCGCGCTCATACCGTAACCGATGATCTCGGCAAGTATCTTTGCTCCTCGTGCCTTGGCGAACTCAAGTTCTTCAAGGATGAGAATTCCGGCGCCTTCCCCAACTACAAATCCGTCGCGATCTTTATCGAAAGGTCGGCAGGCATGTTCGGGGTCGTCGTTGCGTGTGGAAAGCGCGCGCATGGCGGCAAATCCGCCCACTCCCATCGGTGTGATGGCTGCCTCGGCTCCGCCCGCGATCATGGCATCGGCATCGCCGCGCTGGATGATGCGGTAAGCGTCGCCAACGCTATGAGCGCTGCTGGTGCAGGCCGTGGCCGTGGCCTCGTTGGGTCCGCACGCGTGGTACTTGATACTGACCTGCCCGGCCGCAAGGTTAACAATCGCAGCAGGAATAAAGAAAGGAGAAATCTTGCGCGGTCCGCCGGCGAGCATGGCGCTGTGTTCGCGCTCAATGATGTCGAATCCACCGATGCCGGAGCCGATGTGCACTCCGACGCGATCGGCAATCTCGGGCGTAATCTCCAGACCCGAAGTCTTCATCGCTTCATGCGCTGCTGCCAGCGCAAAGTGGATGAAGCGCGCCATCTTGCGTGCTTCTTTTTTCTCGACGAAATCAAGGGGATCGAAGTTCTTCACTTCCGCAGCAAAGGTAACGGGGAACTGAGTGGCGTCGAAGCCAGTGATCGGCGCCATCCCGCTCTTGCCTGCCAAAAGATTTTTCCAGACTTCAGGCGCAGTATTGCCGACGCCGCATAGCAGCCCGATGCCGGTGACTACGACGCGCCTCGACAAATTACTTGCCGCCCTTCGCGTGCTTATCGATATATTCGACCGCGTCTTTTACGGTTTTGATCTTCTCGGCGTCCTCGTCGGGAATTTCGAGATCGAAGGCTTCTTCAAACTGCATTACCAGCTCGACTACATCGAGCGAATCCGCGCCGAGATCCTCCTGAAACGAAGCGCTGGGTGTAACTTCTGCCTCATCCACCTGAAGCTGTTCGACAATAATCTGCTTAACTTTCTCTTCCACTGAAGCCATGCGTATCTCCTGTCAATTAAAACGGCAAACCTATCATACGGGCAGGGAGCAGTTTGCTCCACCGCCGACAAAACGAAATTCGGAGCCGGACAAATCCTGTCCCGAAGCCAGCCGCGCTCAGGCGCCTTTCGTTCGATGCTGCGAATTGCCCCGAAGCTTCAAGTCTACTGAGGCGCGATCAGGGTGTAAAGCCAAGGCTCCCGTAAAGATACACCCCAGATACATAGTGAAGATTTCCCGGCGATACCGGCCGAGAAAAACGAGTAAAGTTGAATCAAGGACTATCTCATGATTGGATCCATTCCCGTTCTCATTCTGGCCGTGCTGGTCGGGTTGGCACTGGGTTCCCTGATTGCCTGGATCGTCGCCGGCAGCCGCACGCAAAAGGCAAATGAGAGCACGCTGGCAGCCGTGAAAAGTGAAATGACGGCGGAAATTGCCCAGCGCGACGCCAGCCTTAAAGCTTTCCAGGCCGACGAGTACAAGCAGCGCGAGGAACTTGCACAGTTAAGAGTGCAGGCGGCGACTCTCCCGGACCTGAAATCGGACCTGAATCAGGCACGGACGGAAAAGGAAAACCTTAGCCGCGAACTTGCCCAGACGCAGGCTCTACTTGCAGCGGAACGCAACGCCCTGCCGGAGAAGATGGCCCTGCTTCAGGGAACCAGGGAGCAGTTCTCCGACCATTTCAAGGCCTTGGCCAGCAACATTCTGGAAGAAAAGGCCAAGAGCTTCAGCGAGAAGAGTCAGACTGACCTTGGCCAGATCCTCGATCCGCTCAAAACCCAGCTCAATCAGTTCCGTACACGCGTCGACGAAGTCTATGTGCAGGAGAGCAACGGCCGCTCGGCCCTCACCGCGCAGGTAAAAGACATGATGGAGATGAACAAACGCCTCTCCCAGGAGGCTGACAACCTCACCAAGGCTCTCAAGGGCTCATCGAAGACGCAGGGTAACTGGGGAGAACTCATCCTTGAGCGCATCCTCGAGGCCTCCGGCTTGCGCAAAGGCGAGGAATACACGGTGCAGGAGAGCTACTCTCGGGAGGATGGATCGCGTGGCCAGCCTGACGTCGTCATCCACCTCCCGGAAGACAAGCATCTGATCGTCGATTCCAAAGTCTCCCTGACGGCCTACTCCGAATACATGAGCGCGGAGACGGATGCCGCCCGCGAAGTCCACTTGGGCCGACACATCGAGTCCCTGCGCAACCACATCAAGGGACTCTCCGAGAAGAAGTACCAGGCGCTTTACGGTCTCAATTCTCTCGACCATGTAATCCTTTTTGTGCCCATCGAATCCGCCTTCATCCTCGCCACCTCCAGCGACATCAGGCTGTGGGAGGAGGCGTGGCGCAAAAATGTCCTGCTGGTCTGCCCCAGCACCTTCCTCTTCGTGGTTCGCACGGTCAACCATCTCTGGAGGCAGGAGCACCAGAACCGGAACGTGCAGGAGATCGCCGAACGCGGCGCGGCCCTGTACGACAAATTCGTCGGATTCGTTGAAGATCTGAAGAAAGTCGGCGAGCGCCTCAATCAGACAAAAGAAAGCTTCGACAACTCTTTCAACAAGCTAAGCACCGGAAGAGGCAATCTCGTACGGCAAGCGGAGAATCTGAGAGACCTTGGTGTGCGTCCCTCAAAACGGTTGCCAACTGCGCTGGTCCTGCCAGATCTCGATGAACATATGCCGCCGGAGGACGAGCCCGCCCAATTGTCGCTGGCCGCAGTCGAAGAGTTCCCCGACCGCGAGTAGCGCGGCTGAGGCGAACTATCGGTCTAGCGACTCTCCTTCTCGATTTTGGTTCCGGTCGCATGAAGCCCAGCGGGGGTGTCGGCTTCGGCGGGCTGGGCTTGTGGCGGGCTGCCGTCGTCCGGCTGCACATTCTTTTTCAGATGTTCGTGCTGTTCTGGACGGCTGGCATTATTCAAAAAAGGATTTTCCGTCTCGACAGACTGCACGCCCGCGGGGGCTTGCTGGCGGGCGGCATCATTTCTAATGGCGGAATCGCCGCTGGGACTCTCGTCCGCATGCGATGCTTTCGTTTCTGATCCGTCATCCGGCTTGATCTTGTGTTCCGATTTATCCTGTTCCGTCACGTTCCCTCCGATGCGCAATCGACCATTCAACGTTTCCCGATCCCCACAAGACGCACTGCGGCAACTCGAGTTGCATGTAATCTTCGTGCGCCCGCAGTTAGATGCGGAGTGGCGATCCGTGAGGGAGGGTTGAGGTTGACTTAGTACGTGGCGGCGAACGCGGCGTGCATTCTTTCCCAGGTAATGCTCAGGTCTTCCGGGAGAACCCTGGCTTCGCCAATCACGGTCATGAAATTAGTGTCACCGTGCCATCGAGGCAGCGCGTGCAGATGCAGATGCCCCGCAACTCCAGCCCCTGCAGCCTTTCCCAGGTTCATGCCGAGATTCATGCCGTGGGGCGAATAGAGAGTCTCAAACACCCGGGTAGTGCGCTGCGCCAGTTCCATCATCTCCGCAGCCGTGTCCGCCGCTAGCGCGGCTAACGAAGCCTCATGTGCATAAGGGATGACCATGACGTGGCCGCTGGTATAGGGATAGGCGTTCAGGCAGACGAAGCTGCTTGTACCGCGATGGATGAGATAGGCGGCGCGATCCGCCTCGTAGGCCGGCATCCCTTCGGCAATCGCATAGTCGGCAGAGGCGACGAGGTTGCAGAAGACGCAGTGCGCATCTCCCGGCCAGCCCGCCAGCTTTTCAGGAACTCCCTGCCGCTGATCCTTCTCGTCCACTTGCGTGACGTAGGAGTAGCGCCAGGGTGTCCACAGATGATCCATTTCCTGACCAGTATAGACAAGACGCGCGAAAGCAGTGCCAGGGCGAGCAGGAACTCATGCAAACTGAAGCTTGAGCCTAGTCAGAGAGATGAATAACCAGTTTGCCGGTATGCGTGTCGCCGGAGCGCAGCAAACCCATGAAAGCCGCTGGGGCCTGGTCAATGCCCTCAACAACCGTCTCGTAGCTCTTGACTTTGCCGCTCTTAAAGGCAGGGCCAACGTCGGCGAGAAACTCATGCAGATTGCCGAGAAAATCCGAGATGATGAAGCCTTCCAGCCTGAGCCGCTTGCCGATGACGTTTACCATGTTGCGCGGTCCGGGGACGGGCGTGTTGTAGCCTGCGATGGCTCCGCACATGGCAACGCGGCCGCGCTCTTTCAAAGCAGAAATTGCAGCTTCAAGTTGCGGTCCGCCGGTGTTGTCGAAATAGACATGAATACCGTCCGGCGCTGCGGCCATCAAGTGTTTGAGAGGATCTCCATCCTTGTAATTGAAAGCGAAGTCGGCTCCGAGTTCGTCGTGCAGCATTTTTACTTTGGCGTCGGTTCCGGCGCTGGCGATGACTTTGCAATCACGGAGCTTTGCCAGTTGGCAGGCTGCGGATCCAACGGCGCCTGCGCCGCCAGAGACGAAAACCGTCTCGCCCGGTTGCAGGCAGGCGATCTTCCATAATCCAACCCATGCCGTAAGCCCGGTAATTCCAAGCAGTCCGAGAAAGGTGCTCGGCGACGCAAGCGAGGCATCCAGCCGCTGCAGAATCCTGGCCTGCGCCACATAAGCCTCCCGCCAGCCAAACATGCTCAGCACCAGGGAGCCGACCGGAAGCGACTCATCTCTCGAAGCGGCAACCACACCGACAGCGGAGCCCTCCATCGCCTTTCCAATCACAAAAGGCGAAACGTATGACTTCGAGTCATTCATACGGCCGCGCATGTAGGGGTCAACTGAAAAGTAGAGATTTTTTACTAGAACTTCGCCAACCTCGGGATTCTTCAATTCGACGTTTGCGAAGGCAAAATCCTCCGGCCGGGGTTCACCTTTCGGCCTTGCTGCCAGCCGGATTTCACGTGATTGCATCGACATAGTCGTTCCTGGTCCCTTCCGCGACCTCGATGCCACGTATACAGGTCCGGCAGTACAAGAGAAAGTGCGGTTTTTCAAGCGCCCCAATTGTGTTAATAACTGGTTCAAATCTGGTTATAAGGTGAAACCTTCGTTGACTTGACCGGGGTGCATTGCTATATTTCAAGTGTAGCCCCGCGCCGGGATTCATGCGCCGGGCTACGACCACCGCATTTGCTCATCCCTGCCTGCCGGATGCTCCCAATCGGAGACCGACGTAGTGCCGGGCCACTCACTCTGGCCACACTCTCCGTCTCCCTGAGATCTCCGCGATAGTCACACGGAAGCTGCTCATGCGGGGTCCCCGGCACTTCGCGGATCAGCACGCAACTCAGGCCCTTACGCGAAGCAATCTGCAGGATCAATTACCGGTCGCAACATCGGCTGGTTGTTCGTTTGAACTTGTAGGGGCGGAAGCGGGATCCGTCGACCAAGAATCCCGGAGCTGGCAGTTATGGCAGACGTCCTTAATCCTGAACAAACCGAGAGCAAACCCCTGAACACCGAACTGGAAACCCCAACGCTGGAAGCAGCGACGGAGCAGTCTGAGCCGTCCATCGAATCAACCCACAACCCCGAAGCGCACGACGTCCACGTTACCCCTGCAGACGAGCCCGTCACCGAGGCAGCGCCCGCGACCCCGCAAGCTCAGTCGAATCACGATGACCTGGAAATGACTGGCATGGAAGATTTTGCCGCCGCCCTGGAATCGTTCGACCGCGAGCAGGCCGCCGAAGCTGCGACCCAGAATTTTGACGACAACATTGTCACGGGTACGGTAATCAAGCTTACGGAAAAGCATGTCGTTATCGACGTGGGACTTAAGTCCGAAGGCTTGATCCCGATCGAGCAGGTACTGGACCACACCGGTCAGCCCAAGCTGAAAGCGGGCGATACGGTGGATGTTGTAATCGAGCGCGAAGAGGCCGAAGGCGGCTACCTGGTCAGCTATGACAAGGCTCAGCGCCTGCGGGTTTGGGACACAATCGAGAAAGCTGCCAACGAGAAGACTCCCGTCATGGGAACCGTCCTCGGCCGCGTCAAGGGTGGACTCACCGTCGACATCGGCATCAAGGCGTTCCTCCCGGGGTCCCAGCTGGAAATCCGACCCGTCCGCAATCTAGACGGCTACATCGGTCAGCAGTTGGAAGTTCGCGTCATCAAGCTGAACAAAAAACGCGGCAACGTCGTCGTCTCCCGCAAGGAAATTCTTGAAGAAGAGCAGACGGCACGCCGTTCGACCACCCTCGAGCACCTGGAAGAGGGCACAATCCTAACCGGAACCGTCAAGAACCTCACCGATTACGGTGCGTTTGTTGACCTCGGCGGAATTGACGGCTTGTTGCACATCACCGACATGTCATGGGGACGCCTCACGCATCCGCGCGACCTGGTCAACGTGGGCGATGAGATCCAGGTAAAAGTCCTGAAGTTCGACAAAGATAAACAGCGCGTATCTCTCGGCTTCAAGCAGTTGACGCCGGACCCGTGGCTGGATGCAGTTGAGCGCTATCCCATCGGAGCTCACGTGCGCGGCCGCATCCTCAGCGTCACTGACTACGGTTCTTTCGTGGAATTGGAGCAGGGCATCGAAGGCCTGGTTCACGTCTCCGAGATGACTTGGTCGAAGCGGATGAAGCACCCCTCGAAGCTGGTTAAGCCGGGCGACGAAGTGGAGACGGTTGTCCTGAGCGTCAACCCGAATGATCGCCGCATCTCGCTGGGCATGAAGCAGCTCATCGAGAATCCCTGGGAGCATCTTGCCCAGCGCTATCCCACTGGCCAGATTGTGGAAGGCCGGGTTCGCAACCTGACCGATTTCGGCGCCTTCATTGAAATCGAAGACGGCATTGACGGACTGGTTCACGTCAGCAACCTGAGCTGGACAAAGCGCGTCAAGCATCCTTCCGAAGTTCTCAAGAAGGGCGAGAAAGTTCGCGCCGTGGTTCTTGGCGTCGAGCCGGAAAACCGCCGCCTGTCGCTGGGCGTCAAGCAGCTTCAGCCCGATGTCTGGGAAACTTTCTTCGAGCAGCATCGCGTTGGCGATGTGGTGAAGGGCAAGGTTCTGCGCACCGCGCAGTTCGGAGCTTTCATTGAAATCGCGGAAGGCATTGAAGGTCTTTGCCACGTCTCGGAAGCGGCTGATTCTCACGGCGCTCCCGTTAAACTGGAAGCTGGGCAGGAGTTCGACTTCAAGATCATCAAGATGAATGCTGAAGAAAAGAAGGTTGGACTCAGCCTGCGTGCCGTAGGCGAAGAAGCCAGCCGTGCGGATGTGGAAGCTTACAAGCAGCCCACTTCCTCCTCGTCTTCGACCTCTTCAAGCTCAACCACAACGTTGGGCGACCTGATGAATTGGAAGCGCAGCGAGCACGAGAACTAAGTCGTTTTGCCAAGCAGAAAACGGCAGGCCACAGGGCCTGCCGTTTTCCTTTGCCCGAAATCTTCCCAAAATTGTTGCGGACGCACGGATTTCTCCGCTTGCCTGTCCAGCGTGCCAGCCCTCGAGGCTGCTACTTCAGTTTGAGATTGATTGTGTTCTGCTTCTTCTGGTCGAACGAGCTCACCGTACGCGTGGCACTCTTCTTCCCACCCAATTCGGCCCACAGTTCGTAATCTACCCCGTCAGAGAGCTGGCCGAAGCGATAGCTTCCATCCTGGGTGCTGATGGCGCTGCGGATGGTGAGAGTTTTGACATCCTTGAGGTAGACCACGGCTCCGGCCTTCCCCTCGTCGGATGGTCCCAATACCTTCCCCTGAACCGTTCGCAGCTGCTGAGCGCGGGCGATCTGTGGTGCCATCGCCAGCCCAACCAGCAAGCCCATCAGGATGAAACTCGCGATGCCTCTTCTTCCGGCCCGGTAACCCCAATCCTTCACCACTGTTATTCCTCTTCCTCGTCCGAGAACTCCTCGTCCTCGTCCTCAATGCCATCGTCATCGACTTTCGCCAATTCCAGCGGCTCCGTGGCCACGATCTCATACTCGGTGCCACACTCATCGCAAACGACCACGTCGCCTTCCTCGGCTTCTTCTTCGTCGAAATCCAGCACGGTATCACATTCAGAACAAATTGCCATGGACCCCTCCAATTCGTTGGAGTATTAGGATGTTAATTGCGAAACGCATGAGTACAACTTCGCTAGTTGTAGAGTGAAGTTCGTTCTCCGTCAAGCCACCAGTTTTCAATTCTTCGAAAAAACTCCTCCGGAGACCTGTTGATGATGAAATTTGACGCCCGATTCAGGATTTCAGACTACACCTCACCGAAACCCCTTCCTTGGCGATGTGTTTCGGCAATTGCTGTTTTGCTCTTCATTTTGTTGAGCGTCTCCCCGGCGCCAGCGCAGACCGGCCCGGATTTCAAGACATACGGTCAGTCGGTCACTGCGGCTGCTCCCGATCCTGCAATTCGCCAGGCGCTCGGCCAGGTCTCCCCCAGACAGATTCGACGCACCATCGAGAAGCTGGTGAGCTTTCACAATCGCAATACCCTTTCCAGTATGGAGACCTCCCTTCCACCGGGTACCGGCATCTCCGCTGCGGCGGAGTGGTTGCAGAAAGAGCTGCAGCAATACTCGGCGGATTGTGGCGGATGCCTAGAGGTAAAACTCGACACCTTCACGGAGACTCCTCAATCGCGGGTCCCAAAGTCAACCACCATCACCAACGTATACGCAGTCCTGCGCGGAACAGATCCCAAACAGGCAAAACAGATTTACCTGGTCACTGGCCATTACGACTCCCGAGCTACGGACGTACTGAACACCCAATCGCCTGCTCCGGGCGCAAATGACGATGCCAGCGGAACAGCGGTAAGCCTGGAATGCGCGCGCGTCCTGAGCCGGACGAAGTTCAAATCGACGCTGATCTTTGCCATGGTGGCGGGAGAAGAACAAGGCCTGAATGGCAGCCGGCACCTGGCGCAATTGGCAAAGTCGGAAGGCTGGCAGATACTCGGCGTCTTCAACAACGACATCGTCGGCGGAGACACGACTCCGGGACGCACCGGGCAGCAGAAGTCGATGGTGCGGGTGTTTTCCGAAGGTGTTCCGGCAACCACAACGCCCGAACAGATGAAGGCTATCCAGTCGCTCGGTGCCGAGAATGATTCCCCGTCCCGCGAACTCGCAAGAGCAACCGTGGATGCCGGCAAGACCTACTTCCGCGCCGTCAACCCCACCACGTCTGTTACGAACCGGACAGCATCGTTTACGCCAGTAATGGTGTATCGTCGAGACCGTTTTCTTCGCGGCGGTGACCAATCCTCGTTTAACCAAGAGGGCTTCGCGGCGGTACGCCTTACCGAATGGCTGGAAAACTATAACCACCAGCACCAGGATGTCCGCACGGAGAGCGGCGTGGAATACGGCGACCTTACCAAGTTTGTCGATTTCGATTACGTGGCCAACGTGGTGAAGCTGAATGCGGCGACGATGGCCACCCTGGCCAGTGCGCCCGCGCCTCCGGAAGATGTAAAGATCGAAACGAAGAATCTGGACAACAACACCACGCTGACGTGGAAAGATGGCCCTGGAGCAGCTGCCAAGAGCTACCAGATCGTCTGGAGGGAGACCTCTGCGCCGGACTGGCAGCGCTTTGTGGATACCCACGGCGAACGAAAGATGTTGCTGCCAGTGTCCAAGGACAACGTAATCTTTGGGGTCCGAGCTGTGGACGGAGCCGGACACCGCAGCCTGGTAGTGACGCCTAAACCAGAACGCTGATCGCGACCGCCTTTGTGAGCAACTTCGATTGTAGTATGCGGGACCAAATTCCCCGCCGCCCGTTGGACGCGGGAAAGTGGAACGTTCGGTTCCGCACCATTGACCGGAGGCCAGCCAAAACCTCGAAATGTTCTAAACTGCAAGGGAGAGAGCGTCTTCTATGCCACGCAGCGCCGGTATCATGGCTTTTCCCGAGTTTCGCGGCTTCACCCGCAAGCTGATTCTTTGGAACCTCGGCATCTTCTTTTCCCTGCTGTTGCTCGGGCTTTTCGCCCGCGGTACGGTAGCCGCAATTGTCAGCTATACCGCCCTTGTCCCGGCCCTGGTGGCCCGTGGATACGTCTGGCAGTTGGTCACCTACAGCTTTATCCACACCGGGGTTTTGAACACCGCGCTGGAGCTGCTATCGCTGTGGTTCCTCGGCAGCTTTCTTGAGGATATCCACGGCCCCCGCTGGATGGGGGAGCTCTACTTTGTGTCTGTGATCGGCGCGGGAGTGGCTGCGGTAGCGCTTTCGTTCGCGCTTGCGCCCACCGTCGGGCTGGTCGGAATCGGGCTCACCGGTTGCTTTGGAGGGATCTTCGGGCTCCTGATTGCCTTCGGCGTCCTGCACGGAGACATGCAGTTCATGCTCTTCCCGCTGCCCATACAGATCAAGGCGAAATACCTGGTTGCGGTGTACCTGCTGATCGCTTTCGCCAGCTTCTTTCTCAGCGACAAGATCTACGCCCTGGCACAACTTGGTGGCGCGCTTTGTGGATTTATTTACATCAAGGCTGCACCCCGCCGAGGCTTCTTCTCAGGCGCAAGCGAACGCTATTTCGGTCTCCGGAACGGCTACTACAAGTGGAAGCGCCGCCGCGCTGCACGCAAGTTCGAGGTCTACATGCGCAAGCAGAACCGCGAAGTTCACTTCGATCATGAAGGCCGATATATCGATCCGGACAAAGATAAAAATCCCAATGACAAGCGCTGGATGAATTAGTGAAAGTGCAGAAGCGCTTGTTGAATCCCAAGCGGATTTCAATCGCTGGTGACAATGCCGATGGCCAGCCCATCGTAGCCCTTGCTGCCAACGCATTGGAGAACCGTCGCGCTCACGCGGGGCTCGGCGCCCAGCATCTCGATAAAGCGCCGTATCCCTTGCACGTTGGTGTCGTCGCAGGCAGCATCGGCAATGCGGCCTTCCTGTACGGCGTTGTCGGCGATGATCACGCTGCCGCGCCGCGTCAGCTTCAGCGCCCAGCCCAGATAGTCTGCATAGCCGTTCTTGTTGGCGTCGATGAAGACGAGGTCAAACGGCCCAGCGCCCTCGGCTTTGAGCAGCGGCAAAGTATCGAGCGCCGAGCCTTCGCGAACTTCCACCCTATCCGCGAATCCAGCCTTTTCGATGTTGTCGCGGGCGACAGCGGCATGCTTCGGTTCGAACTCCAGCGTGACCAATCTGCCATCCGCAGGCAGCGCACGCGCCAGCCATATCGTGCTGTATCCGGCCAGCGTGCCAATCTCGAGGATTCGTTTCGCGCCATGCATTTGCGCCAGAAGCATTAGCAGCTTTCCGTGGGTCGGCGATACCTGGATGGCAGGCATTCCCGCCGATTCGGCCGCCGAAATAACGGAATCCAGCACTTCATCCTTCCCCAGCAAATGATCCGTTATGTACTGTTCTGCCTTGCTCCAAACCTCTTCATCCGTCGCAGCCATCGTCTAAACCTCAAACAAATTACGTTCGAACGTCTGTAACCCTGCCAGATTACTATCGAACGCCGAATTTTATGTGGCCATCGGCTGCTTCAGCGCCGCCCTGCGCCTGACAACCAGTCTCCAAACCATGTATCTTCAAAGAAGCGACAGCTCTTTTCTTCTTGAAGCCAGGCGGGCGGATAAAGCGCCCTGTGCCTGGGATGAGGTAATCAAAGCAGCGTGTTTTCTTTTCATCGTTTCTCGCAAATGCACAAGTCTCTGGAAGCAGCCGTTTTTTCATGCGCCGTTCTTTGCGCCGCTCTTCTTTGCCCGGTAAGCCAGTTGCACGCCCAGGACACCCCGGACAAGCCAGCTCCCGCCGCCCCTGCAGCGGCAACCAATGCCGCCGATTATGGTAATCGCTGGGACGTCTTCGGTGGCTTCTCCTATTCGTACTTCACCACGACCTACGGTCACGCCAAAAAAGCAAACCTGTATGGCGCCAGCGCCCAGGGCACTGCCTGGATTTCTCCGCTGATTGGCATCGTCGGTGCACTGCGGTGGGACTCGGGAAGCATCGGAATCGATCCTAACCAGTTCGAAATCACCAATCCCCGGATTTCGCAGACGCTTTTCCTCTTTGGACCCGAGATTCGGCCCTTCCGCACGAATCGCTGGGCCATTGGCGGCCATGTCCTCATCGGTGGAACCTATGGCATCTTCAGCCACGATTTGAAGGGCGTGCCCCCGAACCAGGTCGGCCTCTATAACGATCAGCTAGCCTTTGCCGTGGCGACTGGAGGAACCTTCGACTACGCCATCACGCCAAAGCTATCCATTCGGATGATCCCTGATTTCCAGCCAACGTTCTATGGCCACAGCATCCAAAAGGATTTCGCCGGCCAATTTGGAGTGGCATACAAATTCGGATCGATCAAGAAGTAAGGCGCGATTGCAACGCAGGAAGCCCGGCATCGCTGCCGGGCTTTTTGTTTTACTCAATCCTGCTGGCGGTTCTTAGCTTTTCAGCACCGGCCGGATATGCAGTTCCTTCAACTGCATGTCGCTGACAGGGGCTGGAGCATTCACCATCAGGTCGATGGCTTTGGCCGTTTTGGGGAATGCAATCACCTCGCGCAGGCTTTGCTCGCCCGCAAGGATCATCACGATGCGGTCCAGGCCGAGCGCAATGCCCCCGTGGGGCGGCGCCCCGTATTCCATGGCCTCCAGGAAGTACCCAAAGCGCTTGCGCGCCTCTTCGTCTGACATTCCGAGAGCGGCAAATATCTGCGCCTGCACATCCTGGCGATGAATTCGGATCGACCCCGATCCCAGCTCGGTTCCGTTCAGCACGATGTCGTAAGCCAGCGCGCGCACCGCTCCCGGATCCGCGCTCAAACGGCCTGCCTTCAAATCATCCTCGTGGGGAGACGTGAAGGGATGATGTGCCGCGCCCCATGTCTTCGATTCCTCGTCCCATTCGAAGAAGGGGAAATCCGTGACCCAAAGAAATTTGTAATCTTCGGCAGTGCCCTTCTTTTCGAATGCTTTGTGCCGCTCGGCGAATTTCTGCGCAAGCGCAAGCCGCACCTGCCCCGCCATCTCGTAGAGAGTGCGCTCACGGCCCGTAACCACGCTTGCACGATCGGGAACGTTGCCCTGCTCTCCGCCGCCCTCGCGTCCTGATCCTTCTCCGCCGGTGGGCGGACGATTGCCTTCTTCCCCTTCGCCAAATCGGACCTTTGCGTCTCCAACCACAAGGACAATAAGATCCTGCTCGCCTGCGCCGATCTTCTCGCGGACGTTTTTGATCGTCTCGGGGAAAGACTTCTCCAGACGCTTGAAGTCATCCATGACCTTGATGCCATTGGCCACGAGCTTCGCTGGATATACCAGGCGCAGGTCGTCGCGTTCCTTGCGGGAAAGATCGCCGACCGCGGGAATTTGCACCGCCACAATGGGAAGTCCGCCGGCAATCGCCAGCGTTTCCAATTGCTCCGACGTGAACGCCTCGCTCACTTCTGTCATTGCCGGAAGGCGCATGTCCGGCTTATCGATCCCGTACTGCCGCAACGCCTCGTCGAAGGTCATGCGCGGAAACGGCGCACTCAGTCGGCTCGCCGGCAACATCGAATGCCGCTTTCAGAAATCCTTCGACCACCGCGAAGACCGTGTCCTGCTGCGGGAACGACATCTCCAGGTCGATCTGCGTAAATTCCGGCTGGCGATCCGCGCG
The DNA here is from genome assembly GCA_963816335.1 of uncultured Acidobacteriaceae bacterium. Lineage (GTDB taxonomy): Bacteria > Acidobacteriota > Terriglobia > Terriglobales > Acidobacteriaceae > JANXZS01. The sequence continues at coordinate 67,133 of CAWFKA010000014.1, read as the reverse complement.
AAGATCTTCGTCACGGAAACAGCGAGCCACCTGGAAATAACGATCGAATCCGGAGATCATCAGGATCTGCTTGAAAAGCTGCGGAGACTGCGGCAGCGCATAAAACTCGCCGGGATGCACGCGGCTGGGTACGAGGTAATCGCGCGCGCCCTCAGGCGTTGAGCCCATCAGGATGGGCGTCTCGACTTCGAGGAATCCCTGGCCGGAAAGATACTGTCGAATGGCCAGCGCGACCTTGTGGCGCAGCTCGAAATTTTTCAGCATCGAGGGACGGCGCAGATCGAGATAGCGATACTTCAGGCGCAGTTCCTCGTTGCCGATCGCATCTTCTGCCGGAGAAAACGGCGGCAGCCTGGAGTCGTTCAACACCAGGAGCTGATCGACGACAATCTCGACTTCTCCCGTCTCCATCTTGGGATTCACAACGTCGGCGCCGCGCAGGCGAACCTTGCCGACAATGGCGACGACATACTCCGGCCGGATCTGTTCCGCCTTGGCGTGGCCTTCGGGGCTCAGGTCCTTATCCAGCACGATCTGCGTAATGCCGCTGCGGTCGCGCAGGTCGAGAAAGATGAGGTTGCCGTGATCACGGCGGCGGTTCACCCATCCCATCAGGACGACAGACTTGCCTGCGTCCCCGGCGCGCAATACGCCGCAGGTGTGAGTGCGTTGAAGCGTTCCAAGAAAATCGAGCAAGGAGGTTCCTACTTTTCTTCTGAGGTCTTTTACGTCAATTTCAAAGCGGCGACGAGTTGCTCTCGCGGAACTTTCGTCTGCTCGCCGGTTGAAAAATTCTTCACTGTCAGGATACCGGATTGAAGCTCGTCCTCGCCAAACAGGATGATCTTGCGCGCCACCTTGTTCCCGCTCTCGAAGGACTTTTTCAAGCGGAACGATCCGTCGCCGAGGTCGATGCGCAAACCTTCGCGGCGAAGCTCGCGCGCCAGCGCCAGTGCGGGTGCGTCGAGGGCTGTTCCCATGGGCGCAAGGTAAGCATCCGCGAGTTCCGCAAGTGTGCTCACCGGCACGCTGCGCTTCGAGCGTCAACACCAGGCGATCTGCGCCAATGGCAAATCCAATTCCCGGAGCCTTGGGGCCGCCCAGCATTTCAGACAATCCATCGTAGCGGCCACCGCCGAGCAGCGCGTTCTGCGCACCCAACCCACCGTGCGTGAACTCAAACGTCGTGCGGGTGTAGTAATCCAGCCCGCGAACCAGGCGATGATTGCGGTGATAGGGAACGCCGCATGCGTCGAGCGCCGCGCATACCGCGGCGAAGTGCGCCGTCGAGGCTTCGTCGAGCGAGTCAGCGATGCGCGGTAGAGTGTCGATGATCGGCTGATCCTCCGGCACTTTGCAATCCAGCACGCGCAACGGATTCGTCTCCGCGCGGCGCTGGCAGTCCACGCACATCTGCGCAACGACGGGCTTCAAGGCTTCGCGCAGCCTCTCGACATAAAGAGGCCGGTCAATCGCCGAGCCCACGGAATTGATGTTGAGCGTCCATCCGCTGATGCCAAGCGCGTCCAGCAAACTAGCCAGCATCTCCAGCACTTCCGCATCGCGCAAGGGGGATTCCGATCCTGCGCTTGGAGGCCCGATGACTTCGGCGCCGATTTGATAGAACTGGCGATAGCGCCCCTTCTGTGGACGCTCCCGGCGAAACTGCGGTCCGATGTAGTACAACTTCTGCAACTGCCCGCTCTCGCCCAATTTGTGCTCGATATAGGCACGAACTACTCCAGCGGTATTTTCCGGCCGCAAGGTAAGCGACTGCGCTTTCTCAGACTGCGCGCGCGCGCGATCCTCCCACGTGTACATTTCCTTCGAGACGATGTCGGTCTCTTCGCCGACGCCGCGGGCGAACAGTTGCGTGTCCTCGAAGATCGGCGTGCGAATCTCGCCGAAGTTGTAGCGGCCAAAAACGCTGCGGGCGGTGGACTCAACGTAATTCCACAATTCAGTCTCCGGCGGCAGCAAGTCGCGCGTGCCGCGAACAGCTTTCAAAATGCTCATAGATGCCAGGTTTCCGTGTCTAGCTCTTCAGAATACAGGGGCGAACGAATGACTTCCACCCGGACGCTGCCGTCGTGACGTCAGCCGACGGCAATCAGGCGTGCTTCCAATTCCTTCGTCGGATCGTCACAAACACGACAGCCAGCAGGATGATCGCGATCGTGACCTGCGAGATGACGCAGTAGAGACACCATGTCCTGCAAGATGTGCTGCTCCACATGCGAGAGATAGAGCGCAAACAGAAAGCCCCCAAAGGTGACGGCCGCAGTCAGGCGCGAAAAACGCAGCAAGGCAAGAATCGCAATGGCCGCGTATCCGGCGATGCCCAGGGCCGCGACAGGTACACCAGCAATCTCTGCATACCGGCTATGGTTCACGATGCCGCAGTCCCATGTCGCGTTGATGCTGCATGGCTGAACGTCCGTAGAGTAGTGAACCCGCAAGGCAAGCACGGAGACCATGATCCCGACGATGGCCGAGTAAAGCAATCAGGTAGCGCATATCCCTAAGCATAAGTCTAAAAGTAGGTTGGAGGGTTCGTTGACCATTTTTTGGACAGTTGACCGGCCCTGGGCGAAAAGTCGTGCCCTTGGCGCGTACAAGTTAGAATACCCACGTATGATTCGATCGCTCTCGTTTGCCTCCTGGCTTTAGTCGTGGCTGTAGGCGGAACCACTGCCCGCGGTCAAAATGCGTCGCCGATCTGCAACAGCCAGGCCGCCATTCAGGTGCGTGACCCTTCCGTCACTCATGCCACCCGCCGGCGCCAGGTGGCCATCGTGGAATTCGCCGACTTTGAGTGTCCCGCTTGTGGCCGCGAGAATCCTCTGCTGATGAAGGCCGTTGCGCGCTACAACATTCCCTGGGTGCGCCACGATTTCCCCCTCCCCCAGCATGCCTGGAGCTTTCAGGCTGCGGTGAACGCGCGCTGGTTCGATACAAGTCGAAGAAATTGGGGGATGAATACCGCGACGCGCTCTTTGCAAATCAGCGCAACATTGAAACGCTCGACGATTTGCGGAATGCGACCGATAAATTCGCAAAGGATCGTGGAATCGCGATGCCCTTTGCCATCGATCCTCAGAATCAGTTGGCCGATATAGTCAGGGCAGACCAGGCGCTTGGGAAATCGCATCGGAATCAGGAGACGCCTACGATCTGGATTGTCACCAGCCGGTGGCAGCGATCCGCCCTATACGCAGGTCCTGATTCGTCGCAGCTCTTCTCCATGATCGATCAGGCGATTGCGGCAACTGGCTCCAACACCAAGCCAGCGACGGTTCCCACGAAGTCGGCGCAACGAAGAAGTAAGGCATACCCGCCGATTTCACGAAGCGAACACGCGCGTCTTCCATCCGGCTCGGAGATCGCATCCTTGTGCCGTCGTAGAGTCCTGGGCACGTGCGGCCAGCACTCACCAGTTCTTCCGCTCCTCCATGAAAGAATCTGGACGTAGTCCAAGTAATTCTTTGCGTATCTGAAGAATGAGTTCGCGGTCCTTTTCATCGAGTTCGCGGCGTACTTTGCCGGGTACTCCCGCCACCAGTGAACGCGGCGGAATGACGGTGTTCTCCGGAATCACCGCGCCCGCCGCGATGATGGAGCCCTCGCCGATCCGCGCGTTGTTGAGAATCGTAGAATTCATGCCGATCAAACAAGCGTCCTCGACGATGCAGCCGTGGACCGTCGCATTATGGCCAATGTTACCCAGTCGCCAATAATTACCGGGTAGACATAGCGCATTCCGTGGAGCACGGCGCAGTCCTGGATGTTGGAGTTTTTGCCGATTCGGATCGAATTTACGTCGCCGCGCACCACCGCATTCATCCAGATACTGGAGTGTTCCCCGAGCACTACGTCGCCTAGAACCTGTGCAGATACATCGACATAGCAGCTTTCTGGGATGGTGGGAGTGTGTCCCTGGTAGGTGCGAATCATGGGTTGAAATCCCTCAACGACTCAATTAGTGTAACGAAAGAGCGAGTTTTAGCACCATTTTGACGTGCTGATATGAGCCCGAGGTATATCACTTCCAAATTTTTCGACGAAATGAGACGAAAGTACTACTCTTTTCGCCAAAATTGCTTGATTTTTGCCCTAAACTCACGTATGCTTATAGCAAGCCGTTTAGGCAGGTTTGGAGGTGTGTTTCTTTGGCAGAGGTTCGAGTGCAAGAAGGCGAACCGCTCGAAAATGCGTTGCGTCGCTTTAAGCGGAAGGTGCAGCAGGAGGACATTATCAAGGAAGTCAAGCGTCACTCCTTCTACCTGAAGCCGGGCGAAAAAAAGCGCGTGAAAGAGGCGCTTGCGCGGCAAGCGGAATCGAAAGAAGGCCCGCAAAGAAGCGGACTAGCGAAACTCTCCAAACCAGGGCCCATACCGAGCATTGCACTCAGACTTCAGGGATGGGCCTCTGGCGTACTGTTGAATTTTTTGTGCGTGTTTCGATTTTCCCCAACTCTGGGCACCGCTCAATCCCCACTGAGCATGCCAACCTGAGTTTCTTTCGCGGTGAGCACACCGCTTCAGCGCCGCATCTCTTCTTCGCGGCAAAGGGCCCCTTCAACACTCAGCAATGCAAGGAACGACACCAGGCTTTTCTCCTTTTGGAGACGGGCGTGGCGCTGTAGCCTCATTCGCCGTTCGAGGCGCAGCCCGGGGGACGCGAAGATGGAGTTCGTCGACAAGGTGCTGAAGTGCGTGGATTGCGGAAGCGATTTCGTATTCACGGCCGGAGAACAGCTTTTCTTTCACGACAAGCAGTTCAAGAACGATCCCAAACGCTGTAAGCAGTGCAAGGCGAAGAGGGCAGCAGGCTCTGGTCCGGGAGTGAGGGCGGAGACGCGAACCGTGTGCTCGCAATGCCAGATCGAGACAACGGTTCCGTTCAAGCCGACACAGGGCAGGCCGGTACTTTGCCGCTCCTGTTTCCAGCAGGCCAGACCGCCGGTGGCAGCATCTGCGCAGCCAGCATCCCCTGGAGCTATAGCGACAGGTACTGCCTGATTTTCAGGCAGTCTGTTGTGATGGTCTGGGGCAAGAAACGGTGGGCCTAGCTTCGCCGTGAGGCGGGTTTGCGCGCCGCCGGAGCGGCTGCGGCGGCTGACGCAACGGTCTTCTCCGGGGCGGATGCCGCGCGCTTGCTTTTCTTGTCCTCGTGACTCACCAGCAAAGCTTCGATCTGCAGCAGCAGGTCCTGGGTGTTCATCGGCTTGACCAGCATTTCATCGGCACCCTCATCGCGCCAGTCGGTGCCGCGAATGGGGTACGCCGTCAGCATGGCGACCGCTGGCTCATACGGCGCCTTCTTTGCTGCGCGCACGACCTCGATCCCGGAATTGTCGCTCTCCATTTTCATGTCGGTAATGACCATCTGATAGACATGGGAGCGAATCTTTAATTTCGCTTCGCGCGCGGAGGCGGCTGTCTCTACCTCAAAGCCATGAATTTCCAGGACAGCTTTAAGAGTGAGTAGGATTGCAAGCTCGTCATCGACCAGCAGAATTCGCCGTTTCATTGGGAAGATCTCCGTTACAAAAAGGTCTCGCGGAAATGGCAGTCGAGGTGAATGTACCCGCGGATGAAGAAGAACCCATGCTGCCAGTGCTCCGTACAAATCAGTGCAGCGTGCGAATTTCTTCGATACTGCAAATCAAGCAACGCCGCAGAATATCACGTAGTGATGACAGAGTGCCGGGACAAAAGTTTCTGTTTCTGCTTCTTCAAGGATATACGACGAAACGGTAGATATCCCGAAAAGACGCTCTTCGGAGCACGGCTAACCCTGATTTTTCTCCAATGACGCGGTCTGCGGGCAACTTCAAAAAAAACGAAACCCGGCGGAACATTGCTTCGGCCCGTTTCAGGGTAAGTCTGAGAAAACAGATGAATGCAGCCCCCCAACAGGCGCAGGGCGAATAGCAGGCAAGTGTCTCGTCGGCGAGCCGTCCGCTTCAGGAACGCGCGCACTTGGCAATCCTTCCCTTCCTATCTCGAGCCGCCTCAATGATGTAGCGGGACAAATAAATATTTTTCATGGGAAGTATGGAAATTGGAGCAAGTTACAATCGCCTCTACTCGAATCGAAAAAGGCAGATTCCCTTCTTTGCCGATGAAAGACGAGGACCAATGCAAATCTGCTCCATTCTCCCCAAGCGGCTGCTGTTTTCCTTCGCACAAGGATTGCATATGCGAATGCGCGGGGAGGATTGACCGCCCATGCAGACCTTTGTCATTCGGCAATGGCGCTTGCGGACTTCCTGAGGAAGTACACACCCTTCGAAGTGTTTTCGGAAGACGATCTGTTGGCGCTTGCGGGCAGCGGGCGAGTGCTGATTTTCACAATCGGACGCAGTACATTTTCCGCCAAGGCGACGCCCAAGGGCCGCTTTCTCTGGATGATTCAGCAGGGCAAGGTGGAGTTGCTGGATGACGCCGCCGCGGGACGACCGGTGCGCGACATGCTGGGCGAAGGGGATTTGCTGGGAATTGAGCGATTCGCTGGAGACGGAAGTTTTTTGCTGTCGGCACGCACCGCAACCGATGTGATTCTACACGCGGTCTCCGCGGAACTCGTGGAAGACGTCGATGGCAAAATATCCGTCGGTGAAGCGCTACATCTCTGCGCACGATTCCGTGTCAGGGATTCGTGGATTCAGCAGAACGTCGTGGCTCGAAGCCAGGCCGCCGGCTGCGGAATTTTTGCAGGCACGGCTGTTGCGGCTGCCAGAAAACGTTTCGCGTGAGGAGGCCATACATCAAATCGCCGCGTCCAAGACCGGCATCGCTTGCCTGGTAAACGATAAAGGCGTGTCGATGGGACTCCTCAGCTGCAAACGACCTTTGCGCATCCGCGGATGACTCTGTCGCGAACGCAGCGCGCATCTGTTCCATCTCCTTACCTCCCTCGTACAGCACGCGCTCGGCGATTCGCGAGATGTTGCTTGGGCAAAGCAATGAACTACTGATAACGCAGGATGGATCGCTCACCGGCGAAGTCCAGGCCGTTCTCACATCGCAGGAACTCGCGTTATCCAGCAACTACAATCCGGCGGAGTTGATACGCGCTATTCGAATGTCGCGTTCAGCTGCGGAGATACGGCCGTTGATTCGGCGAGCACAGCTCTGATGATTGTGGACGGACTCGCCCAGCCATCCGATCTGGACGATTGCAGCTTTCTCGGTGTTGAAGTTGTGAAGGCGATGGCGGATGCCTGCATTGGGATGGCCAAGTTGAGCGTCGAGGAGGCAGGGATTCCTCCACCGACCGTTCCGAGCTGCTTTGCCCTGTTCGGCGCAGTGGCACGAGCAGACCTGGTAGGCCCCATCAATCCTGCGATCGCCGTGGTTTATGACGACGCAGAAGAAACAATCACCCTGGATGACCACATGTACTTTGTGGCGCTCGCGGGTGAGATTGGGGCGCGACTGCACGACTGTGGGATTGCTGGAACGGTGCTGCACTGGCCCGAAGGGGTGCAGCCGAGCATGCCGCTTTCGGAATGGGCACGCTTTGTATCGCGAAACGGTGCGCAATCCGCTGGGACACGATCTTTACGGCCGGCGAGAATTTTTTGACTTCGCGCCGCTCTCCGGCGATCCAGCGATCCTCGGGAAAATTCAGGCTTACATGCTGGTGGAATACCACGAATTCGACACAGCAATTCCGCTTTTGGCGAACGATACCTTCACGCATCTCCCACCGATGACTTTCTTTCGCGGCATGGTGCTGGGGATGGATGGGGTGCAGCATAAGAGCTTTAACATCGTGGATGCAATCATTACTCCTGCGGCCGACGCAGCCCGCGTTTTTGCAATTTCGAGAGGACGATTCATTCCAGCGAAGACACTTGCTCGACTTGAATCGGCGACACTTGATTTCCCGGAGGGAGCTTTGATACTTGCTGAGGGCGCTGCGGCCTACCGCATCGGAATGTACTACCGAACGCTGTCCGGGGACAACATACTGCCGGCAGAGCTTTCAAAGTTCGATCAGCTGCTTTTGAAGACGGCTCTCACATCGATCCAGAACCTGCTGGAGTTTACGCAATCCACGTTCATCGTGAACCAATGACTATCGCAGCGTACAAGGAAGCGTTCAAGAAAACGTGGAGCGATGACACTCCGTCGGCTGACGTGCGCTTTGTGGTGTTGGATACAGAGACAACCGGGTTGGATCCGCGGCGGGACAAGATCATCAGCATCGGTGCGCTCTCCGTGATCAACGGGCAGATGTGCCTGGATGATTCGTTTGAAGTGCTGCTGAAAGTTTCCTACAACAACACGTCGGTTACCGTGCATGGCATTACACATGACGAAGCGGTCGGCGGCATGGAAGAGCCCGAGGCGCTTCTGCTTTTTCTCGATTATCTGCGCGATGGAGTGATTGTGGGCCACCACATTGGCCATGACATCGAGGTGCTGAACACAGCATACGAAAAGCACTTCGATCTCACGCTGAGCAATCGGTCGCTGGACACGATGGATTTGACGTTGCACCTGGATGATGATGGCGCATTTCCTGACAGGCCGAAGGATGCCGGATATTCGCTGGATGCGCTGTGTGAATTGTTCGGGGTGGCTGCGCACGATCGTCACACGGCCGGCGGCGATGCCTTTCTGACGGCGCTGGTATTCCTGCGCCTTCTGCGCTCGGCCAAGGCGGTGGGACGCGATTCTCTCGGCGCACTCTCGATTCCCTATCCCGTGAGCGGAGAACGTGCCTGAGCACAGGCGCTTCCGCAAAATGCGGATTCAGGCGAACCTTTCCCCGCGGTAGCGAATCCCACAGTTGTAACGAGTTAGCGAAGGTATGGCCGTTCTGGGGATTACGGATTCAAATCCCTGGAAGTGGACCGATGCTATACTCGTCAGGCGAAGGGTGCGGCCCTTAGCGTACCGGAGGAGACCCATCGATAAGCGTTCAGCAAAGTCGTTCATTCGCATTAACGAAAAGATTCGCGCACGGGAAGTGCGTGTCATTGACGATGCCGGCAATCAGCTTGGCATTCTCCCGCCCTTCGAAGCACTGAAGATCGCCCGCGAGCGCGGACTTGGACCTGGTTGAGGTGTCGCCCAGCGCGGTTCCGCCCGTCTGTCGCATTCAGGACTATGGCAAGTTCCTGTATGAGAAGGACAAGAGCGACCGTGCGGCGCGCAAGAAGCAGAAGATCATCACCATCAAGGAAGTGAAATTCTCCGTCACGGTGGATGAGCACGACTACGTGACCAAGAAGAACAAGGCCGTCGGCTTTCTGTCGGACGGCGACAAGGTGAAGGCATCGCTGCGCTTCAAGGGCCGGCAGATGGCGCATCGCGATCTTGGCTACAAGATCATCAACCGGCTGATCCAGGACATTGGCGACAATGGCGTCGTTGAGTTCATGCCGCGCATGGAAGGCACGACGCTGCACGCGATCATTGCTCCGGGCAAGAAGCCGGAAGTGCAGAAAGCGCCCAAGGCTGCCAGCACCGCCAGGGGTCCGCTGAGGCCAAGTCTGCTCCCGCGCAGCCCCCGTGGAAGCGTCGGAGACGACCACGCCGGTGCAGTAGAAGACAGTCACAAAATAAGCAGCCGCCCTGATCGCAGGATCATGGCGGCTTTGCTTTTGGGGCGTCTAGGTGGATTGATTGGGCGGTCAACAGCTCTCTCCTTGACAATCTAGGAGAGCGCTGGTAATTCTCTCCTAGATCGTCAAGGAGAGAGCCGGTGGTGCAAGAAAAGCCGGAAAAGCAGGTGGATGTGCTGCAGGGAACGCTGGATCTGCTGATTCTAAAGGCAGTTTCGCTGGGTCCGCTGCACGGCTACGGAGTCCTTCTGCGCATCCAGCAGATATCCGGCAAGGAACTGGTGATCCAGCAGGGCTCGCTGTATCCCGCCCTTTATCGGTTGGAGCACCAGGGAGCCATCGCCAGCGAGTGGGGCGAAAGCGACAACAACCGCCGCGCCAAGTACTACCAGCTGACGGCGGCCGGGCGCGACCGTCTGGAGGAAGAGACGGATAAGTGGAACCGCATGGCGGGAATTATCGGGACGCATTCTGCGGACGACGCCGGAGGAAGCATGAGCCTGCGATCCTTTTTCACGCGCTTGCGCAAGCAGCCGCGGTCGTGGTTCCGAGCCGTCTCGAAACGCAGCCAGTTGGAAGCGGAAATGGATGCCGAGCTTTCGCATCACCTGGAGAGCCTGGCGGCAGACCTGGTCGCAGCCGGGCTATTCTCCGGCGGAAGCAGCGCGCCGCGCGCGGATCGCGCTGGGATCGCCCATCACGACCAAAGAAGGGATTCGCGCCTCGGTGGGGCTGCGCTGGTGGGACGAGTTCTGGGCGGATCTGCGGTACGGGGTGCGGATCCTGGTGAAGAATCCGCAGCTTCACGGTGATTGCGGCAACGTCGCTGGCGCTGGCGATTGGGGCGAACACGACGATCTTCTCGGTCGCGAAGCAGGTGCTCTATGACCGGCTGAATGTTCCGCATCCGGAGACGCTGAGGCTGCTGCGCTGGGACGGCGACAAGAAGGTCGCGGTGCACGCTCGATGTGGGGCGATTTTGATGCCACTTCGAATGGGGTTTCGAGTTCGTCGTTTTCCTATCCTGCGTACAGGAGCTGCGCGCCCAGAACCGCGTGATGGAAGACTTGTTTGCGTTCAAGGAAGACAGCATGAACGCGACCGTCGCGGGGAATGCGCAGCGGGTGGTGGTGGAGATGGTCTCCGGCAATGCTTACGCGGTGCTCGGCGTGAAGCCGCAGCTAGGACGCGCGATTGAGCCGGCGGACGACGCGGTGCCCGGCGCGGGCTCTGCCGCCGTGATCAGCGATGGCTTGTGGGAGCGGGAATTTGCGCGTGACCCGAAGGTTCTGGGCCAGACGATCAAGCTGAACCAGGCTGTGCTGACGATTGTTGGGGTGAATCCGCCGGAGTTTACCGGCGCGAAGAATGTGCAGCAATCGCCGGATGTTTTCGTGCCGATCAGTCTGCAGCCGGTGATCGATCCGCAACGAAGAAAGGTGCCGCCACTGGCGGATCCGAACTTCTGGTGGGTGAACGTGATGGCGCGAACCAAGCCCGGCGTGACGGACTGCCGAGGCGCGGGCCGCATTGGATGTGCAATTGGAGGCAGTGATGCGCCATGCCATGACGATCAAGGCGGGCGACACCATGCCCGCGCCTTGAACTGGCCGATGGTGCGCGCGGGATGCACTTTACCGACAGGATGTTCAAGAAGCCGTTGTATGTACTGATGGCGCTCACCGGATTCGTGCTGTTGCTGGCGTGCGCCAACATTGCAAGCCTGCTGTTGGCTCGAGGTGCGCAACGGCAGCGCGAGATGAGTGTGCGGCTGGCGCTGGGCGCGGGCCGGGGTCGCGTGCTGCGGCAATTGCTGACGGAGAGCCTGCTGCTGGCGGTGATCGGCGGCCTGCGGCGGTTTGCTGCTTGGTTTCCTAGGGCGCAACGCGATTCCCAAGCTGCTGATGAATCCATGGGAGCGAGCGGTACACCATAGTTCCCTTTGACTGGCGTGTTTTCTGCTTTACGGCAGTGGTCACCCTGCTGACGGCATTTCTCTTCGGACTTGCTCCTGCATTGCTGGCAGCGCGCAGCGACGTAAACAGCACGCTGAAGGGCGAGGCGCAGACGACATCGCGGCGGCGCAAGGGGCTGAGCGGCAAGGCGGTGATCGTGGTGCAGATCGCGCTCTCAACTTTGCTGGTAGTGGGTGCGGGATTCTTTCTGCGGACGCTGATCGCGCTGCACTCGGTGGATGTGGGCTTCAACGCCGATCATCTGCTGCTGTTCGAGATTCGTCCCGCCGGGCAAGCTCTATCCGGCGGGCAAGGATGTGCTGCTGCATTCGCGACTGGACAGCGGTTTCGCGGCTGTTCCGGGCGTGGAGCGGGTGGCGCCGGGAACATCGGCCTACATCTCACAAAGCGTGGAGAACTCCGGCTTTCTGCCGGAAGGAGAGGCCTTCGACGAACAGAAAGGGCAAGCGGAACTCTTCAACATTGTGGGTAACGACTTCTTTCAGACGATGGGCATACCGATGGTTGCCGGCCGCAGCTTCAGGCCCGCAGGACACGGCCACGGCTCGCCGAAGGTCGGGATCATCAACCAGGCACTCGCGCGCAAGAGATTTCCCAACGTGAATCCGATTGGGAAGAGATTCAAAGCGGACGATGACAAGAGCGAATGGATCCAGATTGTCGGCATTTGCAAAGACACTCACTACTCGAATCTGCGGGACGAGCCTCCTGCGCAGTTCTTCATGCCCTTTGTGCAGCAAGCCGAGATTGGCGGCATGACGTATCAGATTCGGACGAAGCTGGAACCTGCCTCGCTGGTTCCTGCGCTTCGCCGGGTGGTGCAATCGGCCGACCGCGATCTGCCGATGATTGATGTGCGGACACAGCAGGAACAGATCGACGCCACCATGCAGATCGAGCGCGCCTTCTCTGCGCTGACCTCGAGTTTCGGCGTGCTGGCATTGGCGCTGGCGTGCGTGGGCATCTACGGCATCATGGCGCATTCGGTGGCGAACCGGCGCAACGAGATCGGCATCCGCATGGCACTGGGGGCGCAGCCGAAGCAGGTGCGAGGCATGATTCTGCGCGAAAGTACATGGCTTGCGGCTGCTCGGAATCGTAGTGGGAGTGGCGGTGGCGCTGTCGCTGATGCGGCTGATCAAATCCATGCTCTACGGAATTCGACCTTACGATCCAGTGGCACTCTCGGCGGGTGTCCTGTTGTTGATTACGGTTGCGATTGCCGCGAGTTGGATTCCGGCACGGCGCGCGGCAAGCGTACAGCCGATGGATGCGCTGCGTCACGAATAGCGGAGAGCCCGGCACTAATCCTGCTGCGGCACCGGCTGAAGGGCCTCGACCGATGGTTGACCTGAACCGAATCCCTTGCCGCTGAGACGGTAGAGAACTGTGCCGATAATCAGGCAGGTTGCGATGCTGACTCCGGCATCGGCGGCGAAACTTCCCGCGGCTCCGCCGTAGGAATAGGCATGACCGTCGATAAGCATCATGAGGGTCAGGGGAACATTGGTGGCTCCCACCAGGAAAGTGAAGGTAGTCGCGGCCAGCGGATTGTTCTGCCCGATGGTCTCAAAAGCAATTCCGCACTGGATGGCGAAGGACATCGCCTGGAACAGGAAGATGCCAAAGAGCGCCATCGCGAAAACCCAGGATTTGTGGGGAAGCAAAATGAGGCCGAAGGTAAATAGCCCGCCCGTAATGCCGTTCACGAGATAGAGGAGGCGCAAGGGCATGCGCCTGGCGATGACGGGATAAAACAGGCAGCCGATGAGTCCGGGAATAATGGCGCCAACGCCGCCAGCAAGGCTGACGATGCGGGCCGAAGCGTGGAAGTCGTTGCCGATGCCGCCGAGCAGGTTGGTGAGCGCGAAGGATCCGCAGGGGAAGAGGAAGAGCATGAGCGCGATGAGCACTTCGCGTCGGCGCAAGAGTGACAGAACCTCGCGATTGAATTGAATGAAGCTTTCAGCGGCAAGGCGCCGGTCCGGTCCGGGTGCCGGCATGATGAGAAAGATGGTAGCCGGGGAGAAGACAATGAGCCCCAGAAGGGCCGCCGCCAGCCCGATCGGCAGATGACGAACCAGTTCCCCACCAAGCACGGAGGTGACGCCGATTCCGCAGATGAGGGGAATGTTGATCCAAGCGCTGAGTTGGTTCTTTTCATCCTCGGCAGTCACATTGGAGAGCCACCCTCCTAGCGCCGTCGACGAGAGCATCGCGGCCCCGGCGCCCAGCACGATCGCGGCTGTGAGGACGGCGAGGTGATCCAGATTCAGGATGGCCACGACGACCATGAGTGCTTCCATCGCTGCAAAAAAAGTGGCATACCATCGACGGCTGAAGCGTACGTCGAGGATGGGGCCGAGGGGAACGGCCAGGAAATTTGGCGCGAGTGCGGCCGCGGTCATAAAGGCGATTCTCGACTCCGGAACATGTCGCGCGGCCAGTAATTGCGGAATCGAGAAGTAAATGACGCCCGCGATGAGCCCCAGGGAGGCATTCGAAAGTCCCATCAACCAGACGGGCGGACCTGGACGGCCATGGTGCAGGCGGAGGCTCAAAGTCTTTCGATACTACCGCGCCGGGTCGCTGGTGGATAGGGCGGTTTCGCCCGGATGCCGGGCCACGAGGCTGGCTATATTCTTCGAAACAGGCTTAATTTGAGGCCTTTGGGGCGAATTGGCTGACCGAATGGACCGTTCTTGCCGGGTTTTGCCCACGTGGATGGCACTCGGTGGTTGCCCTGACGGGCCGTATCCCTGTACACTGGTTGATGTTGCACGTAGGTCAAACGAAGTAGGACAACCATGCCTAAACTGAAGAGTCACCGGGGCGCGATGAAGCGCTTCAGCAAGACTGGTACCGGCAAAATCAAGCGCGGCCAGACCAAGATGCGCCACATCCTTACGTCGAAGGCGACGAACACCAAGCGGAAGCTCGCAAAGACCGCCCTGGTATCCGATGCCGACTACGCGAAGGTTTCGCGCATGATTCCTTACCTCTAGATCGCGCCCTGACGGGCGAAGGGCCGCGGTAAAGCGTTCCGCAATGGCCCCCGGCAGACTCCACAGGGAGCTGACGAGAGATCAAGAGCAGCAAGCGAGTGAAGAGGTCTAAAGCGATGCCCTCCCGGGTAGTCGCCTCCTGCCTCCAGCCGCACAACGAAACACGCAAAGGAGAAACAGAAAATGCCCCGTGTAAAACGGAGTACCAAGCGCAGTGACCGCCGCAAGAAGATTCTTAAGCGGGCAAGTGGATATTTCCTCACCAAATCCAAGCTCTACCAGGCAGCCCAGGAAGCCGTAGAGCGTGGCATGAAGTTCAGCTACATTGGCCGCAAACAGAAGAAGCGTCAGTTCCGCTCGCTCTGGATTGTGCGCATTAATGCGGCTGCCAAGCTCAGCGGCTTGAACTACTCCCTGCTGATCAACGGCCTGAAGAAGGCCGGCGTGGAGCTGGATCGCAAGGTCCTGGCAGATGTGGCCGTGAACGATGCCGCGGGTTTTGCGGCGTTGGTGGCACAGGCGAAAGCTGCGTTGGAAAAGACCGCGGCCTAGTCGAAGTATGGTTTGCAAAGATGGCATGGCCTTCGGGTCATGCCTTCTGCTTTTGTGCTGGCCGCTCGGGCACTTGCCTACAGACATGGCACCTCGAAGCGAGAGTAAAATGGTGATCCACACAGTCGAACGCTGGAGGTGGAGCGCGATGAGATCCTTATGGCAAACGGAGACAGGACATCATGCTGCCTTTGGTCTGAAGTGGGGCACCGCGAGCAATACAAGCCTCTGTGGATACGCGACGCGTCAGGTATCCAGGGTAGTTTCTTGGTGCCCCTTCCCGATTTTGCGGCACACAGTCCGTTCGGAGGAGCCACCTGGTTCGAGCCACATACCATTGAACAGCGGCCCGAATAGCTCTACAGGCCTGCAGATTAAAATCCTAGTGGGTGGGCCAGCCAAAGGAACCGTTTTAGGCTAGTGGATCAGCGGACTCGCCCAAACGCGGCACAAGACTTTTTTTAGCTGAGTGAAGGGCTTCGCACCCAGCTCCGCGGTCCACTCCCGCTCGATCTCCTGCAGGATCTCGTAGATCTTCTTGTAAACGGCGTGCCCGCGCTTCGTGAATCGAACCACGCGCATACGTCCCTCCACTGGCGTCTCAGAGCGTACCAGGTAGCCGAGATCTTCAAGACTGCGCAGCAGCTGATTCATGGCCTGCTTGCTGATCCCGGCGCGCTCTGCCAGAATGCTGGGACGAACACCATCCGGGCCGGGAAACTGCAGAACAGCTATATGCGCCAAGCTCAGCCCATCGAAGTTTGCGGCGTTGAGTTCCCTGATGATGCGGCGATGAATCGCTTGAGATGGCGCCCGCAACAGAGCACCAATCAGTAGGTCGGCTGGCTCGATCGCTGAATGTTTTGCATTTCCACGCGTTGACATAATAAGTAAATTCCGTTTACTATTCCTTTGCTAAGTAAATAAAGTTTACTATAAAGATAGACCGAATGAGGTGGCAAGATATGCAAATAGAAATCAACCCTGCTGACGAAACCATCCATGTCGGCCCGCTTGCCATACGCTTCCTGCTGACGGGCGAGAACTCCAGCGACAGCGTTGCGATGTTTGAGATGATCGTCCCAGCCTCCGAGCGCTTGCCGGCTCCGACGCACAGTCACGACGCCTATGAGGAAACGATCTATGGCCTTGAAGGGGTGTTGACCATGACGGTAGACGGTCAACAGATCGACGTAGGGCCTGGGAAGGCTATATGCATTCCCAGAGGCGCAGTTCACCGCTTCGACAACAACGGCAGCGAGGATGCGAAGGTGCTGTGCTTGATCACGCCGGCCAAGATCGGTCCGCAGTATTTCCGCGAGACTTCCGCGGTGCTCGCCGCTGCAGCCGGTGGGCCGCCGGACCGGGCGAAGATGGCAGAGATCATGCGCCGCCACGGACTCACGCCTGCACCTCCTCCAGTTCCAGCATAGGATTGGCGCACCCCGGGGCCGGATACGAAGCATTCGGCCCATCGGCGGGATTACCGCTGATCGCCTCAAAAAGCTCGGACTTCCTGCGGGGGAGCGGGTCTCTGATTTATCCTGAACAGGATCATGTCGCAAGAACAGATTCCACTATTGAGCAGCTTTGACGAAGCTGCGCTTGAGCAGGCTTTCAGCGGGTTGGCGGGGCAGGCTGCGGAGTCGGCGCGCTCGCTGGCGTCGCCGGACGCGGTTGAACAGTTTCGCCTGGAATGGCTGGGCCGCAAGCAGGGCCGGCTGAAGCTGGTGAGCGAGGCGTGGCTGAAATCCGCTCCGCGCGGAAGCGAAGAAGCTGATTGGCCAGCGCTTCAACAAGCTGAAGGAGCAGGTTGAGGAGCTGCTGGCGAACGCGGGCAATGCCGGGCCGGACGACGCGCGCTGGACCGCGAAGCCATCGACGTCACGCTGCCGGGGACGCGCACGCTGCTGGGCGCGGAGCATCCCATTGTGCGCACGATGAACGAGATCGTGTCGGTGTTTCAGGGGATGGGCTACTCCGTCGGCGTGGGGCCCGAGGTGGAGACGGACTACTACAACTTCGAGTCGCTGAATTTTCCGCCGAACCATCCGGCGCGCGACACGCAGGACACGCTGGTGGTGGCCGAACCAGGAGCGCAGGCCGCTGCGCGATCGCCTGCTGATGCGCACGCATACTTCGCCGGTGCAGATTCGAACGATGGAGCAGCAGCCGCCGCCGGTGCGGCATCGTGATTCCGGGCAAGGTGCACCGCAACGACGCGTCGGACGCAACGCACTCGCCGATCTTCCACCAGGTGGAGGGGCTGTGCGTGGGGCGAACATGTAACGTTCAGCGATCTGAAGGGCACGCTGGATCACGCGATGAAGGCGTTCTTCGGTCCGGCGGTGAAGACGCGATTCTTTCCGTCGTTCTTTCCGTTCACGGAGCCGAGCGCGGACGTGCAGATCAGCTGCATCTTCTGCGGCGGGCAAGGGCTGCCGGAAGTGCAAGCACTCGGGGTGGATTGAGCTGCTGGGCTGCGGCATGGTGGATCCTGCGGTCTTTGGATTCGTGCAGCAGAAGCAGCCGGGCTACGACCCAGAAAAGATCAGCGGATTCGCCTTTGGCATGGGCGTGGAACGCATCGCGATGATGAAGTATGGCGTCAGCGATATTGGGCAGTTCTATTCAGGGGATATGAGGTTTCTCAGGCAATTTGCCTGAGGAACCAGCTAAAGGGCGGTTAGCTAAAAAGCGGTCAGCTAAAGTCCGGTCAGCTAAGAAGCGGTTAGCGGAAGAGCAGAAGCGTGAAACCAGCTAAAGGGCGGTTAGCTAAAAAGCGGTCAGCTAAAGTCCGGTCAGCTAAGAAGCGGTTAGCGGAAGAGCAGAAGCAGCGGGTGAGATGAAGACTCGGCATTTTCGGGATTTGATTGTTTGGCAGAGGTCGATGAAGTTGGCTGGTGTGGTGTACACGGCGACAAAGGCCTTTCCGAAAGAAGAGATATTTGGGCTGACGAGTCAGATTCGACGGGCTGCGGTTTCGGTTCCGAGCAATATTGCCGAAGGTCACGGAAGACTGACGGACAACGGATTCGCGGTTTTTCTTGGGCAGGCGCGTGGGTCACTTTTCGAAGTCGAAACGCAAATCGAGCTGGCAAGCACTCTTGGATACATGAAAGCGGCTGAAGCGAGAAAGATAATTGCGGATTGCGAAGAAGTGGGAAAGATGCTGAATGGTCTGCTAAACACACTGAAGGAAAAGCCGGCTCACTAAATATTTTCGCTAGCCGCTTTCTAGCTAACCGACTTTTAGCTATGTGCTTCTAGTTGGCCTTTTGTGAAAACTTTGAAAGAAAGAAATGAAGCTTGATCACTAACAGCTATTTCACTAACCGCCGTTTAAGCTAACCGCTTTTTAGCTGACCGGACTTTAGCTAACCGCTTCTTAGCTAACTGCTTCTTAGCTGATCTTTGAAGGAGAAAGAAACGAAGACTGTTTACTGACAGCTATTTCACTAACGGCCGTTTTGCTAACCGCTTTTTAGCTGACCGGCCTTTAGCTGACCGGCTTTTAGCTAACCGCTTCTTAGCTGATCTTTATGAAGATTCTTACCGAATGGCTGCGGGAATATTTGCCTGGGATTCCGGTGGACGATCACAAGCTGGTGGAAGACCTGACGCTGCGCGGCATGGCCGTGGATGGCGCTTTCGTTCTTGGTGCGGGCAAAGGTCTGTTGCTGGAGATGGACATCACCACCAACCGCGTGGACGCGATGAACCACTACGGCATTGCGCGGGAAGCCAGCGCGATTTACGGGCTCACGCTGCCTGCGCTGGATACATCCCTGCCGGCAGCGGTGGAGAGCGCCCGTCCTTACCCGGTGAGAATTGAGGCTCCTGAGTTGTGCGGACGCTTTACGGCGCGGGTGCTGCGTGGCGTGACCATCAAGCCGTCGTCCGGACTGCTGGCCGAGCGATTTACCAGCCTTGAGCAGAAGATGATTTCGAATGCCGTGGATGCGACCAACTCTGTCTGGATCGGCGATGGGGCAACCGACGCACGTCTTCGATCTCGACAAGCTGGAGGGCGGAATCGTCGTCCGCGCGCGCAGCAAGGGCGAAAAGCTGCGCCTGCTGGACGGCAGCGAGCGCACGTTGGACAGCGACGACCTGGTTGTCGCCGATGAAAAGAAGGCGGTCGGGCTGGCAGGCGTGATGGGCGGCTGGGACACGATGATCACCACTGACACGAAGAATGTGCTGGTGGAAGCGGCGTGGTTCGATCCCGCGAGCATTCGCGGAACTGTCGCGGCGTCACGGACTGCACACCGATGCATCGCCATCGTTTCGAGCGTGGCGCGGACTTCAATGCGCCTCCTGTCGCCTCCGCACTGG
This sequence comes from uncultured Acidobacteriaceae bacterium, assembly GCA_963816335.1. Taxonomy (GTDB): domain Bacteria; phylum Acidobacteriota; class Terriglobia; order Terriglobales; family Acidobacteriaceae; genus JANXZS01. Next base: position 47,679 of record CAWFKA010000014.1, on the reverse strand, counting down.
TCTCGCAAAATGGTGCTCGCGGAGGCGGCGGATATCTTGTCGGCGACCTGGTGGACGTAGTGGTGCCCACGGCCGCGGAGCGCACGGCGCATCGTGCGCCGGTGCGACTGGAGTTGAGCGAAGTGCGCCGCATCCTGGGGACGACGATCGATGGATCGGCATCACAGCATCCACGGTTGAGAGACTGTACTGACCGCGCTGGGCTGCTCGCTGGTGCTGCGTTCCGATGGCACTACGACGTAACCCTGCCGAGCTGGCGGCTGGATCTCGAGCGCGAGATCGACCTGATCGAAGAAGTAGCACGCGTCTACGGCTACAACCGTTTCGCCAACACGTTGCCTGCATTTGAAGGCAGCGTGAAGTGAGTTGCCCTGGGCGCCGAAGGAGTCGGCAGTGCGTTCGACGCTGCTGGCGCTGGGATGGAACGAGGCGATGTCGAGCACCTTTGTATCTGTAGACAGATGCAGTTACGTTTGCGCCGCAACCCGCGACCGCCGTGCCGATGGGCAATCCGTTGAACGAAGAGGCAGGCATGCTTCGGCCGTCGCTGATCCCGGGCATGCTGGCGATGATTGCGGGCAACCTGAACCGCAACGTGGAAGATGTACGCCTCTTCGAAATGGGCACGGCGTTCAGCGGAACGACGCACGCGAGTGGAGGAACGGCCCACGCTTGTCGATTGGCGCGACCGGTCTGTCGTCCGTGGAGGGTCCGCACGCGCCGCCAAGGCCGTTGGACTTCTTTGACGTAAAGGGTTCGGTAGAGGAGCTGCTCAGCCGTTTCGCCTCGCGCTCGCTTTACTTCGACAACTTTGCTGCGGATGCACCTGATACCCGAGTGGCTTCATCCGGCACGCTCGGCTCGTATCGTGGTGGATGGATCGACGATCGGCTACTTCGGACAGTTGCATCCCGAGGAGGCGCAGCGGCGCAAAATCAAGCAAACCGTATTCGTGGGAGAAATCTACCTCGCACCGGCTCTATCGACAGGCACTGCGACAGCCGGCGGTTCGCGAACTATCCCGCTTCCAGCCGGTACGTCGCGATTTTTCGCTGACGTTTCCGACACGCTGCGCTGGTCTCAAGTGGCGGACGCGCTTGTGGCACTGGGAATTCGAAGAGCTGGTGAGTTTTGCGCCAAAAGAAATTTTTCGCGACAAGAAAGCAGGAGAGGCGGAGTACTCGCTGCTGCTGGGAACCGTGTTTCAGTCGCAGGAGCGAACGCTTCGCGAAGAAGAGACGCAGCTTTACTCCGATCGCATTATAAAGGCGATGGAGCGAACTCGGCGGACGGTTGCGCGGCCTAGCCGAACAATGTCGGGTACCTGCGAGCCGAGTTTTCCTCCGGTTTCACGGCCCTGCAACGTTCATCGGCGCTATACTGCGCCAAGGGGGAAGACAGAATCGTGGAGGATACACCGATGTCAACGCTAGCGCTGGGAGAGCCGGAACCACCGATGGCCGCTGCCGATTTCGAGGCACTGGAGCGCCGAGTACTACGCACTGTGGAGACTGCTGAAGTCGGAGCGCGAGCTGCGTGCCGCAGCCGAAGAGCGTGCTCTTGCTGCGGAAGAAAAAGCTAACGAGAACGAAGCAATTTTGGGAAGCCTGCACACCGAGCTGACCAATCTTAGGAAAGAGCGCGACGGAGTTCGCTCGCGTGTCGAAAGTCTGCTGAGACAGCTGGACGATCTCGCAATCTGACAGGGGAAGATCAGGAATGACCAAGCCATCCAACGAAGATCCGCAGCAGCCAACCAGCGTAACGGTTGAAATCTACGATCAGACGTACCATCTGCGTGGGCACGATCCGGAGTACATCCAGATGCTTGCCAGCATGGTGGATACAAAGATGCGCGCCGTGGCGGCGCAGGGCACCACGGTGGACTCGCTGCGTGTGGCGGTGCTGGCCTCGCTGAACATTGCGGACGAACTGGCGATGCTTGCGGAGAAATATCGCGTGCTGAATGGATCTGTTTCAGAAACGCAGACCAGTCTCCGCTCGCGAGCCAGCAATCTCGCCGGGTTGCTGGATTCTGTATTGGGTGACGAACGCCGCATCGGCTGACACGACTACTGCTCGAAATGTGCGAGCATGCCGATTGACCTGCAGGCGTGTGATTTGTTGTCGCGAAAATGGGAGCGGCACAGGCAACTGAATTTCCGAACAACGCGGGCTTCTTCTTCATGAGAAGGACCGCGCTGTTTTTGTTCTCGCTTGTGAGCTGTTTCGCTTACGGTTTGGCAACCGGAGCGGGATGGGGTTCAATGCCACCCGGCCATGGAATGAAGGGTTTGCCGTCGAAGGTGTAGGGGATAATGGCTTCAACATCCACTGCCTGCCCGTTGATCTGGTAGGGCTGGAACTTCCAATCCTGAATCGCGTCAGAGGCGGCCTGTGTCAGATATTGATTGCCAGTGGTGCCCTTGATCTTGACCTTGCCTGTCTTGAGGATGATGGCATCCACATAGACGGTTCCGAGAGCGCGCTGTTCCGCGGCTTTCATCGGATACATGGCCCCGGACTGTTTCACAACTACAAGCTTTGGATCGCCGGGAAGGCGTGTCCACGGTTGCGGAAGGGCGTTACCGGCGGGTTTGACCAGCGCGGCATCGGCAGGCGACAGCGGCTCAAGCGAAACAACCTTGATAGCCGACGTGAGGTGATGATTGAAGATGACCTTCACATCTTTGGCAATCGCCCGGTTTTGAAACACCTGGTAGTCCTCAAGCTGGAAGGCCGTATCCGGTGTCGTCACAAGGCGAACGTGATTGTCGGCGTCAAAGCAATATGTCGGGAAGAGGTTGCCGGGATTCTGTGCTGGCGCAACCATGATGCAGGTCATCGCTACGGGAGTGCTCATGAGTCCACCATTGAACTCATATTCGGGCTTGAAAGCCTCAGCCTGGAAGAGCGGGTCAGTGGTGGGTACTCCTACGCGCAGGTCGAGCTTGGCGTGGTCGAAATTTACCTTGGACTCGCCCTTTGCCTGAAAGCGCTCCGTCGCAGTTACGCTCCACTCGGTGCCGGAATATTTCTTGCCTGTGTAGGTGCGCTTCCATTGGTCAGGTCCGGTGGACCAGACTTCCAGAGTACCCGCCTCCGGTGTGGGATCGCCCTCGTAGAGTTCGTAAGTAGCTTTGAGGTGGTAGGGCTGCATGTCTTTCGCGGTGAGGCCATTCAATTGAATGCCTTTGTCAAAGATGGCATGTGCTTTGGCATTCAGGTCGGTGGGCGTTGCCGCAGGTGCCGCGGCTGTTTGCGTTTGTGCCGATATCGCGGAGATGCTCAGGCCTGCAAAGAGGGACACTGCTGCTAAATAGGACAGAGATTTCGCGTGCATAAATTGTTAGCTCCGATGGACCAGTCATCGTACATCAATCACGCCCCCATAGATGTGTTTTCGCGCACGTCGCTAAGTGAATCCGCGGCTTCAAAAAAGTCACTATGTGCGCAGAAATAGATGAGCCGCAAGATGTTGTGCATGCGCAGATGAGTTTGCGGACCGCTATGTGGCGAATTCCGATTTCAGGGGTGCTATTGCCAACCTGGCCAACCTCGGCTAGCATCCTGACAGAAACCGGCCTGCGAAGCAGGTGCTGCGGTCAACTCTGGTTGAACCTTTAATCATCGAACAGGGACTCGACTCGATATAATCGGCTCGGTGTGCTGTCCGCCAGTCCGGAACGCCTAAAGAGCCGCGGAGAGTCCCACCGTCTTAGGACGGGTTCACCAGAGAACTGCGTCACGGCCCAGTGGGTCGGTCTTCTAACTTTTCGTCGCAAGTCGAATTGCGTTTCGCCGGATTGACGTCCGATTCGCGTTATTCTTCCACCGGGGACGCTGCGACCCGCTCCGCAGAGAGTCAGCACACTCAACGGTGCACCTTCTCTTCCAGTTCGGCCCCATCGCAGTTCCCTCCTACGGAGTCTTCGCCGCCATCGGCGTTCTTGCCGCGCTCTTTCTCAGCCTGCGGCTGGCGCGGGCCTTGGCGTCGATCCCAACAAGATCTGGAATCTTATTCGTGCTCATGATCTTCTCTGCCATCGTCGGTTCACGCCTACTGCATGGTGCTGCTGTACTGGGGCGTACTTCGCACCGTGTCCGTTGTGGAGATGGACTTGGCGTCGATGCGCACTCCCTGGTTCCTGGTAGGCGGTTGCGCATTGCCTTGCTGTTAGGCAGCGTCTATGCGCGGACTGATCCACCTGCCGCTGCGCCGCACACTGGACGTGCTGCCGCACCGCTGGCGCTGGGCCATGCCATCTCCTGCGTCGGATCGTTCGCCGCCGGCTCGACCTTCGGAACACCCACTACGTTGCCCTGGGGCGTCACCTACGCAGCCAGCTGGCGATGCTGTGGACGCGGCACTCCGCAGGGCCTGCCGCTGCATCCCACGCAACTGTACGAGTGCCTGGCGGAGCTGGCTATCTTCTGCGTGCTGATGCTGTTGTTGCGACGTCTGGCGCCGGGCGAGCTGATGGGGACGTGGCTGATTCTCTTCGGGATCTCGCGCTACTTCCTCGCATTTTTTCGCGGCGCCGCAACCGTGCATATCCTGAACGACTCGCTCACTGTCGGGCAGGTGCTGGCCGTGCTGCATGGTGCTCGCCGGAGGCATGTTGTGGTGGAAACACGGTACAGTGGAGGAGAGTGCCCATATCGCCTGATTCTTCCAAGCCGCAGATAACGTCCGAGGACTCCGCTGAGTTACGCTCCTGGAGCGTATCCGCAGAATATGGCCGGGCAGCGTCTGGACCAGTTCCTGGTGCAGCAACTTGAAGGTGTCAGCCGCTCCCGCATCCAGTTGCTGCTGTCGCAAGGCGGAGTGCTGGTCGACGGCAAGGCCGCCAAGGCTTCCATGCGTTTGCGCGCGGATGAAGTCGTCTCCGTGCACGGCGAGGCACAGCCGCCACCGCTGCATGCCATGGCGGAAGATATTCCGCTGGACATCGTGTACGAAGACGATGATCTCGCCGTGGTCAACAAGCCCGCAGGCATGATGGTGCACGCCGGCGCGGGAGCCACGGACGACGCCCGCAATCGCGGCACCCTGGTCAATGCAATTCTTCATCACTTCCAAAACCTGTCGAGCATCGGGCGGTGATCTTCGTCCCGGCATCGTGCATCGTCTGGACAAGGAAACCAGCGGCCTGATCGTCGTTGCCAAGAACGACTGGGCTCACGGCAAGCTGGCGGACATGTTTGCCACGCGGCGAGATGTCGAAGACCTACTTCGCGCTGGTTCATGGCGAGGTCGAGAAGGATTCGGGCACGATCAATTCGCCCATCAGCCGCGACCAGGTTCGTCGCACGCGCATGACGACCCGGCGCGATGAGGGCGGCCGCAGCGCCAGTCTCGCACTACCAGGTGCTGAAGCGCTTTTCCGGCCGCTACGGAAAATTCACGCTGGTTGCCGTGAAGATTGAGACGGGCAGGACCCACCAGATCCGCGTGCATATGTCCTCCATCGGACATCCCGTAGTCGGCGACACGCTCTACGGCGCGCCGGCGCGAATTATTGTTCCGGTGGCCATCAGCGGCAAGCGCCGCACCCACCAGGAGCCGGAAGGCATCAGCCTGTCGCGCAACTTCCTCCACTCCGCCGAGTTGGAATTCGCGCATCCCCGCAGCGGCGAGACGCTGAGCCTGAAGTCTCCCCTGCCTGAAGAATTAAAAGTATTTCTCCGCATGCTGGACGCCGCCGCGGAGGCGAAAGTCCAAGGCGATTCGCTCGTAACCGGGCGTTCACGCCCAATTGTTAGAATGAGCATTAGCAAAGAACGAAGGCCACGAGGATGAAGTTGATGTCAAGAAACCCCATTTGTGCCTGGCTGCAGGCTCCTGCGTCTTAAAGGCGCGACGCTGGCACTGGCATTTTCTGTTGCAGCACTCGCACAAACACCCGCACAGGCTCCAGCACAGGCCCCGGCCAAAGCACCCGCACCCAGCACCACGCAGACCGCTGCACCTCCCGCCAACGCTCCGGCGGCAACACCCGGCCAGCTTCCCACCGGCAACGACGAAGGCGAATTCACCATCAAGCGCAGCGTCGACGAAGTGAACCTGATCTTCACGGTCACGGAGAAGCACAACGGCCACTTCGTCAAGGATCTGCAGCAGAGCGACTTTGCGCTCCTCGACGATCAGAAGGCCCCGGCCAAAGTATCGAAGTTTGTGCAGCAGACCAACCTGCCGCTTCGGGTGGGCGTCGTGATCGATGCCAGCACCTCTATCCGAACCCGCTTCCAGTTTGAACAGGAATCGGCCAGCGAATTTCTGAAGCAGGTGCTGCGACCGCAGAGCGATAAGGCCTTTGTGATGGGCTTCGATGTCGTGCCGGATCTTAAGACGGACTGGACGAACAACCTGGACGCGCTCGACACCGGCGTCGAACAAGCTCAGTCCCGGAGGCGGCACCGCGTTCTTCGACGCCGTCTACACTGCCTGCCGCGACAAGCTGCTGGATAAGTCTCGCGTGGCCAGGAGCCCGTACGCAAGGCGATGATCCTGATCTCGGACGGCGACGATAACCAGAGCCGCGCCTATCTCGACGATGCCATCAAGATGTGCCAGCGTGCCGAGACCATCATCTACGCCATCAGCACCAACGTCAGCCCAAGCCGGGGCCGTGGCGACGCCGTGCTGGAGAAGATGTCCGTGGCGACCGGCGGCACCGTTTACTATCCGAAAAACATGGAAGCAGATGTCGCAGAGCTTCCACGACATTGAGGAGGAACTGCGCAGCCAGTACGCGCTTTCCTACACCCCGGCTGACTTCAAGCCTGACGGATCGTTCCGCACGATCTATCTGATCGCGAACGACCGGAAGTACCGCGTCCGGGCACGAAAAGGCTACTTCGCACCGAAGCAGTAGCAGAACGGCGAGCAGACCGGAGCCCGGGACACACGTTCCGGGCTTTGCTGCGCTTAGTGCCGCGCGATTACGGAATCATCCACGGGAACCAATAGGCCTGGGCGAAGGCCACGAGGCTTAACATTCCAGCGATGCCGATGCTGTGCCAGAAGGTGGCCCGCAGAATTCTGCCTTCCTGTCCGATCAGTCCAACGGTAGTGACACCGACGGCGATGTTTTGCGGCGAGATCATTTTGCCGGTAACGGCGCCGGAGGAATTAGTTGCGGCCAGCAGTATCGGGCTGAGATGGAGCTGGTGGGCGGCAGCTACCTGTAGATTTCCGAAAAGAAGGTTGCTGGCGGTGTCGCTTCCACTGAGGAAGCAAGCCATCCAGCCGAGATAGCTGCTCAGCAATGGAAACGCCGGGCCGACACGGGCGACGGCAGCACCGAGCGTATAGGCCATGCCGGAGTAGTTATAAAGGTAAGCCAACGCGACGATCGAGAGCACGGTAAGGCCGGGCATGCGCAATTGGCGAAAAGTGTTCGCCCCGGCGCGCAGGACTATTCCGGGGCGGACGCGAAAACAAAGTGCTGTGAGGATGGTGGTCACCAAAACTGCGGTGCCGACTCCCATGGGTTGAAAAGCGTAGACCGCGGCATAGGAACGCTGATACAGGGTAATGAGGACTCCGTTGTGCAGGCTGGCCACCGGGATGTTTACCTGGCGGAATTGCAGCAGGTGGAAGTACGTCCAGAACACCATGACCACCGAAAGCAGCAGCCACGGGAGCCACGCTGCGAAGGCCTCTCTCGTTGTAAGTGCACCGGTCACGGCTTCTGCTGGAGCAAGAGCCTCCACGTCCGATGAGGCTGCGAAGGGTGCTGGCGGCGTCCAGAAGCGCAGCAGGATGACGGTTGCGGCAATGGAAGTAGTTGCCGCGATGAGATCGGCCGCGTAAGGGCCCCACAGGTTCGACACCGCGAATTGCGCCAGGGCGAAGGTGGCTCCAGCAACGAGCGCTGCCGGCCACGTCCGCCGGAGACCACGGAGCCCGTCCACCACGCAAACGAGATACGCAGGCAACACCAGCGATAGAAATGGGACCTGCCTGCCGACCATGGAGGAGAGTTGTGAGAGATCCAGTCCGGTGACTCCTGCCAGCGCGACGATGGGTATGCCGATGCCGCCGAAGGCAACGGGCGCGGTATTGGCAATGAGGGCGACGACGACGGACTTTTTCTTCTCCATGCCGAGGCCCACAAGCAGGCACGCGGTGACTGCGACCGGCGCACCGAAGCCCGCGGTGCCTTCGAGCAGCGCCCCGAAGCAGAAGGCGACCAGGACGGCCTGGATGCACGGATCGCCGGAGGCACTCTTTCCCATCCATCGGCGGAGGAGTTCGAATTTACCGGTGTCCTGCGAGAGGTTATAGAGCCACAGCGCGGTGAAGACTATCCAGAGAATCGGGAAGAGGGCATAGACAAACCCGTAGATTGCGCTCCAAAGGACCAGCACCAGCGGCATACGCCACACCAGCAGCGCCAGCAGGATCGCGGTGCCAAGTCCGCAGGCTGAAGAGACGAGTCCGCTTCGCCGAAACAGACCCATCAAGACGAGAACGAGAATCAGGGGCAATGCGGCGACCAGCGCAGAGAGAGCCACGGAGTGAAACGGATCGAGTGGTTGCGGCCAGATGACAGCGAGCCAGGAGATCATGCAGCAAGCCTCGCACACTACGGGTTCAGAGTCATCGCGGGCATGAAGTTTTTATCCAGGGCGTTCGCCTGTGGTTACCCGAACGCGTGGTGACCATTGCTCGTGGTATCGGGCGGAGGATAAGAGTCACGCTGCAGAATGTTGAAGCCGTCGCCGCTTCCACGCGCCGGCACCGGCTGCGGGCGCCATCAGGAAGAAAGAAATTATCTGAGCCCAGTGGCTGGCTCCGATGTCAGTGAAAAAAGAGACGAGGGAGAGCACCGCGATCATTCCAGCGACGGCACACCCGGTGGAGAAATTGCCGATACGCGTGGCGACCCAGCCTCCCAGGAAAGCGAAGGCGACGCCGTAGATGGCCGTCAACAGCACGAAACCTGCGCCGGCGGGCACGCCGGGATCGTGACCGGACACGCGAAAGAGCAGAATCGACGACACTAGCGAAATAAGATAACCAGCAAGAAATCCGAATATATGCCGCATCGGCAGGTTATATGGGTGGGGCACATGCCGCGTCAACGAGAAAGACTGTTAAAAGATCACGAGCGTTAGAATCGGCTGACGTCGTCCGCGGTTCAGCTCGTATGGTCGAGAATGATCCTCCATCCCTCGGACGTTTTTTCCCATACCAGTGAGAAGACTCCGTCTGCCGGACCTCCGCCCGCCGCGGACCGGGCCAGCGCGAATTTTCCGGTGACGACAGCAAATTTGTCGCCGAGCGGGCGCACATTAAGATCGGAAAAGGTGAGCTTGCCCATGATCTCGGTCGACGTGTAGCGCTCTTTATAGTTCTCCAGGATATGCACGTAGCCATGCGCGATCCGCTTGCCGATGTACGTGGTATCGTCGCTCCGTTTGTAGGCCGCCATGAAGCCATCGACATCCCCATGGTTCCAGGCATCGGTTTGAGCCTGCAAGGTCTTCCGAATGGCGCTGCCCATATCTTCTGCGCGTGCGCAACTGGATGAAAGCAGGACCGACAGACCTAAGATGAGGCAGATCAGCGAATTTTTCTTCACGGTTGGATCGCTCCGTAGTCGAGGGATTGAAGTGCGGCGTCCGCGGGCCTGGTCATGGCTCGAAAATCAAGCTGTGCGATTGTACCCAGCCCGTGCGCAGCCCTAGAATAGTTCATGGCCGCTTTCAAAGTCGTCCACACTGTTTGTTCCCACGATTGCCCTGATTCCTGCGGGGTGCTGGTCACGGTCAATCCCGAGGGCCGTGCGGTCAAAGTCCAGGGAGATCCGGCTCATCCCGTGACGCAGGGATTTCTGTGCGGCAAGGTGGCGAAGTATCTGGATCGCGTCTATTCGCCGGCACGAGTGCTCCATCCCATGCGCCGCAGGGATACTGCAGCGAAAGGTCCGCTGCCTGTGGGCAAAGAGTCTGCCGCTTTTGAGCGCATCTCCTGGGAAGAGGCGATCGACACGATCGCGCAACGGTTGGCTGCGATCAGCCGTAAATTCGGCCCTGAGGCAATTCTTCCCTACAGCTATGCGGGAACGATTGGCGCGCTGGGCTACGGCTCGATGGATCGCCGCTTCTTTCACAGACTGGGCGCCTCGCAACTGGATCGCACGATCTGTTCCACCGCCGGAGGAGATGCTCTGCTGTCGGTTTACGGCCGCAAACTGGGCACGGATACCGAGCATTTCCGCCACTCGCGGTACATCATCGCCTGGGCAGCGAACATCCACGGCAACAACGTGCATCTTTGGCCGATAGTGGAAGAGGCACGCCGCAAGGGAGCCAGGCTGGTGGTCATCGATCCCTACCAGACACGCACCGCGCGACTTGCCGACTGGCACATCGCCATCCAGCCGGGCACGGACACTGCGCTCGCGCTGGGCATGATGCACATCCTGATTCGGGATCGTCTGTACGACGAGGAATACGTCACCGCACAGACACACGGTTTTGAGCAGCTAGCCGAGCACGTGAAGCAGTACACGCCAGAGTGCGTTGCCAACTGGACCGGAATGACGGCTGTGGACGTCGAGCGGCTGGCGCATGAATACGCCACCGTCGCTCCCGCAGTGATTCGCATGAACTACGGTGTGCAGCGTGGAGAATTCGGAGGCACGGCGGCTCGCGCCATCGCCATGCTGCCGGCGCTGACCGGTGCATGGAAGAAGCTTGGCGGAGGTCTGCAGCTATCCACCAGCGGCGCTTTCCAGTTTGACAAGGTCGCGCTCGAACGGCCCGACCTGATGATGGAAAGCCCGCTGAAGCGGCCTTCGCGCATCGTGAATATGTCCGAACTGGGCCACGCCCTTACCGAGCTGGGTTCGAAGCCGGAAGACGGCCCGCCGGTAAAAGCGCTGTTCGTCTACAACTCGAATCCGGCAGCCATCGCGCCTAACCAGAACGCCGTGTTGCGGGGAATGAATCGCGAAGATCTATTCACCGTGGTGCACGAGCAGTTCTTCACGGATACGACCGATTACGCCGACATTGTGCTGCCGGCGACCACTTTTCTTGAGCAGAAGGACATTCAAGGAGCATACGGCCACTACTATCTTCAACTTTCGCAGCAGGCCATTGAGCCGCAGGGCGAGGCTCGCCCCAACGTCTGGCTCTTCAGCCGGCTGGCGCAGCGCATGGGCTTCACAGAGACCTGTTTCTCGCGACTCCACCGACGTTCTGATTGCGCAGGCCCTCCGGCTGGAAGGCGAGACAGAGCATGACCGTGTTTCTTCGTTGCCCGATATGGAGGGGATCAGCATCAAGCAATTGGAGGACGAGGGGCACGTAAGGCTGAAATTTGCCTCAGAGCAGTCTGGCGAGCCGTTCCTTCCTTTTTCGAAGGGCGGATTTGGTACACCGAGCGGCAAGGTGGAATTTTATTCTGAGTCGCTCGCCGCGCAGGGAAAAGACGCTCTTCCCACTTTCCGGCCGGCCACGGAGTCGCGTCATACGGCGGCGAGCGAAAAGTCTATCCGCTGGAGCTGCTCCCGCGCAAGGCCGACAACTATATGAATTCCACCTTTGCCAACCTTCCGGGCACCGCAAGATGGAAGCGAGAACCGACTCTCGCCTGGAGATGAACGCGGCCGACGCGGCTGCAGAGGGATCGCCGATGGAGACTGGGTGGAAGTGCTGAATGACCGCGGCAAGCTGCATTTGCAGGCCCTTTTAGGCGTCAGCGTTGGCGCCGGGTGTGGTATCGGCTCACCTTGACTGGAACAAATTCTGCCGGGAGCGACGCCAACGTAAACGTCCTTACCTCCGAGGGCTGACGGACATCGGCCGGGGCGCAACCTTTCTACTCCACCCTGGTCGAAGTGCGAAAGCTTGACGCCGACGAAGCCAAAACCGCCTCCGTCCGATAGACTAAGAGATGAGATGTGCCGATGCAGGAGGGAGCATGCCGTTCGCTTCCGGGTTCCAATGCGCTGGCTGTGGAGAGTGGAATGAGACCGTGGTGGATGAGTCTGCAGGCAGCCGGCAGAGTTATGTCGAAGATTGCCAGGTGTGCTGCAAACCAAATGTTCTCCAGATTCGCTGGGATATTTCCGGCTGAGGAGTACGCTATTCAGGCAGAGCTTGAGAGCTGACGAGACCCTTGGCTGGTTGGTGACGAGGTCTCGTTTAATGCAGGAACCGATCACCGAGTCAGTCCCGGAGTTGGGTCAAGCCCCTTCCGTCACTTATAATCACCTTTTCCTCAAGTACGATCTGATTTTTTGCAGTGAGGGTGTGCCTATTCTTCCCGTCGTCCTTTCAGGGAGCCATAACTCCCGGCGTACTATAGCACCCAGCTTCGCGCCCGAGCTTTCGCCGTATGACGAAGATGATGGCGCTATTCCTTCTATTTTCCTTGCGGTTTCCGCCTTCGCGCAGCAGGACAATACGATCGTCTCCATCCGGGTCATCGGCAACCGCCGCATCCCCAAGGAAACGATCCTCGCGCGCCTCTTTACCCACCCCGGGGAGACGGTTGATCCGCTGGCCATCGAGCGCGACTTCAACTCGCTCTGGAACACGGGATACTTCGAGGATGTCCGCATTGAGCGCGAAGACACCCCGAAGGGCATCATTCTGGACGTGTATCGTCCGGGAAAAGCCCACCATTCGCGAGATCAACTACAAGGGCCTGAACTCGGTCACGCAGTCCGACGTCCTGGACCGCTTCAAGAAGGAGAAGGTCGGCTTCTCCGTCGAGAGCCAGTACGATCCCACCAAGATCAAGCGTGCGAGACTGTGCATCAAGGAACTGCTGGCCGAGCACGGGCACCAGTTCGCCACCATCAAGACCGACGTCAAGACGATTCCGCCGGCCTCGGTCTCAGTCAACTTCAATATCAAGGAAGGCCCCACGGTCAAGGTGGGCAAGATCCAGTTCACCGGCAATGAGCACATCTCTCGCGCGACCTTGCGCGCGACCATGAAGAACCTGAGGCCGATCGGCATTCCGCACTCCATCTTCCTGGAAAACCTGTTTCCGCGCACCTACGACGCGAGCAAGCTGGAAGAAGACGCCGAGCGGGTTCGCCAGGCTTACCGCGACAAGGGCTACTTCCGCGCGCAGGTCGGCGATACCGCTCACCCATATCCGCAACGAAGGCGGCCTATCGTTGCTCACTTTCCGTCCCAAGAAGGGCAAGCGCATCGACATCCGCATGCCGATTGAAGAGGGCGACCGTTACCGCCTGGGCAGCATCACCTTCACCGGCAACACCAAGATGACGAACACAGGCGCTTGCGTGCCCAGTTCACCATGAAGGACGGGGAATACTTCAACGCCACCCTGATCGGCAAGGGACTGGAGAATCTGCGCAAGGCCTATGGCCAGCTGGGCTACATCAACTTCGCCGCTGTGCCGACGCCCAAGATCGACGACGCAAACAAGACTGTCGATCCTCGACATCGACATCGACGAAGGCAAGCAGTTTTACGTCTCGCGCATCGAGTTCCAGGGCAACACCATTACCCGCGACCGCGTCATCCGCCGTGAGCTGCTGCTGGAAGAAGGCCAGGTCTACAACAGCAACCTTTGGGAAGCCAGCCTGCTGCGCCTGAACCAGCTCGACTACTTCGACCCGCTGAAGGTCGAACAGGACTCTGAGACCCACCAGGACGCGCAGAACGCCACCGTTGAGCTGCTGCTCAAGGTGAAGGAAAAGGGCAAGAACTCCATCGGCTTGAATGGCGGCGTCAGCGGCTTTCCGGTGCATTCATCGGTTTGAACTACCAGACCAACAATTTCCTCGGACTGGGCGAAACGCTGAGCGTCCAGGCCAATGTCGGCAACCTCTCGCGCAACCTGTTATTCGGCTTCACCGAGCCTTACCTGAAGAACCGTCCGTTGAACGTCGGCTTCCAGATCTTCTCCAGTAAGTAGGACTACAACGCGGCCAAGAGCTACGCGCAATCGCCGGCGCGTCAGCCAACATCTCGGCGCGCTCAGCAGTCACTGGTGCAGAATTACAACCACTCCACCACCGGCTTCAGCTTCTCTGCCAGCTACCCGATCCGGCGCTCGTTCAAGCGCGTCGGCTTGACCTACTCGCTGGACAGATTCGTCGATCACCACCTTCAGCCAGGCTTCCGCCAACCTCTTCCAGACGCTGGCCTTCCGCGGCGGCATTGCCGGCCAGAACGCGCTCGAAGGGCATCATCACCAGCTCGGCTTCCTTCAGCTTCTCCTACAACCACCTGGACAGCCCCTACAAGCCGCGTAACGGCAAGGAAATGTCGGCTGGCATTCCAGATCGCGGGACTGGGCGGCAACGTACGCTACTTCACCCCGGTCGCGTGAATACAAGCAGTTCATGTCGATGAAGGGCCTGAGAAGGAACATGGAAGGACGGAAGTGTTCTGGCTATCGTCTGCAGGCAGCGTACGTTCAGGGCTACGGCGGCGACGTCGCTCCGCCCACCAACCGCTTCTATGCCGGCGGCGAGTCAGACTTGCGCGGCTTCGATGTGCGTGCCATTACGCCATATGCGTACATTCCGACGCGCGTGCTCTTCAACCTCACCAATCCTGACGGTACGCCGGTTCCGCGTGATCCGCAGAACCCGCAGCTCGGCCCCATCCAGGTTCCGCTGCCGGTCTACGGCATCGTCTCAGTTGGCGGCGATACCACCTTCACCAGCAACATTGAATATCGAATCCCGATCGCCGGGCCGGTCACCTTCGCATTCTTCGACGACTTCGACATCGACGTCAGTCGTCGCAAATCGCAGCTGCGACAGAGCGTCGAAGGCGCCGACATTCATCAACGCTCCGCTCTATGGCTGCCCGACGTACATCAACGGTGCCTGCCAGGGCGGACAGAGTGTGCATTTCGGCAACTGATCCGGCCGATCTATGGAACCAACCTCGTGCCGCGCATGTCGACTGGGCGGGAACTGCAGGTCATTCTGCCGATCGTCAACGCACCCTTCCGCATCTACTACGCCTACAACCCGCTGCGCCTCTATCACGCAGATTCCGGGAGAGACCCTCATCACACGCTCCATGTTCCCGGCCGGCGGTGCGGGAGACTATACCTATGCCGAATCGCTGCAGCTCTATGGCCCGTATTACCAGATTCGCGAACCGAGAAAGACCTTCCGCCTGACGGTTAGCACTACCTTCTAAGCCAACGTCAAGCCGGGTCAGCATTGGTCCCGGTTTGACGCTCTCTGTCCCCCAACCTATATAATTCTGAAGATCCTGCGATGTCTCTGTCCGTGTCTCTTCTTCAGCAAGTTCCCGGCCGCCACTTGGCAGGAAGCTGCCCCCATGGAAGTGCGCTAGAGGTTGAACAGGAAGCGAAGACTGCTTCCGTGAGGAAATGCGGACAATCTCGATCCGAAGAACCTAAGGAGTTTTGAAAACCCAATGAAGCGTTCGTTGACATTTGCTTGCCTGCTCGTGTCCGGACTCGGCATGAATGCCCTTGCCCAGACCAGTCTGGCCCCCTCTGCTTCAACTGCCCCCGCAGCGGCGGCACCCGCCGGTCCAACAAAGATTGCCATCATTGCTTTCCAGACGTGCGGTTGGCGGTACCAACGAAGGTCAGCGTAATTTCGCGCAACTCGAAGAAGTTCGATCCCAAGCAGGCCCAACTGAAGGCGCAGAGCGACGAGATCGACTCTCTCAAGAACGCCCTCAAGTCGCAAGGCGATAAGCTGAGTGACGCAGAGCCGCGCCGCGCGACCAGAGACCATCGACGAAAAGGAAAAGCGCTTCAGCGCAGTGCTGGAAGATGCGCAGAACGACTTCCAGACCGAAGCCGGCGATATCTACCAGAGCTCTGGCGCAGAAGGTCTATGAAGTTCTGCAGACCTACGCGCAGCAGAACGGCTACACGCTGTCGTAGACATCAGCACCCAGCAGAGCCCCATCCTCTGGGCCAGCCAGTCCACCGACATCACTGCCAGGCCATCGTGCAGGCCTACAACGTCAAGTCCGGCGTTCCGGCTCGCCCGTGCAGCAGCAGCACCGCCGGCGCCCGCCCGGCCGGCGCCGGCCGTCGTCCGCCAGCCGCTGACCCCACGCCCCAGCACCACGACACCCGCACCGAAGTAGGCTTCGGTGCGCACCATAAAATGACCCCGCCATCTCGGGGTCATTTTTGTCGTGTCTGTCGGACTTGCCAGCTCACGGCTGCCGGAGTCAAGCGAATGTTATCACTTAGCTATCCCTTGAAAACCCGACCTCGCCGACAGAAATACCTTGCCACTCTGTGGAAAAAAATGTGGATTCCGGGACACCGTCTGCCAGCATGGCACTTCAGGCAATCCGTTGACGTATTCCGCCGAAGCCACAGTATGCCATCCATTAAAGCATTGTCATATCAGCGACTACTGCACGCATGCCTCCACAAATTGCCCACAAGTGCTGCACCGCCACAGATCTCTTGGCCTTTTCAGCTTTCCACAAATTAAGGTTACGCGCTGATGACCCCGTAGCCGCAGTCGCGCAGGCAGTCAGTTAGCGGGAAGGCTCGTCGCCGAGCTTGAGAACCGCCAGAAACGCCTCCTGCGGGATGTCCACTTTACCCACCCGCTTCATGCGCTTCTTGCCTTCTTTTTGCTTCTCCAGCAGCTTGCGTTTGCGGGAGATGTCGCCGCCGTAGCACTTGGCGATCACATTCTTGCGCAGCGCTGCAACGTCTCCCGAGCCACGATCTTGAGCCCCGATAGCCGCCTGGATGGCGACCTCAAACTGCTGCCGTGGGATCAGCTCGCGCATCTTGGAAACCAGCGCTCGTCCGCGCTCGTACGCGAAGTCTCTGATGCACGATGATCGAGAGCGCATCCACCGGTTCGCCGGAGATCGAGAATATCCAGCTTGACCATGGGCGATTCCCACATGCCGGCGAGCTGGTAATCGAGCGAAGCATAGCCGCGCGAGACCGATTTCAGACGATCGTAAAAGTCCAACACGATTTCGTTGAGCGGTAGCTCATAGGTCAGCATGACGCGGGTTGGGGTCACGTATTCGAAATTTTTCTGGCGGCCGCGCTTCTCTTCCACCAGCTTAAGAATGCCGCCGACATACTCTTCGCTGGTCAGAATGGTCGGCGTTGATCATCGGCTCTTCGATCTTCTCGATATCGCTGGGGTCGGGCCAACGCGACGGATTGTCCACTTCGATGATGGACCATCGGTGAGCGTGATTTTGTAGCGCACGCCCGGAGCGGTCGTGATGAGGTCAAGGTTGATACTCGCGCTCCAGGCGTTCCTGGATGATCTCCATGTGCAGCAGCCCAAGAAATCCGCAGCGGAAACCGAATCCCAGCGCGACCGAACTTTCCGGCTCAAAGAAAAACGATGAGTCGTTGAGCCGCAGCTTCTCGAGTGCATCGCGCAGCAGCGTGTGCTCATGCGAATCCACCGTATAGAGCCCGGCGAAGACCATCGATTGAATGTCTTCAAAGCCAGGCAGCGCCTGCCGCAGCAGGACGCGTATCCTCCGTGACGGTGTCGCCGATTTTCGTGTCGGCAACATTCTTGATGGTCGCGGAAAAGAATCCCACCTCGCCGGCCGACGAACTGCTCCGATCTCGACTGGCTTCGGCGTCAGTACACCCAGCGACTCCACATCGAATACCCGGCCATTCGACATGAGCCGAATCTTCGCGCCTTTGCGCAGAGTGCCATTGATCACGCGGGTCAGCACGATGACGCCGCGGTAGGAGTCGAACCAGGAATCGAAGATCAGCGCCTGCAGCGGCGCATCCGCATGTCGCCCGTCGGCGGCGGCAGGCGATGCACAATCGCCTCCAGTACCTCGGGAACGCCCAGGCCCGTCTTGGCACTCACCGGAATGGCATCGGTCGCGTCCAGTCCGACGGTGGACTCGATCATCTCCTGCGTGCGCACAACGTCCGCGCTGGGCAGATCGATCTTGTTGATCACCGGGATCATGTCCAGGCCGTTGTTGATGGCCAGGTACGCATTCGCCAGTGTCTGCGCCTCGACGCCCTGCGAAGCATCCACCACCAGCAGCGCGCCTTCACACGAGGCCAGCGAGCGCGATACCTCGTAGGAGAAGTCAACGTGCCCGGGTGTGTCGATCAGGTTGAACTGATAGATTTCGCCATCGCGGGCGTGGTACATCATGCGCACCGCGTGGGCCTTGATCGTGATGCCGCGCTCGCGCTCCAGGTCCATCGCGTCCAGCACCTGGGCCTGCATCTCGCGCGCCGTCAGCGAGCCGGTCAGCTCCAGCAGCCGGTCCGAGAGCGTGGATTTGCCGTGGTCGATGTGCGCGATGATCGCGAAATTGCGGATGTGCTTGCTATCCATGAAGGGGTGCCGATTGACGAGTGGCAAATCAGTGAGGCGTGAGGGTCTCGCACCGATCCTATCAATCACCGAAGGCACTCAAACTTCCTCAAGCCTGCACGATCTTATCATCGGTAAGCTGGAGCGAGCCCGGCCCAATACGATTGTGCAGCCATGGTTCGAGACGCCGAGCGTTTGCATGGCTTGTTCAGAGGGTCAAATATCGCTCCCAGAGTGGTCTGCTGGCGTTGCCGTCGCTCTTTTGCTGCTTACCGGGTGCGATGCCGAAAGCCCGCTGACTGCCGGGACCAGCCAAGTCGCCGCAGGCCTCCGCTCCCACGCTCAAGCCCTGCGCAAGCCCTCCACGCCATGCCACGGCGTCCGCTACCCCCGCCCAGCATCCGCCGCAACCGGCCTCAAGAATCAGCAGCCTGATCGACCAGGTCGAAAAGGCGTACGCAAGTGGTCTGACCAACTATCGCGCACGGCAACTGCAAAGCGCTAAGAGCAGACTTCGATCAGCCGTCGACCTGATGCTGACCAGCGGCATTCGACCTCAAGAACGATCCCCAGCTCAGCGATGAGTTCGACCGCATTCTCGACGCGGTCAATACGCTGGAGATGGAGGCGCTGAAGCAGGGCAACGGCTTCGCACCCGAAGATCGAGCCCTCTCCGGTCGATATCGCCAACGACGTCACCTTCCCCGTCGACCCGAACGCTCAAGGCGCAGGCGATCGCAGAACTGAAGACAACGCAATCCGATCTGCCGCTCGTGATCAACGATCTACGTCGCCAGCTAGATCAGCTATTCTTCTTCACGAGGGGCACGGAACGCTGACGCGGTCGCTTGCAGCGCGCCGGCCGCTATCAAGCCATGATTCAGCGCATGCTTGCGGAAGAAGGCGTGCCGCAGGATCTTATTTATCAGGCCGTGGCCGAATCCGGCTTTCAGCCGCAGGCGGTGAACGGGCGCTCGGGTGCGGGCGGCATGTGGCAGTTCATGCCCTACGGACACCTACGGCCTCACGCGCAACGGCTGGTACGACGAACGCTTCGATCCGGAAAAGTCAACGCGCGCCTACGCTCGCTACATGAAGTAGACTCTACAACCAACTGGGCGACTGGTATCTCGCCATGGCAGCGTACGACTGGGGTCCGGGTAATGTGCAGCGCGCCGTGCAGCGCACCGGCTACGCCGACTTCTGGGAACTCTACCGGCGCAACGTGTTGCCGCAGGAAACCAAGAATTATGTGCCCAGTCATCCTCGCCGCAGCGATCATGGCGAAGAATCCTGAGCCAGTATGGACTGCGATGTCGATGACCTCGACCCGCCGTTGCTCATCGACACGGTGACCACGAACTACAGCGTCGATCTGCGCCTCGTCTCCGACGTGGTCGAAGCTCCGGTTCAGGAAATTGCAGGACCTCAACCCGAGCCTGCTGCGCATGAGCACGTCCGCCGGACACCCCATTCGAGTTGCACCTGCCTGCGGGCAGCAAAGAGCTCTACGAAAAACGCATCGCCGAAATCCCCGAAGACAAGCGCAAGCAGCTGGCGCTATCACAAGCTGGTGCCGGGAGAAACGCTGCGAAGACGATGGCGAAAGATTACCACGTGAGCGCCAGCCGAAATTGTGTTCGTGAATCAATTTCGAGCCGACGATTCGCTTTCGGCAGACCGAAGCGCTCGTTATTCCTGTGGCACCTGCCCCTCCAGCGCATGATTCCGCGCCTGCCACGCACTTACAAGGTGCGAACATGGCGACACGCTGGTCACGGTGGCTGATCGCTTCGGACGTGACGGTCGAGCAACTGCGGCGCTGGAATCATTTGAAGTCAGGCCGGTTGGCCGTGGCCGCAGACTCTACGTCGCGGAGCCGGCACATCGGCGCCGAACAAGCGCGCACAAGCATCGGAAAGCGCATCTGCAAAGCACACGAGCGCGACGCGAAGGTCAGCCAGCTCCAGCGCCACAGCGCACAACCCGCCGGCGACACGCTGTCGAAGACGCGCATCCTCATCCGCAAGAAAAAGTCTTCCGGCAATCTTCTGCATCATCGAAAGCGTCTTCGACAAGAAAACACACCCAGTGCGACGGCTAACGATTTGACCGCCCACATCGCCGGAAAAGAAACTTCACTTCTCGCTTGCGTTCACTGGCATACCGTTGCATGCTGTTGCTATAATCCGCGCCGAAGGCAAGTGCGCTGGGGAGCGGTACGCTGTGCATCCGAAATCCGGAAAACACCGACGCCGTGGGAGGCATAAGAATGCAGGACGATCGCAAACTTTACGCACAGAACGACAGCGAGTTTGAAGCCGAGGAAGACGAGTACCCGGAAGAGGTGGAAGACGGCTTCGACGACGATGATGAAGAGGAAGAAGAAGTCAGCGTCATTGATCGCCTCTGACACGACGAAGACCTACACGTCGACGAGGAAGATTGTCTTACCCCACCCGTAGTGAAGCGTTCCAGCGGTGCCCCCACCCGCGAACGCCCCAGCCAAAAAGGCGGCCAAAAAGCTCCGCCAAGAAGGCTGCCAAAAAGACGTCGCCAAGCCTCCGGCCACCAAAACAGAAAAGCAGCAAAGAAGCCCCAGCGAAGGCTCCTCAAAAGCTCCGGCCAAAAAGGCCGCAACGAAGTCTGCCGCGAAGAAGAGCAGCAAAGGCGCTAAAAGCGGCAGAAAGGCCGCGAAAGCGGTCGGCAACAAGAAGAGCGCCAGTAGCAAAAAATCTACCATCAAACGAGGTATTCCTTTGGCAGTGAAGAAAGCAGCAACCAAGAAGTCGGCAGCAAAGAAGTCGCCGGCTAAGAAGGCAGCAAAGAAGCTCGCAAGAACAGCTAAGAAATCAGCTAAGAAGGCGGCGAAAAAGACAACAAAGAAGAAGTAGTTCTTTAATAACAAACAGGCAAGCAAAAGAGCCCGGCTGGCAGCCGGGCATTTTTGCGTTTGGAGTGTCTTATCTTCGTTTCGAGCTGTGCTTCTCGGGCGACAAAGCGCGCTTCGGCAAGGCTACTTCTTCTCGAAACCGTTCAGCGCGGCGAGAACCTGCTGGCTGTGCTCTGAGGGTTTTACGCCAGTCCACACCTGGACGATCTTGCCCTGGGGATCAATCAAAAACGTGTTGCGGTTGGCGATCTTTACGCCCATATGGTCGCCCAAGGATCCATACTCCACCACTACTTTCTTTTCCTGATCGCTCAGAAGTTTGAAACTTAGCCCTTCCTTGGCACAGAACTCCTTGTGGCTGTCAGTTGAATCGACGCTGACACCGACGACGACCGCGTCCAGTTTCTGGTATTTGGAGATGTCCTCCTGAAAGTTGTGCGCTTCGATGGTGCAGCCGGGGGTCATGTCCTTGGGGTAGAAGTAGAGCACCACCCACTTGCCGCGAAAACTGTCGAGACTGGTTGGGGTGCCATCCTGCGATGGCAGGGTGAAGGTGGGGGCCGTGTGGCACCCACCTGCGGCATCGGTCGTCCGCAGTCCGCCCGTGACGCAGGCGACGGCAGCGAGCAGAACCACCAGCGAGCAAGCGATTGATGTTTTCGACACGGGAATCTCCGGGGGA
Organism: uncultured Acidobacteriaceae bacterium; assembly: GCA_963816335.1. Lineage (GTDB taxonomy): Bacteria > Acidobacteriota > Terriglobia > Terriglobales > Acidobacteriaceae > JANXZS01. The sequence continues at coordinate 25,805 of CAWFKA010000014.1, read as the reverse complement.
AGATTTGCCGCGTGGCTGCGAGCCACGTGGTGGAGCCTGATTATGCCTGTTCGACCGCAACAATCGCAATGCCGGCGGCATCGGCAAGCTCCCGAACTGTATCCTCATCGAAGATCAGGGTGCGGCCGGCTTCAATCGCCAGACAAGTGGCTCCCGCCTGCTGCATCTTCCTCAATGGTCTGGGCGCCAATCACCGGCACGTCAAAGCGCATGTCCTGCGCCGGCTTAGCCACCTTGACCACAGTCAGTCGCGCCGCAAAGTCGATGCATCGCCCTCACCAGCCAGAGTCCACAGGTGCCGGCGCGTTCAATCGTGGCGTCGGTTCCCTCCATGGCCTCGACGGCGACACAGGCCTGCCCTGCGACGACCACGGTCTGGCCGATGTCATAGCCGGCCAGTGCAAGGGCCACCTCGCGCCCATAGGCCGATCCTTTGCTCTTCCTCCCTGGGAGAGCGCGCGGTCAGCACACCGGGCTTTGCCAGCAGAGGTTCCAGGAAAGCGGTGGACGAGACCAGCTCAATGCCTTCATCGTTCAGAACCTTGGCCACGGCGCCCAGCAGCATATCGGTGTTCCGGGTACGCAGATTCAATAGCAGCTTGGCTAGCCGCCAGTCCGGCCGAATGCTGGAGAAGATCTGCTTGTGCTTGACCTGGCCGGCCATCACGGCGTGGGTTACGCCCGGCCTGAAAGGTCTCGATCAATCGCGACAACTCCCCTAGGGAGAGCCAATAGACCGTATGCCCGGATCGCGCGGCGCGTGCATCGATCTCGGGATCGGTTTCTTCCTTGATGGCGGCGACCACAACCTCGGTCCCGTGTGCGCGCGCAGCGCTCGAGCAGCAGAAACGGAAAGCGTCCATTGCCGGCAATCAGGCCAAGTTTCATTGTTACTTGATGACTCCGCGGCGGGAGCGCTCGACGCATTCAATCAGGTAGGCCACATCGTCCGTGGGGACACCTTCGCGTGCGGAGTGCGCCATGGCCTGCGGGTATTTCAGCCGCGACGCCAGCAGAGTCCTGTAGGCGTGCTGCAGAGCGCTTAGCCGCTCCTGGCGAAAAGCCGCGGCGCTGCAGGCCGATTTGTTGATGCCGTAGGCGCGCGCTTCGCGTTTGGCGGCGGTCAGCGAGTAAGGCAGCACATCCTGGGTGCAGATGGTGCCGCCGCCGATGAAGGCATAGCTGCCCACGTAGCAGAACTGATGCACGGCGGAGAAGGCGCCGACGGTAGGCGTAGTCTTCCACCACCACGTGACCGGCCAGCGTGGCGGCATTGGCCAAGATGCAGTGGTTCCCGACCTGGCTGTCGTGACCGATATGGGCACAGGTCATAAAGAGGCAGTGGCTGCCGACGCGCGTAATGCCGCCACCCTTTACGGTGCCTCGCGAGATGGTGACGCTTTCGCGGATGACGTTGTCGTCGCCCATTTCGAGTTGCGTGGGTTCGCCCGCGTAGCTGATATCCTGCGGCGCAACCCCAACGGAGGCGAAGGGATAGAAGCGGTTGCGGGCGCCGATGTCGTATGTCCGTCGAGCACCACATGGGAGACCAGTTCACAGTCCTCTCCGAGAACGACGTTAGGACCGATGGTGCAATAGGGACCGACCGTGCAAGTCGCCGGTACAACCGCCGAGGCAGCCACAATGGCTGTCGGGTGAATGCTCACTCAGCGCTCGCCGCAGGGGCGGAGGCCGCTGCCTGCCTATGGCGCGGAACCAGCTGGCACATGATGACAGCCTCACAGGCCAGCTTGCCATCCACCGTGGCGGTGCCCTCCATGCGGCAGGCCTTCGAGCGCCAGTTGAGAACCTTGACCTCGATGCGCGATCTGATCGCCGGGCACAACGGGGCGGCGAAACTTGGCGCGCTCAATGCCGGTGAAGAAGGCGAGGTGTTCGTCACGATCGGGAAACTCGGTGAGCAGCAGGCACGCACCCGCCTGAGCCATTGCTTCAATCACCAGCACTCCGGGCATGACCGGATAGCCGGGAAAGTGGCCCTGAAAAAACGGCTCATTGATGGTGACATTTTTAATCGCCGACGATGCGTTCCCTGCGAACTACCTCAACCACGCGGTCGATCAGCAGAAAGGGGTAGCGATGGGGCAGAATCGACATGATGGCGGCTATGTCCAACTGCGGGGAGGCGTCGGGAATCGCGGTTTGCGTGTCCATAAGTTTGCAGCGCCGATTATACAATTTACGGGCATCGATCAGAACGGTGAGTTACGTGCCGCTGCACGAAATAGACGGCCACCGAGCGATATGCTACTTCTTGATCTTCGCCGCGATCAGGTCCGGGTTAAAGATGTCCGGCGGCATGGTCCATGTTGTAGCTGGCCTTGAACAAGAACCGCTGGCCGACTCATCTCGCCGTTCTCGTAATTAGTGATGGTGAACGGAGTCTGGAACCCGCCAAATGCGTGGTAATCGTCATACTCTTCGGAGGTCTCGTTCTTGTCCTTGTAGATGGGATCGCGCCACTGGTAGCTACGGCGAATGGGCAAATGGCTCTGGGCATCCGTCTCGATTGTGATGGAATCATTTTCGGAGGACGACGCCACCTTGTCAGCGAGATGACGCTGGACGGTGCGCTGTCCGTCGTAGAAGAGAACGGTACGCGGATCTTTCAGCCAGACCTTGATTGCCACTTCGACGGAATGTTCACGGCGGCGCAGATGCGCTTTCCAGTTCTCCTTCGGCAGGCCACGCTTTCTTGCCGCGATAGGTGATCTCCCAGCCCTCCTGCCCAATCAGCATCTGCACCACGTCCCGCTTCTTGGTGTAGAGGGTGGAATCCTTGTCAGGATATTCGTGGTACTCGAAATAATCGACAATGCCGCCGGTGGGATCGCCGCGATAGAACGAAGAGCGCCGCCCTCTCTATGTAGCGGTTCTGCATGTTCAGCCACGCATCTCCACCGAGTGCCTGCACCATCGACGCCAGGACAGCACGCGCCTTCTGATCGTTTTGTTTGATGCTGAGGTCATCGTTCGATTGTGCAGACGCAGGAAAGGCGAACAGGAACAGCAACGCGGTCAGACACGCAATCGCTTTTTCAGCGGGCCGGTCTACCGTCGACAGGGATTGCCCGCGTACCTTTTCCGCAGACGGAATCTTCCAAGCATGTTCTTCCCCTCATTTGTACGATCCCTTGTACAGAATATTGCGATCAACCTATCAGCACTGCGCCACCATTTACGTTTAGTATCTCGCCGCTAATGAAACCAGCGTAGCGGGGTACAGAGAAAAAGTACCGGGGCAGCAATCTCTTTTGGTGTGGCTGGCCTGCCTAACGGAATTGTCGACATGATCCTCCGATAAGCCTCGGGATCGCCGAATGTGGACGCGGACATATCGGTTTTCACCCATCCCGGCGCAACGCAGTTCACATAGATTCCTTCGCCGGCCAGTTCGCTGGACAGGCTCTTAGTAAGACTGATGAGCGCGCCTTTCGTCACGGCGTAGTCGGCGTGGAAGGCCTCGCCGCGCTGCCCGGCAGTAGAACTGATGAGGACGATGTGACCGGCCGCGCCCGTGCTTGCGGGGCATCCGCTTTTTGCCGCTGGAATTGAGCGACCGCGCTCTTCACAAGTCCGAAAACGCTGTCGAGATTCACCCCCATCGTGCGGACCCAGCGCTCACTGGACATGGTCGCAATCGATTCATCTTGAGGAGGCCAGATGCCGTGATTGACAACCAGCGCATCCAATCTCCCGAAGCAACGGCCGCGGCCTCGACCAGCGATTGGCCGCCGTCGACGTTTGACAACTCCTGCTCGATAGCGACGCACTCGCCTGCGCCACCGCATTCCTCCACCAGCGCAAGCGCGCTTTCGCGTGCCTGCTGATAGTTGAAGACAACTTTGGCCCCAGCCTGGCGGAACAGACGAACCGTTTCCGCGCCAATGCCGCGCGAGCCACCGGTAATCAGGGCTACCTTGCCTTTGAGAGAGAGCGAAACCATACGGCAACGCTAACGGACAGGGCGCCGAATACGCAACCGTCTGTGGACTGCGAGATCACAACACTCCCCTTTGAACGCGATTCAGATCCAACGTTATTTCTTTGGTCTTGGCTTGCGAGCTTCGCTCTTCTGCTTTGCAGCCGGCGCCTTTTTGCGGGCAGAGACAATCTTCTTGCGCTCCGCGTCAGGCATTGCCAGAACGTCTCGAGTTTTCTTTGGCAGCCTGGCTTCAATCAGGTCGCGCGCATGTTGCAGATGCTCTTGCCACTCACGCTGCCGGAAACTGTCCCAGCGCTCTACTGCCACCCAGTGCGCCCGGGCGAGGTAAGGAGCGGGAATGACGCCATCGATCTCCAGCAGCTCTGAAAACTTCTCCGGTCCGGCCGCAAACGAAATTGGAACACGGCCATCTTTGTCGAGATTCAAAACCGCAAACATCTTACCGCCGATGGATTTGTCCGCCACCCAGAACACAAGATTCTCGCCCCACTGTACCGTTTCTTCGACGTGGGGCAGCTTTCGCAGGAACTCTCTGACACTCTCTGCATCCATGTTGCCCAGTATGACCGCTCGACCGCGGTCGGCTCAAGGCAATGCTGCATGGAGACAAGTCCGCGCGAATCCCCTTTATACTGAGTAAGCCATGTCGACCTTTGCCCCCGTTGAAGAACAGCTTGATCTCCTCGAAAAGGGGGCCGCGGAAATTATTCGCCGCTCCGATTTGCGCGAACGGCTGGAAGCCTCACGCAAAAGCGGCATTCCCTTGCGCGTAAAAGCGGGGTTTGATCCTACCGCCCCCGATCTGCATCTTGGACACACGGTGCTGATCCGCAAGCTCAAGCATTTTCAGGATCTCGGGCACACAGTCATCTTTCTCATCGGCGATTTCACCGGGCTGATCGGCGATCCAACCGGGCGCAACGTGACTCGCAAGCCGCTGTCGACCGAAGAGATTCTGGCGAACGCGGAAACCTACAAAGACCAGGTCTTCAGAATCCTCGATCCCGCGAAGACCGAGGTGCGGTTCAACTCGGAGTGGCTGGGAACGCTGGGGTTTGAAGGTATCATCCGGCTGGCGGCGCGATTTACCGTCTCGCAGATGCTGGAGCGCGACGACTTTCACAAGCGCTTCCAGGAAGAGAAGCCGATCTCGCTGCACGAGATGCTGTATCCGCTGGCGCAGGGCTATGACTCTGTCGCGCTGCACGCGGACGTGGAGCTGGGCGGCACGGACCAGAGATTCAACCTGCTGATGGGCCGCGAGTTGCAGCGCCACTACGACCAGCCGTCGCAGATCATCCTGATGACGCCGATTCTCGAGGGCCTGGATGGCGTGCAGAAGATGTCGAAGTCGCTCGGCAACGCTATCGGCATCAAGGAGAGGCCCAGCGAAATGTACGGCAAGCTGATGTCGATCTCCGATGAGCTGATGTGGAAGTACTGGACATTCCTGACAGATCTTCGTCAATCCGAGATCGATGAAATGCAGGCTGCGGTGCAATCGGGCTCGCTTCATCCAATGGAGATCAAAAAGCGCCTGGCGCGCAGCATCGTCGCCGACTTCCATTCAGAAGAAGACGCGCGGCATGCGGATGAGAATTGGGCACTGCAGTTTCAGAAAAAGAAAATTACCGCGGATGCCGAGGAGGTCCACGTCGCTTTTTCTGAGTTGGAGTGGAACTCCGACGAGCCGCACACCATCACGACCATCTACTCGTCCGACGGCAGTCTGCTGACGAACCTTGAGGTCGGCGCCGAAGATCTCGCTCGCGGCCGGGGAATCCGTCTGCCCAAAATGCTGCTGGCTGCGGGCCTGGCCGAATCGACGACGGCAGCTTCGAACCAGATCAAGCGTGCTGGCATCGTGATTGGCGAATCCACTGAAAAGACGGTCAACGTGCTGGTAAAGGAGCTTCCTGCCCGCTGGCCGGTGCGGGTGGGCAAGCGCGCGAAAATCGTTGTCATTGAATAAGTCCCTCGTCGTGTGATCTGGCCCACTAGCCCCAATGTGGGGTTGCCGAATCCCGCGGGAACACCTACCCTAGCTGCCATGAAATGCAGACAATCTATTTTGTTCCCATCGCTTGCGATGGCGCTCCTGCTTGTTTGCGGACACGGTCTTCTCGCGGTCACTCGACCGCACACGGTGGGGTTGGGCCCGGTAAGACGGGTGCCGCATACATCCATCGGCGATCCGGCGGACGCCTCCGTCCGCGGTGCGGCCGCAACCGATGGCGAAATGAAGATCCGCGCCCTCGTCGTCGACGGGCAGGTGAAAGATTGGACTACCGGTGAGGCGCACGACATCACCGACCGCAGCTTTACCATCCGCCGCGCGCTGCACATCAACGACACTCTTCCGGCAGACGCAAAAGAGAGATGGGTGTGGCAGCGCGGATCGTGGATCATGGTCGATCGTAGCAGCGGCCATGTCACGGCTCTCCACCTGCCGAATTATGATCCCGCAATTTCAGAGGTGGTGTGGTTCCGTGACTATGCCGCTTACTGCGGGCTGCCGACGACCGGCAAATCGCTGCTTGCGGTGGTCTCGCAGGTGGGCGCGCGGCGGCCCATCCTGTCAAAGAAACTCACAGCCTGGTCCAATGATGATCACTCCAATCCCGCATGTGGCGTGGCGCAATGGCAGCGCGAACCTCTTCGCGTGACATTCAACCCTATTGGGCAGGATCCGGTCAGCTTCGATCTCGTTGGCCTCTCCGCGGTGCTGGTGGAAGAAGGCGATTCAGCAGACCCTGAATAGCGCGGCAGTAAGAATCAAGGCGACGCACCACGGCACATCAACGGCAGAAAACCGCTACGATAGTTGCCATGGAGTCTTTCGAATTACAACTGGAAAAGGCGAAGATCGCTCACGGGCATCTCTGCGCGGGGCAGGTGCTTGGAGTACGCATGGCAATGCTGGGGTGCGAACGCCTGGGCATCGCGGATCCGCTCGGAGCGGATCGTAAGCGCCTGGTGACGTTTGTAGAAATCGATCGTTGCGCAACTGACGCGATTGGCGTTGTGACAGGCTGCCGATTGGGAAAACGCGCACTCAAATTCCGCGACTGGGGCAAGATGGCCGCGACATTTATCGACATTGAAAGCCAGCGAGCGATCCGAATTGCTGCCCGCGAATCCTCGAAAGCACTCGCGAAAGAAATGCACCCGGAAATCGAAAACAAGAATCAGCAGCAGATGCTTTCGTATCGCGAGATGACGGATAGCGAGTTGTTTACGGAAGAGTGGGTGAGTGTCCGTCTCGACCCGAAGGAGTTTCCGGGCTTCAAAGGCGAGCGCATTGCCTGCGCAATTTGCGGAGAAGGCATCAACTACGATCGCTACGTAGAAAGCGAAGGCCGGGTGCTGTGTCACGGCTGTGCTGCGCCGTCAGAGCGTTATTATCAGCCGCTTTGACGGGCGCTCAGCTTACGTTGCTTTCCTCTACCGCCTGCGCCACGCGGAAGATCGTGCCTTCATCGAAATGCCTTCCGAGAATCTGCATACCGATTGGCAGGCCTTCGCTCGAGTTTCCGCACGGAACGGACAAGCCGCAGATACCGGCCAGGCTGGCCGTCACGGTGTAAATGTCCGCGAGATACATGGCAACGGGATCGTCCGCTTTCTCTCCGATTTTGAATGCGGGAGTGGGGGCGGTGGGCGTAACAATTGCATCGACCTTATCGAAGGCATTCAGATAATCCTGGGCGAGAAGCCGGCGAACCTGCTGCGCCTTGAGGTAGTACGCGTCATAATATCCGGCGCTCAGTGCGTAGGTTCCAAGCAGGATGCGCCGTTTTACTTCTGCTCCAAAGCCGCAGTCGCGTGAGCGGCGGTACATGGCGGAAAGCGTGTTCGCATCTTCGGCGCGATATCCGTAGCGAACGCCGTCGAAGCGCGCCAGGTTTGAACTGGCCTCTGCTGTCGCCAAAACGTAATACGTTGGAATTGCATAGCGCGAGTGCGGCAGCGATATGGGATGGATGCTGCAACCTTTGGCGCGCAGCTTTTCAATTCCCGCCTCGATGGCAAAGCGCACTTCGGCGTCCAAACCATCCGCGAAGTATTCCGCAGGAACGCCAATGCGCAAACCCTCCGCTCCGTTGGCCATTTCCGCAACGTAATCCGGTACGGGCAGAGGTGAAGACGTCGCGTCCATGGGGTCGTAGCCGGCGATAACACCGAGCAGCGTTGCGGTGTCGCGAACCGTATTGGCGAACGGCCCAATGCGGTCGAGCGAAGAGGCAAATGCGATCAATCCAAAGCGCGAGACTCGCCCGTAGGTCGGCAACACGCCAACCACTCCGCAGAAGGATGCGGGCTGGCGGATGGAGCCGCCCGTATCGGTACCCAGGGTGGCAACCGCCATGCCGGCCGCAACTGCTGCGGCGGAACCACCGCTCGAGCCCCCGGGGACGCGGTCGAGGGCGCGTGGATTGTGCACCGGGCCATACGCCGAGTTCTCGTTCGACGAACCCATCGCAAATTCATCGCAGTTCAGCTTGCCCAGCAGCACGGCACCTGCCGCCTCTAACCGTGCCACTGCCGTAGCGTCGTAGGGCGGATTGTAGCCAGCCAATATTTTCGACCCGGCCGTCGCGGGTGCGCCTTGCATATTCAGCACGTCTTTAATGCCGATGGGAACGCCGGCAAGCGGAGGGAGTGCCTCCCCTGCGGCAGCCATAGTGTCAATCTTCTGTGCCTGTTTCAAAGCACGCTCGCGGCTCAGCGCGAGATAGGCGTTAATTTCAGGGTCCACTTCGCGGATGCGTGCATACGCTTCCTCAGCGGTGGCGGCCGCGGTTCGTGTGCGATCCGCGATCCTTGCCTTTACGGCGTCAATAGTTTGCGGATTCTCGTTTGTCGCTTTTGTCAGTGTCATGCTCTTCCCGGTATAGGAATGTGGGCCGCAGGTCTGCGGCGTATTCGTTAACGCTCAAGAACTTTGGGGACTTTGAAGAACACGCCGTTGGTTTCGGGAGCGCCAGCCAGAACCACACTGCGGTCGAGGGATGGACGAAGTTCGTCGGAGCGCAGAGTTTCGACTGGCGGGAGCGGCGGAAGCGACAATATCTCACTCACCTGGGCCATCGCCTCAACGCTGGACGTGTCCAGCTCATTGAGTTGGGCAATATGCCCCAGAATAGCGTTCAGGTCGCGCTGCATCCGCGCTTCCTCATCCCCGCTCAACTCGAGGTTCGCAAGCTCGGCAACGCGGCGCACATCCTCAACTGAAACTTTGACGGAATCTTCCATGTTTTTCTCAACTCCTGGATACTGCGGCGTCATCGAAGAGTGCTGCGTTCTCTGCTGAAAGCAGAAGGCACGATGGCATCATTGCGCACGGACAAAGTGCGCCGCTATGAGTTCTCAACAAAAGTATATCTGCAGTGGAGCGGAAACGCGCCGCCGGCTCATCGAAGCCAGACGTCATGAAAATGGATGTGAGTCCGCCGAACTTAGAGGTTCAGTGAAAGATCGAGGGCAGGGGCGGGATACCCGAGACCAATGCAGGCGCTTGCGGTGGAGAGCAGGAGGCCTAGATCGCTTGTCAAGGTGGCGCGTTCCATGTACTCGCTGTCCAGTCGCGCTTTGAGTGGCTTGACGGTGGAGTCGTAGAACTTGTCCAGATCGTGAGGAGGAACTTTCCGCAGCATCTCTTCCTCGCGGCGGAAGGCCAGCGTAGCAGCCCCGGTAAGTCCTGGACGGAATGGCATTTTCATGCCTTCGTGATGGGGCAGCTTCGGCCGCGGCCCGACGAGACTCATGTCGCCGCAGAGCACGTTATAGAACTGGGCAGCTCGTCCAGCTTGTAACGGCGCATATAAACACCGACGCGAGTAATCCTGCGGTCGCCATGAACCGTGATAGGAGAGCCGTTCTGTGAAGCATGAGCAACTTCCATCGTACGGAACTTGAAGATCGTGAACAGACGGCCGTGGCTGCCGACCCGTCTTTGCGCGAAAAAGATCGGCCCCTTTGAAGTAAATCCAACCAGTAAGCCCATCAGCAGCATGAATGGGGAAAACATCAGCAGCCCTACCAGAGACGCGACCACGTCAAGAAACCGCTTCGCCCGGGACACGCTCCAGTTACTCGCCTGTGCTACCGTCACCTCTACAGTGGCAACAGCTTCCACTGAATGGGTATGCAGCCGCTCCGCGCCGCGAAATTCGGCGACACTAACGGGAGCACTCAGAATTGAGAATACGGTCGGTTTCATGCATTAACCTTTGGTTCTTATGGTGGGACAAGTGTAACGAACAACAACGGATAGCTCCACTTCTTTTTCAAGCCCGTCCGATTACTGACTAGTGAATGGCCAATCAAACAATAGAACAGGCCCATTTGAAAACCTTCGCAAATACACAATTACAAACGAGTTAATTCTTTCCACTTAGATAGGACTCATATTTGGTCGACTTACGATCTTTACACTAGTAGATGCACGAAGGTAACCGGGAGTGTTCAATTTGGGACTGAAAAGGGGAATCCGCAAACCCTTCCGTCCCATGATTTTCATGATGAATTCGCCTTCTGTCAAAATGAAGGGCGTCGCTTCACCGTTAACTTAAGGTGCGAGGATTGCTATCGTAGCTGCACCCAACGCTAACTGCGAGAAGACTTGCGACCATTCGATAAACCCGCGCATGATGGCAGGTTTAAAGAGTTTCTCTGGAACGACAATCGTGTCACCCGGGTTGAGTTGGGAGTGTTGGAAATTCTTACTGTTAAACCGGGCATTTGCTATTTCCCTGCTGAAAACAGAACCGTCCGCGCGGATCACGAATGCGTGGCTATCGTCAGCATTTCGTTTTGGGCCACCCGACAATTTTAGATAATCTTCCACTCGACGACCGGGGGTAAACAGAAACGAATTTTGATCATAGACTGCGCCGACAACGTTCACACTTGCGGGCACGGATGGCACGGTGAAAGAGTCTCCATCCTCGAGGGATATTTCGGGGATTGAGTCCAACGCCTTGGCATCCGGATTGATCTCAATCACAATTCGGCCGGTAGCGCGAATCAGGCGAAGCCGCGCAATCATTTCCTTTTGACCTTCCATGACACCTGAAATTGCGGCGGCGTCAGCGGGAGTAGCTGCCGATGAGATTTTGCCGGTCCCTTCTCGTTGCAAATCGATCGCCAGAGAATTTACGTATTCGTCCAGTCGCTGCTGCTGCAGGACGCGAGTGGATTCGCGATTGAACTCGGAGCCAAACAGGTAGGCATTCTGCGTGAACCCACCGGCGCGCTGAATCAGTTGCCGGAGGTTTTCCCCTTTTTTCACGCTGTAGGTTCCCGCGCTCGCGATCTCGCCTTCCAGTTTGACGAACTTCGTCTGTTCTTCGAGGGGCACGCGAATATCTGCCTGGGAAAAGATCGTGACAACATCGCCAGCCTGCAATACGAGGTCCTGGCTGGCGTCATGGTCCATGACCAGGGCACCGAGTCTGAAGGGCACGAGCGACGTCTTCAGCGTTGCCGTATCCAGCCTTTCGATCACCGCATACGACCAGTCAATCTCTGGAGCGGGCAGAGTCACGGTGATTTTGTTGGCGGTGGAAGAAGCAAGCGAGTTCCCGGTAGTGATTCGGCTCTGCTGACTGGCAATCGAGCCACCGGAAGCTTCCTGCTCGGCTGTAACTCTTCCGTTTCGCTGCGTGGACATTTCCGACGCTACACCAGGAGCAAGGCCCTGCTGCTGCTGCTGTTGCTGCTGCATTTGATCTACGTAGCGTGGGTCCATGTTCGGGTCGATTGGATTGGGATTCGTATTGGGATAGGGATTGATCGTGTTCCCCGTCCCGGAGGGCTGATTGACACCCTGATCCGTTCGCAACGGAGGGGGGAAAGTCTGCATCGGCCGCCTGACGGGCAGCGGCTCAAAAAACATGCGATCGGGAAGTCCAAGCTGATTTCGGTTGCGCCAATAGTTGTTCGTCAACAGAGACTCGCGGTCCGGAATGATGTCGCTCAGCTTAATACCCTCGTGCCATGCGAAACGTCCCGGGTTGGCGAGATTCCCGCGCAAAGTGACCGTCTTCTCGAAGCGCGGCGTGATGGAAAAGACCCGCAGCACGTCTCCATCGCGGACGCGAGTCGCCTTGCCTGCGGCGTCCATGGTGACCTGCATGGCTTCGCGGAATCGATGCTCTTCGATGCGCTCCAGCGAGACACGCGCATCCGAAGCAACCGACGAAAGGCCGCCAGCCAGCTCAATCACCTGTTCGAGAGTCGTCTCCCCCCTCAATTCATAAATGGCCGGGTTGCGGACCGCTCCTGCCATGGCCACTTGTGGCCCCACGGGCGGAATGAAAATTACGTCGCCCGGCAATAGTTGAGGATCCTGGGACTTGTCTCCGCGGAGCAAGAGATCATAGAGATCGAAATCGCTGATAACCTTTCCACCGCGCTTGAGCTGGATCTTGCGCATGGAGCCCTGAACCGATGGGCCGCCGGAAGCGAAGAGCGCGTTCACCAATGAACTGAGCGAGCTTAATGTGTAGCTGCCGGGATGCCGGGCCTGCCCGACGATAAACACCTGGATAGAACGAAGCTGTCCCAAATTAACGTTCAGGTCGAAATTCCGGTACACGCGGCCAATTTCAGTTCGGAGTTGCTTGTCCAGTCCCGAGAAGGGAATTCCGGAAACGTGGATCGACCCTACTTTCGGAATATATATCGCTCCTGAGCGATCAACGGTGAGTCGGTCGTTGAATACAACCTGTCCCCAAACGCGGATCAGCAGTTCGTCGCCCGGACCTATGACGTAATCGGGGGTTACGGGAGTCTGATCGAGCGGAGCAAACGTGGACGGAACTCCGCGGAACAGCTGCCGCCCATAGATCTGAATCGGTTGCCCCAGCGAGAGTGAAACAAGTCGCTGAAAATCAGTGATGGGATCCGCCGGCTGGGGGGGTAAGAGATTTGGGTTCTGATTCGCGGGATTATTCTGGTTGATCTGATTGGGATTGTTCTGGTTCGGATTATTCGGATTGGCCTGGCGCAACTGTCCCGCTGAATCGACGTATTCGACGTCGCTCTGCGGAGCTTGCGACTGCGAATTGCTGCCGGTATTCCCGTAGGTACCATATCCCGCTGAATTCTGGCCATTTTGCTGACAATTGGGATCGCTCGCGCCGTAGGCTCCAGTGCAGCCCGTGTCCTGGCCGTTACCGGTGGGGTAGCCCTGGGTTGTCTGCGCAGCGAGAGAGCCGGCGATCAACAATGGAACAGCGAAAATGCGAGCGAGTCGATTACCCATAGAGTTTTGCAAGGGACGTTTTTGAAGCACCCGCTTCCCGGATCCGTCTCCGGAAAACTACCGTCCCAATCTTCCAACCCTTTCACTTCAAACGTTCTGCTTGACCAGCATACCGGAGATGGCCACAGATTGCCGATATCTCGCCTTTCGAGGGTCCCGCGCGCCGACACATCGCAGAAATTCTAATCCACGTTTAGGTTCAGGAGAGATGTTCGTTTTATGCCCATCGACGACGCTGAAATGCTCAGCGTATAACTGCCGGCCGGAGTCGCATTAACGGGAGCGGCATTGACCGGCGCGGAAAGTTTTCCTCCGCTGACGGTGACTCCGCAGCCGAGCGACGACAACGCGAGAAGAGCGGACAAAAACAAAGTTGCTACGCCCCGTGAACGCCGTATGCGGATGCCGAACGGCAGCAGAATCGCCACTAATAGGCCCCCTCCCCTCGGCAAGAGTGTTGGTCCGGTGCGATGAGCTGCTGTGGCCGTCGCAGTTGGCGTCCCCGTCACCACCTGCACGGAGAGATAGATTGTGTTGCCTGCAGTCATCCGGGCTGCGGCCGGGGAGACAGCACAGGTTGAATTCTTTGGCGCCCCCTCGCAGGTAATCGTCAGGTTGCCGCTGGATGCGCCGACCGGGATCACGCTCAGGGCGAAGGCCGCGGTCTGACCCGTGACCACAGTTGCGCTCGGAGAGCCCTCGATGACGAGCTGAAAGTCCATGCCATTGCCTTTCAACGGGATATTAAAGGCGGTGGCAGACGAACTCGTCACTAGCAGATTCCCCAAGCTGCTGGCGGTTGACGTCGGAGAAAACGTCACCTGGAGATTGCAACTGAAATTGCTGGCGAGACTGACTCCACAGCTATCAGCGGAGACGGCGAAGTCGCCTCCGCTGATAGCAAAGACGATGCCATCGAGCGGGAGCCCGCCATTATTCGTCAAGGTGAGCAACTGAGAACTGCTGGCGCCCACGCCCACTCCGCCAAAGTCGAGAAAGGTTGGGGCAATCGAAATGCCGGCAGGCGCAACTCCGGTCCCACTGAGCACAACGACATGGGTTCCCAAAACCTCGGTGAGGGTGAGAGTTCCCGTGGATTGCCCGGCGCGACTGGGATGGAATACCACCGAAAATGCACAGCTGGCGTGGCCCGCGAGAGAAGCACCGCAACTGTTAGTGACGGAAAAATCTCCGGTGACGTCGGCGCGGATCAGTGTCAGGGCCGAGTCGCCATCGTTCGCGAGCGTCACCAACCGGGGAACACTGTTCGACGCCAGGACCTGGTCGGGAAACACGAGAGCCAGCGGAGCGATGGAGTCCGTTGCTGCGGAAATTCCTGTACCCGTGAGCAGAGCGATCTGCGTGCCCACAGAATCTGCGATCGAAAATGTGCCCGCTGCAGTGCCGGAAGCAACTGGCGCAAAAGCAATGTACACAGTGCATCCGTACGTCGGTGCCAGGGATGCGTTACAAGAGTTCGCCGTGATCCTGTACGGTCCAGATATGCTCATGGCGCCCAGCGAGATATTCACTCCGCCAATGTTGGAGATAGTGACAGATTGCAAGGCTGAGATGCTGCCGGCGAGCGCGGTCCCAAAATTCAACGCGGAAGGCATCAGGAGAATGTCGGCGCCCTTAACTCCGTTTCCGCTGAGCGGAACGAGGATCTGGCCCCCGGCAATATTCGCGGAGATGGTCAGGGTTCCGGACGTCTCTCCGATATGAGACGGTGTCGTGGTCACATTGACTGCGCACGAACCCTGCACCTGAATGGCCTCCGTGCAGGTATTGGTTTGGCTAAAGTCGCCCGATATGTCGATTTTCGACAGGTCCAGCGGACGCGCTCCGGTATTTGTAACAACCACAGCTTTTTGTGGCGAAGTCGTTTGCACCGGCTGATCTGCAAACGTAACCGTTTCCGGCACAATTTCTACAGTCGTTATGGTGGGCTGCGGCCGTGGGAGGGGTATCTGCCATATTCCGCGGCCATACGTAGCGGCGCGCAGCGTCGGACCGGCTCCGTCCTTAATGCTTAGTTGGGTTACGGGTGCGTTTGGCAAGCCGGTGCCGAATACGCTCCAGCAGTTGATGAGTGGATCGGCGCAACTGGAAATCTGCTGTGTAACGTAGACTCCGGTATCTAGTGCGACGTACACGGTTTCAGCGTCCTGCGGGTCCACTACCAGGGAGTTGGCGGGAGCCCAGGGCAGGTTACTGTTCATATTGGTCCAGTGCGCCCCTGCATCCTTGCTCTGGTAAACGAGAGATGCCGAAATCCCGTTACCGCTGAAGCCTTCGATGGTGACATAGACCGTTTGCCCGCTGGCATCGTGCGCGTCGGGAACGATGCTTGAGATAGCGAACTTTCCTTGATTGAAGGGTTGGGCGGCGTTGCTTACGGCCGACGTGGAAATATCTTGCCAGGTGGAAGCAGACCCATTCCAACTCGCGCGATAAAGATGACCTGCAGCTGTCGCGCCACCGTCCAGCCTCCCTGCCATCCCCGCGTAAATAAACTCGCCGCTCGCCACCGGCGCAGAAGCAAGCGAACGAATAATGGCGTTCCCGTTGCAGACCGGGGCCGCCAATTTATCCAGCATGCCGCTGATTGCGTTTGACGGCGACCAGGATGATCCATTCGCCGGTCCGCGCCACACCCGGCATGTGCCAATAAGAATCTGGGATGGATCCGTACCATCCAACGCGAACACCGCCGGAACCGTCATGCTGTTCCCGTCCCCGCCGACGGTTGATTCGCTGATGGCAGGCGATCCGAAATCAGAAGACGTGCAGGCTAAACCAACACCACAACGCTCGACCGCAACTCCGTTGGTTGATGTTGTGTACCAATACTGTGGATTTGCAGGGTCAATCGCTGTGGTGGCTCCGTATCCGTCCTGCACTTGTGGCCACGTCGTCTGGCCGTACTGCGACTGGGCCGCCGTCCCATTCGCTCCCATACTCGCGAGTATCACGTTTTCCTCATTCGGATCCTGGGCGAAGCTCGTAACTTCCGCCAGCGACCCGATGCCTGCGTTCAAATTGTCGAACGGACTGGCGTCGTCACTCGAACATGCCGGCGAAAGCTGATTGATGCCGTTGGTTGTTCGCCACAGGCCGCCATCGTTACCGAAGAACATCATTCCTGGAAACGGTTGACCAGCGATGCCGGAAAGATAGTCAACGGCATGCTGGAAGGGAGACACCTTCGCCGCTGCGCAGCTGATGGCGTTGGTGGTATTCCGCCAGGCACAATTTGCGGCCAGGCTGCAGCGCGAGATATCCGTCGTTCCTGCATACAACAGCGTGTCCGCCTGCGAGGGCACAGCCTTTAGCCAGAAATTATAGTTACCCAGCAGGATCGTCTTACTGCCATCGAGTGTCTCGAGAGAGGTGGTGGCTATCTGTTTGGAGAACGCCACGGTCGAGGACGTGCATGCGCCCGACTTCAAATTGCAAACGTCCTGCCAGAGACCAACGTCCTTGTTGTTTTGGTCCACGCTGAAGGCAAATAAATCTCCGGTGAAGGGCTGAATGGATAGTGCTCCGCGAAACATTTTGCAGGTCAGTGAGCCGGGCGAATTGAAGGTTGTCGGGCAATGCGCCTTGTCCAGCAAGAGCCCGGGCTGGCTACCAAGCCGTGTCCAGGTTTTACCATCGGGCGACTCGTAGTAGCCGTGAAAGCGTATGGCCGCGTAGAACTTTTTCCGAATGGGATTCCAGGCCACGGAGGTCGCCGCATTTCCATCCCAGTTTGAAAAATTGGTGTCCGGTCGTTGTATCCATTGTCCCACGCTGTCCTGGATACTCGACAGGAACCATGTCGCACCAGCATCGCTTGAGTAGTAGAGACCCTGAACGCTGGTACCTCCGATCGATGCGTTCACCACGGTTCCCTCGGCGGAATCCGTAAGTGCTGCCACCACGAGGTTGGGCGCTACCGTGCTCCAGGCGAATCCTGCGAAGCCCTTTCCCACGAAAGAGAAATTCTGATACGGCCCGTAACTCCCGTCGCTCGATTGTGAAATCAGCGCCCACGTGGTGCCGTTATCGTTCGAACGCAACAGGCCGCTGCCGTAATAGGAGTCGAGTGAATCGTTGGGATCTCCGGTTCCCGCCAGAACAACGCCCGTGCCGCCGGGCTGCACTGTGAGCGCACCGATACTCAGAGAGGCCGCCGCCCCTAAGCTGAAAACCGGCAGATCGTCGGTAAGTGGACTGAAAAGCACCTGATCGGCGCTTGCTGCCGCGTTGGTCGATTTCCAGACCCCCCCTCCGGTAGTTCCCGCGTAAACCGTGTTGCCGGACTTATCCCACGTATCGATCGCGAGGCTGGTGACCCGCCCGGTGACCTTTCCAAATCGCGGCGTGAGC
This sequence comes from uncultured Acidobacteriaceae bacterium, assembly GCA_963816335.1. Lineage (GTDB taxonomy): Bacteria > Acidobacteriota > Terriglobia > Terriglobales > Acidobacteriaceae > JANXZS01. Next base: position 8,193 of record CAWFKA010000014.1, on the reverse strand, counting down.
ACCTGGTTTGGCCCGATTGGCTGCCAAGTGTTCACCTGGGAAGAAGAAGTTTGCGGTTGGAGAATGGGCAAGGCAGCGTTCTGTTGGCGAGCCTGGATTCGCAATCTTGCGGACGCCCCCGTCAGGCTGCGGCGTGCCAGAAAGCTCTCGGTGGGCGTGGAAACCTTGCGTGCTTCCCCTCCGACGGGCACAGTCTCCGCTGGGCCCGCGGCAGGGGCATTCTTTAACTGAAAGGCAAACGATATTTCCGCTGCTCCCATCAAGACGAGAGCAACCAATATACTTACGGGCCGATTGAGTCCCACTTTGAGCTAGCCTGGTTCCAAAACGGGGTGGTGACCCATTATGGAACTTCGGCACTCAAAGTAACCAAGCAATTCTCAGGAACTTTGGTGGTAGAACCCGCAGATGGGAAAGAATTGCGGTACTCCAGACGCGCGGCATCACATTGTCGAGGTGTCGTCCCAGATGTGGGGCTCTGGATTCATCACCTTTTGAATGTATCGTTTAGAGTTAAATTTCCTCCCGGTTGAAGCGCCCGACATATAGCGGATTGTGCCGAAAATCGGCCTGTCGAACCAGGGACGGTCGTGTTTTCCCACAATGGCCCAGGCGATACCCGCATAGCCATTTGGATCCCGCCCGTCCAATTCATACTTGTCATTGAGGATCACTGCATATTCAAATGCTGCCGCGGGACTCGGGCTCCACTCCAGGATTTTCTTCGCCCAATACATGCGCATGTAGTTGTGCATCCAGCCGAGTTTCACCATCTGCATCTGCGAGGCGTTCCACAGCTCGTCGTAGGTTTCGGCCTTCTCCAGCTGCTCCAGCGTGTAGAGCGGATCGCGCCGGTCACGGGCATGTTCGTTCAGCGTCTTCAGCGCCCAGGGCTCAGCGCACTCGATTTGGTCGTATGCCTCCGTGTGGCGAACGAAATTTACCGCCAGTTCCCGCCAGCCGATTAATTCTCCGAGGTAGCTATCGCGGGCGGTCGCTGGAACCTCGCCTTCCTTTGCCGCTTTGTCCACAGCCAGCGCAATTGTCAGCGGACTGATCTGCCCGAAATGAAGATAGGGAGACATCCTGCTGGTGCCATCGACTTCAGGATGGTTGCGCTGCGTGCCATAGGAAGCCAGATCTTTTTCGACAAAGCTTCGCAGACGTTTGAGTGCTGCATGAGTGCCCCCGGTAAAACTATCGACTGGCCCGATGCTGCGATCCAGCTTTCGCCATCCTTCCGTGATGTCGGTCTTTACAGGAAAGCTCTGCAGGGCGGTCGGGCGTTTCCATTCGCGCTTTGGCCTCGGCGTCTTCGACGGAACCATGTAGGTTGGCAATTCCGCGTACAGCTTCGGCTTGAAGATGTGCAGCGCGTACATCCGCTTTGGGAACAGGCGAGACGGCACAATCACGTCGGCGTCCACGGTCCAGAACGGCAGGGACAGGCGATGTGCAAGCACTTTCCGCCATCGTTCCGGCTCGCGGCAGGGATTCTCGTCCCCGATCAGCATTGCCGCTTTCACTTCTTCCAGAAAGGCCTCAAGCTGATTGTCGGGAGGACGACGGACCACGAATCCCACGCCGCGTTCTCTCAGATCTTCTTCAATATCGGCGAGACCCTGATTGAGAAACGCATAGTGACGCAGATTTGCATGCGGATAATTCGCGATCGCGGAAAAGAACGCGACAACCGGGAGATCGAGTTCATTGGCAACGTTGACGGCAACGTCGAGTGCGGGATTATCGATGGCCCGCTGTGCCCGCTGCATCCAGTACACGACGCAGCGGGCATTCTTCACCGGAGGCCCTGCGCGACGAACCAGGATTCGGGGATTCTCCGCGATGGTTTGGAAAGGTGTTGGCGTGTCGCCAGACGTTTCTTTCGGCATGCTCCAGTTTCCCTCTCTCGATCTTAGATTCAGGCAGGAGTCTTTCGGAGTGGGCCGTCGTCAACGCTTGCGGCAGATCAACAAAAAGAAAATGGCGGCAAGATTGCCGCCATCTCTTATGCAAACAGGAGTGCTGTTACCAGAGTCCCCACGCGCGGCTGATGTAATCGCTCAACGTCATGGTGATGAGCACTAGAAAAGTAAAGAAGCCTGAGGCTACCGTCAGCTTCACCACTCGCGAGCTGTACTTGATATGCATGAAGAACAGGATCACCAGCACGGCCTTGGTGCAGGCAATCGCCAGCGCAATCACCGGATTCCATTCGCCAAGGTCGACGTATGACACACCCACCGTGGTTGCGGTTGCCACCAGGAGAGCGCCGAAGATGAGCAGATACATACGTGGTCCGACGATGTGGTGCTGATGGTGCTCAGCCACGGGATGAGAAGCATGTTCAGTCATAAGTGTTCTCGAGAATCCTTTTTTACACCGAGTATCGGCTGATCAGATAAAGAAGCGGAAACAGGAAGATCCACACAATATCGACGAAATGCCAGTACAGGCCGAAGTTCTCGATGGTGGTCATGTGCCCGTCCGTGTAGGCACCTCCCCAGGCGCGGATCAGGAGGATCGCGAGGATTGCGATGCCGATAATCATGTGCAGGGCATGCATTCCCGTCATGGCGAAATAAAGAAAGAAGTACATCTGCGTCTTCTCTGCCATGTCGTAAGCGAGCGGCTTGTCCTTGGTAAGGTCTGCGGGATGTACAAATTCTTCAATGCTGAAGTTGGCTCCGGGAATGTGGTGCTTTTCCCATTTCTCATGGTATTCATCAGCCTTGATGCCAAGGAAGACGAGGCCAAGTATGAGCGTTGCGCTGAGAGCCAGAATCAAGTTGCGCTTGTTCTTCATCTCCGCCGAGTAGACGCCCATGGCCATGGTGAAACTGGAAGAGATGAGGACAACGGTGTTGACACTGCCGAGCATGATGCTGAGTTGATGGCTTCCCGCAACGAACGCGGGATAGTACCAGTTGCGATAGATGAGATAGGCCGCAAACAATCCACCGAAGAACATGATTTCCGTGAGCAGGAAAAGCCACATGCCGAAGCTTGAGGCTTCGCGCTGCTGCTCCACGGTTTCGAAATGGTGGCGCAGGTGCGCGGGATGCTCGTGCACCGCATGGCCTTCAGCTACGATCCCGTTACTCACAGTCGTTTGGCTATCCAACGGTGGTTACCTCATTCTTCGTCTTGTTCGCGAGCCATTCATAGTCGTAGGCTTCGTGGTCCATGATCGGGGTTTCCGCAAAGTTGGCCGTCAGTGGCGGCGATTGGATCTGCCATTCCAGGCCAGTGGCCTGCCAGGGATTATCACCTGCAATCGCACCATATTTCAGCGACCATGTCATGTAAATCATCGGCAACAGATAGCCGACACCCAACACCGTGGCTCCCGCGGTCGAGAGCACGTTCAGCACCTGAAACTCCGGCGGGTACGCGTGATACCGACGCGGCATGCCGAGGTAGCCAAGAATGAATTGCGGAAAGAAGGTCAAGTTGAACCCGATGAACGTTATCACCGCAGCGAGCTTGGAGAGAGACTCGGGATACATGCGCCCTGTCATCTTCGGCCACCAGAAGTGGACTCCGGAGAGATAAGCCATTAGCATGCCTCCCACCATTACGAAGTGGAAGTGGGCCACGATGAAGTAGGTTTCCGTCAGGTGGATATCCATACCCAGGGAGCCGAGGAAGACGCCGGTCAGTCCGCCAATGGTGAATAGCCCGATGAAACCAAAGGCGTAAAGCATCGGAGTCTCAAATGTGATGGAGCCCTTGTACAAGGTGGCCGACCAGTTGAAGATTTTGATCGCTGAGGGCACCGCGACCAGCATCGTCAGAAGCGAGAAGACCAGCGCGGAATAGTTCGACACGCCCATGATGAACATGTGATGTTCCCAAACGAAGAATCCGAAGACCGCAATGGCGACCGACGAGAATGCAACCGCCGTGTAGCCGAATACCCGTTTGCGCGAGAAAGTGCTGATGACTTCAGAGATCACACCCATGCCCGGGAGAATCATGATGTAGACGGCGGGGTGCGAATAGAACCAAAAAAGATGCTGGAAGAGGAGCGGATCGCCGCCCTTGGTGGGATCGAAAACGCCGATCCCCATGGTGCGCTCGAGAGCCACGAGCACAATCGCGATGGCGAGTACCGGTGTACCCAGAACCATCAGAATAGAAGCGGCGTAGTGAGACCACACAAACAGCGGTAGACGAAACCACGTCATTCCCGGAGCACGCATGCGATGGATGGTGACGATGAAATTCAAGCCGGTAAAGATAGAGCTGAATCCCGCGATAAAGACGCCGACTGCCGCGGTTATGACATGCGTATTCAGGTAGTGCGTGCTGAGAGGCGTTGTAAAGGTCCAACCCGTGTCCATGCCGCCGAGGATCATCGCAGTCACGGGATCGCTGATGTTGTCGGTGACCATGACGATCTCAGGCGGCAGATTCTTGAGATTCAAGATCTGTTCGATTTTTTCCTTGGCGGTACGCATCAGGGCTTCGACCTCGATGGGCACCTCCGCCAATGTCGGTTCGATAACCTTTCGAATCTTGACTTCGAAGAAAGGTCGCTCGCGCAGGTAGGTGTCGACTTCGCCCTTGGCTAAGCCTTGGACGAGAATTTTCACTCGGCCGTCGGCGAGTTTGAGCATGCGCATGATCGACGCGATGGTACCGACTCGGTGGATGTCCGCTGGATTGGGATTCTCCTCGGCGGAATTTTTTTGCGACACCAGAAAAATCAATCGGTCCCGCGACAGAGCTTCTTCGACCGCGCGAATCGAAATGTCGCGGCCGACGAACAGCGGCAACATCATGTAGGGGTAAATGACGATGTCGCGAATCGGTAAGAGCGGCAGGACATCCGGAATCTCGACTTGAGTTCCTTTGTTATCTGGACCTTCAACTTTCCATTCAGCGTCGCTCATGGGCTTCCAATCACCGCTTAACTTAATCACGCTGATTAGGAGGTCAACCAAAACGCTCGGCGGCAGATTTCTTTGACTGGGTAAAGGCTGGACTCAAATGGAGCAGTTTGACAATGACCCGTTCTGGCACAAGTTTAACCGAACAATTCCTTCATCTTATCAAAGAAGCCTTTCGAGAGAGGATTGACATCTTCGCCGCCGATGGCGGCAAATTCTTTCAGGAGTTCTTTCTGCTTGCTGGTCAGATGCGTCGGCGTCTCCACGGTTACTCGTACATGCTGATCACCCTGCTGATATCCCTGCACGTCCTTCACCCCTTTGCCCTTCATGCGGAAGAGTTTACCGGATTGCGTGCCGGCAGGAATCTTCATTTTTACTTTGCCGTCCAAAGTCGGCACGTCGATTTCTGCGCCCAAGGCCGCTTGAACGAAACTTATCGGAACGTCGCAAATAATGTCCAGATTGTCGCGCACGAAGATCGGATGAGGCTCCACCTGGATGACGACGTAGAGATCGCCTGGGGCCGCCAACTGGTGCGCTTTCCCCTTCGTTTCTCAGTTTGAGCCGTGACCCGGTGTCTACGCCGGCTGGGATTTTGACGCTGAGGGTGTGTAACTTGCGCACGCGACCTGCGCCGCCACAAGTAGTGCAAGGATCTTTGATGATGGTGCCGTGACCTTGACATTGGTTACAGGTCCGCGAAACGCTGAAAAATCCTTGTTGGAAAGCTACTTGTCCTCGGCCACGACAGGTTGGACAAGTCTGCGGTGTAGTTCCGGGTTTAGCGCCATTGCCGCGACAGGTCTCGCAGGGACCATGGCGCGGAATCTTAACCTTTTTCTCCGTGCCGGAAACGGCTTCCTCGAAACTGAGGGTGAGATTGTAGCGAAGATCTTCTCCCCGGGAGTGACCACGACGGCGACTCGCCGCCACCAAGAACTCACCGAAAATATCGCCGAAAACATCTTCGAATCCCCCGGAGAAATCGAATCCGCCGCCCGCAAATGGACCACCATCACCGAATGCCGCATGACCGAACTGGTCGTATTGGGCGCGCTTCTGTGAATCGGATAAGACCTGATAAGCTTCGGAAATTTCCTTGAATTTTTCCTCTGCCTGTTTGTCGCCTGGATTGCGATCCGGGTGATACTGCAGTGCAAGCTTCCGATAAGCCTTCTTTATCTCATCTTCGCTGGCGTTGCGATTGACACCGAGCAACTCGTAGTAATCTTTTTTATCGCAGCCAAGGGTGAACCTCAAGAAATTCTCGAATAAGCAAGAAAGCCCCTCTCCTCAAATTTCGGGAGCAGGGGCTTTCTTTGAATGACTCTGTTTAGGCCCCGAAATTAGTCCTTAACCTCCGTGAAGTCCGCATCGACGACATCGTCTTTTTTCTTGCCACCAGTCGCCGCCTGTTCCTTTATCGTCGGTTGTTATCAGCCGCCTGTTCCCGGCTTGCTGTTGCGAGGCCTTCGCATACATAGCTTCCGCCAATTTATGCGAAGACTGGCTCAACTGCTCGGCAGCCGTGCGCATCGCCTGGGCATCTTGTCCTTCCAAGGTCTCCTTGGCTTGCTTAAGCGCGTTTCGATATTTTCTTTTACGCCGGCATCCAGGTCGCTGCCATATTCCTTGAGCGATTTCTCCGTGGAATACACCAGCGAGTCCAGTTGATTGCGCGCTTCGACCGTTTCTTTGTGCTTCTTGTCTTCGGCGGCGTGGGCTTCAGCATCGTTGACCATTTGTTTGATCTCTTCCTCGCTCAGACCGCTCGACGCGGTGATTTTAATCGACTGTTCTTTACCTGTGCCCAAATCCTTGGCCGCGACATGAACGATACCATTGGCGTCGATATCGAAAGTCACTTCGACCTGCGGCACGCCGCGCGGCGCTACCGGAATTCCGACGAGATCGAACTGTCCCAACAGCTTGTTATTGGCCGCCATTTCTCGTTCGCCCTGGAATACGCGAATGGAGACCGCTGTTGGTTGTCTTGAGCCGTGGAAAAGACCTGGCTTTTCTTAGTCGGTATGGTCGTGTTGCGCTCAATCAATTTTGTGAACACACCGCCAAGAGTCTCGATCCCCAGCGAGAGCGGTGTGACGTCGAGTAGCAAAACATCCTTGACCTCACCCTTGAGAACGGCGCCTTGGATCGCGGCGCCTACGGCCACCACCTCATCAGGGTTGACGCCCTTGTGAGGATCCTTGCCGAAAATCTTTTTTACTCGGTCCTGTACTGCTGGCATACGGGTCATACCGCCGACCAAAATAACTTCGTGGATATCGCTAGGCTAAGGCCTGCATCTTTAAGGGCTTGCCGGCAAGGACCTTCGGTGCGATCGATCAAATCGGCGCAAAGCGCTTCAAGCTTGGAGCGGGTCAGTTTCATATTGAGATGCTTTGGCCCTTGCTGGTCTGCCGTGATGAACGGCAAATTGATGTCCGTTTCCATCGAAGAAGAAAGCTCGCATTTTGCTTTTTCGCCGGCTTCTTTCAGACGCTGCAGCGCCATCCGATCTCTGCGCAAATCAATCCCCTGATCTTTTTTAAACTCATCCGCGAGGTAATCGATGATTCGCTGGTCGAAATCTTCACCGCCCAGAAACGTATCGCCGTTGGTTGCTTTAACTTCAAAGACGCCGTCGCCTAGTTCCAAGATCGAAATGTCGAATGTACCGCCGCCAAGGTCGAAAACGGCGATCTTTTCGTCTTTCTTTTTGTCTAATCCATAGGCCAGAGAGGCCGCAGTAGGTTCATTGATGATGCGCAATACGTTAAGACCGGCGATGCGTCCAGCGTCTTTAGTGGCCTGCCGCTGGCTATCGTTAAAATAAGCCGGGACGGTGATCACAGCCTCGGTTACCTTTTCACCGAGATAATCCTCCGCCGTCTGCTTCATTTTCTGCAAAATGAAAGCTGAAATCTCCGCCGGACTGTACTGCTTACCCCGGATTTCTACCCATGCATCACCGTTCTCATTGCGAACGACCTTATAGGGTAAAACCTTGACGCCTTCTGAACCATGGGGTCGTCGGTACGTCTGCCGATCAAACGCTTTACCGCAGAAATAGTATTTTCTGGGTTCGTGATGGCCTGCCGTCTCGCGATTTGACCGACCAATCTCTCCCCGCTATCAGTAAACGCGACCACAGAAGGTGTAGTGCGAGTTCCTTCTGAGTTGGCGAGAACATTCGGATCCCCACTCTCCATGATTGCCACGCAGGAGTTGGTTGTCCCGAGGTCAATCCCGATAACTTTTGCCATCTTGGTTACTCCTTAAAAGTCTTTCAATT